>NZ_JBVHDI010000001.1:0-210944 GCF_055563465.1 Amycolatopsis sp. NPDC000009
GCCCGGTCCCATTCCGAACCCGGAAGCTAAGCCTGACAGCGCCGATGGTACTGCAACCGAAGGGTTGTGGGAGAGTAGGACACCGCCGGACTAACATTAAAAGAAGGGTCCAGGCCCCGGTCGAGAACCACGAGTTCTCCCGGGGCCTGGACCCTTTCTCCATACCCACACCCGCCACCCACGCGACCACACCCGCCACACACGTGACCTGACACGTAACTCGCGTGTCCAGGGCCGTAACTCGCGTGATCAGACGGACGACACGCGTGATCAGACGGACGACACGATGTTGCCCGGGGCCATGCGCCGTGTCGTCCGTCCGATCACGCGTGTCGTCCACACAAACACGCGCGTCGTCCCCCTGATCACACGAATGACGGCCCTGGACACGCGAATGACGGGCCCCATCACGCGAGTTACGGCTCTGATCACGCGAGTGGCGGATTCAGGCACGCGAGTGACGGGGTTGGGGACGTGGGAGAGGGCCGGGCACGGGAGAGGTGGAGGGGAGCGAACGCATTTAGAGGACTAAATGCGGGAGGGGCCTGGGCGGCGTAGGTGGTAGATGTCCATGATCCAGCCCTTGCGGGACCGCGCAGAGGTGCGGACTGAGCGGATCTCCGCGGCGAGGCCGGCGGTCAGGGGGCCGGAGAGCAGGAGCTCGTCGGGCGTCCCGAGGTACGCGCCCCAGTAGATCTCCAGGCCCGTGTCGGCGAACTGGGAGAACGTGCAGTTCGCGTCCAGCATCACGAAGACGTCGTCGACGTCCGCGGGCCAGCCGGCTTCGAGACGGCGGCCGGTCGTGACCAGGACCGGGCGGCCGATCTGGTTCATCGTGGTCCGATGCCGGGACGTCAGTGCGGCCACGCTGCTCACGCCCGGGATGACGTCGTACTCGAACTCGACGTTCCCCCTGGTGAGCACGGCGTCCAGCAGAGTCAGGGTCGAGTCGTAGAGGGCGGGGTCGCCCCATACGAGGAACGCGCCACGCTCGTCGGGGCCCAGGGAAGCGATCATGTTCTCGTAGACGTCGGTCCGGAGCCGGTGCCAGTCGGCGACGGCCTTCCGGTAGTCGTCCGGAGTACGGTCGCGTTCGGGGTCCGGTGCCCGGACGACGCGGTAGCCGGGCCGTTCGACGAACCGGTCGAGGATCTCCTGGCGCAGAGCCGTCAGGTCTTGCTTCTCCGAGCCCTTGTCGAGGACGAAGAACACATCGGTCTCGTTCAGTCGCCGGACGGCCTGGACGGTCAGGTGTTCCGGGTCGCCGGCGCCGATGCCGATGGCGGAGATCTTCCTCATTTCCGCAGTGTCCCCGCACCCTCTGTGCACACCCCTACCCCCACGGGGTATAAAGGAACTGATCGCTCCACCTGTCCTGTAGAGGAGTTCGTACCGATGGCCGAAACCACCTACACCGTCAAGGGCATGTCCTGCGGGCACTGCGCCTCCTCCGTGACCGAGGAGGTCAGCGGGATCGCGGGCGTCAGCGCCGTGAACGTGGACGTCGCCAGCGGCAAGGTCACCGTCACCAGCGACGCGCCCCTGGACGTCCAGGCCGTCGACGCGGCCGTCACCGAGGCCGGTTACCAGCTCGTCTCGTGAGCACCGCCGTCAAGGTGTCGGCGTTCGCCGCGGCTCTGGTCGCGGTGTTCGCCGTCGCCTGGGCGATCGGTTCCGCCGTCGGGCCGCTGGACGAGCCGCCGCCCTCGCCGGCGCCGGCTAGCGAGCATCACGGACACCATCCGGGAGGCACGCCGTGAGCGCCGCGACCTCCCAGCGGGTTGAGCTGGCCATCGGTGGGATGACCTGCGCGTCCTGCGCCGCTCGGGTCGAGCGCAAGCTGAACAAGGTCGACGGCGTCTCCGCCTCGGTCAATTACGCCACCGAGAAGGCGCAGGTCGACTTCCCCGCCGCGCTGTCGGTCGAAGATCTCGTCGGTGTCGTCGAGTCCGCCGGCTACACGGCCCAGCCGCCCAAGCCCGACGAAGACGAAGACGAGACAGGCGCGCTTCGTACGCGGCTCGTCGTTTCAGCCGTGCTCGCCGTGCCGGTGATCGTGCTGGCGATGGTCCCGGCCTGGCAGTTCACCTATTGGCAGTGGGTCTCGCTGGTGCTGGCCGCGCCGGTCGTCACCTGGGGCGCGTGGCCGTTCCACCGGCCCGCCTGGACGAACCTCCGCCACGGCGCCGCCACCATGGACACCCTGATTTCGCTCGGCGTCGTCGCCGCGACGCTCTGGTCGCTGTACGCCCTACTGTTCGGCGCCGCCGGGGTACCCGGCATGCGGCACGGCTTCGAGCTGACCATGCAGCGCGGGTCCGGCGCGGGCAACCTTTACCTCGAGGTCGCCGCCGGGGTGACGACGTTCCTCCTCGCGGGTCGCTACTTCGAGGCCCGGTCCAAGCGCCGCTCCGGCGCCGCGTTGCGGGCGTTGCTCGACCTCGGCGCGAAGAACGTCGCGCTCCTGAAGGACGGCACCGAAAGCCGGGTCCCGATCGGTGCGCTGAAGACGGGCGACGAGTTCGTCGTGCGGCCGGGGGAGAAGATCGCCACCGACGGTGTCGTGACCGACGGTGGCTCGGCCGTCGACCTGAGCATGCTGACGGGTGAAGCCGTCCCGGTCGAGGTGACCAGCGGTGACGCCGTCGTCGGCGGGACGGTCAACGCGAGCGGACGGCTCGTCGTCCGCGCCACCCGGATCGGCGCCGACACGCGGCTCGCGCAGATGGCACGGCTGGTCGAGGACGCGCAGAACGGCAAGGCGCGGGTCCAGCGGCTCGCCGACCGGGTGTCGGCCGTGTTCGTCCCGGTGGTGATCGCGCTCGCGGTCGGCACGCTCGGCTTCTGGCTTGGCGCGGGTAGCGGGGCCGACGCCGCCTTCACCGCCGCCGTCGCGGTCCTGATCATCGCCTGCCCGTGCGCGCTCGGGCTGGCCACGCCGACGGCGCTGCTGGTCGGCACCGGTCGCGGGGCGCAGCTGGGCATCCTCATCAAGGGGCCCGAGGTGCTCGAGTCCACTCGCGCCGTCGACACCGTCGTCCTGGACAAGACCGGCACGGTGACCGCCGGGAAGATGAGCCTCACCGACCTTTACGGCGACGACGAGACCGAGGTGCTGCGGCTCGCCGCGGCGGTCGAGCACGCTTCCGAGCATCCGATCGCCCGCGCGATCGTCGAGGCCGCCGAAGAGCGGCTGGGTGAGCTGCCGCCGGTCGACGGCTTCCGCAACGTCGAGGGTCTGGGCGTCATCGGCGACGTCGACGGCAAGACCGTCCTGGCGGGGCGGCCGGCGCTCCTCGACCAGCACGGCATCACGTTCGGCGACGAGTATTCCCAGGTCAAGAGGGCCGCCGAGGACCGTGGCGCGACCGCGGTCGTCGTCGCTTGGGACGGCGAGACGCGCGGTGTGGTCGTCGTCGCCGACACGGTCAAGCCGACGTCGGCGAAGGCCGTGGCGGAACTGAAAGCGCTCGGGCTCCGCCCTGTCCTGCTGACCGGCGACAACACCGGATCCGCGAAGGCCGTCGCCGCCGAGGTGGGGATCGACGAGGTGATCGCGGAGGTGCTGCCCGACGAGAAGGTCGACGTCGTCAAGCGGCTGCAGGCCGAAGGCCGCGTGGTCGCCATGGTCGGCGACGGCGTCAACGACGCGGCCGCGCTCGCGCAGGCAGACCTCGGCCTCTCGATGGGGACCGGGACGGACGCCGCGATCGAGGCCGGTGACCTGACGCTGGTACGCGGCGACCTGCGCGCGGCCGCGGACGCCATCCGGCTGTCGCGCCGCACCCTCGCCACGATCAAGGGCAACCTGTTCTGGGCGTTCGCCTACAACGTCGCCGCGCTGCCGCTGGCCGCGCTCGGCCTGCTCAACCCCATGATCGCGGGGGCCGCGATGGCGTTCTCCTCGGTGTTCGTCGTCACCAACAGCCTGCGGCTGCGACGCTTCAGGACCGGACCAGCCGGGCGATGGCGTCGGACGCCTCCCGGACCTTGAGGTCGGCCTCCTCACCGCCCGCTGCGGCGGCGTGGACCACGCAGGTGGCGAGGTGCTCGTCCAGCAGTTCGAGCGAGAACGACTGCAGCGCCTTCGTGGCCGCGGACACCTGGGTGAGGATGTCGATGCAGTACTTGTCCTCTTCGACCATCCGCTGCAAGCCGCGGATCTGTCCTTCGATCCGGCGCAGGCGCTTGAGATAGGCCTCCCGCTCGGTGCCGTAGCCCGTCATTCCGCACCCGTTCTCTCGTCGTTCGCCGTCGTCGACCACTATACCCTCCCCGCGTATATGCGTGGGGAGGTGGAATTCCAGGATGCCAGGATGTCGAGGACGATCCGGCGGCTCCGACTTCCCCGTGAGCGGCCGGGCACCGGCCGCCGGACGACCAGGAGGAACACCGATGAAGTACATGATCATGATCACCATGAACCCTGCCGCCTGGGACGCACTCCCCGAGAAGGAGCGCGACGAGGTGGTCGCCCGCATCGACCCTTTCATGAAGCAGCTCACCGAGAGCGGCGAGCTGCTGGGGACGCAGGCGCTGGGGGAGCCGAAGGAGAGCACGGTGGTCCGGGTGCGTGACGGCGTCCCGGTGGTCACCGACGGCCCGTTCGCGGAGTCGAAGGAGTACCTGGCCGGCTTCTACCTGGTCGAATGCGACAGCAAGGAGCGCGCGATCGAGATCGCGGGCCAGATCCCGGACGCGCATGTCAACGCGATGGAGATCCGGCCGGTGGTCTTTTCCTCGGGCGACCCCGCTTAGGTCGTGGCCGCTTCGGCGCCGGTGCGGGCTTCGGGCTTGCTCCGGCGCTGAACGGGGACTTCCGGTTTCGGTGAGGGGGATACGGCCAGCACGGAACCGGCCTCGGTGAGCATTTCGCGGCAGCCGACCAGCTGTTTCAGCACGTCATCGCGCAGGCGGAGGGCCACGTCGGCCTTCTGCCGCGCTTCGGCGACCAGGCGCTCGCTCTCCGCGGCCGCGTCGTCCAGCAGTTTCTTCGCCCGGGCCTGCGCGGCTTCGTCCCGTGCGGCCAGCGCGCGCATCGCCTCCGCGCGGCGCAGCGTCATGGCGAGCTCGAAGTCTTCGGCGATCCGCTTCCGTTCCGCCTCGGCCTTGGCGGCCTCTTCGGCGGCGCGCGCGGTGATGTCCTCGGCTTCCTCGCGGGTGAGTTCGAGCATCCGGCGCGAGCGCTCCTGCAACGCGTCCGGCGCGATCGGGACGCGGCTGATCCGGTCGACCGAGGCCTTCAATTCGCGAATGTCCTCTCGCGCGCCGGTGAGTTCGGCGGCCAGTTTCTCCTCGCGGCGGAGGGCTTCGTCTCGTTCGGCTTCCACGCGGCGTAGTTCGGCTTCCACCTCGCGAACGAATTCCCGGACCTGCGCGCGATCGAAACCACGCCACGCCAGATCGAAGCCGGGCATCTCCATTGGTCACCTCCACAGTGGTCGATGTGTCGCCATTGGGCGCTTTCTCTTGCCACACGGGGCTTTCATTGACCAGTGTGCCTGAAGCCGCGACGACACGCGCCACGGGTGGGTGGTCTTTGCGGTGAACGGTCCGCGCAAGCGGGAAGAAGGGTGAAGCTCCGCGACGGTGGGAGAATGGACGACCATCGCTTACCCCTACTGGAGGTGGCCGCGTGACGAGCAGCCGAATTCGGGTCCCTGGCTGGAATACGGCGACAGCGGCCGAAGGATATCGGCAGGTCAGAGAGAACTTCGCGATCTTGCTCGCCGATCACGCCGGCGCCGCCGGGCGGGCCGTCCCGGCATGTCCACAGTGGACCGTGCGGGAGCTGGTCGCGCATCTGGCCGAGATCTGCGATCGGGTGATCACCCGGTTCGGTGGCGAGGCCTGCCCGGTGCCGGAGACGGCGTCGGCCGCCGAAGTGCTGAAGCTCTGGCTCGAACGCGGTCCCGAGGCCGACACCCTCCTCGCCGCCGATGGCGACGGGAAGGGCCGCGGCGACATCATGGTGATGGACGCCTTCACCCACGAGCTCGATCTCCGGTACGCGCTCGGCGTTCCGCCGCCCGGGGCGCACGCCGCCTGGCTGCGGGGATTCGAAGTGCTCGTCCGCGGCCTCGGGGACTCGCTGGGCAGGCACGGACTGCCGGGGATGCGGATCGAGACCGAGGGCGCGACCTGGATCGCGGGCACCGAGCCGGTCGCCGCGGTGCTCTCGGGCGCGCCCGTGGATCTTTACCGGTCGCTCGCCGGGCGCCGGAGCCCGGCCCAGATCGCCGCCATGGACTGGCTGGGCGATCCCGAGCCGTGGCTCCGGGCCTTCACCTGGGGGCCGTTCGCCCCGCCGGAAGAGGAGATCGAGCGGTGATCAACCGGTCGGGGACATCGAGGACAGCGCCGCGGCCAGCGCGAGCACCACGGCGACGATCAGCACCTCGACCCCGACGCTGATCCGCAGTTTCCGCAGGTCGGCGGTCACCACAGCGGTGCCGCCGCGGCCGGAGATCCCGCGCCGCACGGCGTTGCGGCTCACGTTCGCCACCAGCAGCAACGCGGCGAATCCGGCCAGCTTCACCAGGAAGAGGATGCCGTAGGCCGACGTCCAGAGCGCCTCCACCGACGGCACGAGCCGGAAGCCGAGGTAGGCGCCGCTGACCACCATGATCACGATCGACCGGGTGGCGATCGGGTGGAACCGGGCCAGCGCCGGCTCGGCCTCGGCCGCCGAATACCTGCCGCGCAGGAGCACGGCCAGCTGGATCAGCCCGCCGACCCAGACGGCCATCGCGCCGAAATGCGCCAGGTCGGCGCTGACGGAGAGGAACATGATCTTGTCGGCCACCGCGTGCCCGGTCGCGGAGAAGCTCAGCATCACGATGAACCCGGCGGCGATGCCGAGATTCTCGTAGCGCGAGCGCAGCCGATCCGGCTGGTCGCCCGCGAGCAGCCGTCGCACGATCACGGCGAGCGCGACGATCGCGGCCAGCCGCAGGAGCAGGAGCTTCCCGTACGCCACCCGCAGGGTCGCTTCGATCAGCGCCGGGTCGAAGATCGCGCCCGCCCCTCGCCCGGCGACGTACGGGCCTTGCAGCAGGAACCCGGCCACGGCCGTGACCCCCGAGAGCCACAGGCCCGCGGTGATCAGCTTCCGCGCCGACGGGTCGGTGCGGCCATCCGGGCGGCAGACCAGCAGGAACACCAGCCCGCCCAGCAACGCGACGCCCCCGAAGGAGCCCCAGCGGAAGGTCGTGAACAGCGCGTCGGTCACTGGGTCGGTCCCGGTGGAGGCGGACACCGCGCCCGCCGACGTGATCAGGGGGCCGGTGCCGATCACGAAGGCGATCGTGCCGCGCACCGGATGTGAATCGGTCGAGACGAAGGCGTACTCGACGAGGTAACTGCCGTCCGGAAGGTCGGGTTCGAGTTCGACGGCGACCTCTTCGGCGACCTCGCCCGGCTGGAACACCGGGCCGGCCACCACGTCGGTGCCTTGCTGGTCGACGACCTTGATCGAGTTCGGCTGGATGCCGATGTTCTCCGAGAGGGTGAGCGAGACCCGGGCGGGGGCCGAAGAGAGCCGGGCGCCGTCGGCGGGGTTCGAGGAAAGGAGCTCGACGTGGGCCGAGGCCGGGGCCGCGGTGAGCACCGCGACCCCGAAACACGCCGCCAGCAACGCCAGTAGCGCGAAGAGCCTCCTGGTCACGACGCCGCGGTCGCCAGCTCGCGCCGGCTTTCGGGCGCGCACGTGCACCCGGTCAGCTCCCGCTCCGCGGCGGGGGCCTTCCGGTGCACGAGCATCGCGATGATCATCGGGATGGTGACGATCGTGTTGTAGAACAGGTGCAGTTCCACCCGCGGGATGAACAGCTGGATGATGCTGCTCGGCGCGGTGCCGCCGCCGAGACGCCAGCCGGTCTGCGCCTGGATCAGCAGGAGCAGGTGTTCGATGTGGTGCCAGAACTGCAACCCGAGCGCCAGGTTCCACCACTGCCGCGAACGGCCGGCGAACCCTTTGCGCAGGGCGAACAGGAAGATCAGCATGACGATGGCGTAGCCGTAGTGCAGCCATTCGGAGCTGATCAGCTTGGGGAACGGGATCCCGAGCACGCCGCGGGCGTCCGCGGTCTTCCAGCCGAGGGCGTAGATCTGGAACGCCTGGACGAGGTGTTCCGCCCAGTGGGCCACGACGACCACCGCGAAGGTGAGGAGCGCCGCACGGTGGTATTTCCCGTTGAGTGAGGCGAGCAGACCCGGACGCGAATCGAGTGTGGCCATGAAAGGGCTCCTAGGGCGAAAGACCGACCGGTGACGGATGTCGACGATATCCCGCGCACCAACGATTTCCGTTACTCCGGATTGCCGGATCCGACCTGCGGTACTACGCCGTATGGCTCAGCGGACGACGATTCCTTCGGTCACTTTGGGAGCCGCGGGAATGTGGAACAATTCCGCGAACAGTTCGAGGTATTCGAAGGCGCCTTCGAGGCGGATCTTGCCGGTTCGCGTCGCGTCGGCGGCGGTGAGGTCCCCGGTCAGGAGGTCCTTGATGAACGGGCCGAGCGGTTCGATGACCGCGTCGGCGCCGGGGTGCGCGCCCTCCGCGACCTTCAGCGCGCCGTCCTCGACGATCGCGTGCAGGAGCATCTCGCCCGGGTAGCGCAGTTCGTAGGTGACCTGAACGCCCTTGGCCTTCTCGCTCCGGAAGGTCGTGTACAGCGAGAGGATCGCCGAGTCCATCGTGAAGACGTCCTCGGGGGACGGCTGGCCGAGCGACCGCGCGCCCCAGAGTCCGAGGTCCAGCACGATCTGGTCGAGTTCGCTGCCGTACTCGGTGAGTTCGTAGACCACCGCGGCGTCGAGCTGGGGGAGCAGGCGGCGGCGGAGCACCCCGGACTGCTCGAGTTCGTTGAGCCGCGCGGACAGCGTGCTCGGCGGGATCTTGGGCAGGCCGGCCTGGAGTTCGGTGAACCGCTTCGGGCCGAGGACGAGGTCACGGACGATCAGCAGCGACCAGCGTTCGCCGATGATCTCCAGCGCCCTGGCCAGACCGCAGAACTGTCCATAGGTACGAATGCTCATCCGTCGATCCTCACTTTCGTTTCCGTTGCGGGTAGTGGTGTTCACGCGGGTTCACCCTCCGAAAGCAGGTCGTGGTGCAGTACCTGCAGTTCGTCACAGGGTTCGACGCCCAGTTCGTAGTTGAGCCGGGTGCGCACCTGACGGTACGTGGCGAGCGCGTCGGAGCGCCGCCCGCTGCGGCCGAGCACGCGGATCAGCTGCCCGTGCAGGGCCTCGTCGAGCGGGTTCGCGGCGACCAGGGACCGCAGTTCACCGATCAGCTCGTGCCGCATCCCGGCCGCGATGTCCGCCTCGATCCGCAGGTGCAGCGTGCTGCGCCGCTGCTCGACGAGGTCGACCGAGTACGCCGACAACACCGGTCCACAGTGGACGTTCGCGAGCGGCGGCCCCGACCACAGGGCGAGCGCGGAGCGGAAGGTTTTCGCCGCTTCGGTGTGCTCGCCCCGCAGGTGCAGCTCCCGGCCCCGCTGCTGCAGCTCCTGGAACTCGAAGACGTCCACCTGCTCGGGGGCGATCCGGAACACGTACCCCGGCGGTTTCGTCGCCAGCATGGTCTCCCCGTATGGGGCGAGCTCGTTCTCCTCGATGCACTTGCGCAGCTGGTAGACGTAGGTGTGCATGGTGGTGCGGACGCTGCGCGGCGGGTCGTCGGCCCACAGTTCCCGCACGATCGTGTCGATGGGGACGATCTTCCCCGGGCTCATCACCAGCATGGCGAGCACTTGCAGCAGCTTCGGCGTCGTCGGCGCGTAGTCGATCCCGTCCCGCACGAGCTCGAGCGGGCCGAGGAGGGTGAAACGGACGGGGCTTGCGGGCGTGACCGGAATCGGGTTGGGTGCCGAGCCGTGGTGCGTGTCCGCTACTCGTGATCCGGTGTACATCGCAAGCGCCCTCCAGCTCGATACGCGTCGAGACCTGATTCCCAGTACTTCGACAGTGGCAGAGCGGCCCGGCGCGGGCCAGTGAGCCGTCCACCAGCTGTCGCGTGCGTGCGTCCCGGAAGAACGTGGGTTTTTCATATCCGACGCGTGAATCGCGCACTGGCCGGGGCAAAGCCCGCCGAGCAGGATTCGAGAATCGAACCGACCTACTGGGGGTCATCATGCGCGAGGCATCGTCCACGTCCGGCTCGATCAGCGGTGGCCTGGGGTTCAAACGGCATCTACGCGCGGAGATCCGCGAGGGGAATGGTGCCTATCTGTTCTCCGAACAAGGGGTCATCGCGATGCGCGGTGCCCAGGTCGCGTCGGTGGCGGCCCTGCTCGACGGGACCCGTGACCTCGACGGACTCCTGTCCGCCCGCCCGGACGGGATGAGCGCCGAACAGGTCACCGGCGTGCTGGCCAGGCTGGTCGAGGCGGGTCTGGTCACCGTCCACGTCCCGGACGAGATGAGCGGCGACGAACGCGCGCTCGCGTACTGGGACGCGTGCGGTCTCGACGCCTCCGCGGTGGCCGGCCGTCAGAAGCCGGCGACGGCGAGCCTGACCGCGGTCGGCCGTGGTGTCGACACCTCGCAGGTGGCGAGCGGGCTGGCGGCGAGCGGGATCGAAGTGGTCGACACGGCGTCCGAACTGGCCATCGTGCTGTGCGACGACTACCTCGACCCGCGCCTGGCGGAGATCGACGCCGAGCACCGGCGTACCGGGCGGCCCTGGCTGCTGGCCCGGCCGTCGGGTTCGCAGGTGTGGATCGGCCCGATCATGCAGCCCGGCCGGTCCGGCTGCTGGCACTGCCTGACGAACCGGTTGTGGGGGCACCGGCACGCCGAGGCCTGTGTGCAGGAGGTCCTCGGGCACGACGGCCCCGCGTCGTTCCCGATGCCCGCCGTGCCGCCGCTGACCGCGGCCGCGTCGCATCTGATCTCCCTCGAAGCGTCCAAATGGCTGGCGGGACACCGCTATCCGGGGCAGCAGGCCGTGTGGATCCTGGACACCCTCGACCTGCAGGGGCGCCTGCACGAACTGCGGCGCCGCCCCCAGTGTCCCGAATGCGGTGACGCCGGGATCGTCGCCGCGCGGACGGCCGAGCCGGTGGTGCTGCGGGAGGCCAAGAAGGCGACGTCGGGCGGTGGCGGGCACCGGACCCTCACCCCGGTCGAGGTGCTCGACCGCTACGGCCACCTGGTCAGCCCGGTCACCGGGATCGTCAAGGAGATCTCCCGCGACCCGCGGGCGCCGGCGTTCGTGAACGCGTACCACTCCGGGGGGAACGTCGCACGCCGCGTGCGCGGCGAGGCGGGGTTGCAGGCCGGGCTGCGCGGGGAGAACGGCGGCAAGGGCGCGAGCCCGATCGACGCCGAGGTCGGCGCGCTGTGCGAGGCGATTGAGCGGTTCTCGGCGAACTACCAGGGCGACGAACTGCGGATCCGCGACACCTTCCGCGCGCTCGGCGAGGACGCCGTCCACCCGAACTCGTGCATGCTCTTCGACGAGCGCCAATACGACGGCCGCGCCGAGTGGAACGCCGCCCACGCCACCTTCCAGTACGTCCCGGAACGGTTCGACACCGAAGCCGCCATCGACTGGACACCGCTGTGGTCGCTCACGCGGCAGCGCCGGAAGCTGATGCCGACCGCGTACCTCTATTACGGGGTGCCGTGGGAGTGCGGGCTGACCGGGATGCGCGCGGACTCCAACGGCTGCGCGGCCGGAAGCAGTATCGAGGACGCGATCCTGCAGGGACTCCTCGAACTCGTCGAACGCGACGCCGTCGCGCTGTGGTGGTACAACCGGCTTCCCGTTCCCGGCGTGGACATCGCTTCGTTCGACGACCCGTGGGCCGAGGAGATGGTCGGCCAGTACGCGCGGGCAGGCCGGGAACTGTGGGTCCTCGACCTGACCGCGGACCTCGGTGTCCCGGTGATGGTCGCGCTTTCCAGGAGTATCGTCGGGCCCCGCGAAAACGTCATGATGGGTTTCGGCGCCCACCTGGATCCCAGGACGGCGCTACGGCGGGCGGTCAGCGAGCTCAACCAGCTGATCCCGGCGGTGCTCGCGAACGACGTCGAACTCGACGATCCCGACGCGGCACGGTGGCTCAGGTACGCGACGGTCGCGAACCAGCCGTATCTGCTGCCGGCGCCCGGCCGGTCGGCGAAACGGGCCGCGGACTTCAAGTTCGTCCGCCGTCCCGACGTCCGTGACGATGTGGAGTGCTTGGTACGGAGGCTTTCCGTGCTGGGAATGGAGACGCTGGTGCTGGACCAGACGAGGCCCGACATCGATCTCCCGGTGGTCCGGGTGGTCGTTCCGGGGCTGCGTCCGTTCTGGAGCCGTTTCGCCCCCGGACGGCTGTTCGACGTACCGGTACGCCTGGGCAGGCTCGCCGAACCGACTCCCTACGAGCGGTTGAATCCCTTCCCGATGTTCTTGTAGATCAAGCTGGAGCAACAGTTGACGACAGATCCCCCCGGCGGTGTGGCCGAAACGATCCCCCTGTGGTCGCTCACCGACGACAGCCTCGTCGAGATCAGTGAGGACGGCTCACTGGTGGTCGTCACGCGCTGGGGTGAGCACGAGTTCCCGCACGCGGAACCGCTGGTGGTGGAATCGTTGCGGCGGATGGCCTTGGGGCCGGTGTCGCTGGCGAACGTGACGTCGTCATGGGAGCCCGTCGAACGGGAACCCGATCTCGAAGGCGAACTGAGCTGGACGGCCGAGGGCGCCGACGCGCTGCGGCAGGTGCTCAAGGAACTCGGCGGCTCCGTGGTGCGGTCGCTCGGTCTCGCCGACGGCCGCGGCCCGCTGCTGTCGGTGATCCCGGTCGTGCTCGCGCCGGTGTTCGCACCGGTGGAGATCCCCGCCACGCGCCCGATCCGCTTGTCCCGCTTCAGTTCCCTGCGTTCCGACGCCGACGGGATGGGGCTGGAGTCGCCGTCCGCGCGGTATCGCGTGGTGCTGTCCCAGCCGTGGGCGGTACACGTCGCGGCGACCCTCGCGACGGCGAAGTCGGCCGGGGAGATCGTGACCACGACCGGGATCGATCGCGGCGTGGTGGGCGCGGTCGTGTCCTATCTGGTCGCCGCGGGGGTCGTCCAGGCCGCCGGGGAGGACGGCAGGTTCGCCGAAGACGACGATCCGGAACTGGGCGTGTGGTCCCCGGACGAGCTGTCGTTCCACACCACGAGCCGTACCTGGCGGCCCGGCGGCCCGGCCGACCTCGCCGGGCTCGGGACTCCGCCGGTGGTCAAGGCCCCGACCGGCGAAGGTCCGAGCTACTCGCTGTTCCGGCCGGATCTGGCCGACCGCGCGGAGACCGATCCGACGCTGACGGCGTTGCTGGAGAACGACCACAGCTGCCCCGAGTTCACCGACAGCGTGCTGTCGGCCGAGCAGATCGGCGAGTTCCTGTTCCGTGGCGCGAGAATCCGGTCGATCGGGCCCGCGCATCTGCCGAACGGGCCCGCGCACAGTGCTTCGCAGCGCCCGTATTTCAGCGTCGCCTGCCTGTACGAACTCGAGCTGTACGTGTCGGTGAACCGCTGTTCGGGGCTGGACCGCGGGATCTACCACTACGATCCGCTCGACCATCGGCTCACCCTGGTCAACGACGACGTGGCCGATCTCGACGAGATGCTCGACATCGCGATGATCGGCGGCGGCAACCACCGGCGGCCCTCGGCGCTGATCACCGTCACCGCGCGGATGCCGCGGATGGCGTCCGTGCTCGGCGGCGGCGCGTATGCCACGACGCTGGCGCATGTCGGCGCGTTGCAGCAGACGCTCTATCTCGTCGCCCGCGCCATGGGGCTGGCCGCGCACGCCGTCCCGGTGGACGCCGGCGACCGCGTCGACCGCGCCCTCAAACTCGACTGGCCCGCCGAGGTCGGCGTCGGTGAATGCGTGCTCGATCTCCCGGTGTGAGGCCGTGGGGTAGCGAGCGGGCTTTGGCGACCGTCCGCCGATAGCGCACGTTCGGACAAGACCGCGGGACCCATCTCGATCGCTCGTCGAGCCCGCTGAAATCACCGACGAGTTAGCTGGCGTACAGAGAAAAGCGACAGCGAATCCGAGGTTGGTCTGATGCAGCTACGAACAGTCGCCATGGCGGCGAACGAGAAAGGCGTCACCGAACCCGGTCGGCACCCTGAGCCGGCGTCCCCCTTGCAACCCGCGGTGCTGCAGGCCATCTCCGCGATGCACGCGAGGTATTTCGACCCGATCACCCTGAGCGACCTGGCACAGGAAGTCTTCGTCAGCCCGTTCCATTTCTCGCGGATCTTCGCGAAGGCGACCGGTGTCACCCCCGGCCGCTACCTCACCGCGATCCGGCTCTTCGAAGCGAAACGACTGCTGCTGACGACATCGCTGACGGTGTCGGACATCGTGTGCAGCGTCGGCTACAGCAGTGTCGGCACGTTCACGAGCCGCTTCACCCGTGCGGTCGGGATGACCCCGACCCAGTACCGCGACCCCGAGGTCGGCGAACTGCTCGTCGCGCTGGCCCCGCACTTCCAGCGCCTGCCGACCCTGGAAGCGTTGCACAGCGCCGGAATGGGCAGCCCCACGATGCGCAGCGGCACCGGCACGATCAGCGTGCGGGTGGAGACCCCGCGCGGGGCAGGCCCGGCGACCGTCCTCATCGGACTGTTCGCCGAGTCGATCCCGCAGTGTGGCCCGGTCGCCTTCGGCGGCAGGGCGAACGTCCTGTCCGCGGACATCGAGATCCAGAACGTCCCCGAGGGCCGGTGGACCGTCATCGGGGTGGCCGAGCACGCCGCCGGGACCGCGGCGTCCTCGTTCTCCGTGGGCACCCTGCCCGGCCGCGTCGACATCACCCGGTACGGCATGGTGCACCTCCGGATGCCGATGCGCGCCCCGTTGCCGACCGACGCGCCGATGGCGATCACCCTCGCCGGCGGCCCGGCCTCCGCCGGGAACCGGATGACCATGCCCGCTCCCGGTCACCTGCGCGCGGTGGCGTGAACGAAGTCGTTCCCGCGTTCTCCCGGATTCGCAAACCGGGAGAACGCGGACGCAACCGTGAAGTAGCTGGGGTATCTCCACGCATGTGACGCTTTACGCGATCCAGAATTCGAATCCACCCGTTAGGGGGAGAGTGCGTTGGGCAATGGTTGGCGCACCATCAGACGCCGCATGATCACGCCGGACGTGTCCGAGACGTCACTGGACAAGCGCGGTTTCCACAAGAAGAGCCCGGCCGCTCAAGAATTGCTGGAGACCGTCGGTGAGAAATTCCTGCTCGGCTACGCGCACGCCGTCGAAGCGCGTTCCGTCGAGCAGGCGGAAGAATGGCTCGAACGTATTCCGGTGAAATACCGCGGCTTCGCCTACGAAGGCGCGGGAATGGGTTACGGAATGCTGGACGGGCTGCCGGGCGGCGGACGCCGGCACATCGCGGGGTTCCTCGACGGGCCCGGTGAGAAGCACGACTACATCATCTACGTCGGCGTCGGCTGGGCGATGGCGCGGCTGCCGCGCTTCCGCTGGCCCTCCGCCGACGACTTCGACCCGTTGCTGCGCTGGCTGGTGCTCGACGGCTACGGCTTCCACCAGGCGTACTTCAAGACGGCGAAATACATCGACGGGCAGTTCCAGGACCCCGGCTTCTCCTGGCCGCCCGGTAACGACGGGTACGCGCTGCGGGCGATCGACCAGGGCATCGGGCGGGCGCTGTGGTTCATCTGCGGTACCGACGTCGATCTGGTCGCCGACGCGATCGCGCGCTTCCCGGAGCGGCGCCACGGAGACCTCTACGCCGGGGTCGGGCTCGCGTCGACCTACGCCTGCGGGGTCACGTCCGACGAACTGCTGAAGCTGGCCGAGTTCGCCGGCGAGCACCGCGGGAACCTTGCCCAGGGCAGTGCTTTCGCCGCCGAAGCCCGCGTCCGCGCCGGGCTGCTGATCCCCGAGACCGAGGTCGCCACGCAGGCGATCTGCGGGCTGCCGGCCGAGCGGGCCGCGGCCATCACCCAGGAGGTGCGCCCGGCGACCGTGGTCGACGGCGAACTCCCGGCATTCGAAACCTGGCGACAGCGCATCGCCGCTGAGGTGCTCAAATCTGGAGGTGCAGGGAAATGACCGCGACCTTGGGCTGGCTCCGCAAGCAGCTTGCGGGCATCGTGGCGTTGGTGCTGATGGCGGGTCTGTTCGTGGTGGCGCAGCTGCCCACCGTCTCGACCGCCGAGGCCGACACGATGGCCTCGAAGTACGCGTTCGAACCACTGACGATCGCCCTGCCGGAAGCGGCGAAGAGCCAGTCGATCCGGACGGTGAACAAGGACTACGAGCACATCCGGGCCTGGATCTCGTCGGTCGGTGCCGCGATCGCGGTCAACGACCTCGACGGCGACAAGCTCGCGAACGACCTGTGCTTCGTCGACCCGCGCAGCGACCAGGTCATCATCACCCCGACGCCCGGTAAGGGCGGCGACCGCTACGCGCCGTTCGCGCTCGACGCGGCGCCGCTGCCGATGGGCAAGTACATCGCGCCCATGGGCTGCGTGCCCGCGGACTACAACGAGGACGGCCGGGTCGACCTGCTGGCCTACTACTGGGGCCGCACCCCGATCCTGTTCCTGTCGAAGCCGGACGCCACGAAGCTGGAGCCGAAGGCCTACGAGCCGGTGGAACTGGTGCCGGGCAACAACTCCAAGAACGGCGAGTACGCCGGTCCACTGTGGAACACCAACGCCGCCTCGGTCGGTGACTTCGACGGCGACGGCCACCAGGACATCTTCATCGGCAACTACTTCCCCGACAGCGCGGTGCTGGACGACCGCGTCCAGGGCGGGGTCGAGATGAACAAGTCGATGTCGCACGCCGACAACGCCGGCGGCAAGTACATCCTGCGGTTCACCGGCGCCACCCAGGGCGCGAAGCCGACCGCGTCGTTCGCCCTCGACGACAAGGCCATCCCGGCCGACGCCCAGGGCGGCTGGTCGCTCGCGGCCAGCGCGACCGACGTCGACGGGGACAACCTGCCGGAGCTCTACATCGGCAACGACTTCGGCCACGACCGCCTGCTGTACAACAAGTCCCGCCCCGGGCACGTCGAGTTCGCCGAGGTGAAGGGCGTCCGCGGACCCAACGACCCGAAGTCCAAGGTGCTCGGCAACGACTCCTTCAAGGGCATGGGCGTCGACTTCGCCGACCTCGACCACGACGGTCTCTACGACCTGTACGTCAGCAACATCACGACGTCCTGGGGCATCGAGGAAAGCCACTTCCAGTTCATGAACACCGCCAAGGACACCGCGGATCTGCGCGGCCGTCTGCAGGGCGGCGAGGCGCCGTGGGTCGACCGCAGCGCACAGGCGGGCACCGCGTGGTCCGGCTGGGGCTGGGACGTCAAGATCGCCGACTACAACAACAGCGGCGAATCGGTGATCACGCAGGCGACCGGGTTCGTCAAGGGCGACGTCAACCGCTGGCCGCAGCTGCAGGAACTGGCGACCTCGAACGACGAACTGCTGAAGCACCCGTCCTTCTGGCCGAACATGGTGGCCGGTGACGACGTCGGCGGCGACCACACCCTGCACTTCTGGGCCAAGAGCGCCGACGGCCGCTACACCGACCTGGCCCCGCGCCTCGGGCTCGCGGTCCCGGTGCCCACCCGCGGTATCGCCACCGGCGACGCCGACGGCGACGGCAAGCTCGACTTCGCCGTGGCCCGCCAGTGGGAGCAGCCGATCTTCTACCGCAACGTCAGCCCCGACTCCGGGTCGTACCTGAACCTGAAGCTGGTGCACGACAAGGCTTCGGCGGACGGTCCGCTCCAGGCGGCCGGCACCGCGGCGATCGGCGCGCAGGTCACCGTCATCACCCCCGACGGCAAGAAGTACATGGACCGGGTCGACGGCGGCAGCGGCCACTCCGGCAAGCGCAGCCACGAGATCCAGATCGGACTCGGCAAGGTCACCGGGCCGGTGAAGGTCTGCCTGCAGTGGCGTGACCTGACCGGGCAGATCCGCACGCAGGAAGTCCAGCTGACCCCGGGCAGCCACACCTTCCAGCTCGGCGCTCAGGCTAAGGAGAAATGACCGTCATGGCTGAGCAGACACTCACGGCACCGAAGAGCAACAAGACGATCACGGCGCTTCGCCGGTTCGCGATCTCGATCACCGTCTTCAACATCATCGGCTACACCGTGCTCGGTTTCGAGCAGCCCTACACCTATCCGTTCATCGCGCTGGCCACGGCCTACGCCACGGAAATCCTGCTGGAGATCATCGGCGCCCGGACGCAGGGGCGGGGCGTCCGCTTCCGCGGCAACGGTTTCAAGGGACTCGTGGAGTTCCTGTTCCCGGCGCACATCACCGGTCTCGCGCTGAACATGCTCACCTACGTCAACGACCAGGTACTGGTCATGATGTTCGGCGTCGTCGTCGCCGTCGGCGCCAAGTGGGTCCTGCAGGCCCCGGTGCGCGGCCGGTTGCGGCACTACATGAACCCGTCGAACTTCGGCATCACGATCATCCTGCTGGTGTTCCCCTGGGCGAGCATCGCGCCGCCCTATCACTTCACCGAGCAGGTCGACTCGTGGGTCGGCTGGCTGATCGTCGGCATCATCATCGTGTCGGGCACCGTCCTCAACGCGATGCTGACGCAGCGGATGTGGCTGATCGGCGCCTGGCTGATCACCTTCGCGCTCCAGGCGATCATCCGTGGTCTGCTCTTCGACACCGCGATCCCCGGCGCGCTGGGGATGATGACCGGCGTGGCGTTCGTGCTCTACACGAACTACATGGTCACCGACCCGGGCACGACCCCGTCGAAGCCCGCGTCGCAGGTCCTGTTCGGTTCGGGCGTGGCGCTGGCGTACGGGTTCTTCATGGTCGTGCACGTGGCATACGGCCTGTTCCTCGCCACCGCGCTGGTCTGCCTCATCCGCGGCGCGTTCCTGTGGGGCCTGCACTTCTCCAAGAAGGCCACCGAGAAGTGGGAGGCCGAGCAGGCGAAGTCGGCCGAAGTCACCTCCCTGCCCAAGCCGGCCGAGAAGCCGGAGACGGAAACCGGGGCCGTGGCGGCATGACCCACGGTGCGGAAACCAGCCGGGCGGCGCGTCTCGCGCCGCCCGGCCCGCCGCGCCGGGCGACCTTCGGTCTGCTGAAGAAGCTCTTCACCGACCGGCTGGCGCTCATGTCGGACTCGGCGGAGGCGCACGGGGACGTCGTCCGGATCGCGATCGGTCCCAAGACGATGTACCTGGTGAACCACCCCGATCTGGCGAAACACGTGCTCGCGGACAACGCGGCCAACTACCACAAGGGAATCGGCCTCCAGGAGGCCAGGCGGGCGCTCGGCGACGGGCTGCTCACCAGTGACGGCGACGTCTGGAAGAAACAGCGCCGGACCATCCAGCCGGTGTTCCAGCCCAAGCGGATCGCGCGGCAGGCCTCGGTCGTCGCGAACGAGGTCGAAGGGCTCGTGAAACGCTTGCGGGACACCGAAGGACCGGTGGAGATCCTGCACGAGATGACCGGGTTGACCCTCGGTGTGCTCGGCAAGACGCTGCTCGACGCGGACCTCGGCGGCTTCAGTTCGCTGGGGCATTCGTTCGAAGCCGTGCAGGACCAGGCGATGTTCGAAGCGGTGACGCTGAGCATGGTCCCGCAGTGGGCCCCGCTGAAGAAGCAACTGCGGTTCCGGGAATCGCGGGCCGACCTTCGCCGGATCGCCGACGAACTCGTCGAGCAGCGGCTGGCCAACCCCGTCGAGAACGGTGAGGACGTGCTCTCGCGCCTCATCGCGACCGACGGGACCCGCGAGCAGATGCGGGACGAGCTGATCACCCTGCTGCTGGCCGGGCACGAGACGACGGCGAGCACGCTGGGCTGGGCGTTCCACCTGCTCGACGAACACCCCGACGTCTTGGCGAAACTGCGTGCCGAGGCCGACGCGGTACTGGGCGATCAGTTGCCGACACACGACGATCTGCACCGGTTGCCGTACACGGCGAGGGTCGTCGAAGAGGTCATGCGGCTGTATCCGCCGGTGTGGCTGCTGCCGCGGGTGGCGCAGGCCGACGACGAGATCGGCGGCTATCACGTCCCCGCCGGATCCGACGTCGTCGTCGTGCCCTATACGCTGCACCGGCACCCGGAGTTCTGGCCGGAGCCGGAGAAGTTCGACCCGGACCGGTTCGATCCGGACCGGCCGAGCGGGCGGCCCCGCTACGCCTACATCCCGTTCGGCGCCGGGCCGCGGTTCTGCATCGGCAACAGCCTCGGCGTGATGGAGGCCGTCTTCGTGCTGACGATGGTCCTGCGCGACCTCGAACTCAGGAAGCTCCCCGGCTACGACGTGGTACCCGAGGCGATGCTGTCGCTGCGGGTGCGGGGCGGGCTGCCGATGACCGTGCACACCAGGAACAGGAGGTAGGTTCCGTGGATTCGGACGAACAGGTCAAGGTGTCCACTTTGGAGGCCTACGCGGACACGATCGTGCCGGGGGAGAAGCGGTTCCCCGGCGATCACGCGATCGCCGGCGCGTCGAAGGGGCCGGGCGCGGTCGTGGCGGGCGCGCTCGAACTGCTCCACACCGACGCGACCGGGGTGACCGTCGGGCTGCCGTACCTGGCGCAGTCCCTCAACGAACACGCGAAGGGCTACGCCAAGGAGCACGACCTCACCCTCGACGAGTCGCTGCCGCCGTTCGTCGCGCTGTCCTTCGCCGACCGGACCGCGCTCGTGCGGTCGCTGACCGCGCCGGGGCATCCGGAGAAGGACGGCTGGGTGAGCCTCGCCTTGTTCTGCAACATGTCCTTCGACAGCGCCGCGCACAAGCACACCGCCGAAGCCATCGCCGAGGGACACCCCGGCCTGCTGGCGATGGGGTACACCGCGCCGGACGAAGACGGGCTGTGGCGGTTCCCGAAGTTCTCCTATCGCCGCGAGCTGGCGCGGCTCCACCCTGACACGACGCCTTCCGGGAGCCCCGCATGACTGCCTACGACAAGACCGACGTCGTCATCGTCGGCAGCGGGTTCGGTGGCTCCATCCCCGCCTACCACTTGGCCGCGGGCGGGGCGAAGGTCACCGTGCTGGAACGCGGACCGTGGCTGGAGACGAAGGATTTCGAGCACGACTATCTGCTCGGCTCGTCCTACACCCGGGCTTTCGACTTCGTCGTCGGCGACGGAATGAGCGTGCTCGGCGGAAACTGCGTCGGCGGTGGCAGCGTGGTGTACTTCGCCGCGATGCCGCGCGCCCCGAAGTTCGTCTTCGAGCGCCACGGCAGCATCGGCCGCCGCATGTGGCCTTCGGAGATCACGCGTGACTCGCTGGAACCTTGGTACGACCGGGTTTCGGAATCGCTCCCCGTGTCCAAACAGGACTGGAACGACGTCTCGTACGCGGGTGGGCTGTGGGCGGCGTTCTGCGATCACTCCGGCCGGACCGCCAACCCGGCACCGGTCGCGGTGGACAACGACCGGTGCGTGAACTGCAACTTCATGATGGCGGGCTGCCGGTTCGACGCGAAACGCTCGCTGCTGACCAACTACCTGCCCGCCGCGCTCGCGCACGGCGCGAAGATCCGGCCACTGCACGAGGTCCAGCGGATCGAACGGATCGACGACGGCGACTACCGCGTGCACTTCAACATCGTCGACGACGAGGACTACCGGCTCCAGTCCGGCAGCGGGACGATCGACGCGAAGATCGTCATCATCGCCGCGGGCGCCGGCGCGACGCCGGTGATCCTGCAGCGTTCGGAGGCGGCGCTGGGCACCATGCCGCACGGGGTCGGCCGGTACTTCTCGGGCAACGGTGAGCGGCTCAACACCGCGATCATCAACGAGGAGCGGGTCCGCGAGGTGCTCGGACTGTCCCGTGAGGACGGGAAGGTCTACGAGGCCAACCACATCGGCAAGGGCCCGACCGTGGCGAACTGGGACAAACTCGACGGCTCGCTGCCGGAGTACGAGCGGTACTCGCTGGAGCAGCTGTACTTCCCGCCGGGGCTCGGGACGATCCTGGCCCAGGTGCCCGACGGTGACGAACCGCGCTGGTTCGGGGCGCAGAAGAAGGAGATCCTCAAGAAGTGGGCCTCCTGGCTGACCATCTTCCTGATGACCGAGGACGACAACGAGGGTGTCTTCGGCGCGCCGCCGCCCACCGGCAACGCCTATCGCATCTCGCAGCAGATGCTCGGCCGCGGTCCGCTGAAGTACGACCCGACGCCGAACACCCGGCACGGCTGGGCGCTGGCCGACGCGGAGTGCAAGGAGATCCTCGAGAAGGACGGCCTGGCGAAGGTGGCGCCGTGGACCAACGACGTCGTCGGCGCGTACACCGTGCACCCGCTGGCGTCGTGCCGGATCGGTGACGACCCGGCGACCTCGGCGCTGCACCCGAACCACGAACTCCGTGACCACCCCGGGATCTTCGTGACCGACAGCGCTTCCGTGCCGGGCGCGCTGACGGTGAACCCGGCGATGACGATCGCGGCGCTGGCCGAGCGTTCGGTGCCGGGGATCGTGCGCGCGCTTCAGGCACGCGGCGTCGACGTCACCTACGGCGCTCCCGCCCCGGACGGCTCCATCACGGGGCGGCGGGCGGTCGGCAAACTATCGCTGGTGGCCGGGAGCTGAGCATGGCACCCACGCTGGTGAAACTCGCGCTGCGGCGCGCGTTGCGTGAAGTCCGGTACGTCCGGCCGGTGCCCTTCGGCCGGGCGACCGGACTCGTCCGCGACGTCTACGGCCGGCTGGAACGGGACTTCGGCATGCTGGCCCCGCCGGTGGCGTTGCATTCGCCGTCGCCGGTGGTGCTCGCGGCGAGCTGGGTGATGCTGCGAGAGTCGTTGGTGGCGGCCGGAGAGACGAGCCGGGCGGACCGGGAGGTCGTCGCGACGCTGGTGTCGCGAGAGAACTCGTGTCCGTACTGCGTCGAGGTCCACGGGATGGCGCTGGACTCGCTCGGGCGCTCCTCGGAGGCGTCGGCGATCGCTGAGGGGCGTCCGGTGGCGGATCCTCGTACGGGGCCCTTGTCGGCGGGTGCCCGTGCGGAGCTGACCGCGGTCGCGTTCGCGTTCCACTACCTGAACCGGGTGGTGAGCGTGCTCCTCGAGCCGTCGCCGCTGCCTTCGTCCGTGCCGGATTCGGCGCGTGCCAAGGCGAAAGCGGTTCTGGGGCGGTTCCTTCGCCCGATGGAGGGTGCTCCGCCGGGAGAGTCGTTGGAGCTGCTGCCCCCGGGGTCGGAGGATTTCGGCTGGGCGGTGGGCAATCCGTTGATCGGCGACGCGTTCTCCCGTGCTTCGTCGGCGTTCGCCGCATTGCCGGTGCCTTCGGCCGTGCGGGACGTCGTGGAGCGGGAGCTGTCCACTTGGGATGGTTCGCCGCCTGGGCTGAGCCGCGCTTGGGTGGACGCGTTCGACGATCCCGGGGTCCGGTTGGCCCTGGTAGTCGCGAAGGCGCCGTATCAGGTCGACGACGCTCTGGTCGCGGCCGCGGGGCTGGCCGATCGAGAACTGATCGAGCTGGTGGGGTGGGCGAGTTTCACGGCCGCCGCCCGTGCTGTTTCGGTCGCCTCGCTTCGTGGTCGGTGAGGACGGCGCTGTCGGTGTTGCGAAAGCCACTTTCCCAACGTTCAACGTTGCGAAAGTGGCTTTCGCAACGTCGTGGGGCGCAATCGACTGTCCACAAGGGACGTCAGACGTGTGCGGTCGCTGGGCACAGGGGTTGTCCGTGAAGGATTTGGGACAGTCGACGTCCCAAATCCTTCATGGCCGCCGGACCGCGGAAAATACCGGACCACCTTCAACAACCAGAGAGAAGACTTCGCACCCGCCGCCGGTTCATGCTTGACCGGACTGCGCGAACGGACGGCGGCCGCGTTTCTGGGAACGGCGCCGGAACCGGATTCCGTGACTTGAGTGTTGAGAGCTAGGGGAGTGCGGTGGCATGAGCGTTGAGCGGATTTCGATTGTCGGTATCGGTCTCCGATACCCGGACGCCGGTTCCCCGGAAGAACTGTGGGAGAACGTCCTCGCCGGCCGCAGGGCGTTCCGGAGACTGCCCGACGAGCGGATGAACCGCGAGGACTACTACTCGCCCGACCCCAAGGCCCCGGACCGTTTCTACGCCCAGAAGGCCGCGGTTCTCCGCGACTGGGAATTCGACCGGATCAAGTACAAGGTCGCGGGCAGCACGTTCCGGTCGACCGACACCACGCACTGGCTGGCCCTCGACGTCGCCGCGCAGGCGCTGGCGGACGCGGGGTACCCCGAGGGCGAGGGGCTGCCGCGGTCCGCCACCGGCGTGGTCATCGGCAACAGCCTGACCGGTGAGTTCTCGCGCGCCAACATCATGCGGCTGCGCTGGCCGTACGTGCGCCGCACGGTCGCGGCGGCGCTCGCCGAGCGCGGCTGGGCCGAGGGTGACACCGCCGAGTTCCTTCACGATCTCGAGGCGCAGTACAAGGCTCCGTTCCCCGAGATCGACGAGGACACGCTCGCGGGCGGGCTGGCGAACACGATCGCCGGCCGGGTCTGCAACTTCTTCGACTTCGGCGGCGGCGGGTTCACCGTGGACGGCGCCTGCTCGTCCTCGCTGCTTTCCGTGGTCACGGCGGCGAACGCGCTTTCCGAGGGCGACCTCGACGTCGCCATCGCGGGCGGTGTCGACTTGTCGATCGACCCGTTCGAGGTGATCGGTTTCGCCAAGACCGGCGCGCTCGCCAAGCGGGAGATGAAGGTCTACGACGCCGATTCCAACGGCTTCTGGCCCGGCGAGGGTTCCGGCATGCTCGTGCTGATGCGCGAGGACGACGCGATCGCGCAGGGCAAGCGGATCTACGCCAGCATCGGCGGCTGGGGTGTCTCGTCCGACGGCAAGGGCGGCATCACCCGTCCGGAGGCCTCGGGTCACCGTCTCGCGCTTCAGCGGGCGTACGAGAAGGCGGGTTACGGCGTCGAGACCGTTTCCTACTTCGAGGGGCACGGCACCGGGACCGCGCTGGGCGACGCCACCGAGATCGAGGCGCTCTCCACCGCCCGCCGCGACGCCGACCCGCTCGCCGACCGCGCCGCGCTCAGCACCATCAAGGGCAACATCGGCCACACCAAGGCCGCGGCCGGTGTCGCCGGGCTGATCAAGGCCACACTGGCGGTGTACCACCAGGTCATCCCGCCCGCGACCGGTCACTTCGAGCCGCACGAGTCGCTGATCGGCGACTCCGCGCGGATGTACGTCCCGGCCGAGGCCGGGCTGTGGCCCGCGGACCACCCGGTCCGCGCGGGTGTCTCCGCGATGGGCTTCGGCGGCATCAACTCGCACGTCACCGTCACCGAGGCGCCGGGCGCGGCCCGGCGCAAGGAACTCGACGAGCGGACCCGTTCGCTGGTCGCCGGACGGCAGGACAGCGAACTGCTGCTCCTCGACGCCGACGACGCCGCGTCGTTGCGCGGCAGGCTGACCGGTCTGCTGGAAGTCGTGCCGAAGCTTTCGCTCGCCGAGCTCGGGGACCTCGCGGCCACGCTTTCCGCGGAACTGTCCGGGAAACCGGTCCGCGCCGCGATCGTCGCGACCAACCCCGAGGACGCCGAGCGCAAGCTGGCCAAGCTGCTCGACCTCCTCGGCGAGGGAGAGCCGGAAGTCTTCTCCACCGGCGACGGCATCTTCGCGGGCTCGCGGGTCAAGGACCCGAAGATCGGTTTCCTGTTCCCCGGCCAGGGTTCCGGGCGCGGCACGGTCGGCGCGCTGCGCAAGCGCTTCGCCCACGCCGACGACATCTACCGCGCGGCGGGCCTTTCGACCGGCGCCGACCAGGTCGCCACCGAGGTCGCGCAACCGCGCATCGTCACCGGTTCGCTCGCCGGGCTCCGCGTGCTGAAGAGCCTCGGCATCGAAGCTCAGACGGTCGCCGGCCACAGCCTCGGTGAGCTCACCGCCCTGCACTGGGGCGGCGCGCTCACCGAACGCGAAGTCCTCAAGCTGGCCAAGATCCGCGGCAAGGTGATGGCGACCGCGAGCGACGGAAACGGTGCCATGGCGGGGATCGCCGCCGGGCCCGGGGTCGCCGAGCGGTTCGCCGAGGGCGAAGACGTCGTCATCGCGGGCTACAACGCGCCCGAGCAGACCGTCCTTTCCGGACCGTCGGACGCGATCGACCGCGTGGTCGCCCGTGCCCGCGCGGAGGGCGTCACCGCCACCCGCATCAACGTCTCGCACGCGTTCCACTCGCCGGCGGTCGTCCCGGCCGCGGAGGCGATGACCGAGGAACTCGCCGCGTTCGACTTCGCCAGGCTCGACCGGCCCGTCGTCTCGACGGTGACCGGTGACGTCCTGCACGCCGCCGAGGACCTGCGCGATCTGTTGCGGGACCAGGTGGTCCTGCCCGTGCGTTTCCGCGAGGCGGCCGCGAAGGTCGCCGAGCGCAGCGACCTGGTGATCGAGGTCGGCCCCGGCCACGTGCTCACCGGCCTGTTCGGCGAGATCGCGCCCGGCACGCCGGTGCTCGCGATCGACACCGACAGCCCGAAACTGGCCGCGGTGCTGAAGGTCGCGGGCGCGGCGTTCGCGTTCGGCGCCCCGCTGGACACCTCCGCGCTGTTCGACGGCCGGATCGTGCGGACGCTGCCGGTGGACGGGGAGTTCTCGTTCCTCGCCAGCCCGTGCGAGGCCGCGCCGTCCATCGGTGCCGACCTCGCCCGCGACCGGGTCGCCGACCCCGCCGCGCCTGCCGAGGCCCAGGCCGGAACGGCTTCGGAGAGCGGTGGCAGCAGCACCCTCGACCTGTTGCGCAAGCTCGCTTCCGAGCGGGTCGAACTGCCGCTCGAAGCGGTCACCGCCGACACGCATCCGCTCGACGACCTGCACCTTTCGTCGATCACGGTCGGCCAGCTCGTCAACGACGTGACCAGGGCGCTCGGCCGTCCGGCACTGGAGGGCATGCCGAACTTCGCGACCGTCTGTCTCGGTGAACTCGCCGAGATGATCGACGAACTCGCCCAGACCGCCAAACCCGCCGACAGCAACCAGGCCGAGGTCGCCGGCGTCGGACCGTGGGTCCGGCCGTTCGGGGTCGAGTACGTCGTCGCGCCGAAGCCGTCGCCCGATCTCACGCCGGGGCTGTCCACCGCCGAGTGGACGGCGTTCGCGCCGGACGGCCATCCGCTGGCGGAGCCGCTGCGCGCGGCACTGGCCACCGCGGGTGTCGGCGACGGTGTCCTTCTCTGCCTGAACTCCGACAGCGGTTCCGGCGACGTCGGCCTGTACCTCGACGCGGGCCGCGCGGTGCTGGCCGCGCCCAACGGCACGCGGTTCGTCGTGGTGCAGCACGGTCTCGGTGCCTCCGGTCTGGCGAAGACGCTGCGGCTGGAGGACCCGTCGGCCCGCACCACGATCGTCGATCTCGCCGACGTCGGCCCGGTCGACCCCGAGGCCGTCAGCGCCGCGGTGTCCACCGTGGTCGCCGAAGTGGCGGCGACCAACGACTTCAGCGAGGTCCGCTACGACGCCGCCGGGATCCGCACGGTGCCGAAGCTCGCCGCGCTGACCCCGGCCGAGGCCGAGGGGACCCCGCTGGGGACCGAGGACGTCCTGCTCGTCACGGGTGGCGGCAAGGGCATCACCGCCGAGAGCGCGCTGGCGCTGGCCAAGGACTCCGGCGCGAAACTGGCGCTGCTCGGCCGGAGCGACCCGGCCGACGACGCCGAACTGTCGGAGAACCTCGGCCGGATGGCGGCGGCGGGCATCACCTACCGCTACGAACGCGCCGACGTCACCGACGCCCGTCAGGTGGCCGACGCGATCGGCCGGGTGCAGGCCGAGTACGGCCCCGTCACCGCGGTGCTGCACGGCGCGGGCCGCAACGAGCCCGCCGCGCTGTTCTCCTTGACCGAGGAGAGCTTCCGCAAGACGCTGGCCCCGAAGATCGGTGGCCTCAACGCCGTCCTCGACGCCGTCGACCAGGACAAGATCAAGCTGCTGGTGACCTTCGGCAGCATCATCGGCCGGGCGGGCCTGCGCGGTGAGGCGCACTACGCCACGGCCAACGACTGGATGACCGAACTGACCGTGCGCTTCGGCCAGGAACACCCCCAGGCCAGGGCGATCGCCCTCGAATGGTCGGTCTGGTCGGGGACGGGCATGGGCGAAAAGCTCGGTGTCGTCAGCGCTTTGATGCGCGACGGCATCACCCCGATCCCGACCGAGGAGGGTATCGAGATCCTCCGCCAGGTCGTCGGCGATCCGACCGCCCCGTCGGTGCTGGTCGTCTGCGGCCGGACCGGGGGACTGGCCACCCTGCCGGTGGAGAAGCGCGAACTGCCGCTGACCCGCTTCGTCGACCGGGCGGTCGTGCACTACCCGGGGGTCGAGCTGATCACCGAGGCCGACCTGTCCGCGGGCAGCGACCCGTATCTGGCCGACCACCTGCTCGACGGTCAGCTGCTGTTCCCGGCGGTGATCGGCATGGAGGCGATGACCCAGGTCGCGAAGGCCGCCCTCGGCGCGGAAACGCTGCCGGCGCCGGTGCTCTCCGACGTCGAGTTCCTGCGCCCGATCATCGTCTCGCCTGGCGGGTCGACCACGATCCGGCTCGCCGCGCTGGCCAGGGACGCCGAAACGGTGGACGTGGTGCTGCGCAGCGGGGAGACCGGGTTCAGCGCCGACCACTTCCGGGCCCGGCTGCGGTTCTCCCGGCCGGATCCGCTCGGCGAGACCGTCGTCCGCGACGTCGCGCTGCCGCCCGTCCCGGTCGACCCGACGACCGAGCTGTACGGCACGGTCCTGTTCCAGGGCAAGCGGTTCCAGCGGGTCACCGGGTACCGGCGGGCCAGCGCGCGGCACGCGGTCGCGGAGATCGCGACCGGCGCCGAGGTCGACTGGTTCGCGCCGTTCCTCCCGCAGGAGAAGCTGCTGGCCGACCCGGGCACCCGTGACGCGATGATGCACGCGATCCAGTGCTGTGTCCCGGACGCGACCCTGCTGCCCCAGGGGATCGAGCGGCTGTACCTCGCCGAACCCGGCGAGCAGGACCCGGAGTACGTGCTCCTCGACGCCCGCGAGCGTTCGCAGGACGGCGACAGCTACCTCTACGACCTCGACGTCCGCAACCCCGACGGGAAGCTGGTCGAGCGGTGGGAAGGGCTGAAGCTGCGCGCGGTGCGCAAGCGTGACGGCGAAGGGCCTTGGGTCCCGTCGATGCTCGGGTCCTATTTGGAGCGTTCCGTGGAACGACTGCTCGGCTCGTCCCGCGCGATCGTCGTCGAACCGGACCCGGTGGGCGTTTCCGTGGAGACCACGCCGGAACGGCGGGCGCAGACGGCACTGGCCGCCGGCCGCGCGGTCGACGCCCCGCTCGAGATCCGGTACCGCCCGGACGGGAAACCGGAGGCCGACGGGGTCGAGGTGAGCGCGTCGCACAGCGCCGACCTCACCCTGGCGATCGCGGGTGGCGGCCGGGTCGCGTGCGACGTCGAAACCGCGATCGAGCGGACGCCCGAGGACTGGGCGGGGCTGCTCGGCGAGGATCTGCTGTCGGTGGGCGAACTGCTCGCCGCGGACGCCCGCGAGCCGCTTTCGGTCGCGCACACCAGGGTCTGGAGCGCGCTGGAATGCGTGCGCAAGACCGGGGACATGACACAGGCGCTCACCGTGCACCGGGTCGACCCGGACGGCTGGGCGGTGCTTTCCCACGGCGGTGCCCGCATCGCCACCTGGGTGACGACCGTCAACGACCGGCCCGATCCCGTCGTCTTCGCGGTGCTCCAGGGAGAGGAGAACTGACATGGCCGACTACTACGAGATCCTGCATACCGTCGGGTTCGAAGAGACCAACCTGGTGGGCAACGTCTACTACGTGAACTACGTGCGCTGGCAGGGCCGGTGCCGCGAAATGTTCCTGAAGGAGAAGGCGCCCGCGGTGCTCGAAGAGGTCCGCGACGACCTCAAGCTCTTCACGCTCAAGGTGGATTGCGAGTTCTACGCGGAGATCACCGCGTTCGACGAGCTGTCCATCCGGCTGCGGCTGGAGGAGCTGACGCAGACCCAGGTCCAGTTCACCTTCGACTACGTCCACCTCACCGCGGAGGGCGAGCGGCTGGTGGCCCGCGGGCGGCAGCGGATCGCGTGCATGCGCGGCCCGAACACGGCCACGGTGCCCAGCCGGGTGCCCGAGCAGCTGCGTGAGGCGCTGGCCCCGTACGCGGTCGATGGCAAGGGGGAATGACGTGGGCACACTGGACGAGCCTTCGCGGCCCGTGCTGAAACGCCTGCCGTCGCCCGTGGCCCGCCGCCGGTTGTCCGCGCAGGCCGGGTTGCGGGAGGTGATGGGCCAGTTCGCCACCGGGGTCACCGTGCTGACCGCCGGGGGTGAACGGGCCCACGGGATGACCGCCAACGCCGTCACGTCCGTGTCGCTGGAGCCGCCGATGGTGCTGTGCTGCGTTTCCCGCGCGGCCCGGATGCACGAGGCGATCGTGACGGCGGGTTCGTACGCGGTCACGGTGCTGGCGTCGGACCAGAAGGACCTGGCGAAGTACTTCGCCGACTGGCGCCGCCCGGCCGGGCTCGCCCAATTCGACTCGGTGGACTGGACGGCCGGGCCGCAGACCGGCGCCCCGCTGCTCGACGGCGCGCTGGCGTGGCTGGAATGCGAGCTGGCCGAGGTCTACGAAGGCGGTGACCACTCGATCTTCCTCGGCAAAGTGGTCGCCTCCAGCCGCGGCACCGCGCAGGACTCGCTGGTCTTCTACGGCGGCGGCTACCACCAGATCGACGGCCGGATAAGGGCATCCGCCTGACAAGAGAGGAATGTCATGACCATCGACGAATCCACCCCGTCCGCCCCGGCGCCCACGGCCGAGCGGCCGCCGGTGGTGACCACGATGCCCCGGCTCGGGCGGGGGGTGTGCTGGCGCGACATCGTGCGCGAGATCGAGCTCGACGAACTCGAGCGCGATGCCCGGCTACGGGACGCGGCGTGACCCTGCAGGGTGATCCGGGTGCGCAGCGCACGGGGGACTCCGAGGTGGTGCCGCTGCCGGAGGACCGGCTGCGGCGCGCCCGGGTCCCGAGGGCGGGCGACGGGCGGGTGATCCCGCTCGCCCGCGGCGCCGAACCGGTGCACCCGCCGCAGCCGACGATGCCGTTGCTGCGCGCCCAGCGCGACGAGCTCCGTGAGCACATCGTCGAAGGGCGGCTCGACGGCGTGCGCCGGCAGCACTCGCTCGGCAAGCACACCGCGCGTGAACGGCTGGAACTGTTGCTGGACGAGGATTCCTTCACCGAGATCGAGCTGTACCGGCGGCATCAGGCGAGCGGGCTCGGGCTGGCGGAGAACCGGCCGTACACCGACGGCGTCGTCGCCGGCTCGGGCACCATCGACGGACGGCGGGTGTTCGTCTACGCGCAGGATTTCACCGTCTTCGGCGGTTCGCTCGGCGAGGCGCACGCGGCGAAGATCCACAAGGTGCTGGATCTGGCGATCGCCACCGGTTCGCCGCTGATCGGGCTCAACGACAGCGGGGGAGCGCGGATCCAGGAAGGCGTCATGGCCCTCGACGGCTACGGCGGCATCTTCCGCCGCCAGGTCGAAGCGTCTGGCGTCATCCCCCAGATCAGCGTCGTGCTGGGGCCGTGCGCGGGCGGGGCGGCGTATTCGCCCGCGCTCGCGGATTTCGTCTTCATGGTGCGCGACACCGCCCGCATGTACCTGACCGGGCCGGACGTCGTCGAGACCGTGACCGGGGAACGGGTCAGCCACGACGAACTGGGGGGCGCGGACGTGCACGGCGCGTCGTCCGGTGTGGCGACCGTGGTGCACGACGACGAGGAGAGCTGCCTCGCCGACGTCCGCTACCTGGTGTCGCTGCTGCCGTCGAACTACCTGGAGCCCGCTTCCCGCGGGCCGTCTCGGGACGCGGGCAAGGACCGGCGGCCCCGGTTCGCCGAACTCGTCCCGGTGGAGCCGAACAAGCCGTACGACATGCGCGACGTGTTCGCGGAACTGGCCGACGACGGCGAGTTCTTCGAACTGCACGAGCGATGGGCCGGCAACGTGCTGTGCGCGCTCGCGCGGATCGACGGGCGGGTGGTCGGCCTGGTCGGCAACCAGCCGGTGGTGTTCGCCGGCGTGCTCGACGGCCCGGCGTCGCAGAAGGCGGCGCGGTTCGTGCGGTTCTGCGACGCCTTCAGCATCCCGCTGGTGACGCTCGTGGACGTCCCGGGCTTCCTGCCGGGGGTCGAGCAGGAGCATTCGGGGATCATCCGGCATGGGGCGCAGCTGCTGCACGCCTACTGCGAGGCGACCGTGCCGCGCGTCCAGGTCATCCTGCGCAAGGCGTACGGCGGCGCGTACATCGTGATGGACTCGCGGTCCATCGGGACCGACCTCTCACTGGCGTGGCCGACCAACCAGATCGCCGTGATGGGTGCCGAGGGCGCGGTCAACGTGCTGTTCCGCAAGGATCTCGCCGCCGCGCCCGATCCGGACGCGTTGCGCGCGCGCCTGGTCGCCGAATACACCGAAGAGTTCATGAACCCGCAGTACTCGGCCGAACGCGGGCTGGTCGACGACATCATCGACCCCGCGGACACCCGGTCCGCCGTCGCCAGAGCGCTGGACATGCTGCAGGACAAGCGAAAGGCGGCGCCCCGGCGCAAGCACGGCAACCACCCGATCTGAACGGGGGAACCATGTCACCGTCCGGAATGGACAGTGCGCCCGTCTTCCGGGTCCTGCGCGGGGCCCCGGAAGACGCCGAACTGGCGGCCCTCGTGGCCGTCTTCACCGCGCTGGCCTCCGCCGCGCCCCCGCCCGCGGCGCCTGCCCGTTCCGCCTGGTCGCCACTCGCCGCGCCGGCCTGGCGTACCTCGACGCTGCGCTGAGTCGTGCGCGTAAGTCCGTGAAGGCCTCCTTGAGGGACCCAGAGTCCTTCAAGGAGGCCTTCACGGACTTACGCGAGTCGTCGCGCGGCCTCGATTTCCCGCCGCGGCGGGTACGTACTGTGGCGGGCGTGCACCGCGACGTAGAGGATCCCTCCGTCGAGCACGGCCTCCAGATCCGTTCGCTCCCCAGGCTCGAACGGGCCCCCGCAGGCCGCACAGGTCCGCTGCCGCTCCGCGGCGCTCATTGCCGATCCCGTTGCTCGGGGACCGCGGGGTCGGGCCACGACAGGCCAAGCAAATCGACGTCGACTTCGTCGTCGGCGTAGATCTCGTACGGGTCGAGGCGTTCGGTCATCGTGCGCTCCCTGGGTTTCGAGGTACCACAAGGGCACTACCGGCAGCCCTCCGGCGGCGACTTTTCCTTTGCTCACCGACACCTCGGCCGGTCCTCGAGCGCGTCACGATCGGAGGGGTCCATCCTTGGTTGTCAAGTGAGTGGTTCATCGAAGGCCGGGAGGAACGTCATGACGGCACAGGTGCGAATTTGGGTCGTGACCGATGATTTCGACCCGCGCGGGGCCGCGGAGGCCGGCGCGGCGGTGGTCGTTCCGGAGCCGAGGCAGGCCCCCGAAAACGATTTCCCGGCCGAGCACATCGTCCTCGGTTACAACTAGGCACCGCGGCACGGACGAAGAAGACCACCAGGTATCGCGCGCGCGACCATGAAGATCGCCCGCGAACCGGCCAGACCACGAGGAGGCCTCCGGATGGCTATGCGCCTCCAGCTCACGTCGGGTTTGCAGGTGTTGGAAGAATGGGCGATCAATGCTCCGCAGGCCGACCGCAATGTCGTCTACGAAGCGCTTTTCGCGGTGGCGGACGGCTCCGCCTTCCTCATCTACGACATTTTCGGCGACAGCAGGGAACCGCATCAGTTTCTTTTTCTGGTGAAACACGATCTCGTCCTCCGCATCGGGATCGATCGCGCCGATTCCTCGTTCGAGATCGTCTACATCGGTGCGCTGGAGCAGGGCACACCAGCGGCGGCCTGGGCCGAGGAGTCCGACGAGTCCTGACCCGGGTACCGCCGAATGGACCAGTCCCGGCGGGGAGTGGATCATGTGTTCCTCATCTTGACATCGTCCAGTTCAGCGTGAAATTCTTCCGGTGTTTGCGGCTGGGGGGATCATGCCGGGGATTGAATTGCGATATCGAGGTCTGGGAGGCGTGAAAGATGTCATCACCTGAATTCCCGGGATTGGATGTTTCCACTCGGGTACGCGCACGTGACATTCAGATGGCCGGTGTCGCCGACGTCCGGCGGCGGGTGCTGATGATCTCCGGGGCGATCGACACCACCGAGCACGACATCTCGGTGAGTGTCAATCTCCCGGAACCGGGCCGCTGGCAGGTCATCAAGTCGGAGACCAACCTGACCGACAAGACCTGGGTCGCGATGCAGGTCGTCACCGACGAGGATTCGACCTTCGTCAACGACGCCGACACGCTCGTCCTCTCCCGCCAGTTCTCGAAGTCCTTCATGACGCCGGATCAGCGCCGCCTCACCTTCTACGACGGTGAAGTCCGGCCCGGCGAAGCGGTGCTCAAGGTGTACTCGCTCGACGCGGGCGGCCGGAAGCCGACCTATTCCTACTCCCGCTACAGCCCGATCGCGACCGACACCGCCGAGCAGTCCCAGCAGACCCTGGACGAAATGATCAGCAACGGGATGAAGCAGCGGCCCGTGATCGAGCTGATCGTCCCGGTGACCGTGATCGGCTGAGCACGCCGGTGATCACCTTCGTCCCGGAACCCCGTCTCCTCGAATCGCCGCGCGGGCGCGAGTGGCCGATGCTCCCCGGCACCCGCGCGGCGGCCACCGCCGAACCGCCGCCCGCCGCCGACGTGGTCATCGTCGGCGCGGGCCCCGCCGGGCTCGCGGTCGCTTCCGCGTTGTGGCACCACGGTGTTCGCGACATCGTCGTCGTCGACCGCGACGGCCGTCCCTGCGGCCGGTTCTTCGACCGCATCGACCTGCTCGGCCAGCGCGTGCTGAGGTCGCCGTACGAACACCACCCCGGCGTCGAGGGTTACCGCGACTGCGAGCTCCTGGACTTCGCCAGGCTGCACTGGTCGGTGCTCACCCCGGTGGAACGCCGGGAGATCCGCATGGCGCAGGCCGGGCACCGCTCGGTCGTCCCCGTCGACGTCTTCGAGGCCTACTGCCGTCATCTCGCGGCGAGCCATCACGTCACCGAGCGGACCTGGCGCGGTTCGGTCCGCGAGGTACTACCGGCCGGGGTCGCCGTCACCGTGCGCGCCGACCGGTTCTCCGTGACCGCGCGGCACGTCGTGCTGTGCCTCGGCGAGGAGCGCCGGTCCGCCCCGGACACCTGGTGGGGCGGCGGCCGTCCGCCGCGCGGGGTGAGCTACTGGGACGAACCCGTTCCCGACGGCGGGAAGCGGCTCGCCGTCGTCGGTGCCGGCCTCACCGCCGCGCACCTGATCTCCAACGGCCTCGCCCAGGGCCGCGAGGTGCACTGGGTGGTCCGCGAACCGGGCGAACGCTACCAGTGCGCCGACGTCAATTCGTCGTTCTTCCGGCCCGAAGGCCGCGCTCGCTTCGACGGCGTGAGCTGGACCGACAGGCTCGAACTGATGGGCCGGTTCCGGCGTGCGTCGATCATGTTCGAGTTCCGCCCGATGCTCGAAGCGGCCGAAGCCGAAGGCAGGCTGATCGTGCATCGCGGCAGGGCGATCACGAAGGTGACGCCCGGTGTGAGCCTCCATCTCGAAGACGGTTCGCGGGTGTCCGCCGACCACGCCGTACTGGCGCTCGGCACGACGCCGTCGATCGGAGACGGCCTGATGCCCGATGAGGCCGTCCTCGACCGCGGCGGCTGGCCGCGATTGGACGAACGCACCTTCGCCTACCTCGGCGCGCCCCGGGTGTTCGCCGTCGGCGCGGCCGCGGGGATGACGCTGGGCCCCGCCGCCCGCAACATCGACGGTCACCGCGTCGCCACCGCGCGGGTCGCGGCCACCGTCGCCGAGAACCTGCGCCGCGACCTCCCGCTGCGGACGGCCACGAAGGACGTCGCCCGTGTCTGAGCCCTACGACTCCCGCTTCACCCTGCCGTCGATCGACGACGCTCCCTCGACCGAGGCCGGGGTGATCCTGCTGGGACTGGACGCCGAACGCCTGCTCGCCGGCGTCGGGCTCGCCCGGATCGCCGACGAGCCTGCCCTGGTCGCCCTCGCCGTGGACCAGGCCCGGCACGAGGCGCTCGACCTCGGTACCGAAGCGTTGATCGAGGCCGGGATCCTCCGCTGGCGCGCGGTCCGCCCGTTGATCGCAGCAGGTCCGGAGATGGTGTCGGCGGGTTCCCTGCGCCGAGAATGGGAACACGCGACCGCGCGCGTCACCGCCACGGTGACCGGGCTGGGACCGGCATCGGTGTCCTGCCTCGCGGCCTGCTGGCTGCGGCGCGACGACGTCGATGGGTTCGCCGAACACGGGCGGCCGGAACAGGGGAGCGCACACGATGTCCTATCTCGGATCTTTGCCGACTGACGCCACTTTGCTGCAGCTGTTCCAGCGGTTTCCCGCTCCGGCGTCGAAGCTGCTGGACCTGCACGAGCTGATCATGCGGGCGCCGTCGGCGTTCGGCGCGGGCGAGCGGGAGCTGATCGCGGCCTACGTGTCCGGCGTCAACGACTGCGGATACTGCCACGGGGTCCACACCGTCACCGCGGAGGCTTTCGGTGTGCCGGAAGGACTTCTGGCCGCCGCGCTGGACGACCTCGACTCCGCGCCCGTGGACGAGCGCATGAAGCCCGTGCTGGCCTACGTGGGCAAGCTGACGCGTACGCCGTCCCAGGTGACCGAAGAGGACGCTGAGGCCGTCTTCGCGGCGGGCTGGGACGAAGCCGCGCTGCACGACGCGGTGCTCGTGTGCGCCCTGTTCAACTTCATGAACCGGATGGTCGAAGGGCTCGGGATCCGCGCCGACGCCGCGTACGCGAAGACGTCCGGCGTGCGCCTGAAAGAGGGCGGATACGCCGGCCTGGCGACTCTGCTCGGCTCCTGACCCACTGTCTACAGTGGACGCACCGATTGGTCTGTTCGGGGTATTCCCGTGACCGTCGGTGATGGTTTCGCAAAGAAATCGGTCAACCGCGTTCCGTCATCGGAGACGGTCCGCGTTACTCCATTCGATGGCGATGATCGCGGGAATGGCGCAGTCGGAAGAACCTTCCGGAGTAGGTAAAAAGCACATTCCCGCGATGATGCACGACACTGGCTGCGAACTGGGCGCTCAGGCACGATTTCCTCAGTGAACGAGAAACCCGACCAGCCTGGGAGCCATTCGATGAAGAACGCTGTGACCGACAACGTCCGCTCGCTCTTCGCCGTCCGGGGGATCGACACCGCGTCCGCCGGGCACGAGGTCGAGCTGGTGATCGACCGGTTCGACAACTGGGCCAACCAGCCGAGCGGCAAGGTCTTCAACTGTTTCACCACCGTCTGCACCACCGCTCCGCCGCTGGCCGAGGCCAGCTGAGAACCCCTTCTCCGGCCGTCGCTCGCGCCCCGAAAGCGAGCGGCGGCCGTTTCGCGTGCGGAGTCCGTGGCCCGATGACGGAAAGCGACCGGATGCGGCGCGGAATTCGTAGCGGCCCGGTTCATTCGGCGTATCGCCGCCAACCGGACGGATCGGGCGCATCACTCGAACGGCGGAACGCGTTCCGTACCGGCGTGTTTATGTTGGATCGTGGGGGTGCGCACGAAGGGGGCGGCGTAATGACGATCAGAGTTCTCGTGGCCGAAGACATGCATATCGTCAGAGGGGCTCTCGTGGCGCTGCTGCGGCTGGAGCCCGACATCGAAGTGGTGTCCGAAGTCGCGTCCGGCGACGAGATCCTGGCCGCCGCGCGGAGTTCCCGGACCCAGGTCGCGATCATCGACATCGACCTTCCCGGCAAGGACGGCCTCACCGCGGCCACCGAGATCCACGAGCAGCTTCCCGAAGTCAGAACCCTGATCCTGACCAGCCTCGGCAGGCCCGGGACCCTCCGCCGGGCGCTGGCGGCCAAGGTGAACGGGTTCCTGTTGAAGGACGCCCCCGCCGAGAAACTCGCCAACGCCGTGCGCGGCGTGGCGGCCGGGAGACGCATGGTCGACGGAGACCTGGCCCTCGCCGCCTGGGACACCGTGGAATGCCCGCTGACCCCGCGGGAGATCGACGTCCTGCGGCTGACCGCCGAAGGCCGCGACACCCTCGAGGTCGCGGCGAAAGCGTTTCTCTCCACCGGGACCGTGCGCAACTACCTGACCTCGATCGTCGCGAAACTCAACGCGCGCAACCGGGTCGACGCGATCCGGATCGCCAGGGAATCCGGCTGGATCTAGACCGTGTCCCGCGAGCCTGCCCGCGGTCTTCGCGCCCAGGCGGCCCCTGGCGGCACGGGCGGTTCAGCCGAGTACAACCCGGTACGAGGCCGAACCGCCCGCGCCACCAGGAACCACCTGGATCACGAAGCCCATCGGACAGGCTTGCGGGACACGGCCTAGACCGGCACCACCGCGCGCAGCCGGAACCGGCCGTCGGGTTCGACCCCGGCGGTCAGTTCCCCGCCGAGCCCGGCGACCCGGTCGGACATGTTGGTGATACCGCTGCCCGGCGCCTCGACCCTGCCCGGCCGATCCGGATCCGGCGGCTGCCCGTTGCCGACGCCGTCGTTGACGATGTCGAGCGAGACGCCGTCGCCGGTCCGCCGCACGGCGATCTCGCAGCGTTCGACCTTGCTGTGCCGCAACACGTTCGTCACGCCCTCGCGCAGCACCACGGCCAGCACCGTCCGGACGGTCGGCGGCAGGTCCTCGTGCTCGACCTCCAGCCGCACCTGGACGTCGGCGGCCGTCAGCACCGCCTGCGCCGACCGGGACTCCTGGTCCAGCGACAGTTCCCGGTAGCCGCTGGCCACCGAGCGGACGTCGGTCAGCGCCTGGCGGGTCAGCCCGAGGATCTCCAGCAGCTCGTCGGAGGCCCGGTCGATGTCGATGTCCATGATCCGGCCGGTCAGCTCGCTCTTCAGCGCGATCGCCGACAGGCTCATCCCCAGCAGGTCGTGCAGGTCGCGGGCGAACCGCAGCCGTTCCTCCGCGACCGCGACCTCGGCGAGGCGTTTCCTGGTCTCACCCAGTTCCGTCACCAGCCGGACCAGCCAGATGAGCCCGAAGACCATCAGCCCCGTGTTCAGCATGGACGCGAAGGTGTAGAAACCGCCCAGGAAGTCGGCGCCCGCCGCGAGCCGGATCCACAGCACGCCCGCGGCCGTCAGGGCGAACGCCGTCCAGCCCGCGAGCGGCGGCAACACCAGCAGCGCGGTGCCGGCGAACAGGCTGGGCATGCTCACCCAGGCGTTCCCGAGCGGGATCAGCGGCAGGAAGATCAGGCAGGCCTGGACGAACAACAGTGCGTAGCTCTGCCGCGAGCGCAGCCGGACGTTCGGCCGGGCGAAGTAGGACAGCTGCAGCGTGATCGACGCGGTGAGGTACCCGGCGATGAGCGCGATGGACCAGACGTCGTCGGTCAGCATGAAGGCCCGGGTCATCGCCGAGAGCCCGAAGAGGACGAAGATCACCGTCAGCGTCCATTGGACGTTCCTGGCGTCGATCCGGGACCAGTGGCCGGACGCCTCGGCCAGCACCGTCTCGGCGGGCTCGATCTGGTCGGGCACCGGGAGCTCGGCGTGCAGCCGCCAGCGGCCCGCCGCGTCGGGACCGGCGCTCAGCTCCCCGCCGTGCCCGGCGACCTCCTCGGTCACCTCGCGGAGGCTTTCCGCCGTTTCCTCCGGGAGGTCCTCGTGCGCCGTCCCGTCGTGGACGATCTCCAGCACGACCCGGCCTTCGTGCTCCCGCACGGAGATCTCGCAGTGCTCGACGCCGGTGTAGCGGAGCACGTTCGTGATCCCCTCCCGCAGCACCTTCGCCAGCAGGGTGCGCAACTTCACCGGCAGCTCGACGGGGTGCAGGTCGGCCCGCACGGCGACGTTGGACGCCGAGAGCAGCGACACCGCGGTCCGGGACTCCTTCTCGAGCGACAGCTCCCGGTAGCCCCTCGCCACCGAGCGCACGTCGGACAGCGTCCGCTGGGCGATCCCGGTGATCTCGCCGAGTTCCGAACGCGCCCCGACCAGGGATTTGCGCAGCAGCCGGAGCACCAGCTCGCCCTTGAGCGCGATCGCGGACAGGCTGAGGCCCAGCAGGTCGTGCAGGTCCCTCGCGAAGGCCAGCCGCTGTTCGGCCACCGCGCGCCTGGCCAGCTCGGTCCTGGCCTGGTGCAGTTCGGTCACCAGCCGCGCGAGCCAGGTCAGCAGGTACACGACCAGGCCGTAGAGGATCGCGGTGAGGCTGTCGAGCACCGCTCCGTGCCAGGTGGCGTCGTAGGTCCACAGGATCCAGGTCGTGGCCGCCATGAGCACGGCGAACACCGTCCACCCGGTCCGCGGCCGGAACAGCAGCAGCGCGCTGCCCGCCGCGAGCGTGGTCAGCGAGGTCAGCGCCGCGTCGAAGTGCAAGGTCGGCAAGTAGGCGAGGCAGGCCTGGACCGCCAGCATCACTTTCGCGCGCCTGGTGTCCAGGCGGACCGCCGGACGGCTGAAGTACAGCAGCTGGATCGCCAGCACGGGGCCGACGTACAGCACCGCGAGCAGCCCGTGCCAGAAGTCCATACCCGGCTGGAGCAGAACCGCGAGGAGACCGACGAGACAGGAGTTGACGAAGACGACGGTGATGATCAGCCCGGCGAGGAACAGCGCCCGGCGAGGCCGCCGGTCGATACCGGCGGTTCCCAGAGGTTCGGCGGTCACAGCGAGCTGGTCCGGCACAGGCACCCCAGTGATAACAGAAGACGGCTCGATCTGGTCGCGTTCCCCCTCGCGACGGCCCGGGCCGTCCTACGGCCTTCCATCGCTATGATTCGGATCATAGCTCATCTTCGTTAGCCGGGTTGGTCCCTTCGGACAACGGAAGTACGGCGAACAGGGAGACGCTTTCCCTGCTGGGACGGGAAAAATCCGGCGTTCACCCGCACGGGTGTGGGCTGTTCGCACCACCGGGTTCATCGCGGAACATGCCATTATGGAAGACGCCGGAGCCGGAGAAGGGCGCCGGGGAGATCCACTGTGTACGCGGCGCCCTCCCGGGCGGAAGGGAACCGGTGGCCTTAAGCTCTGCGCATGGCCAGGTATTTCGACGTACATCCGGAAAATCCGCAACGGCGCGCGATCGGACAGGTCGTCGGCATCCTGCGCGAAGACGGGCTCATCGCATATCCGACGGACTCCTGCTTCGCTCTCGGCTGCCAGCTGGGAAACAAACAGGGCATCGACCGCATCCGGAGCATCCGCAAGCTCGACGACCGCCATCATTTCACCCTGGTCTGCCAGGATTTCGCTCAGCTGGGCCAGTTCGTGCACGTGGACAACGCGGTCTTCCGCGCGGTCAAGGCGTCCACGCCCGGCAGCTACACGTTCATCCTCCCGGCCACCAAGGAGGTTCCGCGCCGTCTGCTGCACGCCAAGAAGAAGACCGTCGGCGTGCGCATCCCGGACCACGTGGTCACCCAGGCACTGCTGGGCGAACTCGGCGAGCCGCTGCTGTCGAGCACGCTGCTGCTGCCCGACCAGGAAGAGCCGATGACCCAGGGCTGGGACATCAAGGAACATCTGGAGCACGTGGTGGACGCCGTGATCGACTCCGGTGAGTGCGGGGTCGAACCCACCACGGTCATCGACTTCTCGTCCGGGGAACCGGAGATCGTGCGGCGGGGCGCCGGCGACACCTCGCGGTTCGAATAGGAAACGGCGGGACCGGTGCCCCGGCCCCGCCGCTGGAAACGTCCTCAGTGCGAGACGAGCCCTTCGGACTTCGCCGGGGCCGAGGGGATGTGGAACATCCGGGTGAACAGCTCCAGCTTCTCCGGATCGCCCTTGACGGCCACGGCGCCGCTGGTGAGCGCGCTCGCGGCGTCCATCTCGCCGTTCAGCAGCTTCAGCATGACCGGGCCGCGCGGCTCGATGACGAGGTCCGGGTCCGGGTGCGGGCCCTCGCCCGCGGTCAGCGCGCCGTCCTCGACCACCGCGTGGATGACCATCTCGCCGCCGTAGTGCATTTCGAACGCGCAGTGGACGCCGCGAGCCGCGTCCGGCTGGAACGTGGTGTACAGCGAGAGGACGGCCGAGTCGAGGGTGAACAGGTCGTCCGCCGTCGGGTCGCCGAGCGAACGGGCGCCCCACAGGCCCAGCTGCAGCACGATCTGGTCGAGGTCGTTGCCGTACTCGGTCAGCTCGTAGACCACCCCGGCGTCGAGCTGCGAGAGCACCCGGCGCTGGACGACACCGTGCCGCTCCAGCTCGTTGAGCCGGGTCGACAGGATGCTCATCGGGATCTTCGGCAGGCCCTGTTGTAGCTCGTCGAACCGTTTCGGGCCGAGCACCAGGTCACGGATCACGAGCAGGGACCAGCGTTCCCCGATGATCTCGAGGGCGCGGGCGAGGCCGCAGAACTGGCCATAGGTGCGAGCGGTCATGCTTGACTCCTCATATTCCTGGATCTGGTGGTGGCGGTGGTGCTCGGTCAGCGGACCGGGTGTCCCTCGGAAAGCAGTTCGCGGTGCAGCTCTCGCAGTTCGGCGCCGGGTTTCACCCCCAGTTCGTCCTCGAGCCTGGAGCGCAGCCATTCGTAGGACGCCAGGGCGTCGCTGCGCCGTCCGCTGAGCCCCAGTGCGCGGATCAGGTGGGCGTGCAGGGTTTCGTCGAACGGGTCCGCGGTGGTCAGCGACCGCAGGACGCCGAGCATCTCCCGGTGCCTGCCGGCGCGGATCTCGGCCTCGATCCACAGGTCACGGGCATCGCGCCGCTGCTCCAGCAGATAGACGGTGTAGGCGGCGAGGGTCGGTCCACAGTGGATGTTCGCCAGCGGGGGACCGGACCACAGGTCCAGTGCGGTACGGAAGGCGTGCGCGGCCGGCGCGTCGTCGCCTGCTTCGAGCAGTTCACGGCCGAGCCGGTGGAGCCGCTGGAATTCCGCCACGTCGACCACACCCGCGTCGATCTCGAGCCGGTAGCCGGGTGGGCTGGTGACCAGCAGATCGCCGGTACCGCCGGGATCGAGGTGACGGCGCAGGTGGTGGACGTAGGTGTGCAAGGCCCGGCGGGCACTGCGGGGCGGGGCTTCGTTCCACAGCTCGTGCACGAGGGAGTCGACGTGGACCGTCCTGCCGGGGCGGATGAGCAGCATCGCCAGCAGTTGCAGGAGTTTCGGGGTGCTCGGCGCGCGATCGGCGGCGTCGATGTGCAGTTCGAGCGGGCCGAGGAGCCGCGCGCGCACGCCGTGTGGCACATCGGCCGAGGCGGCCGTGTCACCCGGTTCGATCGTCATCGCGTGCATCCCCTGCCCCTCCGGACTCCCCCTCAATGACGGTGACAGAGGCGGAACCTTCGGAACAGTGCCGGAAACACACGACGAACCGTGATTTTTTCTTTGCCCCGTATGCGATCGTCACGACTTGGGGCGCTGAACAGGTTGTGGCAAAAGAGAAGACGCGAACCGGGTCAGAGCCAGTCCGAATCGCGGGCGATGCGGATGGCGTCCACCCGGTTGCGGGCGTTGAGTTTCGTCACCACGGTGGCGAGGTAGTTCCGGACGGTTCCCGGTGACAGGAACAGTTCCGCCGCGATGTCGGCGACCGTGCGCCCGTTCGCGGCGAGGCGGAGGATCTCGACCTCCCGCGGGGTCAGCGGGCAGTCCTCGGTTTCCCAAGCGGACAAAGCGAGTTCGCTGTCGATGACCCGGCGGCCGGTGGCGACCGAGCGGACGGCGTTGGCGAGTTTGTCGGCGGGCGCGTCCTTGAGCAGGAAGCCGTTGACCTTCGCGTCGAGCGCGCGGCGCACGGTGCCCGGACGGCCGAGCGACGTGAGGATCAAGGTGCGGATGTCCGGAAGTTGCTGGCAGAGTTCGGAAGCGGCGGTGAGCCCGTCTTTGGCGGGCAGATCGATGTCGATGATCGCGACGTCCGGCAGGTACTCCGCCGCCATCGGGAGGATCTTGTCGCCGGAACCCACCTCCGCGACTACTTCGATGTCTCGTTCGAGGTTCAGCAGGGCCACCAAAGCGCCGCGGACCAGGTGCATGTCCTCGGCCAACAGGACTCGGATCACTCCGACCTCCTCTTCCCCAGAAAGACGGTAACTCTCAGTGTACCCAGGAAACCCGTAAGAGTGAATCTGATTCGCACGATACAAGGTTGCGCATTTTCCGGCGGCAGTTTCGGCCTGACCGCTCCTCTGGTGAGCTGCGACGATGGCGCGGCTTCGAAGGTGGTGAAACTGCGAGCGATCGATTACCCACCGTCACGTGAGGAGTTGGCAAAAATGGCGTCCCGGCTGCTTTTCATTTCCTGTTGAGTACTTTCCATTCCGGTGAATTCGCCCGGCGAACGGGTGAACCCGGCTCTCTTCGCGGGAGTCCGGATGGCCTGTTCGGCGGTACCGGCGCCGGTCTCGATCGGGCGTCGAGCGGAGGAAGACCGCGGCGTGGTGTCCTCGGCACGAGCCGGTTCGTGCGCGAATTCGCCACTATCCACAAAGGACGTATGTGATGAGCTCATTGCTGGGTGCTCTGCGTAAGGTGCTGTTCGCGCCTTCGCTGGCTTCGGTCGGTTTCGAGGGGCGCGGCTTCGGAGTGCCGCCGACACCGGCGACCGCCCGCCTGGAGTCGATCCCGCAGTCGGTGGTGTGCGGGTTCGAATGGGGGATCGACGCGCCGGCGCTGTGGGAGGCCGAACGGCGGCTGGACATGGTCGAGCCCGAGATGCGCGGATTCGCCTACGAGGGCGCGGCGATGGCGTTCACCATCCTCGACGTCATGCCCGGCGGCCGGAAGGACCGCACGGCCGAACTGATGAGCGGTCCCGGGCTCCCGCACGTGTTCCTGACCTACATCGGCATCGGGTTCGCGATGGCCCGCCTGCCCCGGCCGCTGTGGAAGAAGGTGCTGCCGGAGCTCGACGGCGTCCCGTTCCACCCGACGATGAGCTGGCTGGCCGTCGACGGCTACGCCTTCGACCGTGCCTACTTCGACACGGGCAAGTGGGTCGGCGAGCAGTTCGTGCCCAAGCCGTACCCGTGGGCGGGCGCCCCCGCGTACTTCCCTCGCGCCTGCGACCAGGGCATCGGCCGGGCGTTGTGGTTCATCAACGGCGGCGATCCGGTGAAGGTCGCCGAGGCGGTGAACCGTTTCCCCGCCGGACGCCGCCCGGACCTGTGGAGCGGCGTCGGGCTGGCCTCGACCTTCGCGGGGGGCTGCGATCAGGCCGGGTTGGAGAGGCTGCGCGCATCGGCGGGGGAGCATCAGGACGAACTCGGTCTCGGCGTCGTGTTCGCGGTGAAGGCGAGGACGTTCTCGTCGTTCGTCCCGCCGCATACGCGGCTCGCCGCGCGGACCCTCGCCGGGCTGAGCATCGAGGAGGCCGTCGACCTGGCCGACTCGACCGAGGTCACCGAGGACGCCGAGGACGGGACGCCCGCGTACGAGCGGTGGCGGCAGAACATCCGGGACGGTCTCGCCCCTTCGGCGGGTCGCCTGGCCGCCTGAGGCCCCTGGATGTCAGGAAAGGGCCGTTCAAGACGTCCGGCGTCTTGAATGGCCCTTTCCTGACACGCGGGAGCGGGTCAGGCCGCCCGCCTGACCGGCTCCGGCCGGTGCCGCAGATCGGGGAGCGCGAGCAGGACCGGCGGGTCGAACAGGCGCTTGGGGCGCACCCGCAGGTCAGCCAGCCGCGCGGTGACGCCCGGCTCGACGGTGATCGGCCCGTGGTGCCCGGTGAGCCCGGTGCCGCGGCGCGTGAGCGGCCCGGTCACGCAGTGCGCGACGAGGTGCCAGGTGCCTTCGGGGACGTCGGTCAGCTGATAGGGGCCGGGGACGTCGATGACCGTGTGCCGCACGGGCGCGCCCTCGGGGATCCGGGTCGGGAAGAGACCGACGAACACGAGACCGGGTGAGATCTCCGGCGGCGCGGACACGAAACCGCGGACCATCGCCGGCTTCGCGCCGGGAAGGGGTTCACCCGCCAGGCGGTGCTGGAAACCACCCTGCCGGCGGTACGCGGAGGGCGAGAGGCCCACGCGGTTGCTGAACCGGGTGCTGAAGGTGCCGACACCGTTGTAGCCCACGCGGTGGCTGATGTCGGCGACCGAGATCGAGGTCGTCAGCAGCAGGCGTTTGGCCTCGTCGAGCCGCAGCGCGGACAGGAACCGGCCCGGAGAGACGCCGGTGGCCTGCTGGAACACCCTGCTGAAATGGAATTTACTGAAGGTCGCGGCGCGGGCGATGTCGTCGATAGTGAGCTCTTCGCCCAGTTTCTCGTGCATGGCCCCAATGGCTCGCTCCACGGCTCGCCGGACAGTCTCATCCATTGTGCCGTCCTTTCGCTCGAGGATTTCTGGGATGTTTGCGGTTTCCGACACTACTGTTCGCCACCGCTACTCCTGAAGTGCTTGATTCATCGCCCGGTATGAATTCATGTGCGCGGCGACGTGAAAAATTCACGGTCGCCCGGAGCGCGCCCCGACCATGCGAAAACCACGGTCCGGCAATGGTGCGCGCACTGGATCCCCGCGGCGGGCGGCCGCAGAATTCCTGGTAGCGCATTCACGTCGGAACCACCCCGACCGTGTTGGCGTGGTGCGAAGAACGTATTCCCGCGACAACACAGAACCGGCTCTTGACCGCGCGCCCCTCGGTGGTCAAGGGCCGGTTTCCATTTCGCGGAACGGGTATGTGAGGATAGTATCGTCGGCTCGGGGGAGCGACGCGGGCGGAAAGGCAGATGGGGTCGATGATCAAGGTCCTGGTGGCCGAGGACATGCACATTGTCCGGGGGGCACTGGTCGCGCTGCTCGGCTTGGAAGCCGACATCGAGGTCGTCGCCGAATGCGCGAGCGGTGACGAGATCCTCCCGCTCGCCCAGTCCACGCGCCCCGACGTCGCGCTCATCGACATCGACCTGCCCGGCAAGGACGGCCTCACCGCGGCCGCCGAGCTGCACGAGCGGCTTCCCGGGGTCCGCACGCTGATCCTCACCTCGCTCGGCAGCCCCGGGACCCTGCGGCGGGCGCTGGCCGCGAAGGTCAACGGCTTCCTGCGCAAGGACGCGCCCGCCGACCGGCTCGCCAACGCGGTCCGCGGGGTCGCCGCCGGACGGCGCGTCGTCGACGGCGATCTGGCGCTCGCCGCCTGGGACAGCGAGGACTGCCCGCTCACCACCCGCGAGATCGAGGTGCTCCGGCTGGCGTCGGTCGGCTCCGACCCGACCGAGATCGCCGCCGAGCTGTTCCTGTCCGCCGGTACCGTGCGGAACTACCTGACGACGATCGTTTCGAAGCTCAGCGCCCGTAACCGGGTCGACGCGGTGCGGATCGCCAGGGAGTCCGGCTGGCTGTGACGCCGGGGTGCCTCACCTGGCCGGGACGGTCATCGTGGCGTGGGCGAGCTCCGCGGCGAACTCGCCGGGGGAAGCCGCTTCCGCGAGCAGCCGGCGTTGCCGGACCGCGCCGGTACCGTGCTCGAACAGCGCGTCCAACCCCCGTTCGACGTCCTCCTCGTCACCCGCAGCCCGGAGCGCGGGCCGGACGAATTCGACGAGTTCGCCGAGCAGATCGCGCTGATCGGCCTCCCCGCCGGTGAAGACGTCGACGCCCGGCCCGTCCAGTCCCCGGCGCGCGGCCGCCGTCAAGGCCGCGCCGATCCGGGTGCCGCGGGCGCGCGGCGGTCGCGTCGTCGCCGCGCAGGTCGCGACCAGCCCGCGCACCAGGGCGGCGAGCAGTACCGCGTCGTCGACGGACAGGCAGACGTCGGCGATCCGGACCTCGACCGTGGGATACCGAGGGGAAAGACGGGCGTAGAAGTACACCCCCGCCGCGTCGAGGGCGGCGCCGTGACGCACGGCCTCCCCGATGCTCCGGTCGTACGCGGCCGCGCCGGACCATTCGTCGGGCGGCCGGGCCGTCGGCCACCGGTCCCAGAGCGGGAAGCGCCTGCTCGACCATCCGGAGTCGGCGCCGTTCTCGACCGGGGAGTTGACACTGAGTGCCAGCAACGGCGCGAGCCACGGCCGCAGCGCGGAGAGAACCCGTGCGCCCAGATCCCGCGACGGCAGCCCGACGTGCACATGGCAGGCGCACGTCCCAGCCTCGCCGATCAGGTCCGGGAACGCCTGTGCCATCCGCCGGTACCGGGGCTCGGGCGTGAGCGTGTCTCCCCGCAGGCCGCCGGGCGGGATTCCCGTCGCCGCCATCAGGCAACCGTCGGTCCGCGCCGCCGTCGCGACGATCTGCCGCAGCCGCGTCAGTTCCGAGCGAACCTCGTCCAGGCCGCGGCAGACGCCGGTCGCGGTCTCGATCTGGAACCGCATCAGCTCACCGGTGACGTCCGGCCCGGGAGGGAGACTTTCGAGAAGTTCGGGGGCTCGCAACGCGACCGAGCCGTCCACCGGGTCGAGCAGGACGAACTCTTCTTCCACACCAAGGGTGAACATGGTTCCCCGTTCCGTGGTTTTCGCCGGTGTCACTGAATCTGCCCCTTCGGGCGCGGCGAGGAAAGGGCCGGTGTGCTGAACTTCGTTGCGGCGAAAGTGTTTCGTGGCCTCACTGACGGTCTAGCCTTGGCGCATGATCGATCTGCATCCACCGGCCGAGCCGTACGACAGGGGACTGCTCGATGTAGGTGACGGCAATCTCGTCTACTGGGAGACCTGCGGGAATCCGGCCGGGAAGCCGGCGGTCATGCTGCACGGCGGCCCGGGGCAGGGCCGTACGCCCGGAATGCGGCGCATGTTCGACCCGGCCCGCTATCGTGCCGTGCTGTTCGATCAACGCGGCTGCGGCCGCAGCATCCCGCACGCGAGCGACCCGGCGACCGGCCTCCGCCACAACACGACGGATCATCTCGTCGCCGACATGGAACGGCTGCGGAAACATCTGGGGATCGATGGCTTTGTGGGGTTTGGCCATCGGATCCAGGTCGGATTTCAGGCGGGCGTAGGTTTCCAGATCGAGGCGGGCTTTGAGACCGAGGGTGCCGTCGCGGTGCTTGACGAACCGCAACTCCGGGCGGGTGTCTTTGGGGTCTTCGTTGCGGGGTTCTTTCCCGTCGGGGTCGAGTTCGTCCAGCAGGCGGCGCCCGGCGCGCATGATCTGGCGGGGTCCGGCGTGGCGAGCCAGTGCGACCAGGATCTTCTCCCCGGCCCGCACCTCCTCCTCCGGCACGCTGGACGGGATCCGGGCGAGCGTCTTGATGATCGCGTCGATCTGTGACCCGCCGATCGCGCCGTCCGCGGCGGCTTCAGCTGTCAGGGGTGCCAGCGGTGGTTCGGGGTCCCCGCCGATGGCTGGGCCGGGATGCAGCGCCAGCACCCGGTCGGCACGAGCGCCGGCTTCCTTGTGCGACACCAGGAAGTCCTCGACAATCAGCCCCGCCAACGTCGAATGACCCGAACATCCGCGCACCCCGCGACGATTGATTTCCGCGAGGATCGCATTCTGCTCCGCATCCGCTCGACGTTTCAGGACTTCCAGTTCCTGTTTGCGGGCATGCAACGTCGCGGTGTCGGCGCGCCACCACTCGGTGGACGTCCTCTGGGGTGCATCGTTGCTGGCCACGACACCGACGTTACTTCGAATCGAACACCTGCGCTAGCTCGAACGGCCCAACGGGGAAAATTGCCGAAAAACGGCAACGGCGAAGCAGTCTTAAAGCAGCGAAGCGCCCTTAAAGAGCTAAGTAGCGCGAAGGTGGTCGCAATTAGCCGACTAATTGCGACCACCCCCAAACCCCGGGTCACGCGGCGCGGTGGATCACGATGTCGTCGAGCCGCGTGCGGGCGTGGACCTTGACGCTTCCACCCGCGGCGACGGAGTTGCGCACGGATCCCTTGGTGCTCTTGGCATCCACCGACGCGGCGTCCGCGTCGACGCCGACCTCGATGCCGCCGGACGCGTTCGCCAGCTCGGCGGAACCGCGCGACAGCCGTCCGACGCGAATCGGGCAGTTGGCGGCCTGTGCGACGACGTCACCGTCGGCGCGGTCGATGTCGAAACTCCCGCTCGCACCGGAGAGGTCGACGTCGGACCGGGCGTGGCCGATCCAGACCTTCCCGGTCGCACCCGAGTACTTGACGACGCCGACGGCCTCGCCGATCCGCACCCCGGCCGAGCCGCCTTCGAGGTCCGCGGTCCCGGCGACGTGCCCGATCGCGACGTCACCGGCCGAGAGGTTGCCTCGTACCGCCGTGACGTGGTCGATCCGGACCTGACCCGACGACATTTCCAGTGCGCAGTCGCCGAACTTTCCTTCGGCGTTCACGTCCGACCAGGCCGTGTTCAGGACCAGCCGCGAACCGGTGGGCACCTCGATGGTGATGGCGACCGAGCCGTTCTTGCCGCCCGCCTTCTTCGTCTCGATCGACAGTTTCCCGTCGTCGAAGCCGACCTTGGTGTTCGCGGCGACCTTCGCGTCGGACTTGCTCGCGGCGTCGATCGGCTCGACCAGCACCACCGTGTCCGGGCGCTCGCTCGCGGCGACGCGCACCCGGGCACCGGCGATGGTCAGCGTGGCGGTGATCGGCTCCGGCGTGGGGAAAGCAGACATCTCGAACTCCTCGGTGGTGGTGATCTCTCGTTGTGAAAGCAACGATCGCCGACCGGCCTGACACCGGACCGCCACGGCGCTGACACGCCGAGGACACGGTCTGTCGGCCAACGGTCTCGACGAGATGGTGCGCAACGAGTAGTCGCCGGATCTCCAGAACATCCGGGATCTGTTGAAGGACAAGGTGAATCCATCGATCGGCGACAAGGCCGAGGCGTGCAAGGAGTGGTATGACCGCGTGTACACCGGGCTGCGGGGACAGATCCGGTACGACGTCTGGTCCCTCGGCGGGAGCGGTGAGCCTGGCTCCCCGCGCGAGACGAGGCGCCAGGCTCACAGCGGTGATCACTCGGCGTACGGCTGATCCGTGCTCTTCGCGCTGTAGCTGATGCTCCAGACATAGCCGTCCAGGTCCGCGAAGGTGCCGCCGTACCCGCCCCACGAAAGGGCGCCCGCGGGTTTCAGGACCGTGGCGCCGGCCTTCTCCGCCTGCGCGACGATCTCGTCGACGCGGGTTTCGCTGCGGACGACGTAGGTGAGGACCAGCCCGCTGAACCCGCTGCCTTCGGGGCTCGTGCCCACCTGACCGGCCAGTCCTTCGCGGCCGTAGAAGCCGACCCACGAGCCGCCGTCCGGTTCGAAGAACACCGAGACGCCGTAGTCGTCCTTGATCTTCCAGCCGAGCCCCTCGGTGTAGAACGCCTTGGACCTGGCCAGGTCCTGGACACCGAGCAGGATCGAGCTGACGTGCGCTTTCATGATGTTCTCCTGTGGACTCGAAAGGGTGGTCGAACCGGCGATGTCACATCGGGACGGGTTCGCCGGTCATTCGAAGTGACCGACCCGGACGGAGGAATGTGACAGATGGCCGAGCACGATTGGGTGGGCGAGCGATTCGCCGAGCACCAAAGCCGGTTGCGGGCGGTGGCCTACCGGATCCTCGGCTCACCCGGGGAGGCCGAGGACGCGGTGCAGGAGGCGTGGCTGCGGGTCAGCCGCGCGGACACCGGCGAGATCGAGAATCCGGCGGGCTGGCTGACCACGGTCGTCGCCAGGGTGTGCCTGAACATGCTGGAATCCCGCCGCGCCAGGCGGGAGGAGTCCGCCGGGGCGTTGCCGCCCGAGCCCGCCGTGCCGGACATCGGCAAGGACGACCCGGAGGACGAGGCGTTGCTGGCCGACTCGGTCGGTGTCGCGCTGATGGTGGTGCTGGACAGGCTGACCCCCGCCGAGCGGCTCGCGTTCGTCCTGCACGACGTGTTCGCCGTGTCGTTCGGCGAGATCGGCACCGTCCTCGGTCGTTCCCCGGCCGCGTCCCGGCAGCTCGCGAGCAGGGCGCGGCGCCGGGTGCGGACCGCCTCCGACGAGACCGACGCCGCGCGATCCCCGAAGCGGGAGGTCATCGCCGCCTTCCTGGCCGCTGCCCGGAACGGGGATTTCGAAGCCCTGCTCGAACTGCTCGACCCGGACGCCGTAGTCGGCGAGGTCCGCGGCGGCCAGGCGGTGGCGGCCTTCTTCTCCGGACGCGCCGAGGCGGCCAGGGTCGCCCTGGTCGACGGCGTTCCGTCGGCCGTCTGGTCGCATCGCGGCGAGGCGAAGGCCGTCTTCACGTTCAGCTTCGGCGACGGGAAGATCACCCGGATCGACATCGAGACCGACCCGGAGCGCCTACGGGACCGCGACATCGCCTTTCTCAGCGCCAAAGTCAGCGAAGTCTGACCGGCATGGACCTCAGGTTCTCCTCCTGCACGCTCGTCGTCCACGATGTCGGCAGCGCGCTCGGCTTCTACCGTGACGTGCTCGGCTTCACCGTGTGGCACGACGGACCGGTGAGTGTCGGTCCGCCTTCGCAGCCGGACGTGCGGATCGTCCTCGAACCACCCGGCGCCGACCGGGGTACCTCGCCGGCGGACCGGTCCGCGATCGAAGATCTGCTGTCCAAGGCCTTGCTGAGCCGTCTCGTCTTCGTGACCGACGACTGCGACGGCACTTTCGAGCGCATCGAGGCCGCGGGAGCGGAAGTGATGCAGGAACCGATCGACCGGCCCGGCGGAGTCCGCGATTGTGCCTTCCTCGACCCCTCCGGCAACCTGCTGCGCTTTATCCAGCGGAGGGCATCTTGACGTCCTCGGGTGTCTTGTCCGCCCGCAGTCCTCGCCAGGTCGTGTGCCGCAGACGGCCGTCCGGGGTCCAGTTCCGGTGCACGACCTCTCCGACGAGTTCGGGCTCCACCCAGTGCACCCGCCGTGCCCGGTCGCGCGGGACCTCCGAAGCGAACGGTGGCTTCTTGCGCTCCAACGGGGTGAGCCGGGCGTGCAGGTCTTCGAGGACCTTGTCGCTGAACCCGGTCCCGACGTCGCCGATGTACCGAAGGCCGCCGGTTTCGTCGTGCGCGCCCAGCAGTAACGCGCCGAGCGTCCCCGAGCGCCGCCCGTCGCCGGGGCGCCAGCCGCCGATCACGACCTCCTGGGTGTGCCACAGCGCCCGTTTGATCCATTGGCGTGTCCGCTTGCCGGGGTGGTAGCGGCTGTCGAGCTTCTTCGCGATCAGGCCTTCGAGCCCGTGTTGCCGGACGACGTCGAGCAGCTGATCGGGGGAGATGTCGTCGTCGGTGTAACCCGGTGGGATGGCGATGCGGCCACTCGCGCCCAGGGACGTCAGCACCTCGCGCCTGGCCTCGTAAGGCTCGTCGAGGAGGGTGTCACCATCGAGGAACAGCACGTCGAAGGCGAAGAAATGCACTGGGCTGCGTTCGAGCAGGGACGCGTCCGGCGTGCGCAGATGCCGCGTTTGCAACAGCGGGAAGCTGGGCCGCCCCTGCTCGTCGAGGACGACTATCTCGCCGTCGAGGACGGCTTCGTGACCGCTGAGCGCCTCAGCGGTCACGTCCGGGTACGTCGCCGTGATGTCGAGGCCGCGGCGGCTGGTCAGGCGCGTCTCGCCGTCCCGCGCGACACGCAGGCAGCAGCGGTAGCCGTCCCATTTGTATTCGTAGCCCCACCCGCCGGTGGGCAGGTCGCCGTCGGTCGCCAGCATCGGGGCGATCGCGTCCGGCACGGTGCTCATGCCTCACGGTACCCCGGAAACCCCGTCGGTGATCTATCGTCGAAGGGTGCCTGAGGAGCGGATAACGGTCGAGGTCGAGGGGCGGCGGCTGGGCCTGTCCAATCTGGACAAGGTGCTCTACCCCGCGCACGGTTTCACCAAACGCGAGGTTCTCGACTACTACCGCCGGATAGCCCCGGTCATGCTCCCCCATCTGCGTGACCGCGCCGCCACGTTCCGCCGGTTCCCCGACGGCGTCGACGGGGAACCGTTCTACGAGAAGAACGTCTCCCGGCACGCCCCCGACTGGGTGCGTACGGCGCGGCTCACCAACCGGGGCCGCCGCGGCGGGGACGAGACGCTCGACTACCCGGTGGTCGGCGACCTGCCGACGCTGATGTGGGCGGCCAATCTCGCCGCGCTGGAACTGCATATTCCACAGTGGACGGTCGGCCCGCGCGGCGCGCGGAAATCACCCGATCTGCTGGTGTTCGATCTCGATCCCGGGCCGCCCGCCGACGTCGTCGACTGCTGCCGGGTGGCCGAGACCCTCAGCGACCTGCTCATCGGGGACGGTCTCACGGTGTACGCGAAGACGAGCGGCAACAAGGGAATGCAGCTGTACTGCCCGGTGCGCACGCGGTCGGACGAACGCACCTCCGAGTACGCCAAGGCCGTCGCGGAGGAACTCGCGCGCCGGTCACCGGAGACCATCGTCGCCAGGATGACCAAGGCCATCCGTCCCGGTCGCGTGTTCATCGACTGGAGCCAGAACAACACCGCCAAGACCACCATCGCGCCGTACTCGCTGCGCGGCCGCGCCATCCCGACCGTCTCCACCCCGGTGACCTGGGAGGAGGTCGAAGCCTGCCGCAAGGCCGAGGACCTGCTGTTCACCGCCGGGCAGGTGCTGGAGCGCGTCGAGGAGATGGGCGACCTGTTCGGCGACATCGCCGAGCATCGCGCGGCCGTACCCCAACGGTGACCGAGGTCATGTTTGAACCGTGGGCGACGGGAAACTCCCAGGTCAGAGGAGTGACCCCGAATGAACGAGAGAGCGCAAGACCCCGAAGGCCTGTCATACCGGGCCCTGGCCATGCTGCGAGCCGTGGCGCAGGGCCGGGCTGAAATCACCGTCAGCCTGGAGCCGGACCTCTATGTCGACGGCCTGCCGTGCAGCGACCAGAACACGGCCCATCGCCTCGCCCACGCCGGGCTGCTCCGGTTGCCCGCCGGTGGCGTTCCCGGCAGCCGGGTATCGGCGGAATTGTCCGAAACAGGACAAGATCTCCTGGAGCCGCTGGCGCCCGCCGCTTAGCCTCCGAAAGGCCACTGTGGACGCACGCCCGTTCCGCATACGATCTGCGGAGCGGGTGCGCGGGGGTGCGCGCCCACCGGGCTGGTACCTCCGGGGCCGGTGAGGATGTGGCTGTTGACCGGGTATCACACACTGGCCGAGACCGAGACCGCCGTGCGGGCCAAACTGGGCGGCATCCCGCTGCTGTGGGAGCGGATGGAGGCGGTGGCCAATCTCCACCGCGCCGCGACGGCCGTCCGGTTGCATTTCGAGAATTCGGTCCTGCGCACCGCGGGTCTCACCTGGACCGCGTTCGTGGTGCTGTGGGTGGTGTGGATCTTCGGGGAGAAGGAGACCAGGCACGTCGCCGCCGAGTCCGGCATCACCAAGGGAACGCTCACCGGGGTCATGAAGACCCTGGAGGCACACGGCCTGGTCACCCGGCGCAAACATCCCGTCGACGGACGTTTGGTGCTGCTCGCGCTGACCCCGGAAGGGGAGCGGCTGATGCGGGAGCTCTTCCCGGAGTTCAACCAGGAGGAAGCGTTCGTCACCGAACGGCTCAGCCCCGAGAAGTGCACCGAGCTGGCCGCTTCGCTGCGGGAGATCGTCAGGCAGCTCGAAGAGAAGGGCGAAGAGCGGCGGACCCGCAAGATCTGACCCCTACCGAAGACGGTTGCGCGAGACCTCTGGAGGCTCCTACGTTTTTTGGAGCCGAACGAAGCGAAGGGCGCGCTTGATGGACTTCCGGTACTGGCTCGGTCAGGCGTTGACGTCGAACGAGGCGTGGGCGGAGACGTTCGGCGCCTTCCGGCCGCATCCGTCGCTGGAGGTCTCCGACGGGCGGTTCGAGGCCGCGTTCGAGGAGCTCACCGAGCGGCTGAAGGACAATTACCCGTTCTTCCACCCCTCCTACGCCGGCCAGATGCTCAAACCGCCGCATCCGGCCGCGATGGTCGGCTACCTGGCCGCGATGCTGGTCAACCCCAACAACCACGCGCTCGACGGCGGCCCGGCGACGGCCGAGATGGAACGCGAGGTCGTCCGGCAGCTGGCCACGATGTTCGGCTACGGGGAGCACCTGGGCCATCTGACCACCAGCGGCACGATGGCGAACCTCGAGGCGCTGTTCGTCGCGCGCGAAACGCATCCGGGCAAGGGGATCGCGTACAGCGCCGAGGCGCACTACACGCACGGCCGGATGTGCGGCGTGCTCGGCGTCGAGGGCCATACGGTGCCCGTCGACGCGCGCGGCGCCATGGACCTCGACGCGCTCGAAGACCTGCTGCGCACCGGGAAGATCGGCACCGTGGTGCTCACCGCGGGGACGACCGCGCTCGGCACGGTGGAGCCGGTCCACGAGGCGCTGGCGTTGCGGGAACGCTACGGCGTCCGCGTGCACGTCGACGCCGCCTACGGTGGCTTCTTCCGGCTTCTGTCCGGTTTGGACGGTCCGGAAGGGCTGCCCGAGGCCCCGTGGCTCGCCATCGCCGAGGCCGATTCGATCGTCATCGACCCGCACAAGCACGGCCTCCAGCCCTACGGTTGCGGCGCGGTGCTGTTCTCCGACCCCGCGGCGGGCCGGTTCTATCTGCACGATTCGCCGTACACCTACTTCACCTCGGAAGACCTGCATCTCGGCGAGATCAGCCTCGAATGCTCCCGGGCGGGCGCGGCCGCCGCCGCGTTGTGGCTCACCTTCCGGGTGCTGCCGCCCACCCCCGACGGGCTGGGCCGGGTGCTCGCGGCCGGCCGCCGGGCGGCGCTGCGGTGGGCGAAGCTGCTGGAGGACTCCGAGCGGTTCGACCTGTACCAGCCACCGGAACTCGACATCGTCACCTACTTCCCCCGCACGGACCCGCTTTCGCTGTCGAATATCGACCAGGCGAGCGCGCGGATCCTGCGCAACGGCATGGCCGCGGCGAGGGAACCGGTGTTCCTCAGCACGCTGCGGGTGAGCGAGCCGCAGTTCGGTCTGCGTCACACCGGGGCCGACGCGGATGCGGACGGCGCGAGGATCCTGCGTAGCGTGCTGATGAAGCCCGAAAGCGAGGACCACGTCGACCGGCTCCACGAACGGCTGGAAGAGTTGTCCCGCGGTTGAGCTCCCGCGTACCGCAGACGAATGGATCCACCATGCCCGCACCAGGCCCCGCCGAACCCGTGACCGCGACCGGGACCCGGTCGCTCGGCACCGGCTTCCGGCGGCGGCACGTCACCATGCTGGCCATCAGCGGGGCGATCGGCGCCGGGCTGTTCGTCGGCACCGGCGCGGGGATCAAGACCGCCGGCCCCGGCATCCTGCTGTCCTATGTGGTCGCGGGCCTGCTCATGGTGCTCGTGATGCGCATGCTTGGCGAGATGGCCGCCGCCGAGCCGAGCAGCGGCTCGTTCTCGGTGTACGCGGAGAAGGCGCTCGGGCGCTGGGCCGGGTTCACCGTCGGCTGGCTGTACTGGTCGCTGCTGGTGGTCGTGGTCGCGGCCGAGGCCACCGCGGCGGCGGGGATCGCGAACGGGCTCCTGCCGCAGATTCCACAGTGGACCTGGGTGCTGCTGTTCATGGCCGTGCTGACCGTGGTGAACCTGTTCGCGGTGCGCTCGTTCGGGGAGTTCGAGTTCTGGTTCGGCGCGATCAAGGTGACCGCCGTGGTCGGCTTCCTCGTCCTCGGCACGCTGGCGGTGTTCGGGATCCTGCCGGGGACGACGCCGGTGGGCCTGGACAACCTCACCGGGCACGGCGGTTTCCTGCCCAATGGCCTGCAAGGCGTGCTGACCGGCCTGCTCGCGGTCGCGTTCTCCTTCGGCGGCATGGAACTGGTCACCATCGCCGCGGCGGAGTCCGACGACCCGGCGGATTCGATCCGCCGCACCACGCGCACGGTCATCGTGCGGCTGCTGCTGTTCTACGTCGGTTCCGTGACGCTGATGGTGCTGTTGCTGCCGTGGGAGACCGCTTCGGCCAACACCAGCCCGTTCGTGACCATCCTGGAGCGGATCGGGGTGCCGTCGGCGGCGCTCCTGATGAGTTTCGTCGTGCTGACCTCGCTGCTGTCGGCGTTGAACGCCAACCTTTACGGCGCCTCTCGGATGGTGTTCTCGCTGGCCGAACGTGGCGAAGCACCGCGCGCGATGCTGAAGCTGTCCGGCGCGGGCGTCCCGCGGACGGCGGTGCTCGCGTCGGTGGCCTTCGGTTTCGTGGCCGTACTGCTCAACTTCCTCGCCCCCGAACATGTCCTGCCGTTCCTGCTGAACGCCATCGGGGCGAACATCCTGCTCGTCTGGATCTTCGTCGCGATCTCACAGCTGCGGCTGCGGAAAGCGGCCGAACGGGACGGCACGGCCGCGGACCTGCCGGTGCGGATGTGGGGTTTCCCTTGGCTCAGCTGGGTCGCACTGCTCGCGATGGCGGGCGTCCTCGTCCTCATGTGGACGGACGCCGACGCGCGGACACAGCTGTTCACCAGCGGCGCGGTGGCCGTGCTGATCGTGGTGATCAGCCTGCTCAGGCGACGTCCTCGACACTGAACAGGTCGCGCTCCACGCGGCTCAACGCCAGCCGTACCGCGCCGAGCGCCACCGAGTCCTCGCCGAGCGTCGAGGTCTCGATGCGTACCGTGAACAGGCACAGCCGGGTCAGTTCGGCGCGCAGTTTCGCCGTCAGATCTCCGGTGCCGCCGATCACCACCAGCTGCGGGTCGACGGCGAGCACGGTGGCGGCGACGAGCTCGGCGAATCCGCCTGCCGGTCGCAGGGCGCCGATCTCGCCGGCGGCGCCGTGGTGGCCCGCGTGCGGCTTCCCGCCGAGCAGCAGGCCCAGCGAGACGGTGTGCCCGAACCGCACGTAGACGACGTCGTCGACGCCGCGCGCGGCGCCGCGCCAGTGTTCGGCCAGGGTGGCGAGCTGGGTGTCGTTCCCAGCCAGCACCGGGCAGCCCCCGCCGAACTCCGCGGGCAGGTCGACGCCGGTCCAGCCGGGAAGGCGGTAGTTGTGGACGACCTTGCCGCCGGACACCACGCCGGTCGTGCCGATGCCGAGCACCCGCACGCCGGCATGGCCTTCGACGGCGGCGGCGAGGACCCGGTGCGCGGCGCCGAGCCGGTCGGCCGCGTCCGTCTCGGGGGTGAGCGCGGCCTTCGCCCGTCCGACGACCTCGCCCCGCAGGTCGGCGACCAGGCACAACGCCTGATGCGGGCCGATCTCGAGGCCGGCGACGTGCCCGGACTCGTGGCGGAAGCGGTACCGCTTGGCGGGCCGCCCCACCGGCCGCGGCGCACCGGGAGGAAGCGGGACCTCCTCGACCAGCCCCTGTTCCCCGAGGTCGGCGGCGATCTCCTCGACCGTCGGACGGGAGACCTCGCTCGCCTTGACCAGCTCCGCGAGGGTGAGTTCCCCGGCCGCGTACAGCGCCCGCAGGACGGCGATGGCGTTGAGCCGCCGCAGCAATGACGGATCCCCTCCGGACAGCCTGGCCATGCGGCTCCCTAGGCGGTGACGCGTTTGTCGTACTGGGCGCGCGCGAGGGCGATCTCGCCCTGGTGGTCCTCGGTCCAGGTGACCAGTGACTGGATCGTCTTGTGCAGCGTCATCCCCAGCGGCGTCAGCGCGTACTCGACCCGCGGCGGCACCACCGGATAAACGGTGCGGCTCACCAGCCCGTCCCGTTCGAGGTGGCGCAGCGTGGTGGTGAGCATGCGCTGGCTGATGCCGTCGATCTTGTACTTGAGCTCGGTGAACCGCAGCGTGTTCCGGTCGAGCAGCGCGATCACCAGGAGTGACCACTTGTCCGCCACCCGGTCGAGGATCTGGCGGACCTCGCAGTCCTCGCGCGTGTCCCACTGGAAGGCCTCGTAGTCCTCCTCGGTGAGTTCACAACGACTGGGTGAGTTCAAAGTGCCTTCTTCCATGGTCGTCGATGGTGACGGAAGATCCCCTTGGTTACAAGAGGGAACCGACCGGCCGATGAGTAACCGTCGGTTCCCGTTCACTGAGGGAGATCCGATCTTGAGCAACTCGCAAACGCTTCCGCGCGCCGACCGGATGGGTGGGCGGGCCTGGGGCGTGCTCGTGGTGCTGTGCGGCGCCATCTTCCTGGAGGGCATCGACGTCGCGATGCTGAACGTGGCGCTGCCCTCCATCCGGGCCGAACTCGGGCTGTCGACGGCGACGCTGAGCGGCGTCGTGAGCGCCTACGTGCTCGGCTACGGCGGGTTCATGCTGCTGGGCGGGCGTGCGGCCGACATGTACGGCCGACGCCGCATGTTCCTCGCCTGGCTGGTGGTGTTCCTCGTCTTCTCCGGGCTGGGCGGGTTCGCCACCGAAGGCTGGATGCTGCTGCTCGCCCGGTTCGTCACCGGCGTCGCCGCGGCCTTCATGACCCCGGCCGGGCTGTCCATCATCACCACGAGCTTCGAGGAAGGCCCGAAACGCAACAAGGCGCTGCTGTTCTACGCCGGCACCGGGGCGGGCGGCTTCTCGCTCGGCCTGGTCATCGGTGGCCTGCTGACCAGGATCGACTGGCGCTGGGTGTTCTTCACGCCGGTGATCCTGTCCGCCGTCATCCTGCTCGCCGCGCTGTGGCTCATCAAGGAACCGGCGGGCGAGGAACGGGTGCCGCGCCGCCTGGACCTCCCCGGAGCGTTCACCGTGACCGTGGCGATGCTGCTGATCGCCTACGCGGTGGTCCGCCTGGAACATCCCGGACAGGGCTGGGGCTGGACCCTCGCGTCGTTCGCCGGGGGAGTGACGGCGCTGGCGGCCTTCGTGACCGTCGAACGCCGCTCGCCCACGCCGCTGGTGCGCCTCGGCATCCTGAAGTCGGGTCCGCTGGTGCGGGCGAACGTCAGCGCCCTGCTGTTCGCCGGATCGTTCTTCGGGTTCCAGTTCCTCGTCACGCTGTACCTGCAGGAGCTGCGGGGCTGGTCGACGGTGGAGACGAGCCTGGCGCTGCTGGCCGTCGGGATCGACGCGATCCTCGCGCCGACGCTGACCCCGCGGCTGGTGGCGAGGTTCGGCAACACCCGGCTGATCTTCGGCGGGCTCGTGCTCGCCGCCGTGGCGTACGCGCTCTTCCTGCCGCTGGGCCTGGACTGGACGTACGCGGCGATGTTCCCGTCGATGATCATCCTGGGTCTCGGATTCGCGCTCGCCTATGGTCCGCTGACGATCGTCGCCACCGACGGGATCGCCGAGGACGAACAGGGGCTCGCGGGCGGGCTGCTGTACACGGCGTTCCAGTTCGGCGCGGCACTCGGGCTGTCCGCGGTGACCGCCGTCAACGTCGCCGCGCTCGGGGACGGCTCGCGAGAGGCGGCGCTCGGCGGTTTCCGGGCGGCGCTGGTCGTGCCGCTGGTGATGGCCGTCCTCGCCGCGATCGTCATCGCGTCCGGCCGTCAGCGCGTTTCGGCGAAGGAGGCCAGGTTGGCCAGTGAAGAGGCGATACCGGCTTCGTGATCCGCCTGGCCGATACCGGACGGCACGTCCGTCGCGGTGACGGTCACCTCGGTGCCGTCACCCGCGGCGGCCAGGCTCCAGGTCATCGTCATGGTGCCCGCGAAGGCCTGGTCCCCGGACTTGAAGACGGCCCGCTGCACCACACGTTCGGCGGGCACCAGTTCGGCGAACCCGACTTCGACGACGTCCGTCGCGTCCGACGACTTGCCGGGCGCGGCGGACGCGTCGAGGTAGGTGAGGATCATGCGGAAACCGCCGCCGGGCCGCGGATCCCAATGTTCGATCCGGCCGCGCATCCCCTCGGGCGGCAGCCAGGCTTCGAGGGACTCCCGGTCCAGGAGCGCCTGGTAGACGGTCTCGGGCGGGGCTGCGATCGTCCGGCTGCCGCTGTCGATCCTGTCCATGCGCCGAGTCTAGGGCGCACTGTCCTTGTCAGGGGTTGATGGTGTCGCGGGTGATCGACTCGACCTTCTCCTGCGCCTTCTTGGCGTCGGTGACCCAGAGCTTGTAGAAGTCGAACGGGCAGTCCGCCACGCCCTTGTCGCCTTCGTCCGCGTCCTGCACGCCGGTGTAACCGCGGTGCAGCAGTTTGAAGATGTGGTTCTGCGACTGGTCGTAGGTGCGCGCGTCGCGGATCGCCGAGACCGACAGCTGCGCGTACTGGATCCCGTATTCCTCTTCGCCGGTCTCACCGAGTGTGCGGCCGTCGAAACCGATGATCGCGGAATGGCCGAAGTACGAGTACACGCCGTCGAATCCGGCGGCGTTCGCCACGGCGACGTAACAGTTGTTGGCCCACGCCATCGCCTTGGCCATCAGGACCTGCTGTTCCTTGGCCGGGTACATGTAGCCCTGGCAGCGCACGATCAGTTCGGCGCCCTTCATCGCGCAGTCGCGCCAGATCTCCGGGTAGTTCCCGTCGTCGCAGATGATCAGCGAGATCTTCATGCCCTTCGGGCCGTCGCTGACGTAGGTGTCTTCGCCCGGATACCAGCCCTCGATCGGGCACCAGGGCAGGATCTTCCGGTACTTCTGGACGATCTCGCCGCGGTCGTTGATGAGCACGAGCGTGTTGTACGGCGGTTTGGCCGGGTGGTCCTCGTGCCGCTCGCCAGTGATCGAGAAGACGCCCCAGGTCTGGGCTTCCCGGCACGCGGCGGCGAAGATCTCGGTCTCCTCGCCGGGAATCGTCGCCGCGGTCTCGTACATCTCCTTCGGGTCGTACATGATGCCCTGCGTCGAGTACTCGGGGAACACGACGAGGTCCATGCCGGGGAGGCCGGACTTCATGCCCACCACCATTTCGGCGATCTTGCGGGCGTTGTCGAGGACTTCGGCCTTGGTGTGCAGCCGCGGCATCTTGTAGTTGACCACCGCGACACCGACCGTGTCCGGGCTGGCGGAAATGTCACCGTGTCGCATGAAGACTCCTTTTCTCCGAACGGTTTTTCAGGACGTCGAGGGATCCGGCGGCCGCGACCAGCGCCACCGCGATCGCGGCCGCCAGCAACGCGGTGCCGCCGTCGCTGCGGTAGGCGCCGGTGAGGCCGAGGAAGGCGGGCACCGTGCACGTCGGCTGGCTGAGCAGCAGGACGGTCCAGCCGGTGAATCGCGTCAGATGTTCCTTGCCCAGGCCGAGTACGAGGAAGAACAACGTCCACAGCAACGCCCACGACAGCCAGATGACGCCGAAAACAGGGTCGTCGCCGTGCCAGAAGGCGATCCCGGCGTACACCACGGCGGCGCCCGCCACGAAGAGCGAGAACCAGCCGATGCCTTCCGGCTCCAGGCCGGCGAGGTTCGCGATGCCGACGTACAGATAGGTGAAACCGAACAGGTACAGGCCGGACGCGGCGAGGATCGCGTCCGGATTCCCGTTCGCCTGGACGATGAGCACGGTCGGGGTGACGCACTGCAGCGCGCCGACGAACAGGTTCAGCACCGCCGCCGAACGCGGTGGTACCCGGCCGAGCAACATCAGGCCGTTGATCATCAAGGCGGCGCCGACGTAGAGCAGGCCCACGTTGCCCATACTCACCTCCGCATAACGTGCGTCACATGGAATAATTTCAAATGAAAGTATGTGGTGTGCCGGAGCGAGTCAAGGGGGTGGCTTTCATAGCCGGGTGAGGACTTCGAAGTCGTAGCCGTCGGCGACCGCGAGATGGACGTGCTGATCGGCCTGCTGCCCGCGGAACTCGATCGTGCCGCGCGGTCCGTGATAGGCGACGCCGTCGATCGCCGCGTTGAGCGCGGGAAGCGCCGACGTCCCCGCCCTGCTGACGAGTTCGGCCAGCGTATGCAGCCCCTCGTAACAGGATTCGGCCGCGTTGTTCAAGGCCGGGGCGCCGGGGCCGTGGCGGCCGACGTAGCGGCCGAGGAGGTCCATCGCGTCGGCGGTGACCATCGACCGGAAGTAGGCGGCGGAGACGTAGAGGTCGCCGGTGGCGTTCGCGCCACTGGCGAGAAGCATGTTCTCCTCCATCAGCGGGCTGAACCGGAGCAGCCGGTCGCTGAGCCCGCGCGCGGCGAAGGCGCGGTTGAAGCGCACCGCGTCCTGCCCGACCAGCAACATGAGTACACCGTCGCTTGTGGACTGTTCGACCTCGCGGACCACTGTGGACATGTCGCCGGCGCCGAGCCCGACGAACGCCTCTCCGGTGATACGCAGATCGAGATCCTTGGCGTACTGACGGATCGCGTGGGCCGACCGGTGCGGCCAGACGTAGTCGTCGCCGACGACGAACCAGCGCCGGGCGCCGAGATGGTCGCGCAGCCAGCGCAGTGCCGGCTCGATCTGGCAGCGCGGTGTCTCGCCCGTGCAGAAGATGCCCGAGCGGCGCTCGCCGCCTTCGTAGAGCGAGGTGTACACGTACGGCACCCTGTCGGCGACGACCGGCGCGAGCGCGTGCCGGATCGACGAGATGTGCCAGCCGCTCACCGCGTCGACCCGCCCGCTGTCGACCAGACGCCGCACTTCGCCGGCTACTCGCGCGGGAGTGCCGCCGCCGTCGACCACCTCGGCCTCGACCTGCCTGCCGAGGATGCCACCGGAGGCGTTGAGTTCGTGGACGGCCAGCTCCGTGATCGCCTCGCACGACGGGCCGAACAGCCCGGCCGGTCCCTGCAACGGGACCACCATGGCCACACGCCAGGTGTCGTCGCGGGGCCGGGTGGCGAGGCGTGGGGGCATGGCGCTCCGTGCGGTGGCCCGGTAAGGTCAAAGTGCTTTCACCTGGAAGTATTGCGAGGGTGTCCGGTTTTGGCAAGGGGACGGGATATGGGGACACGCGGCGTCACGACCGCCGGAACGTCGCTCACCGGCTCGCTCACCCGCGCCGCCCGTGCCGTCGCCGCCAGGGTGGAGCAGGTGCTCGCCAAGGAAGGTCTCACCCTGGACCAATGGCTGGTGCTGGACACGCTGAGCGGCAAGGGCGGCCTCGCCATGGCCGACCTCGCCGACCGGACGCTCGCCACCGCCCCGACGTTGACCAGGGTGGTCGACAAACTCGTGACCACCGCGCAGGCCTATCGCGAGGTCGACGCCACCGACAGGCGCCGCGTCCTCGTCCACCTCAGCGCCCGCGGCCGGGCGACGCACCGGCGCGTGGCCGCGAAGGTGTCGGAGGTGGAAGCCGGGCTCGACGTGCCGGACGAAGTGCTCGCGGTCTTGCGGACGCTCGGCGGCTGAAGGTCAGGCGTGCGGCACGGCTTTCGGCTTGGCCAGCGCGACGATGCCGAGGATCCCGGCGACGACGAGCGCCACGAACACGAACAGTGCCGCCACCACGAACACCACCCGGAAGCTGGTCGCGTCCGAGAGCAGTCCGCCGAGGACCGGTGCGACCACCAAGGCCAGGACACCGAGTCCCGCCGTCACGCCGGCCGCGGCGCCGCGGCCCGTCCTGAGGCGCCGGATCAGCGCGACGGTCACGCCGAGGGCGGCGCCCGCGCCGAGTCCGTTGAGCACCCGGCCGGCCAGGAGCAGGCCGCTGCTGGGCCCGAAGGCGACCACGAGAACGCCCAGCAGCATCAAGACGAGCGCGGGCACGGTCACCGACGTCGGGAACCGGGCGCCGAGCAGCAGGCCCGCCGGGAAGGCGAGCGCGGCCGCGACGACGTACGCGACGACGCCGTTCAGCAGCAGCGACTGGCCGGACATGCCCAAATCGATCTGCAGGGCCGGCTCACCGCCGAAGCGGTAGATCACGGTGAGCAGGAACAGCCCGATGAGCGCGGCGAACCCTGGACCGATGACGAGCCACCAGGGAGGCCCGGCGGTCGGCTGCGGGTCGTTCTGCGTCGGCACGAACATGGGGACAACCTATAGCGTTACCCCCTGGTCAGGACGGCCGCACTCTGAAAGCCACCGAATCCGCTGCCTACGCTCAGCACCACGTCCATCCGGTGGTCCCTCGCCGTATGCGGCACGTAGTCGAGGTCGCATTCGGGGTCGGCGTTGGACAGGTTCGCCGTCGGCGGGACGACCTGCCGGTCCAAGGCCAGCGCGCAGGCCGCCAGTTCGAGAGAGCCGATGGCGCCGAGGGAATGACCGATCATCGATTTGATCGAGCTCACCGGGACTCGGTAGGCGTGCGTGCCGAGGCTGCGCTTGAACGCGGCGGTCTCGTGCCGGTCGTTCTGCTTCGTGCCGGATCCATGAGCGTTGACGTACCCGACGTCGGTGGGGTCGAGCTCGGCCTGCTTCAGCGCGTGCGTGATCGCCTCGGCCATCTCGGCACCGTCGGGCTTCAGCCCGGTCATGTGAAAGGCGTTGCTGCGACTGGCGAAACCCGATACCTCCGCATAGATCCGTGCCCCGCGGCGGCGCGCGGCGGCCCTGTCCTCCAGCACCAGCACGGCGGCACCTTCGCCGAGGACGAAACCGTCCCGATGCGCGTCGAAGGGACGTGAGGCGTGCTCCGGGGCCTCGTTGTTCGCCGACGTGGCACGGATCGCGTCGAAACAAGCGGACGTGATCGGCGACAGCGGGGCGTCGGTGGCACCTGCGAGCACCACGTCCGCCGACCCTTCCCTGATCAGCGCCGCCCCGTGCCCGACCGCGTCGAGGCCCGAGGTGCAGCCGGTCGAGATCAGCGCCACCGGCCCTTCGGCGGCCACATCCCGCGCGACCTCGACGGCGAGGGTGCTCGGGACCATGTACCCGTAGAGATGGGGGACGCCGTAGGTGTGATCGACCAGCCACCGCCTGCCGTCGTCGGCGAGTACCGCGTACTCCTCCTCCAAGCCCATCGTGCAGCCGACCGCGCTGCCGATGCTGACCGCCACTCGCTCCGGCTCGATCGCGTCGAAGGCCAAGCCGCTGTCCGCCACCGCCTCTCTCGCCGAAACGACGGCGAACTGGGCGGCGCGGTCCATCCGCCGTATCTCCTGCGTGGACAGCCCGGCCGAGGCCGGGTCGAAGTCCGCTTCGGCGGCGATCCGGGAACGGAAGCCGCCGGCGTCGAACAACGAGATCGGTCGCGTGGCGGTACGGCCTGCGGAAAGCAGGTCCCAGAACGCCGTCCGGCCCAACGCACCGGGCGATACCACGCCGATACCGGTGATGACGGCCGCTCTCGTCATCGGCCGGCTCCGACGTCGGGGCCGGACTGGTCCGGATGTGCCGGCGTCTCGGTGTCCACGTGCCCGAGATCGGGCCGGGGAGCCAGCGGCGACAGGTGGAACACCGCCTGCGCCGGTACGTCGCCCACGTTGACCAGCCGATGCCGCACGCCGATCGGCACGAGGAGCGAGTCCCCCGCGGCCAGCCGTGCCGCCTCGCCGTTCAACGTCATCTCCAGCTCCCCGGTGACGACGTGCAGGAACTCCTCGGAATAGGGGTGGTAATGCTCGGTGACGAACTCACCGGGAGCGAGCCGCAGCAGGCCGCCGAAACCGGAGGTGGATCCCACGGTCTTCGGACTCAGGGTGACCCGGATGTCACCACCGCGTTTGCGATTGGACTCGACATCTTCCGCTCGTACCTTCGCCGGCCGGGTGGTCGTCATGTCGTGCGTCCTTCCTCGGCGGTCCACACGTAGAGCGGGTCGGCCATCGCGTCCTTCGGCTCCTGCCAGCCGGGGTCGTAGGGGGAGACCAGATCGGCGAGCGTGGTGTTGAGTTTCCGGTACAGCGGATGCTCACGGGCCCGGTACAGGGCAGGCGAGATGTCTTCGTCAGCCTCCACGAGGTGGAAGTACAGGTCGTGGAAGGTGAACAGTGTCCGCCGGGAGACTCCGATCATCCGCGGTAGCTCGGTTTCGTCGGATTCGGCGAAGGCGTCGGCGATCCGCTGTGGCCTGTCGGTCCGCAGCTTCGCCACGATCAAGGTGCGGTGCACGGTGGTCCCTTCTGCAGAGATTCCCTGGGCCAGCAGATGATTTCGGGCGGTGGTGGGGAAAATCTGGAATCGGGCTCGACACGCTCGGCTACCACGGAGCGGGCAGCCGGTGCCGGAGAAAGACCCCGGACGGGCCGTCGTCGGGAAGCGTCGCCGCGTGGACGATGTCCCGCGCGGCCTCCTCCACCGGTCGTCCCGCCTGCGGCATCATCCTGGTCCGGGTCATTCCGGGATTCACCGCGTTCACCAGTACCCCGGTGCCCTTGGTATGCGACGCCAGCATCATGGTCAGCCCGTTGAGCGCCGCCTTCGACACCGAATAGCCGGGCGCTCCGGTGAAGAGTCCCTGATCGAAGGACCCGGTCCCGCTGGAGACGAACACCACCCGGCCCCAGCCCCTGTCGATCATCCCCGGCAGAAACACCTGAGCCACTCTCCAACCGCCAAGCAGGTTCACCTCCAGGGTGCGTTCGACGAGGTCGAGGGGGACCGACAAGGGGTCGCTGCCGGGGTCGAGCAGGACGCCCGCGTTGCAGATCAGGATGTCGACGGGGCCGATCCGGTCCGCGGCTTCGCGAACGCTGCCGGCGTCGGTGACGTCGAGTATCGGCGAACCGGCTTCGTCCGGTCGTCGTGTGGTGGGCACGACCCGTAACCCCTGCCGGGAGAGTTCGGCGGCGACGGCCTTGCCGATTCCTCGGCCGGCTCCGGTGACCAAGGCGGTGCGCTGTGCGGTCATGATGCTCCTCGCTGCTCGACAGGTGTCCCGGCCGGCACCATCGTCTTGCCGCATGAGGCGTGGCTGGGGCCGCGATGAAGCCGGCCGCGCGGGCTGCTCAGGAACCCAGGCATTCCCCAGAAGACGCCGATATCTCTTTCTCCGCATGACTTCCGGCGGAGGGACAAGGTGTGGATGACGCGGCGGTGCCCGCCACTCGTGCCGAGGACGGGACGCGGGACGACGGACCGGTTCGCCTGGCGAGGATGCCGCGCTGGTACCTGACGTTGTTCACCAGCGACGCGATGGAACGCTTCGGTTTCTACGGCCTGCAGGCGATTCTCGTGTTGTACGCGGCGGCTCCGGCGGAGCGCGGCGGCCTCGGTCTCCCGATGACGGACGCGGCCGCCCTGTTCGGAGCGTGGATCGGCTTGATGTTCATGCTGTCGCTGGCAGGCGGTTGGGTGGGAGACCGCTGGCTCGGCAACCGGACCGCGCTGTTCGCGGGATGCGCGGTGAACGTCGCGGGCTACCTCCTGCTGTCCGTTCCAGTGGGCGGGACGGCCGCCGTGGCGTTGCCGCTGCTGGCGATCGGCGGTGCCGTCTACAAGCCGAACCACCAGGCGATGATCAACAGGATGTTCGGTGGCAGCCGTAGCAGGGAGTCGGGCATCTCGCTGATGTACGTCGCTTCCCAGGTTTCGGCGCTGCTCGCGCCGTTGATCGCGGGCTATCTCGGCGAGCGGGTCAGCTGGCATCTCGCCTTCCTCACGATCGCCGTGGTGCTGCTGGCCACAACGGTCCAGCTACGGGTGACCTCGGGTCAGTTCCGGGGCGTCGGAAGCACACCGATCCGGCCGCTCGATCCGCCGGAGCGGCGGGTGATCGTGCGGCGGCTGGGCCTGTGGTGCGGGGCGATCGTGGTCGTACTGGCGGGGCTCGCGATCGCGGGCCTGCTCAGTGCCACCGTCGCGATCGGAATGGTCGGGCTGCTCAGCGTGGTGACACCGATCGTCTGCTACGTCCGGCTGCGGGGTGATCCGGCACTGGCACCGGACGACCGCAGGCGGCTGGGGTTCTTCCTTTTCGTGTACCTGGGTTCCGCGTTGTTCTGGATGATCGTCGCCCATGCGGCGTCGTTGCTGAACCTGTTCGCGAGGGATCACGTCGATCTCGACGTATTCGGGTTCGCCGTTCCCGCGAGCTGGCTGCAGGCGGCGACTCCGCTGTTCATTCTCCTGCTGGCTCCGGTGATCGCTTCGGCGTTGCCACGCTTGGGGGGACGGCACAACGTCGGCACCAAGTTCAGCCTCGGCCTGCTCCTGGTGGGGATCGGTTTCCTGGTCATGTCGGTGGCCACCTCACTGGTGGGCGAGGACGGCGCCAGAATCTCGCCCTGGTGGATGGTGATCGTCTATCTGACGCACGCCTGCGGGGAAGTGATCATCGCCGCGGTCACGATCTCCTCGGCGGCGGACGTGCTGCCTGCCGGTTTTCTGGGACGGACGCTGGGAATGCTGTGGCTGTTCGCCGGACTGGGCGGTGGTGTCGGCAGCGGTGTGGTCCGGCTCGGCACCGTCCTGCCGGAACCGCTCTACTACTCGCTTCTCGGTTCGGTGGCGATCCTGTGCGGGCTCGCCTTCTGGGCGGGACGCCGCGCACTGACCCGCGGCCTGTCCTGACGCGACGCGATCTTCAACAGGTTCCACAACGCCAAGGAGATGACGGTGGATCAGGGATTGTCCGGAAAAAGGGTGCTGCTGACCGGAGGCAGCAAGGGAATCGGCCGGGTCACCGCGCTGGCGTTCGCCGATGCCGGTGCGACGGTCGTCGCGGGCCATCGCGCGGACGACGAGGACGCGCAGAGCCTGAGCCGAGAACTCAAGGAGCGCGGAACCGGCCATCGGGTGGTCCGGGCCGACGTCACCACGCGGGCCGGGGCGGAAACCCTCGCGTCCGCCGCGACGGACGCGCTCGGCGGGCTCGACGTTCTCGTGAACAACGTCGGAGTGGACGGTGGGGCGCCTTTCGGGGAAATCACGGAGGTGGAATGGCACCGGGTCTTCGAACACAACGTCACCTCCGCGTATCTGGTCACCCATGCCGTACTCGATCTGCTGGGCTCCGGAGCATCGGTCGTGAACGTCGGTTCCTCGGTGGCCGTTCGCGGCCGGCTCAACGGAGTGCACTATTCCGCTTCCAAGACGGCGTTGACGGGATTCACCCGGGCCCTCGCGAAGGACCTCGGCTCACGCGGTATCCGCGTGAACCTGGTCGCGCCGGGGCTGACCGAGACCGAGCCGGGGGCGGGCCTGCCCGTGCCCGTGGCCGACCGCATCAGGGCGATGACCGCGCTCGGCAGGCTTTGTGGTCCAGAGGACGTCGCCGGCGCGGTGCTCTTCCTCAGCGGGGACACGTCCCGCTACATCAGCGGGACGACCTTGAACGTGGATGGGGGAATCTGATGTACGCAGCCATCACCTACCGGGTCAAGCCGGGCCATGAGGCCGAAATCGCCGAGATCTTCGCCGCCTTCCAACGGGTGGACGATCCCCGGTTCCGGGACGACGAAGGCGAACAGGCCGGGCGGCTGCTCGGCACCGCCGTGTTCATCAAGGACGACGTCATGGTCCGGGTGATCCACTACGAAGGCGACTTCTCCGTGATCGCCAAGCACATGGCGGGGCAACGCGGTGTTCATCTGATCGAAGAAAAGCTGGCGCCCTACCTGGAGTCGCCGCGAGACACGAGCACCGAGGCCGCCTTCGGCGCCTACTTCCGTGACGCCACGATGCAGGTCATCTCCCAGTTCTCCGTGGAAACGCACCCCGGATCGGGCTGAGCTCACGTGCTCCCGTCCGTCCAGTGGGTTTGGAGGGACTTTCCAGGTGGGCCGCCCAGTCTGGGGACGTTCCGGAGAACACCGATGACCGATATTCGGAAAGGTCTTGTCGATGAACGAATCGGGTGCGGCCACCAGTCCGGTCGTGACGGGTATCGGTGTGATGGCGCCGACGGGTATCGGCGTCGCGGAACATTGGCAGTCGGTTCTGGACGGCAAATCCGGGGTCGCCCGGATCACCCGGTTCGATCCGTCGGCCTACCCGGTCCGCCATGCCGGGCAGTTGCCGAACTTCCTTGCCGAAGAGCAAGTGCCCGGCAGGCTGATCCCGCAGACGGATCGCTGGACGCATTTGGGGCTGGCCGCGACCGAAGCGGCCTTGACGGACGCCGGCGTGCGTCCGGCGGAGCTGCCTGACTACGAGATGGCCGTCGTCACGGCGAGTTCGTCCGGTGGGACCGAGTTCGGCCAGCACGAGATGGAACGGCTGTACCTGGACGGCCCGTCGGGAGTCGGGGCCTACCAGTCGATCGCCTGGTTCTACGCGGCGACGACGGGGCAGATCTCGATCCGCTTCGGCATGCGCGGGCCCAGTGGCGTGCTGTGCGGTGAACAGGCAGGCGGCTTGGACGCGCTGAACCAGGCCCGCAGGCTCACCCGGAGCGGTTCTCGCCTGGTGGTCAGCGGGGGTACCGACGCATCCCTGTGTCCCTATGGTCTGGTCGCGCAGCTGTCGAACGGAAACCTCTCCACTGTGGACGATCAGGAGCGCGCCTACCTTCCGTTCGACGCCGACGCGAGTGGCTACCTGCCGGGAGAGGGCGGCGCGATCCTGATCGTGGAAAGCGCGCACGGCGCCCAGGAGCGTGGCAGGGGTTCCGGCTACGGCGCGATAGCCGGCCACGCTGCCGGTTTCGATCCGCCCCCGGGTTCCGCGCGGCCGCCCGCGTTGCGGCGGACGATCGAGCGCGCACTCGCGGACGCGCGCACGAATCCGGACGAGGTCGACGTCGTCTTCGCCGACGCCGCGGGCGTTCGATCGGCCGACCTTTCCGAAGCCCGGGCCATCAGCGCCGTCTTCGGTCCGCGTGGTGTACCGGTGACGGCGCCGAAGACCCTGACCGGACGCCTGTACGGCGGAGGCGCTCCGCTGGACGTGGCCACGGCGCTGCTCGCGATCAGGGACAGCGTGATCCCGCATACGGTCGGGCCCTCCCGGCTGGCGCCCGGCTGCGATCTGGATCTGGTGACCGGACAGCCCCGGGACGGGAGAGTGCGCACCGCATTGGTCCTCGCACGCGGTCACGGCGGCTTCAACGCGGCGCTCGTGCTCAAGGACCGGCCCGAGGCCGGAGAACAGTGAAAGGACATGGAGATGACGGACAGTTTCACCATCGAGGAATTGAAGGGAATCCTCCGGGCGAGCGCGGGAGTCGACGAGGAAGCGGACCTGGACGGTGACATCGCCGACGTCGAGTTCGGGGAACTCGGCTACGATTCGCTCGCCGTGCTGGAGTTCGCCAGGCAGGTAGAGCGCCGCTACGGAGTGTCCATTCCGGACTCCGCGATAGCCGAGATGCCCACGCCCGCGAAGGCCGTGGAATTCGTCAACGCCCAGTTCGCGGACGCGAGGATTTGACATGGCCGGGCATACCGACAACGAGATCGTCGTCGACGCACCCATGGAGCTGGTCTGGGAGATGACCAACGACATCGAATCCTGGACGTGGCTCTTCAGCGAGTACTCGGAGGCGACCGTCCTGGAACGACGGGACGAGACGATCCTCTTCCGGCTTTCGTTGCACCCGGACGAGAACGGGAAGGTGTGGAGCTGGGTTTCGGCCAGGACGCCGGATGCGGCGACCAGGACCGTGCGCTCCCAGCGGGTGGAAACCGGCCCGTTCAAGTACATGTGGATCTTCTGGGAGTACGTGCAGACCGAGCGGGGGGTACGCATGCGCTGGGTGCAGGACTTCGAGATGAAGCCCCAGGCACCCATCGGAGACGAGGCGATGCGCGAACGCCTGGACCGTAACACCCCGGTCCAGATGCGCTTGATCAAGGACAAGATCGAAGCGGCCGCGCGCGACCACACGGCCGTCGGCTGATCGACCACGCGGCTGGAGGTGTGTGGTGCTCGAGATCGCGATCCCGCTGGTGCTGCTCGCGAACGGGCTGGCGGCAGGAGTGCTGATGGGAACCCAGCTGGGCGGCTGGCCCTTGCTGGAGACCCTCTCCGCCCCGCGCTATGTGCAGGCGCACGGGTTCTTCTCGACACGCTACGACCCGTTCATGCCCCTTTGTTTCCTCGGCACGGTACTCGGCGACGGCGTGCTCGTCCTGGTGACGGACCCGGTGGGTGCCCGGGTGCTGTTCGCCGCGGCCGGCCTGTTGGCGGCGGTCACGATCGCCATCTCGCTGGTGAAGAACGTCCCTGTCAACAAATGGATTCGCACACTGGACCCGGAAAACCTGCCGGGCGACTTCGCGGAGCGAGACCCCCGCCGTCATTGGGGCGGCTGGAACCGGGCTCGGACCGCGTCGGCGACGTCAGCGCTGCTGGCCAACTGCGTCGCGGTGGGGTTGCTGTTGTGAAAGATCATCGATCCGACCAGGACACGGAGTGGAAGATGGACCTCGGTCTGAAAGGCAAGAAGGCGCTCGTCACCGGGGGCACCCGGGGAGTGGGACGCGGCATCGTGCTGGCGCTCGCCAGGGACGGCGTGGAGGTCGTCACCTGTTTCAGGCAGGACAAGGAAGCGGCCGCGTCGCTCGAACGTGAACTCGAGGAGATCGGCGGCCGCCATCATGTGCTGCCCGCGGATCTCGCCGATCCCGCCCAGGTCGTGGACCTCCTCGGTGAATGCAGGACCAGGCTGGGCCGGCTGGACATCGTGGTCAACAACGCGGCCGCGATCAGCCACGTCCCCTACCTGGAACTGGAGGTCGCCGAATGGCAGCGCATCGTGGACACCAACCTGACGGCGGTGCATCTGGTCGTCCAGCAGGCGCTGCCGCTGCTCACCGACGGCGGCTCGGTGATCGGGATCAGCTCCAAATCCATCGAGGTCGGCATTCCGTTGCGTGCCCACTACACCGCCACCAAGGCCGCGTTGCACGGCCTGAACCGCACGCTGGCGCGGGAGTTCGGTCCACAAGGGATCCGGTTCAACGTGCTCTCGCTGGGCATGATCCACACCGAAGCGCTGGAAGCCCTGCCGACGGAGCAGCGGGACGCGATGGTCACCCGCTATTCGGACAAGACCTCGCTCGGCAGGCTCGGTTCCCCCGAGGAAGTCAGCGACGTGGTGCGGTTCCTGGCCAGTGACCTGGCCAGGTACGTGACCGGTGGAGTGATCCCGGTCGACGGGGGGATCTCGTGATGGGCGAGTCGGTCTTCCGCGTGATGCTGCGGATGCAGATCAAACCCGGTGCGGAACGGGACTTCGAGCGGGTTTGGCTGGAGATAGGCGATTCCGTGACGTCTCACCCGGCCAATCTCGGCCAGTGGCTCTCCCGTGCGGAAGACGAAGGCGTCTACTACATCGTCAGCGATTGGGTGAACGAGCCGCTGTTCCGCGAATTCGAGACCAGCGACCGTCATCTGGAGCACCGGCGGAAGCTGCATCCGTTCCGGTCCGGCGGCTCGATGACCACCATGAGCGTGGTGGCCTATCTGCCGGGCACCGCGAGTTCGGAGTCCCATCGTGACTGGGAACGAGCCCGGTGAGCGGCGGGGTGCGGGTGCTGCTGTACCACGAAGCCGAGGAACCGCACCGGATCGAGGCCGCCTACCACGAGTCCAGCGCCAGGCTTGCCGGTGTCCCCGGGCTGCTGGGCAACGAGTTGCTGCGGTCCATATCGGACCCGAGCGGGTTCGTGGTGGTCAGTTCGTGGAGCGACGTCACCGCCTTCCAGGAGTGGGAGCGCGGAGCGGAGCACCGGGGCCAGACGGCGCCGCTGCGCCCGTTCCGGGACAAACGGCTGTCGAGGCCGTTCGACATCTATCAGGTCCGCGCGGCCTACTGAGCAGGAGAGCCGGCATGCGTTCACCCGTTCCCGATCACCGCGAACACGTACGGCGTTCCCTCGGCCGGTGGCGCAGGGCCGGGGGAGCGCTGGTGTGGTCGCTGCGGATCCTGGGCGGCTGTATGGGTGGATTCGCGCCGCCGTCCGACGACGGCGAGCCACCATCAGCGGTTCGGAACTCGAGGAAGAGGAGGACCCGATGACGGCGACCGTGGGCGCCGCCGGCAGCATCGAGCGCGATCCGGGCCCCGACTGGGTGTCCTGCGGACAGTGCCGGATGCTGGTGTACGGCAAACGTTTCGCGCGGATGGCCAAGGTCTGTCCCGGCTGCGGCTGGCACAGCAGGCTGACCGTGCACGATCGGCTCGACGCCTTGGTGGACCCGGGATCGATCAGCCCGGTGGAACCCGGGGCCGCGGTGCACGATCCGCTGGGGTTCGCCGATCTGGTGCCCTACCCCGAACGGCTGGACCGTGCCCGGCGGGAAACCGGGCTCGACGACGCGGTTCGGGTGGTGTCGGCGACGGTGGGCGGCCACCCGATCGTCGTGGCGGCGATGGACTTCCGGTTCCTGGGCGGCAGTCTCGGTTCGGCGGCGGGGGAGGCGATCGCGACCGCCGCGGAAACGGCGTTGGCCGGGCGGACGCCGCTGCTCGTGATCACCGCGTCCGGCGGGGCGCGGATGCAGGAGGGCGCGCTGTCGCTGATGCAGATGGCGAGGACGAGCAACGCCATGGCCGCTCTCGACGAGGCGGGGCTGCTGACCGTCACCCTGGTCACCGATCCGACCTTCGGCGGGGTGGCGGCGTCCTTCGCGACCCTGTCGGACGTGATCATCGCCGAACCCGGGGCGAGAATGGGATTCGCCGGGCGCCGGGTGATCGAGCAGACCATCCGGGAAGAGCTGCCCGAGTCGTTCCAGACCGCGGAGTTCCTGTTCGGGCACGGCCTGATCGACGGCGTCGCGCCCCGGAAGGAACTCCCGCGGCTCCTGGCGGTCCTGCTGGGAGCGGCGGCGAAACCGGCGGACGGCTGGGCGGACGGGGTGGCCGACCCCGTGTTGCGGGACCCCGGAACCCTGTCGCCTCCGGCCGTCGAAGAAGTGGTCCGGCGTTCCCGGCTCCTCGGCAGGCCGACCGCACTCGATCATCTCGCGAACTGGACCGACGGCTTCGTCGAACTGCACGGTGATCGTGCCGGTGCCGACAGCCCGGCGATCGTGGGCGGCCTGGCCGAGCTGAACGGCTTGCCGGTGCTGGTGATCGGTCACCAGAAGGGCCGGACCACCGAAGAGCTGGTGCGTCACGACTTCGGTATGCCGTCGCCGGCCGGCTACCGCAAGGCGGTCCGGTTGATGCGGCTGGCCGCCAAACTGGGGATACCGGTGGTCACCCTGGTCGACACCCCCGGCGCCCATCCGGGGCCGGAGGCCGAGCGGACCGGGCAGTCGAACGCGATCGCCGAGTGCCTGCGAGTGATGGGCGGACTTCCGGTGCCCGTGGTCACCGTGATCACCGGCGAGGGCGGCAGCGGCGGCGCGCTGGCGCTGGCCGTCGCGGACCGTGTCCTGGTGTGCGAGAACGCCACGTACTCGGTCATCAGCCCGGAGGGGTGCGCGGCGATCCTTTGGCGCGGTTCGGACACGCACGCCGTGACCGCCGCCGCCCGGGCGCTGAGGGTGGGGGCGGAGTCGCTGCTGGCCCTCGGGGTGGTCGACGGGGTGGTGCCCGAACCGCCGGGTGGCGCGCACCGCGATCCGGCGGCCGCCAGCGCGCTCGTGCGCGACGCGGTGATCTGCGCGCTGCGCGAACTGCACGGCCGGGACGGTGCCGGCCTGGTGGCGGCGAGACGTGCGAGGTTCCGGCGATTCGGCACGGCCGAAGCCGGCCCGAAGACCAGGGAGACGGAGAAATGATCGAAAGACATCCCGAGTTCACCACGAGCCGGGACCTGTCGGACGTACTGGGGATCGAGACCGAAATGCTCAAGCTGGGCGCCGACGACGCGATGGAGATCCTCTGCCGCAGCCTGGCCGAGGTCGTCACCACGACCGACCGGATGCCCACGCGCGCGACGGTGCGGCTGGGCGGCGCGGCCATCGACGTGGAGTGGCCCACCGTCGAAGGCCCGCGAGCGCCCGCCGCGCCGGAGCCGGTGACGTCCGGGCCTTCGGTGAGTCCGGCCGACACGCCGGTGATCCGTACACCGGTGGTCGGCACCTGCTACCTCGCACCGGAGCCCGGCGCCAAGCCGTTCGTGAGTATCGGCGACCTGGTCGAGCCCGGCAGGCAGGTGGCGATCGTGGAGGCGATGAAGCTGATGAACCCGATCGTCGCGGACCGGGCGGGCCGGGTGACGCGGATCCTCGTCGCCGATGCCGAGCCTGTCGAGTACGACCAGGCACTGATCGCCATCGAATCGGAGAAGCCGGAATGAAACCCGCCTTCGACACCGTTTTGGTGGCCAACCGGGGCGAGATCGCGCTGCGGGTCGTCCGGACCTGCCGTGAGATGGGTATCCGGACGGTGGTCGCGCATTCCACGGTGGACAAGGAATCGGCCGCCGTGCTCGCCGCCGACGAAGCCGTCCAGATCGGCCCCGGTCCGGCCAAGCGGAGCTATCTGTATCCGCCCGCGCTGATCGAGGTCGCCTTGCGGACCGGGGCACAAGCGGTCCACCCCGGATACGGCTTCCTTTCCGAGGACCCGGATTTCGCGGAGATCTGTGTGGACAACGGGCTCGTCTTCGTCGGCCCGCGACCGGACGTGATGGCGCGGCTGGGAGACAAGTCCCTGGCCAGGCGCCTGATGAGTGAGGCGGGGCTGCCACTGCTCCCCGGCACGACGGAACCGGTGAACGGCACCGCCGAGGTGCTCGCGGCGGCCCGGCGGATCGGCTTGCCGTTGATCATCAAGGCATCGGCGGGCGGGGGCGGCCGCGGAATGGCGATCGTCCGTGACTGGGCGGCGTTGCTGCCGACCTACCGGTCGACCAGTGCGACGGCCCGGGCGGTGTTCGGCGACGAACGCGTGTACCTGGAGCGTTTCTGGGAGCACGCCAGGCACGTCGAGATCCAGTTGGTCGCCGACGAGCACGGCGAAGTCGTCTGCCTCGGTGAGCGCGACTGCTCGGTGCAGCGGCGCCATCAGAAACTCATCGAAGAGAGCCCCGCACCCCAGTTGCCCGCGGGGCTGGCCGAGAGACTCGCCGCGGCGACGGCGGCGGGAGCGCGAGCTGTCGGCTACACCGGCGCGGGCACCTTCGAGTTCCTGGTGTCCGGTGAGGAGGCGGCCTTCATGGAGGTCAACTCGCGCATCCAGGTCGAGCATCCGGTGACGGAAATGGTGACCGGGATCGATCTCGTCCGCGAACAGCTCCTGATCGCGGCGGGTCTGCCGCTTTCCTTCCGCCAGGAGGACATCAGACCGCGCGGCGTCGCGGTGGAGTGCCGGATCAACGCGGAGGATCCCGGCCGGGATTTCGCTCCCTGTCCCGGCAGGCTCGTCGAATTCTCCCCGCCCGCCGGCCCGTTCGTCCGGGTCGACACGCACGCCTACCCCGGCTGGCGCGTGCCGCCGGACTACGACTCGTTGCTGGCCAAGGTGATCGTCTGGGCGCCGGACCGAGTGCAGGCGCTCGCCAGGATGGACCGCGCGCTGGCCGAGTTCCGGATCGAAGGCCCCGGGATCCGGACCACCAGGGACGCGCTCCGCGAGATCATCCGGAATCCTTCCTTCCGCGAAGGAACCCACGACACTTCACTGCTCGAACGAAGGGCCGGCGTCTCCGTCGCGCCGGCGAGCTGACCCTCGAACCAAGGAGTCCGCAATGCCCATCACAGCGATCAGATACGGGATCAAGGCAGGCTGCGAAGACCGGATCGCCGAGATCTTCGCCGACTTCAAACGCACCGGAACGCCGGTGGTGCTCGACGCCGACGGCAACGAAGCCGGGCGCATCCTGTCGACCGCGGTGTTCATCGAGAACGACATCATGGTGCGGTTCGTGGAGTATGAGGGCGAGCTGGCCGACATCGCGCGGTTCATGGCGACCCAGCCCGGTGTACGCGAGGTCGAGCGCAGGCTCAAGCCCTATCTCGCCAAGCCGAGGGACACGGGCTCCGTCGAGGGGTTCACCAAGACCTTCGAGAGGAGCACCATGCGCTGCATCTCCCAGCTTTCGGCCGACGAACCAGACGCTCCCTGATGAGCGGAGCGGTAGCCGACCTGCTCGGTGTGCTGGCCGTGATGGGTAGTGGCACGGTGGCCGGTGTGCTGTTCGCGGTCGCGTTGAGCACCTTGCCCGCATTGATCGCCATGCCGCCCGGCCGTTACGTCTACGCGCAGAAACTGCTCGGGCGCAATTGGGATCCCACCATGCCGGTGCTGGTACTGGGTTCGACCCTCGTCGAGATCGTGCTCGCGGTGGCGGCGCCGGGGATCGCCGCCGTGCTGCTCTTCGGTGGCGCCGCGGTCGCACTGGCCGGGGTGTCGGTGGTGTCCCACTGGTGCAACGTGCCGATCAACCGGCAGACCAGGGAACTGGACCCGGATCGGATGCCCGAGGACTGGCACGATCCGAGACCCCTGTGGCGCCGATGGCATTTCGTGCGCACCGCTTTGGCGTTGGTCGCCCTGGCCTGCACCGCCGTCGCCGTCACCATCACCTGATCACGACCGTCGCGTTCGGAGGAGGACCGATGAAGCTCGGGGTGAACGTCGCGCCCCATGGCGCACCGGCCGTGGCACTGGCCGCGGAACGGCTCGGCTATGACGTCGCCTTCGTGCCCGAGGGGTACCGCACGGACGCGATAAGCGTGCTCGGGCTGCTGGCGGGGCGAACCGAACACATCGGTCTCGCCACCGGTGTGCTCCAGATGCCCGCGCGTTCGGCGGTGATGACCGCGATGACGGCGGCCACCCTGGAGACCTTGGCCCCGGCGCGCGTCCGGCTGGGACTCGGGGTCTCCAACGCGCACATCACCGAGGGCTGGCACGGTGTCCGATTCGACCGGCCCCTGGGCCGCGCCAGGGAGTACGTCGAGATCGTGCGGCTCGCGTTGAACGACGAGCCCGTGAGCTATCGAGGCGACTTCAACGAACTGCCGCTTCCCGGTGCACGAGGTGAACCCTTCCACCAGTTCGGCGGGCCCCTTGGTTCGGCGATACCGATCTACCTGGCGGCCATCGGGCCGCGCAGCCTCGAACTCGCGGGCGAGGTCGCCGACGGCTGGTTCGGTGTCTTCTGTTCACCGGAGCGGATCGCCGAAGCGGTTCCTCGCATCCACGCGGGCCGTGACAAGGCGGGCTTGCCGCACAAGGGATTCGAGGTGATCCCTTCGGTGCCGGTCGTCGTCGGCCGGTCGCCGGGCGAGGCGGCGGACGCCGTCCGGCACTACATCGCCCGGTTCGTCAGTCTCGGCACCAAGGAACACAGCTTCTACCACGCCCTCATGAAACGCATGGGCTATCCGGACGAAGCCGACGAGGTGTACGACCGGTACGCGTCGGGTGATCACGCCGGTGCCGCCGCGGCCGTGCCGTTCGGCTTCGTCGACGCGACGGCACTGCTCGGTCCCCTCGAACGGATCGCGGAAAAGATGACCGCGTACGCCGAAGCGGGCGTGACCACATTGGCCTTGTCGCCGTTCGCGCGCACGACCGAGGAACAACAGTCCATCTTGCGTGTGGCCGCGGAAGCGTTGGACCGCGCAGGACTCGCCTAACCGCCTTCGCGAAGGAGTGCGCCATGTCCACGGGACTCACCGGTCTCGACTTCCCCTTCTCACCGCCGCCAGGGTTCACCATGCCCGTCGAGTTCGCCAGGTTGCGCGCGCGGCAGCCCGTGGCCGAGGTGACACTGCCGTCGGGGGACCGCGCCTGGCTGGTCACCCGGTATGCGGACGTCCGCGCGATCCTGGGCGACGCCCGGTTCAGCCGCGCGGCCGCCGAACGGCCGGGCGGCCCGCGGATGGGGAACACCAGCCCCGGTCCGGAAACCATTCTCGGCATGGACCCGCCCGATCACACCCGGTTGCGACGGCTGGTCGCCCCGGCCTTCACCTACCGCAGGATCGAAGCGCTGCGGCCGCGGGTCGAAGCACTCGCCAACGAGCTGATGCGTGACGTGGCGAGCGGACCGCGTTCCGCCGATCTGCTCGCACAGTTCACCGCCGTGCTCCCGAGCAAGGTGATCTTCGAACTGCTCGGTGTGCCCTACGCGGATTTCGCGACCCTGCACGCGTGGACGGACGTGATCTTCAGTCTGTCCGCGCACACGCGTGAGGAGGTGCGGACGGCGCGAGCCGCGATCGAGCGGTTCCTCGTCGAGCTGGTCGGGGAGAAGCGGGTCCACCCGGCCGACGACCTCCTCAGTGTGCTGATCGCGGCTCGTGACGAGCAGGACAGGCTTTCGGAGACCGAGCTGGTCAGCTTCGCGCTCATTCTGATCACGGTCGGCCACATGAGCACCGCGAGCACTCTGAGTACCGCGCTGTTCACCCTGCTCCGCTTGCCCGAGCTGCTGGCACGGTTGTACGGCGCGCCGGAACTCGTTCCGAGCGCCATCGAAGAACTGCTGCGGCACAACACCTTCGCGTTGACAGGAACACAGCTGAGGGTGGCACTCGAAGACGTTCGGCTCGGTGACGTGACCATCCGGGCCGGCGACGCCGTGCTCGCCGCGCTCGGCTCGGCCAATCACGATTCCGATGTGTTCGACCGGCCGGCCGAGGTCGAATTGAGCCGGGCGAGTAATCCGCATATGGCCTTCGGCTACGGAATCCATCATTGTCTCGGCGCGCAACTGGCGAGACTGGAGATGCAAGAGGCGCTTTACGCGCTTTTACGGAACATGCCGGACACTCTCCGGCTGGCGGTGGCCCCCGCGGAAATCGAACTCAAAACGGGACTTACCGCTCGCGCGCTGGCGAATCTGCCGGTGCGGTGGTGAACGAGCTCGCCGTCGCGAACCGAAGAGTCGTTCCCAAGCCGCTGGTGCGGCCCTTCCTGAGGAAAACCTGAAAAGCACGGACGACTCGTCGACGTCTTGCTAAATTAGGCCATACAGGGGGCATTCGACAATTGTCACCAGCGATCCCGGAGGGGGACATGGCCACTCAAGAAGACGACCTGGCGACGACGAGGGACGCGGAAACCGACACCGACCTGAGAACCCGTCCGCGGAGTCCGGAAGGGACCTGGGCGGTCCACGTGACTTTCGCGGACGGGACCAGGAACGAACGCGGCTTGTTCGCTTTCACCGCCGAGGGTCTCATGATCCAGACCAACACCGGAAGTCAGACCACCGGTATCGGGAAGTGGCGACGTACCAGGGAAGGGTTCCGGTTCGCCTTCCGCGAGCAGGCCTTCGACGACGACAACAAGTTCGCTTTCGACGTACACGTGGACCACGAAGGAACCCTGACGTCGGAAGACACCTTCACCTCCCACGGAACCGGCACGGCCGTGGACGCCGACGGGCAGATCGTGCACGTGTCGGAGACGACGGTGACCGCTGAGCGTTATTGAGCGGGCGGGTTTCCGGACGGGCGGGTGAAACGCCCGTCCGGAAACCGGTGTCACTACGCGTTCCCCGTGTCGAAGAACGACTCCGCGCGCGCCACTGATTCCCGTTCGTCGTCCGGCACGTCGCTTTCGAAGAAGATCGCCTCGACGGGGCATTCCGGTACGCACGCACCGCAGTCGATGCACTCCACCGGGTCGATCACCATCTGCGCACCCGAGTCGTGGATACAGTCGACGGGGCAGACGTCCACACACGACCGATCCTTGACGTCGGTGCACGGACTGGTAATCACATAGGTCACAGGACCACTCCTCAGCTGAATTCGGTTCGCGACGCGAACCGCCCGGACGCACCGTCAGTCGACGGTGATCGCACGTACCACGTTCACCCGCGCCGCGCGGCGGGCAGGCCAGGAGGCCGCCAGTAGCCCGCCCAGCGAAATCCCGAGCAGGGCCAGCAAAATCGTCGGCGGCACCACGAGGTCGAAGACCCCGCGAGACAGGATGAAGTTCTGCATCATCGCGCCGAGCACGACCCCGGCCACGACCCCGATCACCCCGCCCAGCGCGGCGATCAGCACGGATTCGACGCGGACGAGTCCGCGGATCTGCCGCCGGGTCATCCCGGTGGCGCGGAGCAGGCCCAGTTCTCTGCCTCGCTCGAGCACCGAGAGGGACAGGGTGTTGATGATGCCAAGGAAGGCGATCAACACGGACAGCCCCAGGAGCCCGGTGACCGCACCGAGGTACACGTCGACCTCGCTGATGCGGCTGCGCACGTACTCCGGCGCGCTCATGACGGCGAGATCGGACCGGCTGGAGAGAGCCTGTCGCAAGGCTCCTTCCACGGCCTGCCGGTCGGCGCCCGGCGCGGTCGCCACCACCATGGGGTTTCCGTCACCCGGCCGGAAGTGTGTGTCGGCGAGCGCGGGTGGCACCACGAGCTGGCCCAGGATCGTCGCCTCGGCGAAGATCCCGGTGATCTCCACCGGTGTGCCCGCCCCGCCGGGCGAGCTCAGCTCCACCCGTCGTCCCAGCGACCAGCCCCGCTCCTCGGCGACGGCCTTCGCGACGAACACGCCTCGCGACAGATCCGCGAGGTCGCCTTGTTCGAGTTTCACGGCGACGGTTCGGCCGAACGCGGCGACGTCCGTGCTGCCGGCACGAATCTCCTTGCCGTCCAGGAGAACCCGATCGGTGCGCAAGGTGCTGACCGCGGTCACGGAAGGCACCTCCTCCACTCGCCGTCCGGTGTCCTCGCCGATCTGCCCGCCTGCCACGTTGGTGACCACGATCCCGCCGACGAAGGCGTCGCCGAGATCGCGTTCGCTGATCGTGGAGATGGTGGTCGAGAAGATGGTGATGCCGACGGCGATGGCCACGCCTATCGTCAGCGCGGTCGCGGTCGCCGCCGTTCGCCGGGGATTGCGCTGGGTGTTGCGGAGCGCCATCCCGCCGAGGGTCCCCCGCCGCAACGGCCTGCCGAGGAGGCCGAGCACCGGTCCGCTGAGCCAGCGGGCGCAGATCACCGCTCCCAGCAGCAGACCCAGTGCCCCGAGCATGCCGGATGCCCGGCCCGCGGTGCCGTCACCGAGCGTGGCGACGATCAGCAGGAGGACCGAGAGGGTCACCACCGCGAGCCCGGTCCGCAGCAGCCAGCGCGAGCCCTTCTCCTCCTCGAGCCGTTCACCGCCCAGTGCCGCCACCGGGGATACCGAAGCCGCCCGGCGTGCGGGCAACCAGGCGGCGACCACCGTCGTGCCGGTGCCGACCAGGAGCGTGCCGAGCACGGCGGGCAGGCCGATCACCACGCCGCCGTCGAGGGAGGGGTTCAGTTCTGCCGCGTACGTCACCACCGGAAGGGCCAGCAGGCTGCCGATGGCCAGCCCGGTCACGGAACCGAGCACCCCCACCACGGCGGCTTCCAGCAGTACCGAACGACGGACCTGACGCCGCGTCGCGCCGACGGCCCGTAGCAGGGCCAGCTCACGCCCACGGCGGGCCACCAGCATCGAGAAGGTGTTCACGATCAACGTGATCCCGACGACCAGCGCGATTCCGGTGAAGGCCAGCACGGTGGCGGACAGCGCGGAGGAGATTTCCGAGGTCGTGGCGCGCAGCGTGGCGCTGAGCCCGGCACGATCGACGGTGGTGAAGCCGTCGGGCGTGGCATCCGCGACGGCGGCCGCCACCGCGCTCTCCGGCGTTCCCGCCGCCGCGGTGATCTCGACGCTGGTGAAGCTTCCCGGACGCAGCAGCAATCGCTGTGCGGTCGCGGTGTCGAACGCGACGGTGGGGGAGGAGCCCGGCTCCCGGCCATGGGGCCGGTAGTCGTAGACGCCCACCACCGCGGCTTGGAACTTTCCGCCGCCGTAGAGCACGGTCGTGGTGTCGCCGACGGCGATCCCGCCCGCGGTGGCGACGGAGTCCGCCAGGACCACCTCGGACGGCCCGGCCGGGGCCCGGCCGGTGACCAGCGACATCCGGTCCGTCCCGGTCCAGTTGCTGCCGGTCATCCTGACTTCGAAGCCTTCGGACAGCAGGACCTTGCCGTCCGTGCCCGCGACCGCGGCGTAGCCCTCCACGACGCCGGTCGCGGCGGTCACTCCGGGAATCCCGGCCAGCCTGGTGCGTTCCTTTTCCTCCAGCGATACCCGGCCCTGCCCGCCTTGGCTGAGCTGTGCCTCGTCTTCGCCGACGCCACGCCCCAGGGGGGTGACCAAGACGTCCAGGCCCTCCCGCAGGGGTTGCTGCCCCTCGGACAGGCTCGTGCTGACGACCAGCGCCCCGGACACGAAGGTCGCACCCAGTAGCACCGTGACGAACGTGAGCACCAGGCGCGACCAGTTTCCCCGCAACGTCGCCATGACGGTTCGCCACATGTCAGAACGCCTTGAGAGCGCGGGCGGTGGACGACGCGACGCCTGGCGCGGCCGCGCGGTCGAACTGGAGCATGCGCGCGTGGACGCGTTCGGCCGTGGGCGCCTCGATGCTGTCGAGCAGGGCGCCGTCGGCGAGGAAGACGACCTGGTCGGCGTAGGCGGCGGCGAGCGGATCATGCGTGACCATCACGACCGTCTGGTCGAATTCGTCGACCGCGCTCCGCAGGAATCGCAGAATCTGTCCGCTGCTGCGGGAATCCAGGCTCCCGGTGGGCTCGTCGGCGAAGATCACCTTCGGCCGGGTGATCAGCGCCCGCGCACAGGCCACCCGCTGCTGCTGGCCGCCGGAGAGTTGCCCCGGCCGGTGATCGAGCCGTTCGGAAAGCCCGAAGGCCGCGACGAGATTGCCGAAGTGCACGGGATCGGCCTTCCTGCCCGCGATCGTCAGGGGCAGCACGATGTTTTCGCGGGCCGACAGGGTGGGCACCAGGTTGAAGGCCTGGAAGATGAATCCGAGTTCCGTGCGGCGCAGCACCGTGAGCCGGTCGTCGTCGAGCCCGGTCAGTTCGGTGTCGCCCACGAAGACCTGGCCACCGGTGGGGACGTCCAGGCCGGCGAGGCAGTGCATCAACGTGGACTTCCCGGAGCCAGAAGGCCCCATGATCGCGGTGAATCTCCCGGCGGGGATGTCCAGGTTCACGTTGTCCAGCGCGGTCACGCCGGCGCCCGCCTCGCCGTAGATCTTCAGCAGCGCCCGGGCCCGTGCGGCGGGCGGTCGCGTTTCCCCCATCAGTTCTTTCCTCCTCGGTAAGGCTCGGCGGTGGCACGATCCTGGGCGGGGACACGCTGTCCCGGCACGCCCGCGCCCTCGCCGGCCGTCTTCTTCTCCCGTGCGGCGCGTTCGCGCTCGGTGTTCTTCTTCCCCCAGCGGGTCTTCCCGCCCGGCTTGAAAACGGACAGGTAGGTAGCCGTCCACAGCGCGGCCGAAAACGCGATCATGCAGATCAGCAGCGTCAGTCCCGTACCGCCGGGTTCGGCGGCCGGATCGGCGGTCCGGGCGGCGAGTTCCTGCACCCATTGGCTTTCCACGATCGCGACCGCCGGAATGCTCAGGGCGATCACGAGTTTGAGCAGCACCCACCAGTGCTTGACCAGACCCCATTTGCTGCCCAGCGAGACCACCAGGCCGGTGAGGATGGACAGCATCATCGTCGGAATGACGATGAACAGATCGAATACGTGCATCAATTCGTAGGCGCCGTGCCGCAGTCCGGCGCTTTCCGTCGTGTAGCCGACGGCGCTGAGCACCACCATGGACACCGCGATACCGAGCCAGCTCACCGAAAGCCCGACGTGCAGCATGACCCAGAGTTTCCGTTTGCCGGGGGACAGTCTCGGAAATGCCGGACGCAGGAAGCCGAGGATCACCGCCGAGAACAGCATCCCGGCGAGCGGAAGCGGGCCGGGAAAGCTGAACAGGAACTGCACCGGGACGAACAGCAGATGGAACACGATGGCGATCCGGCGGGCCTGCGAGGTTCCGGAGCGTAGCCCGCAATAGGCGGAGATGGCGGCGGCGAGGAGATAGCCCGCGAAGCCGAGACTCTGGATGAGCGGAAGGATGGCGTTGTCGCCGGGGAATATCACCGCGGCGTTGAGGGCCGAGAACGCGGCGAACGCCCATTGTGTCCGCGTCTGCGCGAGGGTCAGTCCCGGGGCGATCGCCTGCCGTGCCGCGACATCGGCGCCTGTCCTGTCCGCGGGATCCATGCTGGTCACCTCTCCTGTTCTCGACTCAGGCGGACGCCGTTTCGTGGTCCGTTTCGCCTGTGATTCGAATCTAGGAGCACCAGGGCGACGTCCGCGTCGCACGAAGTGATCTCATTGATGGGCCGGAAGTCGTTCGGATGACGCCGCCGGCTACATCGATCGATTGACCTCCGGCCCGAGCCGTGGAGCGCGTACGCGGGGCAGCCACACGGGCAGCGAGGCCACCGCCACCACCGTGAGCGCGAGATAGCTGGTCAACGCGATCGTCACCTGTTCCCCGGCGGTCAGGTCGGGAGTGGCCTTGTCCGGTGCCGACAGCCAGTAGACCGGCACCAGCCACCACAGCGTCACCACCGACGACACCACCTTCGGCAGCACGGATCCCGCCCGCCAGGTCACGACGGAGAGCCAGACCAGCACGGGCACGACCCAGATCGCGTGGTGGGGCCACGAGATCGGGGCCACCGCCAGACCTGTGAACGCCGCCACCAGCAGCCCCGCCAGGTCGTTGCCCTGTCCGTGCGCCCATCGCGCGAGGAGCAGGCCGAGCAGCGCGACCACCAGGCAGACCGGCAACCACCAGCCGGGCGCGGTGGCGGAACCTGCCGACCGCGCGAACAGGCCGGGCAACGACTGGTTGACCGCCGCGCTGATATCGGTCACCCTGCCGGTGTCCAACAGCAGTCCTCGTAACCAATATGCGCTGGATTCCCCGGGCAGGACCAGGAAGCCGGCGGCGATCGTGGTGGCGAACGCGGCTGTGGCGGTCAAGGCGCTCCTTCGCCGCCCGGTGCACAGTAGATAGCCGATGAAGATCAACGGGGTGAGCTTCAGTCCGGCGGCGACGCCGATCAGCATGCCGCGCCATTTCGCGGGCATCAGCGGTGAGAAGTCGAGCAGCACGAGCAGGACGATGAAGATGTTGACCTGCCCCAGCATCAGATTCATCAGGACCGGGGTGAGCACCGGCGCGACGACCATTCCCAGTATCAGCAGCCGGAGGCGGCGGTTTCGGGCGGTGACCCCCGCGAGGCCGAGCGAAATCCACAGAATCACGCCGAGGCCCAGTAGTGAAGCGTAGGTCCAGAGTATCGCCTCGAAACCGGTGGGCAGCAAGGACAAAGGAGTGAAAACCAACGCCGAGAACGGAGGGTAGGTGAACGCGATTCCGGTCAGAGCCGCCGTATCCACTTTCACCTCGTACAGCGGAACGCCGGCGAATACCGCTTTCGCGACCTCGTGATAGACCTGGAAGTCGGCCATCCACAGCGGCACTCCACCCAGCACCGGCACCGCCACCGCGGTCATCGCCAAAGCGGCGAGCGCGATGACCGAGACCGCCCTCCAGATCGTGGGAAGTCTCCCCGGTCCGGCGCGAACTCCGGACGCCCTCTCGGACATGGTCTCCTCCAGTCGGATTCTCCGCACCCGCGGGTCCGGGCAGGGTCTTCCCGCGGAATCAGGGAACACTGGTAATTCGCTCGAAGAGGCGGCCGATCCGGTACGCCGGGACCACTTGCCCGGGCTCCACTTGATCATTCCTCTAGACTCGAAGAATGACCTCGCCGAGCTCCACCCCACGGTGGTGGGCGTGGAAACCATCGGGACGCCGTCACGTGATCATCGATTCCGCGGTGGCGCTGGTGTGTGTGATCGGCACCTTCCTCTGGTCGGGGCCACAGCAGTTCGCCCCCGACTTCGGTTTCCCCTTGCTCGGCAGCGACGACCGGCTCATCGCCGCGATCCTGCTCGCCCTGCTGACGGCGCCCGCGGCGATGGTGCGCAGGCGCAGGCCGTTGCTCCTGGTGTTGGTGAGCCTGGTGAGCTGGACGATGCTCTCGGCCATCGTCGGGGTGGTATTCGGCCTGTACGCTCTGGCGGCTTTCGAGACTTCACGGCGGCTGATGGCCGTCGCCGCGGCGATCGCGCTGGTGACGGTGGGGTTTCCGTTCTGGCGCCTCGGCGGCTTCGATGCGAGCGTTCCGATCAGTACGGCGCTCTGCCTCGCACCGACGTTGCTCGGTCTCTGGAGTTTCACCCACCGCAGACTGGTGAGCAATCTGCTCGAACGCGCCTCCCGGCTGGAGCGTGAGCGCGATCTGCTCGCCGAGCAGGCTCGTGCCGAGGAACGGACCCGCATCGCCCGTGACATGCACGACGTGGTCGCGCACCGGGTCAGCCTGATCGTGTTGCACGCCGCGACCGCCGAGGTCTCGGGGGACAAGGAAAGGCTGCAGCTGACCAAGAAGATCCGCTCCATCGGCAGGGACGCGCTCAGCGAACTCCGGCAGGTTCTCGAGGTGTTGCGGGTCGGGGACGCGCCCCTGTCTCCCCAGCCCCGGATCGAGGACATCGACGGGTTGGCCGCCCAGTCCAGGGCGGCGGGTGTCCGGGTCGAGGTGGAGACCCTCGGTGAGGTCCGTCCCCTTCCCTCCATCGTCGAGCAGGCAAGTTACCGTGTCGCCCAGGAGGCGCTGACCAACGTGCACAAGCATGCGAAGAACGCCGATACCCGCATCCGCATGATGTACGGCCCGGAGGAGTTCCGGCTGACCATCACCAACCAACGGCCGGTGGCGCACCGCGCACCGGACGCCTTGCCCAGCGGCGGTTTCGGGATCATCGGCCTGCAGGAACGGGTCAGGCTGATCGGTGGCACGCTCAGCTGCGGGGCGACCTTCAACGGCGGGTTCGAGGTCGAAGCGGTCCTCCCGCTGCCGTCGACGGGATCCGGTTCATGATCCGGGTGATGGTGGTGGACGACGAATGGATGGTGCGGTCCATGCTGCGCACCATCCTGGAGGCGGCAGGCGACATGTCGGTGGTGGCCGAGGCGCCCGACGGGATCTCCGCCGTCGTGGAGGCGGAACGACACCAGCCGGACGTCGCCCTGGTCGACATCCGGATGCCGGAGTCGGACGGGTTGGCCGCGACAGCGCGCCTGCAATCCCTGCCACGGCCACCGAGGGTCATCGTCCTGACCACGTTCGACTTGGACGAGTACGTACAGACGGCGCTCCGCAACGGGGCCGTCGGCTTTCTGCTCAAGGACTCCGCGGGCGACGACATGATCACCGCGATCCGGGCGGTGGCCGCCGGCGACGCCATGCTCGCGCCGAGCATCACCCGCCGTCTCCTGCACACCTTCACCGAACGGGAACCGTCCCGCCAGGCCACCGCGCTGGAGCAACTGGACGTGCTGACCGACAAGGAACGTGAGGTCCTGGTCGCCTTGGCCGAAGGGCTCGCCAACGCCGACGTCGCGAGCCGCCTGTATCTGAGCGAAGCGACCGTGAAGACACACGTGAGCCGCATCCTGAGCAAATTGAAGCTGACCAACCGCGTGCAGGCCGCGATCCTCGCCCACCGCGCGGGCCTGGTCAGCTGAGCGGGAGCGTGGTCCACCGAGGTTCCAGCACGATCCCAGGCCGTCCCCTGAGCATCGGTCAGCACGCTGACGCCTCAGGAAAGTCGGCCGATGACTCCCTTGGACCTCCGCACCACCCCTGCCACCCACCACCCCCGGCGCTGGGCGGCCCTGGTTCCAGCCTTGCTCGCCTGCTACATGGACCTGGTCGACGCGACTATCGTCACGGTCGCGCTGCCCGCTCTCGAGGAAGACCTCGGAGCGAGCCCGGCGACGCTGCAATGGGCCTCCGCCGGCTACACCCTGGCGTTCGCCGTCCTGCTGATCACCGGTGGCCGGGTCGGGGACATCTTCGGCCGGAAACGGGCCTTGCTCGCCGGTATGGGCGCCTTTCTGCTCACCTCGGCGTTGTGCGGGCTGGCGCCGAACCCGGAAACCCTGGTGGCTTTCAGAGTCCTGCAGGGGGCCGCGGCGGCGATGATGATCCCGCAGGTGCTCAGCTTCATCCAGGTCGGGTTCCCGCCGCCGGAACGCCCGCGGGCCTTGGCGATGTACGGGATATCGCTGGCGCTGGGCGGGATGACCGGTCCGGTGCTCGGGGGGCTGCTGATCCAGGCCGACATCGCGGGCCTCGGCTGGCGCGCCGTGTTCCTGATCAATCTTCCGGTCGGCGCGGCCGCCCTGCTCGGCGCGATCCGGCTGATGCCGGAATCCCGGGCCGAGTCGTCGCCGAAGCTGGACCTGGTCGGTGTCCTGCTCGCCACCGCGGGCTTGCTGGCGGTGATGTATCCACTGGTGCAAGGGCACGAGCTCGGGTGGCCACTATGGACATTCCTCTGCTTCGCGGCCGCACCACCGATCTTCGCGCTCTTTTCGCGGCATCAGCGTTTTCGTGAACGCGAACAGGGCGCTCCGCTCATTCCCCCGCGGATATTCCGCCATCGCGGTATACGCGCGGGTCTCCCGCTCGCGCTGGTCTTCTTCGCGGGTACCGGCCATACCTTCGTGTTTTCGCTTTACCTGCAAGAAGGTCTCGGCTATTCGCCCTGGCTGACCGGGCTCACGCTGTTCCCGTCGTCCCTCGGCATCGTCGCGGGATCGATGTTGTCCATCCGGCTGGCCCCGCGACTGGGCAGACGGGTGGTGTCGATCGCGGCGTTGATCAAGATCGCCGGGGTGCTCGGCGTGATCTATCCGATCCACGTCCAGGGACGGGCCCTGACCCCGTGGGCGCTCGTGCCGGGCGCGATCGTCATCGGGGCGGGTATGGCCATGGTCAGCGCAACCCTGGTGAACATCGTGCTCAGCAGGGTTCCCCTGCCGGACGCCGGAGCGGCGTCCGGCCTGATGACCACCGCACTGCAGGTGGGTTCGGCGATCAGTGTCGCGGTGCTCGGCACGGTCTTCTTCGGATCGCTCACCGGTACGGGTGACCACCGCCAAGCGATCGAAGCGGGCCTCTGGGTCTGCGTGGCGTTGTTCTTCGCCAGTTTCTTGATGAGTTTCCTGCTCCCGCCGTCCAAGTACGACCGATCCCGAGGTGATGATCATGCGTGATGCCGACTTCAAGACCGTACGGGCGACCCCTTTCGACGGTGCCCCCGTGCTCGGCCCACCCGCCGTCCAGAAGGTGATGGAGCTGGCCTGGGGAATGTGGGCGAGCGGTGTGGTCCAGGCCGCGGCGAAACTGCGGATAGCGGATTTCGTCGGGGACGAACCGGTGCACGTCGATCGGCTGGCGGAGGCGATCGAGGCCGATCCGGATGCCTTGTCCAGGCTGATGCGCGCGCTTTCCGCCTACGGCGTCTATCGCCAGCTCGAACCCGGGCGCTACGAGCACACGGAGGCGTCTCGGGCGATGCGCTCCGACGCGCCGGTGCGGGTCGGAGACGTGATGCTGACCGGCTCGTACTGGGGCTGGCAGATGTGGGCGAAGCTCGACGAGAGCGTCCGCACGGGTGAATGCGCTTTCCGGGCCACCTACGGCAAGGACCTCTTCAGCTACTTCGCCGAGGACGACAACGAGGCCGGCGCGGCCACCTTGCGCGGATACGCGGCCCAGTCCGTCGCCCTGCATCCCGCGCTGGTCGGCGCACTCGCGCTCTCCGGCACGGGAACGGTCGTCGACGTCGGCGGTGGACACGGTTCGCTGCTGCGGGCGCTCTTGGAGGAGAACCCCGGACTTCGCGGAATCCTCTTCGACCGGGCGCACACCATCGAGCACGCGGATCCGGTGCTGAGTACCGGTGTGCTCGCGGACCGGTGCGAACTCGAAGCGGGCGATTGCCTGGTGACGGTGCCGAAGGCCGACGTCTATCTGTTCCGGCAGGTGCTGCACATGTGGGAGGACGACATGTGCGTACAGGCGCTGGGCAACGTGGCGAAGGTGGCCGGACCGGGTGCCCGGGTCATCCTGCTGGAACAACTGATCTCCGATCCACCCGCCAATCCCTGGGACGCCCTGATGGACCTGCACATGCTGCTGGTCATGGACGGCAGAGAACGGACCACGCACGAGTACGCCGAGCTGTTCGAGCGGGCCGGGCTGAGCTACCGGGGGACCACGGAGACGGGAACCCCGCTTCGCCTGATCGAAGCGACCGTCGGGGCGTGATCGCATGCGGATGCTGTTCTGCACCTGGGCTTGGCAGTCCCATCTCTTTCCCATGGTCCCGCTCGCCTGGGCGTGCCGCGCGGCCGGGCACCAGGTACGCGTCGCGAGCCAGCCGGGCCTGACACCGGTGATCCGGCAGGCGGGGCTGGACGCGGTTCCGGTCGGACACGACGTCGACGTACCGGGTTTCGTCCGGGAGTACCTCTTGCGGCCCGGGGGACGGGCAGCCGGTCCGCGGCAGGGGAGGCCGCGAGCGCTGGACATGCTGGTCGAGCTGGCCGATTCGATGGCGGACGACCTGATCGGGCAGGCTCGACGATGGCGGCCGGACGTGATCGTCTACGAGCTGACCACCTGGGCGGGCCCGCTCGCGGCCGCCGCGATCGGGGTGCCCGCGGTGCGCGTGCTCTACGGCGTCGACCTTCTGGAGCGGGCGACGGATTTCCTGCCGGACGCGATCGAGCCCCTCGCCGGACGGCTCGGGCTGTCCGGGGTGGACGTGCGCGGCAGGATGACGGTGGATCCCTGCCCGCCCCGGCTGCAGGTCCCCACCGGGTACCGCCCACAGGAGATCCGCTACGTCCCGTACAACGGCCCCGGAACGGTGCCTGATCTCCTGCCTGCCAAGGGAAACAAGCCGAGGATCTGCGTCACGTGGGGGACGACGATGGCCAAACTCGAATCGCGGCGAATGCTCGCGGAGAGGGTGGCGAAGGCCGTGGCCGGCCTGGACGGGGAGATCGTCGTCGCGCTCGCGGAGGAGCACACGGAGCTGGTCACCGGTCTACCGGAAGACGTGCGGTCCCTGACGGGTGTGCCGCTGGATCTGGTGCTGCCGTCCTGTGATCTGGTGCTGCACCATGGCGGGGCGGGTACCACCCTCACCGCGATGACCCATGGCGTGCCCCAGCTGGTGATCCCGCAGCTGCCCGACCACCAGCTGCACGGCAGGCGGCTGGCGGCCACCGGCTCCGGGCGGGTCATCGCCGAGGAGGACGCCGACGCGGCGTCGATCCGCGAGGCCGCCACTGAAATGCTGGCGGACGAGGGATTCAGCCGGGCGGCCGCGACACTGGCGGCCGAGTCACGGTTGCGGCCTCCGCCCGCCGACGTGGTGGGCGTGCTGGAGAAGCTGGCCGCCGGCCGCGACTGACATCCGATGCCGTGCGGCGGTGAGGCGCCGCACGGCATCCGAGGTCAGTGCCCACCCGCGACGTTGACCACGCTGCCGGTCACATGGCGGTTCGCGTCGGATCCCAGGAACACCACCACTTTCGCCACGTCTTCGGGAAGACCGAACCGCAGCTGCGGGATGCGCTCGTTGAGTACGGCCTGGATTTCGGCCGGACTCAAGCCTGCCAAGGTCGACCGGATTTCCGGCGGCACTTTCGGCATCAGGTTGGCCGTCACGGTGGGCCCCGGTGCCACGGCGTTACTGAGGATGCCGTGCCCCGCCAGTTCGGTGGCGAGGGTCCGGTTCAGCCCGTGCAATGCGGCCTTGCTCGCCACATACGCTTCCTCGCCGCGCATCCCGCGGTTGACGATACTGGCCGACATCAGCACGATCCGGCCCCAGCCGCGCGCCTTCATCCCCGGCAACACCGCTTGGACAGTGTGGAACGCGCCCTCGACCTCTTCGCGAAGCTGCGTTCGCCAAGCTTCGACGGGCACCGTCTCGAAAGGACCCCGGCGTTCGTCAGGTCCCCGCGCCGGCGAAGCGTTGACCACCAGGACGTCGATGCCGCCCCATTCCGCGGTCACGGCGTCGGCCGCCGCCCGGATCGATCGTTCGTCGCCGAGGTCGTACGGCAGCGCCAAGGCCCGCCCGCCGCTGCGCTCCATGGCCTCGACCACCTTCGCCGCGGCACTCTTGTTGCGGTGGTAGGTGAGCGCCACGTGCGCCCCTTCGGTGGCGAAGGCCTGCGCCATCGGCCCGCCGAGACCACCGCTGCCGCCGGTGATGAACACCGACCTGCCTGCGAGCCCGAGATCCATTCGTGCCCTCCTTACCGTCTGTCGCGGACTTCACCAGGCGAGCGGGAGCTCGTCCGGCCTGCTGAACGCCAACCCGACGCTCCAGGTGAGTTCGTCCTCCGCCACGGCGAGGCGGAGATCCGGGAACCGCGCCAGCAGCGAACCGAGGGCGACCTCCAGTTCGGTTCGGCCGAGTTGCGCGCCGAGGCAGTGGTGGATGCCGTAACCGAAGGCGACATGGGGATTCCGAGGGCGGGAGAGTCTGACCTCGTCGGGTTCCGGGAACACCGACTCGTCGCGGTTCGCGGCGTTGATCGACGGCAGGACGGCGTCTCCCGCCCGGATCACCACATCGCCTATCCGCACGTTCTCCGTCGCGATCCGCAACGCGCCGATGCCGCCGCCCGCTTGGGACAGCCGGAGCAACTCCTCCACCGCACCGGGCAGCAGACCGGGATCGCGGCGAAGGCCGTCGAGCTGCGCCGGATTCCGCAGCAAGGTCAGCAAGGCGTGCACGATGCTCGCTGTCGTGGCGTGATACCCGGCGCCGAGCAGCGTGTAGCCGAACGCCACCAGTTCTTCCTCGCTGAGCCGGTCTCCTCCGTCCTGAGCGGAGATCAGCACCATCAACAGATCTTCGGTCGGGTGGCGCCGCTTGTCCTTGATCAGTTCGATCAGGTACGCCGAGAGGCTGTCCTTGGCGGCCAGCACCTCGTCCTTACGGTCGGGTGCGAAGCCCAGCATGATGTCGGTCCACGCCCGGAACTGCTCGACGTCGGCCAGCGGTACTCCCAGCATTTCGCAGATCACCGTGATCGGCAGCGGCTGGGCGAAACCGGCGATCAGGTCGCCCGGTGGTCCCGACTCGGCCATCGTGTCCAGGAATCCGTTCGCGAGTTCCTCGATCCGCGGCCGCAGTGCTTCGATCCGCCGGGGGCTGAACGCCTTCGAAACCAGTTTGCGCAACCTGCTGTGCTCAGGCGGGTCCATCACGAAGATCGAACGTGAGTCCCGGGCGATCGGCAGGAGCCGGGGCGCGCCGGGCGCGGTGATCGCCTCGCGGCTGAACCTGACGTCCGCGAGGACGTTTCGGACGTCTTCGTGCCGGAGCAGCAGCCAGGCGAGGTCACCCGTCGGCAGTGTCACCTGACAGACCGGCCGCTCGGCCGTGAGCTTCCGGTACTCGGCGGGTGGGAGTACCGGATCGACCGCCCGGAACGGAAAAGACGGGGCTGGATCGGCAGGCATGGCGTTCTCCTCTGGGGTCCGCGACGGACGGGCGAAGGCCCACGGTGCGCGCGGGCGTTGTAGTGCGGATGGAAACTCGCTGGGCACGTTCGAGCTCATGCGGTTCAACGGCGCACCAGCGCGTTTGGAGGGCGGGCCGCGAACCTTCGACCCGAGGCGGACCGGATCGACGGACGGAGGCAACCGATGTCAAAGCTCATCAGCAGGCCGGGGATCCGGGCATGAAGCCGGTGGAAATCGCCGTCGTCGGGTTGGGCAACATGGGCGCCGCGATGGCGCATCGGTTGCTCGAAGGCGGGTTCGCGGTGACGGTCCACAACCGCACGGCCGGGAAGGCGGCGCCCCTGGTCGCCGCTGGAGCGACCCTGGCCGAATCGATCGGAACCGTCGCGAGGGCCGAACTGATCCTGCTCAGCCTGAGCGACGAGGCCGCCGTCGACGAAGTGCTTTTCGAAGGCCTGCTTCCCCGCCTGCGCCGGGGAACGATCGTGATCGACACCTCCGCGGTATCGCCGGGGTACGCCCGCGTCGCGGCGCGCCGGCTGGCGGACATGGGGGTGCGGCGGGTGGAGGCAAGCGTGGTCGGCAATCCCCGAATGGCCCGGTCCGGCAGGCTTCGGGTCTTCACCGCGGGAGATCGCGACGACGCCGAGTCCGTCCGCGACGTTCTGAACACGTTGAGCCAGGACAACTTCGTCCATCTTGGACAGTCAGGCCAGGCCAGTGCGCTCAAGCTGGCCTTCAATCTCCTGCTCGGCGCGCAGACGGTCGCCTTGGCCGAAGCGGTCACCTTCGCCGCCGCCGCCGGGCTGGGCCGGGAGACCCTGCTGGACACCGTGCTGAGCAGCGGCGTCCGATCGCCGGTCTTGGCGTTCCGTGCCGAGTTCATGCGCGCCGGACGCTACGAGCCTGCCGCGTTCCGGGCCCGCCTGATGGAGAAGGACGTCCGGCTTCTGCTGACCGAGGCACAGGGTGCGGGGCTCACCCTCCCGCTGGCAGACACCCTCGCCCATCGCTATGCCGGCGTCGTCGCGGCGGGCGACGGCGACCAGGACGCGGCCGTCGTCCTGGCGACACACGAAGCCGATGTGCAAGGCACGCTCCCCCGAATCGAGGAGGAATACCGGTAATGACCACCCACGCACCGAGCATCGAAGACCAGGGCCCGAGTGTCGTTTTCGAGATCGGCACCGCGTTCTGCACCGCCAAATGTCTTCTGACGGCGCTCGAACTGAGTTTGTTCACCGTCCTCGGCGACGGAGAGCTGACTGCGGAAGAGCTCCGGGTGAAGCTGGACCTGCATCCGCGGGGAGCGCGCGATTTCTTCAACGTGCTCGCCGGTCTGGGTCTCCTCGAGAACAACGGCGGGCGCTACCGCAACAGCCCGCTGGCCGATCGCCACCTGGTGCGAAGCAACGACGGGTACGTCGGCGGCTTCCTCGAACGCGCGAACCACATGCTCTACCCGGCGTGGGGCCGGTTCGGCGAGATGTTGCGCACCGGCAAGCCCACCGCCGAGGCCGACTACCTGGAGATGATCAAGGAACCGAACCGGCTCCGCAGCTTTCTCGGCATGATGGACGCGCTCACCAGCCTGATCGTGCCGGATCTGGCCAAGGCCGTCGATTGGACCGCCTACCGTACCGTGGTGGACGTCGGCGGCGCGCGCGGCAATCTCTCCGGGGGCCTGGTGAAGGCCCATCCGCACCTGGTGGGCACCGTTTTCGACCTGCCGGAGATGCGGTCGCCGTTCGACGAGCACATGAGCGCGCTCGGTCTCGAGGGGCGAGTCACGTTCCAGCCCGGCGACTTCTTCACGGATCCGATCCCGTCCGCCGACGTGGTGGTCATCGGCCACGTCCTGCACGACTGGTCACCGGACGAATGCCGGTCGCTGGTGCGCAAGGCGTTCGACGCGGTACGCCCCGGCGGGAAGATCGTCGTCTACGACCGGATGGTGGACGAGCAGGGCACCGATCTGACCAACCTGATCATCAGCCTCGACATGATGCTGACCACGCCGGGTGGAGCGGAGTACACGCCCGCGGAATACCAGAGTTGGCTCACCGAAGCCGGCTTCAGCGCGACGGAGGCCGCTCCACTCGGTGAGAACGACACCGTCGTGATCGGCCACAAGGCGGGTTGACCGGGTGGAGATCGGAGTCGGCCTCCCCGCGGCGGTGTGCGGCGTGGCGGGCGAACAGCTCTTGAGCTGGGCCCGGTACGCCGACCAGGCCGGGTTCAGCTCGTTGGCGACGCTGGACCGGCTCGTGTACGGCAACTGCGAATCCTTGATCGTCCTGGCCGCAGCGGCCGCCGTCACCCGGCGGATCCGCCTCGCCGCGACCGTGCTGCTCGCGCCGTACCGAGGCAATCCGGCACTTCTCGCGAAGCAGCTCGCCACCCTCGACAGGATCAGCGAGGGCAGGCTCGTCGCCGGTCTCGCCGCAGGTGGCAGGGAGGACGATTTCGTCGCCGCGGGCTTGCCTTACGCACGACGAGGCCGCACGCTCGACACGGCGGTGGAGCGAATGACGTCGATCTGGTCAGGTGCGGAGCCCGATGGCCGGATCGGCCCGTCGCCGTATCGGGGAAGCCCGCCACTGATCTTCGGCGGCCACACCGAAACCGCGATCCGGCGGGCGGCCAGGTACGGGCAGGGATGGATCTCCGGCGGCAGTTCGGCCAGCGGGTACCGGGAGCTGGCCGAGCGTGCCCGGCGCGGCTGGGCGGCCGAAGGAAGGGCGGAACGGCCGCGGCTGCTGGCGCTGGCCTATTTCGCGCTCGGCCCTCGAAGTGCCGACGTGGCAGGGCGCTATGTCGGCGAGTACTACGCGTTTCTCGGGCAAAGAGCGACCGACCGGATCACGAAGGGTGTGCTCACCGATCCGGCACGGTTGCGCGAAGCCGTGGCGGCCTATGCGGACGCGGGCTGTACCGAACTGATTCTCATGCCGTGCTCGGCGGACCGGTCTCAGCTGGAATCGCTCGACCGAGCCGTACATTGAAGACGTGCCCCGGATTTCTCACTGACCACGTTTTCCGATGGCCAGCATGGCGCCGAGATCCGAGACCTTGCTGCGGTCCCGGCCCTGTGCCAGGCCCCGGCTGATCTCGTAGGAATCCAGGCGCAGCCAGTCGGACCAGCTCACGAACTCCGTGCCACGGCGATTCAGCAGGCGTGGCACGGAGTTCGGATCCGATGCCCGGGAACGGCGGCCGTCCGCGAGATCCTCGACGACACAACGCGCCGTCTCCACCGCGTCCGCCTTGTTGGTCCCGATCACCCCGGTCGGGCCGCGCTTGAGCCACCCCGTCACGTAGCAGCCGGGCACCGGCCGTGCGCCACCGTCGACGATCCGGCCCTTGCGATGGGGCACCGTCCCGGTGCGTCGCTCGAAAGGAAGCCCTGGCAACGGATCCGCGCGATAGCCCACGGCACGGAGGACACTCTGGACCGGAAGCACCTCGCCGGCGCCGCCCTGGCGGGTGTCGGCCAACCGCAGTCCACCCACCGCGCCGTCGCCCTCGATCGAGGCCGCGCTTCGCCAGAACCTCAGATGGATCCGCCGGGTGGCGCCGGTCGCGGGGCGTCGAGAGAACTCTCGCAGAAGGTCGACGTTGGCTCGCGTCTGCCGGTTGGTTTCGAGTGCTCGTTCGTCGGCATCGTCCAACCGTAGATCCTCTGGCCGCACCAGGACGTCGACACCGCGCAACAGACCGAGTTCCCTGAGTTCGACGGTGGTGAACTTGGCTTGGGCGGGCCCGCGCCTGGCCACCAGGTGCACATCGGTGACACTGCTGCACCGCAAGCCGTCGAGGACGTGATCCGGTACGTCGGTGCCCGCCAGCTCGCGGGGGTCCTTGACCAGGAGCCTGGTCACGTCCAGTGCGACGTTGCCCGCTCCGAGCACGGCGACTTGCCTGGCGTGCAAAGGAAAATCCATGGGCGCGTCCGGATGGCCGTTGTACCAAGCGACGAATTCGCCGGCGGCCCTGCTGCCGAGCAGGTCCTCACCGGGCACTCCGAGTTCGCGATGCCCGGGTGCCCCGGTCGCGAAGATCACGGCCTCGTAGTGGGTGAGGAGATCGTCGAGGCCGATGTCCAGGCCGAACGTCACGTTGCCGAAGAATCGGACGGCGGGATTCTCCAGCACCCTCCGCAGAACGGTGCTCACCGACTTGATCCTCGGATGGTCCGGTGCCACGCCATAGCGGACCAGGCCATACGGAGCGGGCAACCGGTCGAACACGTCGAAGGCCCCGCAGCGGTCCGATTTCAGCAGGGCCTCCACGGTGAACACCCCCGCGGGCCCCGAACCGACAACCGCTACCCGCGGCGTACTGGCTGACGACACGGCTGTTCCCCCTCCTCCGACATCTCTTGCCGTCAACGCTAGGAGCGTCTTCGCGCGCCGGCATCGGCCGTCGGTCGACCGCTTCCGTACAGAAAGTCTTGAAGAGCGGGAAACCGGCTACATCGATCGGATGACCCCAATGGCGGCAACAAGGGATCGCGGCGTCCGCGGGAAGTGACCATCGGCCACGTCGCCTGTCGATAAGCGCTGGTCAGCAGGTCGGCGACCGGGCCCGGCCTGGGTGCGGAGCGCGTCTTCGTCAGCCGGTAACAGCATGGGATCCGCTGTAGTAAGCCACCACCGAACTTCAAGGGCGGGAGTCGTCACACCGGATAGATTGGTGGCACTCACAAGGGCGCCCGAAGGAAATCGATATCCGCACATTGCGTACGGGCCGTCGAGTTACCGACAACTGGGGGAGCGTGCTGACGATGGAGGTCAATCTGCTGGGCCCGCTCGAAGTGTCTCGCGATGGAGTGGTGATCACTCCGTCCGCGCCGAAACTTCGGCGAATGTTCAGTCTTCTCGCACTGCAGGCCAACAATCTCATCCGAACCGATCAGATCATCGACGAGCTCTGGGAGGACAGGCCGACGACGAGCGCCGCCACGACCTTGCAGACCTACATCTACCAACTGCGGAAGCTGCTGGGGCTTTCACCGGCTCAAGGGGTGCGTTCCGCCCGTGCGGCCGACGTGGGTGGCGCCGCTTTGCACACCCTGACGAACGGTTATGTCCTGACGCTGCCGTCGAATTCGCTCGACTCGAACCGGTTCGAGCGACTGGCGCAGCGTAGCCGGGCCGAGTTGGAATCGGGAGCGGTCGCCACCGCGTCCGAGACCCTCGCGGAAGCTTTGCGGCTGTGGCGGGGCCCGGCGTTGGCCGACGTCAGCACGGGGCCGATCCTGGACGCCGAAACGCGACGTCTGGAAGAACTCCGCAAAGGCGTCCTCGAGCAGCGTATCGAGGTGGATCTCCAGCTGGGCAAGCACAATGAACTGCTCGGCGAGCTCACCATGCTGGGGGCGCAGTATCCGACCCACGAGGGTTTCCAAGCGAAGTTGATGCTGGCGCTCTACCGGGCGGGCCGACAGGCCGAGGCGCTGCACGTCTACCACCGCACCAGGGACGCGCTGGCGACCGAGCTCGGCCTGGATCCCACCGAGTCGCTGCAACGGTTACAGCTCGCGGTCTTGAGTGCGGACCAAAGCCTGTCTCTGCCGGCGCCAGGCGGGAGCACGGTCCTCACCAGGCGGTCGCGGCCTCCGCGGCAGCTGCCTCCGGACGGCGCGGTTCTCATCGGCAGACGAGCCGAGAGCGCCGCGGCACTGGAGGCGTTGTGCACTGGACGGGGCAGGGTGGCAACGGTCGTCGTCATCGCAGGCCCTCCTGGCGTCGGCAAGACGGCGCTGTGCAACCACGTCGCGCATCAGGCCGTGGACAGATATCCGGACGGACAGTTCTACGCCAAGCTGCTCGACGGTGACGGCAGCCCGGTCGAGCCGGGTGAGGTGCTGGCAGGCCTTTTGCGGGCGGTGGGGGTGGCCGATGAGCGGATCCCCTCGTCGACGGATGAACGCAGCAGGATGTTCCGCACCTGGACCACGGAACACCGGGTGCTTCTCGTGCTGGACGACGCGGTCAGCGCCGAACAGTTGCTCCCCTTGCTGCCGTCGAGCGCGGACTGCGGGGTTCTGGTGACCAGTCGTCGGCGCCTGTTCGTCGCGGCGACGAGTATGACAGTGGAACTGCGGCCGCTCACCGAGCCCGAAGGAACTCAGCTCCTGACCGGAGTTCTCGGCAGCGACCGGGTCGCGAGGGACGAACAGGCGGCGCGAAAGCTGGTCAAACTGTGCGACGGACTCCCGTTGGCGCTGCATTCGGCCGCCGCGCTGTTGCAGATTCGTCAGCACTGGGCGATCGGGAGAGCGGTCGGCAGGCTGAGCATGGAGATCGGCGAACCGTCGCTCGGTTCCGACATCCTCGGTCTGTGGAACAGTGTCGAACGAAGCTATTCGGTGGCTCGCCCGGATGCTCAAGACGCCTTTCGCAGATTGACCAAAATGGACGCCGACCGTGTTTCGGCGACTTTGGCCGCCGGGGAGTTGGAGGTGGACGAGCAGCGCGCCGAGTCACTGCTGGAGGATCTTGCCGAACTGCGGCTGATCGAGGTGGCCACGTTCGACGACCAGATCGGTCATACCCAGTACTGGTTTCTTCCCAGTGTGCGGGCCGTCGGTCGCGTACTGGGCACGCGAAAGGAACTCTGCCTGCCGGCTTGAACGACCGACGCCGGCCCGGTGTTCAGCCGGGCCGACGTCGGCGCCTGTGCGTACAGAACGGCGTCCGGTGCCTCCGGATCAATGGGCGGCGGCGTGCGGCGTCTTCGACGAGTTCTTGGGCGTAGCAGCGAATCAGCGGATGGAACTCGTAGTTCACCGCCGAATTCGTTTCTCCGGATACTCGAAGGAGCCCGTGATCGACGAGGGTGAGCAGAATCCTGCCGATCTCGGACCGGTCGTAGCCGAGAGAGGAAGCCGCCTCGGCTTCGGTCAACGCGGCCGTTCCCCCGGTGGCGAACTTCCGGAACGCGAGCTGGGCTCGTCTCGGCATGTCGCGGTAGCTGCCGGCGATCCGTCCTCGTACGTCCAGATCGTGAAAGGACAACGCGTCGAGCCTGCGAACACTCTGTTCCAGCTGGTGGAGCACGGTCCGGATCGGCCAGCCGGGCACGGCACTGAGCTGGGCGCCGACCGCTCGCAAGGCCAAAGGCAGACCGCCGCACAACTGGGCTATCCGGTCCACCCGAGCACGCTCGCCTGCTATCCGTTCCCTGCCGACCATCGCGGACAGGAGTTCGGCACTCTCGGCCGGTTCGAGCGGGTCGAGGCCGACCACACGTGATCCCACCGCCGGGTGGATCCCCCGCCGGGAGGTCAGCACGACAGCGCACCGCGGCCCAGCGGGAAGCAGCGGCTGTATCTGTCCGGCGGAACGGACGTCGTCGAGCACGACGAGGACCCGCTTCGTCGACGTCCAAGTGCGGAAGAGCGCCGCTCTGTCCTCCAGATCGCCGGGCAACCGTTCGGAAAAGCCCGCCGCCCGCAGGAAGCCGCCGAGGATGTCCGCCGGCTCTCTGGCTTCGTCGCCACTCGCGCCGAGACAGGCGTACAACTGTCCGCCCTCGAACCGGGCTCGCACCCGTTGCGCGACGCGTACCGAGAAGGCGGTCTTACCCACTCCTGGCATACCGTGCACCGACAGCACTCTCGGTGCGAGGTCCGCGAGGCCGGCCGACGTCAGCCACCTGATCGAGTCCTCGACGAGGTCGCCGCGGCCCACGAAGTCGGCGCTGTCACTCGGCAGCTGCGCGGGACGTTCGGCCGCGGTGACGACCTGCGCTTTCCGTGGGATGACGTTCGGCGCCGGCTCGCCCGCCAAGACGGCCTGATGCGCCTCCTGCAGGAGTTGCGAAGGTTCGAGGCCCATTTCCTCGACCATTTCGCGCCTGAAGCGCTGGTAGACGCGCAAAGCTTCGTCGCGGCGGTGGCAGCGGTGCAGGGCCAGCATCAGGTGACCGTGAAACACCTCGCTACGTGGATTCGTGATCACGAGCTCTTTCAGCTCGCTCAAGAGTTCACGATGCCGCCCAAGCTGCAGGTCCGCTCCGATGCGGAGTTCGAGAGCTCGGAGCCTGCTCTCTTCCAGGCCGGTGACATGCGCGGCAAGCAGCGCACCGGTCTCCATGGCACTCATCTCGGGCTCTCGCCACAGCCGTAGAGCCTCTCGGAGCGATTCCGCGGCCAGCCGTGGTTCGTCACGCTCCAGCGCGCTCTCTCCCCGCCGTACCAGATATTCGAACCGGTGCAGATCGAGGCAGGGCGGTGGTATCTCGAGGAAATAACTCTGCTGTTTGGTGTGCAGGGCGAAACCATACCTCGCAAGGTGAGCGGGGAAGAGTAGCGAACGTAGTTTATGGATATAGGTGTGCACCGTCGTGCGTGAGCTGGGTGGAGGCTGGTTTCCCCACAGTTCCAATACCAGGTCGTCCATGTTCACGGGCGTGTTGCTCCGCAACAGTAAAAGTGTCAGAATCCTGCGCATTTTCGGTGCGCTCGGTGTGACATCTTGCCCGTTTATCCTGACTGCCAGCGACCCTAGAACCTTGCATTGCAAATCCACCCGAAGATCCTCCCCCGGGCACGATAAAGGCAGAGTCTTTCAGATTCCATGCATATCGTGCCGAGAAAGGATCTTATCGGCGCCGACGTCGTTGTGTCAAGAAACTAAATCAATGGCGAACATGCCTCGGTTTCGCGGGCCGCTTACGGAGCTGAAACCGCGGTTCGCGCGCTGGTCGCAATGAATTCCACGGCAGCGAAGCTTTCCTGGGGTCGAATCCGCAGTGTGGGCCGTCCTGTCTGTGCTGATCCGTCTTGTGTGGTCCCTGTGTTGTGCGACAGCGTTTTGCCTCCACCTGGTCGGCGGTGCGTGTCAGCCTGGGCGGATGGCTTCATCTGGAGCATGCCGCGAACTCGTCGGCGGGTCGCATTGTTATCACGTACGTCGTCATGCTGCAATTCGCGTCGGTTGCGTTCGGTCCGGTGTGACGCTTGAGGGTTTCGGATCGTGGAGACGTGAGTGTGGTTCGGATTCCGTGTGAATCGCTGCAGATGGTCGATTGTAAGTTCGCGCCCGTGCGGCCAGTGGTGCGTAGAGGCTCTATTCGATCGTCGAGGCCGGGGTGGCGGGGTGTCGGAGCGGTGTGCCCGCTTTTCGTGCCGGCCGCGGCTGTAGCTAGCCGCGTCCGCGGGGCATGTTGTCACTTGGGGGCGTTGCTGATCTGCCTCATTCAAGTTGGTCACCCGAATGGGGCGGTTGGTCGCGGGTATGGTCGCGCCGGTTGACCTTGGAGGCGGCTATGGCGGAATTCGCCGCGCACGGGTACGTGGGTTCCCGGATAGCGGCGATCGCGACCCGCGCCGACGTCAATCAGCGGCTGATCTCGTACTACTTCGACGGTGAACAGGGTCTGTATCAGGCGATGTCGGAGAGGGTGGGGTCGGCGGCAGAGCGAGTTGACGGCGCCGGGGACGCCCCTTTCGGAGCAGGTGCGCCGCTACGTCCTGGAAGTGCTCTCCGGGCATGCGTCTGTCTGCGTGGTCCGGCTTGGAGTACGACGGACCGGAAAGTGACCCGGACCACGTGTCCAGAGCAAGGCGCCTGGGTGGGGCCGTGGAGCAGATCGAGCGGCTGCGGACTTCGGGGAAGCTGCCGGACTGGGTCGATCCGGAGTGCCTGACCGTGATGGCCGCCGCGATGGTGCCTGTGAGCCTGCCTCATGTCATCGAAGGCCTGGTGCGGGCCGAGCCGGAGTCTCCCGAGTTCGTCAAACGCTACGCTGACCAACTCGCCTAGTTGATCGACCACCTGGACCCGGCGAGCCGTGGCCGGTAGCGGTGCGAGGTCGAGCGGTAGCGCAGGGTTCACTCGTGTAGCGCGGAGGAGGCCCTCGGTGCGAAGTTGGCGAGTAACCGTTCCCGGCCCCGGTTTAGTGCTTTTTCACGGACGTGGCCGAATTTCACCCTGAGGACGTCCGTGGCGACATGCGGGTATGCGGGATCACACTGGTCCGGAGAGGTGTGGCCATGCGTTCTGGACGTGGGTTGAACCCGGTCCGGGCCGGAGGGGCCTGTCCGGCCCCTCCGATCCCGCTCTCCTCTGCGACGTGCCCCCGGCAGGGCACGTCGCAGATGGGAACAGCTCCGACCAGGGGTTCCTTGAGGGGGCGGCTGGTCGTTGAGCACCGGCTTTCGCTCGATGGGGCTGATACGGATTCTCCGGCTCGAAGCGCCTACGGTGGTCGGCCAGTCGCGCGCCTACAGGTTGAGAGTCTGAACGCCGACGTGTCGGACGGTGCCAGGTGATGGCAGCTCGAGCTCGCCTGTGCTGTGTTCTGTCTCCAGCTCCCGCTGCGGGGTGGTTGGCGTGGTGAGGACTGACGACCGGCGTGACCCGTTGGTTTCGGCGGTGAGCACGATGGTGGGGATCGTGGTCGGGTTGACGTTCCTGTTCGGGTTCGGCAACGTCTTCGCGCTCGCCCTTCGGCTCGGAGTCCCGGTCTGGGTTGCTCCCTTGGTAGCGCCCGCGGTGGACCTGACGGTCGTGGCGCTGCTTGTGGCGATCCGGCGGCTGTCGGCTGAGGGAGCCGCTCCGGAGGTGTTGCGCTCGGCGCGGCGCCTGTTGGTTCTCGCGAGCGCAGTGACGCTGGCGTTGAACGTGGCCGAGCCGCTCATCGCTGGCGAGGTCGGCAAGGCGTTGTTCGACGCGGTTGGGCCACTGTTGCTGATCGGCTGGTCTGAGGTCGGGCCGGGCCTGTTGCAGGCGCTAGCTGGCGGACGGAAGCTCGCCGTGCCTGGAGCTGAGTCATTCGTAGGAGCGCCGGAGCTGCCGAGTACGACTGCGGGGAATCTCGACCCTGATCTGCTGGAACGAGCGAGGCAAGCCGATGCGCGGCACCGCGCGGTGCATCAGCGGCCGATCTCAGCAGAAAACCTTCGACGCGACCTCGGCGTCGGTGCGGAGAGGTCACGGATCTTGACGCGCAGAGTCCGTGAAGAGTGGGGCTGCTACCCGTCGCTCGCAGGATTGAGGGCACCGTCGTGAGCGGGTATGTCGATCCGTTTGCGATTGTCGGCAGCTGGTCGTAACGGCAGAAGAACCATGTCCGATCTTGTCGACGATGCGGTCACGTCGAGTCTCAGCGGCTCGGGGCGTCCGGCCTGGCAGAATCGCGTCGATAGGGCTCTCGCTGTACGCAGGGTGGCCTCGACGGGGAGGAGGGGTGGTCAGGTGGACCGGCTTGCGTTCCTCTGGTTTCGGTGGCAAGCCGAGTTGGCGCTGCTCAAGCACAAGGCCACTGCCTTTCAAGACCACTTCAACGACGTTATGGAAGCGGTTCACGGCGTCGACTTCATCAGGGTCCGCCCAGCCGGGAACGTCGGGGATCGCAAGTGTGACGGGTACCTGCAGTCGACCGACACGGTGTTCCAGGTGTATGCGCCGACCGTGGTCAAGTTGGCTTCGTGGGTGAGCAAGATCGATGACGACTTCGCTGGTGCCAAGGCCCAATGGAGCTCGATGCGAGCGTGGACTTTCGTGCACAATCAGCACGAAGGGCTACCCGCCGACGTCACTCAGACGCTGCTGAGGCTCAAGTCCGAGAACCCCGACCTGGTCATCGAACAGTGGCCACCTACCTATCTGAGAGAGTTGTCCAAGGACTTGGCCGAGGACAAGCTGATGCGGGTTTTCGGCCACCCTCCGCGGGAGCAGGAGATGCGTGCCCTCGATCGGGGCGACATCGCCGAAGCCGTCGCCGGGTTGGCCCTGCATAGCACTTCATGGGTACTCGACTCTGCTGATCTACCAGTTGTAGATCCCCGGAAGCTGGACTATAACCAGCTCTCGGAGTACCCCCGGCGCCTCATCGCTGCCGGCATCGCTCAAGCCCGCATGGTCGAGGGCTACTTCGACAACAACCCGGACCCCACCCTGAGGGACCGGGCTGGAACGCTGATGAACGTCGAATGGCTCAACCTGCAGCGCCGCGGCGTGACAGGCGATGTCGCGTTTGACGCTCTCTACGAACGAGTGGCGGCCAACGCCGAAGGCTCGCGGGAGGCGTCCACCGCGCTCGCGTTGCTGGCCTACCTGTTCGAGTCCTGCGACATCTTCGACAACCCGCCCGCCGACTGGACGGGAACGGCGGCATGATCACTCCGACCAAAGGCGTTCGCCCTGAGCGGTCACTGCTCTACCTCGGCGGGCAGATCCTCGCCGATCTCGGCGAACCCAGCACTGTCAGCGCTGCATGGGAAGCCTTGGCTCGCCGACGTGAGCGCGAAGGACAGGACTCCACTATCACCTTCGATTGGTTCGTCCTCGCTCTCGACTTGTTACGTGCCCTGGGCGCCATCCGGTTGCGTGACGGCCTGATCGCCAAGGCAGGCGGACAGTGATCCACGAAGTCACCAGCAGCCTGCCCAAGTTCAAGACCGTGCGATTCGGTCAGGGGCTGAACGTCGTGCTCGCCGACCGCACCGACAAGTCCACACAGACCGACACGCGCAATGGCAGTGGGAAGAGCAGCCTCATCGAGATCCTGCATCACTTGCTCGGCGCCAAGGCTGGCCCCAGCAGCATGTTCCGACAGCCACCCTTGGATGAACACTGGTTCGCCATGCTCTTCGATCTCGGTGGCCAGCGGGTTCGGGTGCAGCGTGACGGAGCCACACCAGGCAAGGTCACCGTCACCAGCTACACCGGTGAGGGGGCTGTCCAGGACGAGGAAACGATCTCTAACGAGCAGTGGAAACGCCGGCTCGCCGCGGAGGTCTTCGGCCTGCGCGAAGAGGGCGACTGGGCTCCGTCCTTCCGGTCATGCATCAGCTATTTCCTGCGGAGGCAGTCCGCAGGTGGGTTTCAGACCCCTACGAAGCACTTCAGCCAGCAGATGACCTGGGACGTCCAGGTCAACCTGTCGTTTCTGCTCGGCCTGGACGTCGAGCTGGCTCGAGCTTGGCAACGGCTCCGGGAACGCGAACGACAGATGGAGACCCTCCGGAAGGCTGCCCAGGGTGGAGCACTCGGTGAGATCGTCGGCAACGCCGGTGAGCTTGCCAGTGAGCTCGCCGTGGCCGAAGATGAAGTCAACACGCTTACCGAGTCCGTCGCCGATTTCACGATCATCCCGAGCTATGCCGCTGTCGAAGCTGAGGTCACCGGGCTTGGTCAGCGGATCCGCTCTCTGAACAACCAGATCATCTCCGACCGTGAGTACCTCGTTCAACTTGAGAGCAACCTCGACGACGTCCAGACGACCCGACCGACGGGCCTCGCCGAGGTGTACGCCGCTGCTGAGATCCAACTCCCAGACGTCGCGCTGGCCGCTTACGAGGACGTAGAGGCATTTCACGACTCCGTCATCGCCAACCGCCGTCAGTATCTAGACGCCGAGATTCGCCGCATCACCTCCGAACTGGCCGCCAATACAGCCGCGCGCGATCGTCTTGCCGAACAACGCTCTGGCGGATTGCGTCTGCTTGCAAGCGGAGGCGCAGCCGAAACCCTGCTCGAACTGCAGCGCGATGTCGCCAAGCGCCAAGTTCGCGTCGAACAGCTTCGCCACCGCTACGACAACGCCGTCGCGATCGAATCAGAGCAGGGCGAGCTCCGGCTCGAACGCCAGAAGCTTGCTGCTGCCCTGACTCGTGATCTTGCGGAACGCCAACAAGTGCTGCGTCCGGCATTTGTGATCTTCGAGCGGCTGTCACAACGCCTCTATGCCGATCAGCAACATGGCCGGCTGGTGGTCAAGGCAACCGACAACGGTCCTGAGATGAGCGCGTCCATCCCCAGAGGACGCAGCAAGGGCATCACCAACATGCAGGTGTACTGCTTCGACCTCGACTTGACGACTCTCTGGGCCCGTAAGGAGCGCGGACCTGGCTTCCTTGTCCACGACAGCCACCTGTTTGACGGCGTCGACGAGCGCCAACGAGCGTCAGCGCTCCAACTTGGCGCCGAGTATGCAGCGGTCGAAGGGTTTCAGTACATCGTCACTCTCAACAGCGACGAAACGCCGAACGAACTACCCGATGGGCGCGTACTCGAAGACTTCGTCCTTCCCGAACGTCTTACTGATCACGGGGAGGACGGCGGTCTCTTTGGCTTGCGTTTTTGACTGTGCTGGCTACGCACCCCGCTAAGCAGCGTCACAGTGCTAGAGGAGCACCATGCCTAAACAAACGAAGCCGCGAGTTCCAGACACCTACACGGAACGCTTGCTAGTCGAGCTGACCAACATTCATGCTGCGTACTCCGACATCCTTTCCGCATCGCGAATCGTTGACATCAACCCGAATCGCGGTCGAAATAGCGGCCTGGTACGCGTGGTTTACGCGCCGTGGGGTTGGGCGCCTAGCTCGACGTCCCATGAAACTGAGCGGATGGCGCTACTGGGGCTCGTTCGTGATTGGGGACCGCGGTACCGACTGCTCTTTCCTCATCCCACTCCCTCCGTCAGCGAGCGGCTGGACAACGGTCTTCGGCTCTTGGAAGACTGGCTGTTCAGGCCAAACGGAGCGCACGGCGTTCCCTCCACCATCGAAGAGGCTGTTCGCGAGCTCGACCGGGTTGTCGCCGACCTGCGTGAGCTCGCCGACCTCCTGCCGTCCGACGACTACAGCATTCGCCTTGCCGTCGACACCAACACCCTCATCGACGACCCCGATCTGGCAGTGCACGTTGCCACGCTCGGCAGCAAATACATGGTCCACCTGCTGCCGGTCGTGCTCGGCGAAATCGACGACCTCAAGCGAGGCGGTAGAACCCAGGAACAACGCGATGCGGCGAAGCGAGCCGAGAAGCGGCTCAAAGGACTCCGAACCAACGGAAACATTCGTGCTGGCGTCCGCGTCGCAGGTGATGTGTGGGCAGTTTTCGACCATATCGAACCGCGCAATGACCGACTTCCCTCGTGGCTAGATTTGACCGTGCCTGACGACCGCCTCGTCGCCTCCGTCTTGCTCTTGCAATCCGGTCATCCGGGATCCGCTTTCTACGTCGCGACCAGCGACATCAACATGCAAAGCAAACTTGACGCAGTCGGAATACCGTTCATCGAACTGCCCTAGCAAGCCCTCGGCGCCAGGAAGGCCGAGCAACGGGTTGTGCTCGTATGTTTACCCCGAACCATCGGAGTCGGTAAGCCGTGGCCCCATTGCGGCCGAGGGACGACGTGCTCTGTCTGCGCAATGAGAACGCTATCGCCGGGTGGCTAGGAACTGCTCCAAACGCAGGCCGCTATGTCACGGCCGCATCAGACCGAGCAGTTTCCGCCCCTTCGGCGGTAACGCCGGTGGCACAAAAGACGACTGAGATTCCAACTCGAGGAGGTGAGTCAGTTGGCCGAAGCATCGTCAACGGCTGCAGCTGAATCCAAGTTGCGCGACGTGGCCTACTTCCACGAAGCCAGCTGGGGGCCTGAGCATACCGATTGGATCAAGAGCCTGCTGTTGTTCTTCGACGGGGTCGCGCTGCTCGTACCCGACTACATGTATGAACGTCCGCTGTTTACCGACCCCACTTTGGCCCTGCCGCTCGCTGAACAGGGCCTGCTGCACCGGCTCAGCCCGGAACGGTTAGTTGATCAAGAAACTGCGGTAGCTCTCACCGATCTCCTTGACGGGATGATCAGGATGGGCGCGTTCGATGATCTCGATCGAAACACCGCGTTCGCAGAACTGTCGTACTCGCGGCTCGGTGGCACTGCTGATGCCGACTTGGCCGAGATTGTCCTGGAACAACTTCGCGACCGCGGTCTTGCCCGTCACAGCGCGGACGATGTGTCCATTCCGTTGCATCCTGCCGTGCGAGCACTCGTGCTGACCGTGCTTCCGCAACTCCTGCGTAACCCTGCTGAAGCAGCTGGCTACGCACTGCAGCCCGTCAGCGGCCGCGCTCGCCAGCTCCAAGCACTGCAGGAAACGTTGAATATGCCCGCGTTGCCGACCGCCGGGCATGTCGTCGCACTCGACCTTGAGCAGGTCACTCTCAACCTTGCGCCGGTACCTCTCGATGAGGTTCTTGATTTCCGTCAGCAGTACGGCGCAGAGCATCGCGCTTATGCGCGTGATCTCCGTGCTTTCGTTCGGAACCTCGCAGCGCTTGATCACAAAGACCACGAGCAGGCATTTGCCGACCGCCGCGAAGCTCTTATCGACACGGCAGACCAGCTCCGGCGTCTCGCTCGGAAGTCTTGGCGCCGACCCCTGGCGTCGTTCGGGCTCGGAATCGCGGGAAGTGCCGTTACCTTCGTGTCTGGCAATCCCATCGGTGCCGCGCTCGGTGCTGCCAGTGCACTGCTCGGCCTTCGCCGGCAAGCTGACCCTGCCAGCGCCTATACTTACCTGTTCCGCGCGCAGGACCGCCTGTCTCGAGATTGATGGAAGTAATCCGGGGGTCCGGCCTGTGTTGTCGACCAATCAGGCACTGAGGCGGCCTTGCTGAGGCAGAACATCGTGTTGGGATGGCCGTGGACGGGTCGCCCGACACGCCTCCTATGCAGCAGAGTGGATGACTGCATCGTCAGCGAAGGGCTGTGGTGTAGGTACTTCTATGGGGCGTCGTGTTGATCGTCTGGCGCGCAAGCGCGGGGCGATCTTTCTAGCGGAGCGCCAGGGGCGACGCGACGTCGGCGACCCTGGCCTGGGCGAGGAGGCTCGGCTTCGCGCGGAAGCTGGCCGGCTGATCGCCGAGCTGAATGAGCGTTCCGGCCTCGACGATGGATGGCAGCTGAGAAGTTTGCTTCGCGGGTACTATCGTGGTTAGTATGCAGTCAGCGGGGCCCATGCACGTGGGTCCCTCGGTGGCACGGCGGGCGCGAACTCGATCCTGTACCCGGGTTCGTGTCCGCCGTGATTTACGTCTGGGGTGCAAGCCGCCGTTGGCAACTGTCCTTATTGGACCCTGTGAGCGACAAAGGTCGCCTCCATGCTTGTTGTGCCGAAGTGTTGCCTCATAGGCGTATCAGAATCAGTGGGGCGTTGTGGAAGACGGCGCTGTTGCCCCAAGTGTTGCGACGCGCCGTGGCTAATTGACCGCGTGGGACGTCGGTGGATCGAACGCGCTGAGCGTAGTACGAAAGACGGCTTCCGGAGCGCGAATTCCGGACGTAGGGTCCTCTCGCTGGAGGACCGTCCAATCCGGAGGCAGCGATGCGGGTTCAGCGAAGACGAGGCGTTCATCGCCTAGCTCTACTAAGTGTAATCGTAGTGGTACTGGGTGGATTGACATCGGGTGCGGTGAGCGCGCACCCGGACCAGGGCGGCGGACGGGAGGATTTCCCCGGAGAGGGCGTCGCCGATGGTTTGTACAAGCAGCACAACGGAACCGAGGGGCATCTGCCGCCGGTCAACCGGAATGTGCAGCTGGTGGGCAAGGGTGCGGTCACCAATCCGTCCGGGGCGGGAAACACCGGCCGCGTCGCGGATGTCACCGCGTTCGGCGACTACGCCTACCTGACCGGGTTCCGTGAGCCGACGTGCGAGAAGACCGGCGTTCATGTCATGGACATCTCGAATCCCGCGCAGCCGACCGAGGTGACCAGCGCGTTCATCCCGACCAGCGACGGCTCCTACGCCGGAGAGGGAATCCAGGTCGAGCGCATCAACAACGGCTATTTCCAGGGCGACCTGCTCGCGCACCAGAACGAAACCTGCCCCGGCGCCACACCGGCGCCTGGGAAATCGGGCGGGATCTCGCTCTGGGACGTCAGCGATCCACGGCATCCGAAGTCCGTGGCGCTGCACACCGGTGACTTCACCGCGCCCGATGGCACTCTCGAGACGAGCCCGAACCAGACGCACAGCATGCGGATGTGGACGAACAACTTCGACAAAAAGACCTACGTGGCCCTCGTCGACGATGAGGAGCTGACGGACGTCGACATCCTGGACATCACGGACCCCTATCGCCCGGTGATGGTCAACGACGGGTTGGACCTGACGAAGCTGTTCGGCGTCGACCAGGCCAAACCCGCGAACCTGACCTCGATCTTCAGTCACGACATGATGGTCACGAAGATCGGCCAGCGTTACGTGATGAACGTGAACTACTGGGACGGCGGGTACGTTCTGCTGGACGTCACCGATCCGCAGCCGGGCAAAGTTGCGCTGATCGCCGAAAGCGACTACGCCGCCCTCGACGAGGAACGGCTGGCACGGGGTCAGCAGGTCGCGCCGGAAGGCAACGCGCACCAGTCGGAGCTTTCCCCGAACAGGAAGTTCATGCTCGGCACCGACGAGGACTTCAACCCGTACAAGATCGTGGCGAAGATCGATTCCGGTCCCTATGCCGGCACCGAGTACAACGCGACCCAGGCACCGGACACTCGCAAGATCGACGAGAACAGCTCTGTCAGCGGACCGGTCACCTTCGTCGGCGACGCTTGTGACCCGGCGGCCGTGGCCGCGGGTACCGGAACGGCGCTCGTGGAACGTGGCACGTGCTCGTTCCAGGTAAAGCTCGACAACATCATGGCCAAGGGCTATTCGGCGGGCATAGTGTTCCAGAACGTCCGGACCGATTGCGCCGAGCAGGTCTCCATGCTCGCCACCGGAACGATCCCGTACGTGTTCGTCAGCAGGCTGACCGGGCTGCAGCTGCTCGGCCTGCCTGGTGTGACGGAGGCGAACGCCTGCGCGACCGCGACGGCACCGGCGGCCGCGCCGGTGTCCACCACGATCAAGGCCGTGTTCGACGGATGGGGTTACGTCCGGTTGTTCAGTACCGACATCCCGAACCAGCGTGGGAAAGCCGGTTCGATCAGCCAGATCGACACCTACGCGGTCCCGGAGTCCCAGGATCCTGCCTACGCCCGCGGGTTCGGTGACCTATCCGTCCACGAAGTCGCGATGGATCCGGACGATAGCAAGATCGCGTACATCTCCTACTACGCCGCGGGGTTCCGTGTCGTGGAGTACGGCAAGGGTGGCATCCGGGAGGTCGGCGCCTTCATCGACCAGGGAGGCAACAACTTCTGGGGCGTCGAGGTGTGGAAGGACAAGAAGGGCCAGAAGTACGTGCTGGCCAGTGACCGCGACTTCGGCCTGTACGTCTTCCGATTCAACGGATAACGAATCGCAGCGCCCTGTCTGACGCGGGGTGGAGGGCTCCTTCTTCACGCAGTTCGTGGGGAAGGAGCCCTTCCTTGCGCGCTGAGCCGCCTCTGGCGGACGGAACCTCAGTATTCGTAGGGTTCTTCAGGAACGGGGACGACCTTCAGCGCCGTGACATCGAGAATCGGCGTACCGGTGGGTTCAGTCGCGGGTTGCTGCCGGACGCGGCCCGTGACCTGAATCCATTGGTCGTTCTTCAGCGGAGGAAGGCCGGCACCGCCGAGCTTGACCTTCAGCGGAGAAGCATCGGCCGCGCAACAGGCGATGACGAGCCGTACCAGGTAGGCGTTCTTCCCTCCGTGAACGACGAACCCGGTCAGCTGCAGCGTGCGGCCGTTGAGGGAATTGGTGGAATCCGATTCGGCCCTGGCGATCATTTCGCTCATCCTCAGCGGCAGTACGTCACCGGCGGGCAGCGGCGGAAAGGCGGTCTTCACCAAGAGTTTCCGGTTCTGCGCATCGGCGACGCCCTGGCCGCCGGAGCGGTTGACCGAGTCTGATCCCAGTGCGGGGGGTGCGACCAGGAAGATCGCCAGCACCGGGAGCACGAGCATCCAGACACTGCGGGCTTGATGGCTGTGTGGGCCGCCGTCGACGGGGTGGCAGGCCGCGTCGGCGGCAGGGGCCTCGCTTGCGACGGCAAGGGCACGCCGGCGGGCATCCGTGATGTCCTTGACGATGGCCGCGACGGCGAGAAGCATCATCACGGCGCTGGCGACGAGCAGCCAAGGCTGCTGAGCGGGTTTCACGTACCGGAGATAGGTGCCGTCCAAGGTGATTTTCAGCAGAGCGCCGCCGAGCAGCATCAAAAGGATGTTCTGCGTCTCACGCCTCATTGCCCGCCTCCGAGAATGAGCAGACCGGCGCCCACTCCGCTGGCGACGGCGACGAGGAACGCCAGTGGTACGAATCGCGCGGTGAAACCGCGCCCGAACGTGCCGGTGTACAGGGCGATCAGCTTGACGTCGACCGCCGGGCCGACGACCAGGAAGACGAGCCGGGGGAGCAGCGGCAACGCCGACATGGACGCGGCGACGAACGCGTCGGCCTGGCTGCACAACGCCAGCACGACGGCGAGCACGGACAGCACCACGGTGGCGAGCACCACGTCGCCGCCCAGGGACTCCAGCCACGACGACGGGATGGCGACGTTGAACACCGCCGCGGTCAGACCGCCCAGGACCAGGAAGCCGCCGGCACTGACGAGGTCATGGCGCGCGGTCTCGGCGAAGGTCGACCACCGGGACTTCCCGGCCTCGGTGTCGTAGCGACGGAGAGCTCGTTCGGCGATCCAGCCCGCGCGCCCGAAACGGGCCCAAAGCCATCCCACGATCATCGCGGTGAGCAGGGAGGCACTGAATCGGGCGAGCACCATCTCCGGTCTTCCGGGAAACGCCACCGCGGTGGCGACGAGCACCACGGGATTGACGGCGGGCGCCGCCAGCAGGAACGTCAAGGCGGCCCCCTGCGGAACGCCTTGCTGCATCAGGCGCCGGGCCACCGGAATCGAGGCGCATTCGCAGCCGGGAAGCGCGATCCCGGCCGCGCCGGCCACCGGAACAGCCGCCGCGGCGTGGCGCGGCAAGATCCGGTTCAGCACTTTGGGTGACACGAAGGCCGCGATCGCGCCGCTGACGAGCACACCGAGGACGAGGAACGGCAACGCCTGCACGCATACCGCGACGAACACCGTCGACCCCGTTCGGAGCGCGGGGACATCCAAGACCCTGACCAGCCACTGCTGAGTCACCAAAGCCAGGATCAGCACCGCGCAGAGTACCTCCATCGAGGTAATTCGCCGCCGCCGCGCGGAACCGCGTCGCTTCGGGAGTTGAGGCTCGGCGGCCTCCACCGTCGTGGACATGGCTGCCATGCTACGACCTTGCTTAGTAGGGTCTGACGTGCGGTGGCATCGTCGGGTCATGGTGTGAATTCGACGTTCAGGCGATGTTCCCGGACAGTGGAACAAAAAGTGCCTGACCGGTATCCCTAATGAGTCGGGTGGTTTTTCCCTTGCGAATTCGTGGCCGAAGGTGCATATCCTTTGCTACAGTGGCGCACTGTGAGTGTCTTTCTCGCTACTCTTCGTCGACCTTTTGTGGTCCTGCTGCTGCTGGGCGCACTGGTCGTGGCGGGTATGCAGATCGAGACCTGTGGCGAGGAACATTTCGCCTCACATGAAAATCATTCGGAATTGGTGCCTGCTCTTCCGGCGTCACACGAGGAGCCATGCCCGGACGATGACGGGCACGAGCATTCCCGTTCTCTGTTCGCCGTCGCGGCGCGCGGGAGCGATGGAGCGCCGGTCCCGCAGGAGCATTCACCGCCGGGAGCGCTGAGATTCGCGGTCCCTTACCTCGGCAGTTCAGTTGCCGTTCACAGTAGTCAGCGGCAGATCGTCATCGACCGGCGTGGACAACGGGTCCTCGTCGAGTTGTGTGTGTCACGCACCTGATCGCGTCCGTATCTCCGCATCGCGACCACTGACAGCCCGGGGCGGCTGAAGAAAGCCGTTCCAGGGGGTGGCTGTCGCGCCCGGAACACCGGACCGCACATTTCATTTCGCGTACACACCACAGAAAGACAATCGTTGATGAGCGTATTGCTGCCTTCTGATCGGTCGCGCACCGCGTCGATCACGCCGTCCCGACTGCTCAGCACGGCTGCTCGCTGCGTGTCACCCGCACTCGCCGTCGGCAACACCCCGGTGTTGTGGATCGACCAGCAGCTGACCGATTCAGGAAAAGGGTTCTGGGCCAAGCTCGAAGGGTTCAATCCCGGTGGGATGAAAGACCGGCCCGCGCTGCACATGGTGGGCGAGGCCAAAGCGCGTGGCGACCTCGAGGACGGCGCCACGATCGTCGAATCGACCAGCGGCACGTTGGGGCTGGGCCTCGCCCTGGCCGGTATCGTCCACGGCCACCCGGTCACCCTCGTCACGGACCCGGGGATGGAACCCATCGTCCGGCGCATGCTGACCGCTCACGGAACCCGGGTCGAGCTCGTCGCCGAACCGCATCCGACCGGAGGCTGGCAGCAGGCCCGGCGCGACCGCGTCCAGCAGTTGCTCGACGAGGAGACCGGTGCCTGGTGCCCGGATCAGTACAACAACCCGGACAACGTCGCCGCCTACGCCTCGCTGGCCGACGAACTCGCCGCCCAACTCGGCCGCGTCGACATTCTCGTGTGCTCGGTCGGCACCGGCGGGCATTCCGCGGGCACCTTCCGGAATCTCCAGCGCTACTTCCCGCACCTGCGGTTGATCGGCGTGGACACGATCGGGTCGACGATCTTCGGGCAGCCTGCCACTTCACGGCTGATGCGCGGGCTCGGGTCGAGCATTCATCCGCGCAACGTCGACTACGACGCGTTCGACGAGGTCCATTGGGTCGCCCCGGCCGAGGCGGTCTGGACCTGCCGTCGGCTCGCCGCCGCCCAGTACGCCACCGGCGGGTGGAGCGTGGGTGCCGTCGCGCTCGTCGCCGCCTGGATGGCTCGCACGCAGGACCCGGACGTCCGCATCGCGGCGATCTTCCCGGACGGCCCACAGCGCTACTTCGACACCGTCTACAACGACGAGTACTGCCTGGAACACGGGCTGCTCGACGTCGCGCCCCCGCCGGAGCCTGAGGTCATTTCCCACCCGGGCGAGAAGGTCGTCGAACGCTGGACCCGGTGCCGCACCGTGGCCGATCCCACCACGGAAGCGCTCGCTTCCCCTGCCTTGGCGGGGTCTGCGCGGTGACCCAGCTTCTCCAGAAGTTCCGGTCCTTCGACCGGCCGAGCAAGTTGTTGATGGTCAATCAGTTCACCATCAACGTCGGCTTCTACATGCTGATGCCGTACCTCGCCGGGTATCTGTCGGGGCCGCTCGGACTCGCGGGCTGGGCCGTCGGTCTGGTGCTGGGCGTCCGCAACTTCTCCCAGCAGGGCATGTTCCTGGTGGGGGGAACGCTGGCGGACCGGTTCGGGTACAAGCCGTTGATCGTGGCGGGCTGTGTCCTGCGGACGGCGGGGTTCGCGCTGTTGAGCGTGACGTCGTCCTTGCCGACGCTGATCATCGCTTCCGCGGCTACCGGTTTCGCCGGAGCATTGTTCAACCCGGCGGTGCGCGCGTATCTGGCGGCCGACGCGGGCGAACGCAGGCTCGAAGCGTTCTCCGTGTTCAATGTGTTCTACCAAGGCGGAATCCTTGCCGGTCCGGTGGTCGGCCTGGCCTTGACCGCGGTGGACTTCCGGATGACCTGTCTGGTCGCCGCCGCGGTCTTCGGCGTTCTGACCGTGGTCCAGGTCCGCGCGCTGCCGAAGCATGAGGCCGTGGACGCGAAGCCGGAGAAAAGGACCTCTGTGCTGGCCGAGTGGCGTGCTGTCGCCGCGAACCGTACCTTCGTGCTCTTCGCCCTCGTGATGATCGGGTCCTACGTGCTGTCCTTCCAGACGTACCTGGCTCTTCCGATGGAGGCGCGACGGATCGCGGGGTCCGAGACGGCGAGCACGGCCCTGATCGCCGGGCTGTTCGTCGTCTCCGGTGGGCTGGCGATCGCCGGTCAGCTGAAGATCACCGCGTGGTTCCGGAACCGGTGGTCGCCGGGCACCTGCCTGGCGGTCGGGATGGCGCTCATGGCGGCGGCGTTCGTCGCGCCGCTGGTCGTCGCTCGTTTCGGGCCCGTCACGGCGGGGATCGGGTTGCTGATTTCGGCAGGCTTGCTGGCCGTGGGCACGGTCGCCATCTTCCCCTTCGAGATGGACACCGTCGTGCGGTTGTCCGGTGACAGGCTGGTCGCCACGCACTACGGCTTCTACAACACGATCGTCGGAGTGGGGATCCTGCTGGGCAACTTCTTCACCGGAAGTGTCTTCGACCTGGCTCGGCGAGCGGGTTGGCCGGAGATTCCGTGGCTGGGCTTGACCGTGCTCGGGGTCGTCTGCGCGATCGGCCTACGCCGGCTCGACCGGAGCCGGAGGCTGAGTGGCGAGCTGGTGCCCGCGTAAGTGAGTGGTGGGCGCGGGCCGAGCCCGCGCCCACCCATCCCGCGCCGGTCAAGGGGGAGGGTCCGGTGCAGGACGCGGCACACGCAGTGCCGATCGCAATACTATAGGCCGTCGTAGCTGGTCGCGCGCGGTCGCCGGCTTCGGGACGTGAGCACAAAAGGGCGAGATGGAGCACTCGACGTGAAATCTACTACCCTAGGTAGTACTGCGCGTCGCAGGTCGTATCGCCTTGCGACTCTGCATACCCCGCCCGGGTAGCTTGCCTTGGCGGCCCCCTGTGACGGCCGCCACGGGCTTGGATACCCCTCAGGGGTAGACACGGGTACCCCCCATGGGTATAAATAGTGACAAGAGCGCACCGTTCCCCCGGCCGAAGGGGCCGGCCGCGCGGTGAGCCGGAGTCACGGGAGGAAGACGATGCACGGGTACGCGGACAACAAGGAAGCGCACCTGCGTCGCCTGCGCCGGATCGAAGGACAGATCCGCGGGCTGCAGCGCATGGTCGAGGAAGACAAGTACTGCATCGACGTGCTGACGCAGATCTCGGCGGCGACGCGGGCTCTCCAGGCCGTCTCGCTGTCGTTGGTCGACGAGCACCTGCAGCACTGCGTGCGCCATGCGATCGCGGAGGGCGGCGCGGACACCGACGAGAAGATCCGCGAAGCCAGCGACGCGATCGCCCGGCTCGTGCGTTCCTGAAAACACCAACCCAGAGAAGGAGAGAACGATGGCTGAAACCGTGTACACCGTCGAGGGAATGACCTGCAGCCACTGCGTGATGTCCGTGACCGAAGAGGTCAGCGGGATCGCGGGCGTGCAGAAGGTGGACGTCGACCTGCCCACGGGAAAGGTCACCGTCACCAGTGAAGAGCCGCTTCCCGACGAGAAGGTCCGTGAAGCGGTCACAGAAGCTGGCTACCAGCTCGTCGGCTGACCGCGACTCCAACGATCCAGCACCGGCTTTTCAGGGAGAGTGACATGAGGACAGCCACGAAGATGTCCGCGTACGGGCTCACGTTGGCCCTGGTCTTCGGCGCGGCCTGGACGGCCGGTGCCGCGGTCGGGCCGTCCGGTGAACCCGCTTCGCCAATCGGCGCCGAGCAGATGGCCATGCCGGACAAGGGAACTTCCGCCGATCCGGCGAGTACGAAGGTTCCGGGCCTGGCGGCCGAGGACAACGGCTACCGCCTGGAACCCTTGCGTACCAAGGTGGCCATCGGCGACGCGCAACCGTTCCAGTTCCGGATCGTGGGCCGCGACGGGGCACCGATCACCTCGTTCGAGGTGGAGCACGAGAAGCGGCTGCATTTCATCGTCGTACGGCGGGACGGCTCGGGGTATCAGCACCTGCACCCCGAGATGGCACCGGACGGCACTTGGAGCACGCCGTTGAGGCTGGCGACCGCGGGCAGCTACCGCGTCTTCGCCGACATCAAACCCACGGGCGGCGTGGCCACCACGCTCGGCACCGACATCCAGACCGCCGGCCAGTACGAGCCGGTCGAGTATCCGGTCTCCCGTACGGCCACAGTGGATGGTTACGAGGTCCGGCTGGATGGCGTGCTCAAGGCGGGTGCTGAATCTTCGGTGACCGCGACGGTCGTCAAGAACGGTCAGCCGGTCTCGAATCTCCAGCCCTACCTCGGCGCGTACGGCCACCTGGTCGCGCTGCGTGCCACCGACCTCGGGTACTTGCACGTCCATCCGACCGGGACACCGGGTGACGGGAAGACGAAGGCCGGTCCGGACATCGGGTTCGCCGTCGAGGTCCCCAGTGCCGGTCGCTACCGGTTGTTCCTCGACTTCCAGCACGAGGGCAAGGTGCGGACCGCCGAGTTCAGCCTCGACACCGACGGCACGGCGGCCCCGGCCGCGCCGGCTCCCGTTCCGACGTCCGCCGCGGACGACGGTCACGGCGGACACGGCTGAACACCCGAGAAGTACAGCGATTCTTTTCCCACCCGCACAACAGCGAAGGAGGCGCGGGATGAGTTCTCCAACCCAAGACATCCAGCCTGACGCTCTGCAGCAGGTCGAGCTGTCCATCGGTGGCATGACGTGCGCCTCCTGCGCCGCTCGGATCGAGCGGAAGCTGAACAAGGTCGACGGCGTCTCCGCGACGGTCAACTACGCCACCGAGAAGGCCAAGGTCAGCTTCCCGGCGGGCCTCACCCCCGAGGAACTGGTCAAGGTCGTCGAAGAGACGGGCTACACGGCGGCCGTCCCGGCCCCGAAGAAGGCGGAGCCCGGTGAGTCGGCAACGCCGGAGCAGGACGATCCGACAAGGTCGTTGCGGCAGCGGCTGATCACCTCGACAGTGCTCACCGTCCCGGTGATCGCGCTGGCCATGGTGCCCGCTCTGCAGTTCACCTACTGGCAGTGGCTTTCGCTGGCGCTGGCGGGCCCGGTCATGGTCTGGGGCGCGTGGCCATTCCACAAAGCGGCGTGGACGAACCTGCGGCATGGCGCGGCCACCATGGACACGCTGATCTCGCTCGGTGTCGTGGCCGCGTTCCTGTGGTCGCTGTACGCGCTCTTCTTCGGTACCGCCGGGGTGCCGGGGATGCAGCACGGGTTCGAGTTCACCGTCGAGCGGATGGCCGGGGACGGCAACATCTACCTCGAGGTCGCGGCGGGTGTCACGACCTTCATCCTCGCCGGGCGCTACTTCGAGGCCCGATCCAAGCGGCGTTCCGGCGCGGCGCTCCGTGCGCTGCTGGAACTGGGCGCGAAAGAGGTCGCCGTCCTGCGGGACGGCCGTGAAGTCCGGATCAGCGTGGACGATCTCCAGGTGGGGGACGAATTCGTCGTCCGGCCGGGGGAGAAGATCGCGACCGACGGCGTCATCACCGAGGGCAGTTCCGCGGTCGACGCGAGCATGCTGACCGGGGAGTCCGTGCCGGTCGAGGTCCGGCCCGGTGACACGGTCGTCGGCGCCACGGTCAATGCCGGCGGACGGCTGGTCGTCCGCGCCACCCGCGTCGGCTCGGACACGCAGCTCGCGCAGATGGCACGGCTGGTCGAGGACGCGCAGAACGGCAAGGCCGCGGTGCAGCGCCTCGCCGATCGGGTGTCGGCGATCTTCGTCCCGATCGTCATCGCCCTCGCCCTGGCGACGCTCGGATTCTGGCTGGGCGCCGGGAACGGTGCGGCGGCGGCGTTCACCGCCGCGGTCGCGGTCCTGATCATCGCCTGCCCGTGCGCCCTCGGCCTGGCGACGCCGACCGCGTTGCTGGTCGGGACCGGACGCGGAGCCCAGCTCGGAATCCTGATCAAGGGCCCGGAAGTGCTGGAATCCACCCGCAAGGTCGACACCGTCGTGCTGGACAAGACCGGCACTGTCACCACCGGCCGGATGAGCCTGATCGACATCCACGTCGCCGAAGGCACCGACGAGATCGAAGCCTTGCTGCTCGCCGGAGCGCTGGAGCACGCGTCGGAACACCCGATCGCCAAGGCCATCGCCACCGGCGCGGCAGAACGTGCGGGAGAGCTACCGCAGGTCGAGGACTTCCGGAACGAGGAAGGCCTTGGTGTGCAAGGGATCGTGGACGGCAAAGCCGTGCTGGTGGGCCGCACCGCGTTGCTGGAGCAGTGGAGTGTCCACCTCGACGACGAGCTGGCCAAAGCCAAACTCGAGGCCGAGCAGCAGGGCCGGACCGCGGTCGCCGTGGCCTGGGACGGGAAAGCCCGTGCCGTTCTCGTCGTCGCCGACACGGTGAAGCCGACGTCGGCCGAGGCCATCCGGGAACTGCGGGCGCTCGGGTTGCGGCCGGTCCTGCTGACCGGTGACAACGAGGACGCCGCTCGCGCGGTCGCCGCCGAGGTGGGGATCGACGAGGTGATCGCCGAAGTCCTGCCGAAGGACAAGGTGGACGTCATCACCAAGCTGCAGTCCGAAGGCCGGGTGGTCGCCATGATCGGTGACGGCGTCAACGACGCGGCGGCCCTGGCGCAGGCGGATCTCGGCCTCGCCATGGGCACCGGCACCGACGTCGCGATCGAAGCCAGCGACCTCACGCTGGTGCGAGGTGACCTCCGAGCGGCGGTCGACGCGATCCGGCTGTCGCGGCGGACCTTGAGCACCATCAAGGGAAACCTGTTCTGGGCGTTCGCCTACAACGTGGCAGCCCTGCCACTGGCCGCCCTCGGGCTGCTGAACCCGATGATCGCGGGAGCGGCGATGGCCTTCTCGTCGGTGTTCGTCGTCAGCAACAGCCTGCGGCTCCGCCGGTTCCGGAGCGGAATCCAGGCATAGCAAGAAAGCCCCGCACAGGGCGGACGTGGTCGTGACCACGTCCGCCCTTGTCGTCTCCGGGGCGAAAGTAGTCGAGCCAGCATTGTGACCGCCTTCACTCATATACCCCCCTAGGGTAGTTGCGGACGCGTTGCCCTGAGGTCTATGGTCGCTTCAGGCAATACCCCCTAGGGGTAACTGGGAAAGTGAGAGGTCGTCATGACGGAGACAAGTGCGGACCCCCGCCGGTGGTGGGGTCTGGGGCTGATCGCCCTGGCGCAGTTCATGGTCATCATGGACACGTCGATCATCGGGGTCGCGCTGCCGAAGATGCAGAGCGATCTCGGCTTCACTTCGGGAAATCTGTCTTGGGTCTTCAACGCCTACGTGGTCGCGCTGGGCGGTTTGCTGCTGCTCGGCGGTCGGCTGTCCGACCTGTTCGGGGCGCGCCGGATGTTCACGGCCGGCTGGGTGATCACCCTGGTCGGGTCGGTCGTCGCCGCGGTCGCGGGAACGGCATGGGTCGAGCTGGCCGGCCGCGTTTTGCAGGGCGGGGGAGCGGCTTTGATCGCGCCGTCGGCCTTGACGCTGCTGATGATGCTGTTCGGTAACCGTCCGCAGGAGCTGCCGAAGGCGCTGGCGCTCTACGGGGCCGCGGCTCCCGCCGGCGGCACGGCCGGGGTGTTCCTGGGCGGCGTGATCACCGAATGGCTGTCCTGGCCGTGGATCTTCTGGCTGTACGTGCCGATCTCGCTGCTCGCGATCGTCGCCACCGCGCGGCTGATGCCGTCGGCTCCGGCACGGCGCGGTTCGGTGGACGTCGCCGGCGCGGTGGCGGTGACGGCGGGCCTGGCGCTGGCCGTGTTCGCGGTGGTCCGGGCGCCCGAGACCGGGTGGGGCTCGGCCTCGACGTGGATCCCGCTCGCCGGCGCGGTGGCACTGCTGGCCGTGTTCGTGGGCATCCAGCGGGCCCGGAAGGTGCCGCTGGTCCGGCTGGGCATCTTCCGCACGCCGAACCTCGGCGGGGCGAACCTCGCCCAGTTCCTGCTCGGCGCGGCGTGGATCCCGATGTGGTACTTCCTCAACCTGTACCTGCAGCAGGTCCTCGGATACGGCGCCTTCGCCAGCGGCGCGGCGCTGCTGCCGATGACCGTGCTGATCGTGGTCCTGATGGTGGCGGTCGCACCGCGGCTGATCGCGCGATTCGGGTTCAAGACGATGATCTTCGGCGGTCTCGTCGCCTTGGCGGCGGGCCTCGTGTGGCTGTCCTTCGTCAGCCCGACGGGGAACTTCGTCGTCGATGTACTGCCCGCGTCGCTGGTGGCCGCGCTCGGACAGGCGCTCGCGTTCATCCCGTCGCTCGGCACCGCGATCTCCAGCGCGCGACCCGAGGAAGGCGGTCTCGCGGCAGGCATCGTCAACACCTCGTACCAGGTCGGCTCGGCGCTCGGCCTCGCCGCGATGACCGCGGTCGGCATCTCGTTCGGCGCAGGCGCGATCGGAAACCCAATCGCCCTGACCGACGGGTTCTCGGCAGCGTTCCTCGGCGCCGCGGGCATCGCGGTGGTCGGCGCCCTGCTCGCGCTGGTCACACTTCGGCAGCCGGCCAAGACACCGGCGGAGAAGGGGCAGGACGCGGCGGCGGTGGGGTGACCCCCTGTACCACGACAGGGCCGATGATCGAGCCGAAGCGCTCGACCACCGGCCCTGTCGGGTATTCAGCCCAGTGAAGACCGCAGGTCACGGCAGGCCTGTTCGCAACGCCGGCAGGTCTCCGCGCAGATGCGGCAGTGCTCGTGATGCTCCGCGTGACGTGCGCATTCGTCTCCACAGGCTTTGCAGGCCATCTCACAGGCCTCGAGCAACGCTTTGGTCAGATTCGCGTCGTAGCCGGTATGCCGGGACAGTACGTTCCCCGTGGTGGAGCAGATTTCCGCACAATCGAGGTTGGTGCGGATGCATTTCGTCAGCTCCGCCACCATGTCCTCGCTCAGACAGGCGTCCGCGCAGGCGGTACAGGTTTGCGCACAGGTGAAGCACTCGTCGATGCAGCGAGCCAGCTTGCCTCGATCCACCTGGCCGAGATCGGCCGGATAGGTCTCGAGCATCTCCGCGGACTGGGTCATGTCTCCTCCTCGCGGTGGTCGGGTCAGGTGATCTCCCTGCGCATACCCACCCTGGCCGGAAGGAAACCGCGTCCACCCCACGAGGTGCCGTATCTGCGATCCGTCTTAGTTGGACAACCGCGGAGTCGTCACATCGAGGTGAGGCCGCCGCCGAGTGCTGCGAGCACCAGGCCTGACACCGGCCCGAGCAGCAAGGACAGTGCGGCGGCCGTGTACGCGGTGGACGCGGCCCACCGCTCGGGTGTCAAATCGCCCAGATCGTCTTCGCCGCGCCGGAAGGCAGGCGCGATCCAGCGCAGGTAATAGAACAGGCTGGCCACGGTGTTGATCGCGGCGAGGACGAGCAGCCAGCCGAAGCCGCCGTCGAGGGCGGCGGTGAAGATGGTCAGCTTTCCGAAGAAGACGGCTGTCGGCGGGGTGCCGACCAAGCCGAGCAGGCAGACGACGAGGCTGAAGGCGAGGGCGGGCCGTCGGCCGATGAGCCCGCGATAGCCGGTGAGCGTGGTAATGGCGGGCAGGGCGCACACGACGGCGAACGCGCCGAGGTTCGTGATGGCGTAAGCCCCCAGGTAGAACAACAGACTCGGCAGGGCGAGATCGGCGCGGGTGGCCACCGCGACCGCCATCAGCAGATAGCCGACCTGGCTGATCGTCGAGTAGGCCAGCAGGCGGCGGACGTTGGTTTGGAAGAACGCGGCCAGATTGCCGAGGGTCATGCTCGCCGCCGCGATGATGCCGATCAGCAGCGGCCAGTCGACCGTGGTCGCGGGCAAGGCCTCGGACACCAGCCGGTAGGTGGCGGCCACAGCGCCGATCTTGGGCACCGTGGTGAGGAAAGCGGCGACGGGTGGGCGCGAACCTTCGGTCACGTCGGGGACCCAGAAGTGCGCGGGGACCGCGCCGATCTTGAACAGCAGTCCGGCGAGGGTGGCGACCGCGCCGATGGCGACGGCGGCGGCGGGCGCGTTCATCAGCCCTTCGCGGAGTTCGGGATAGCGGGTGGCGCCGCCTACGCCGAGCAGGACCGTGATCCCGGCCAGCGTCACGACTCCGAGCAGGGCGCCGAGCAGGTAGTACTTCAGGGCGGCTTCGGTGCCCTGGTCGTCCTTGCCGAATCCCGCCAGCGCGTAGAGCGGGATGCTCGCGAGCAGGTAGCCCGCGAAGAGCAGCATCAGGTCGTTGGCGCCGGTGAGGACGATCGTGCCCAGTGCGCCGAGCAGGAGGAGGACGTAGAACTCGCTCTCGCGCCGGTGTCCGGCGATCTCGCCGGTGCTCAGGCCGATGGTCAGCAGAATCGACACGAGGATGATGAACCGGACCGCGTGTGTGGCGACGTCGAGGGCATACGTGCCGCCGAAAACCGTGCGGTCGGGCATCATCCAGGCGGACACTGTCGTCGCCAGCCCCGCGACGCAGGCAACGCCGGCGAGCGCTCGGGTAACCCATTGCCGCCTGCGTGGCAGGTGGCTGCCGAGGAGGAGGATCAGGACGGCGGCGACCGCGAGGATGATCTCGGGCAGCAGCGCGCTGGGGTCCTCGTTCATCATCTCCATCTCGGGTTCACCGGCCCACGAGGGTGACGACGGCGCGGGAGGCCGGTTCGACCAGGTCGAGGAAGAACCGGGGGAAGATGCCGAGAACGATGGCGGCGGCCATCAACGGGGCGATCGACAACGTCTCGTTGGCCCGGAGGTCCGCGACACCGTCGACCGGAGATTTGAACGTTCCCAGGAAGATGCGCTGGAAGGCCCGCAGGAACAAGGCCGCGGTGATGAGGATGCCGAGGAAGGCCAGCGCGGTGGACACGGGGACACCGCCGAGCGAGCCGGTGAAGATCTGGAACTCCGCGATGAAGCCGGAGAACCCGGGCAGGCCGAGGGAACCGAACGCGCCCAGTGCGACGAGGCCGGCGAACTTCGGTGCCGATCCGGCGAGCCCGCCGTAGCGATCCATCTCGTAGGTCCCGCCACGGTCGTGGAGAACGCCGGAGAGCAGGAACAAGGCGCCGGTGATCAGTCCGTGGCTGACCATCTGAGTCACCGCTCCGGTCACGGCGAGCTCGCGTGCTTGCGTCGCCGAATCCGCGACGACACCGGCGGCACCGACGGCGAGCACCACATAGCCCATGTGGTTGACCGACGTGTACGCGATCATTCGTTTGAAATCCTGCTGTGCCAAGGCGACCAAGGCGCCGTACAGCACGCTCACCACCCCGACGATCACGAAGACCATCGCGTAGCGGCGCCAGGCGTCCGGCAGCATGGGCATGGCGATCCGCACGAATCCGTAGGTGCCCATTTTCAGTAGTACGCCCGCGAGGATCGCCGAGCCCGCCGCCGGAGCCTCGGTATGCGCGGGCGGCAACCAGGTGTGAAACGGCACGGTCGGTGTCTTGATGGCGAAACCGATGCCCAGTGCGGCCAGCACTGCCGCGGCGGCGAATCCCTTGCCCGCCAACGGAGTCTGCCGGGCGAGCTCGATCATGTCGAAGGTGTGCGGTGTCGCCGACAGGTAGAGCCCGATGAAACCCAGCAACAAGGCGAGCGAGCCGAGGAAGGTGTAGAGGAAGAACTTGACCGCCGCGCGGGCGGCATCGCGATGTCCCCAGCCGGCGATCACGAAGTACATGCCCACAATGGACAGATCGAAGAAGACGAAGAACAGGATCAGGTCCAGCGCGACGAACAGGCCGAGACACACGGTCTGCAGGAACAGGAACAGCGAGGCATAGGACCGAAGCCGGTCACTGTCCCGGAAGGAATACACCGCGCAGGCCAGGAACAGCACCGCGCTCAGTGCCACCAGCGGCAGGCTGAGACCGTCGACGCCGATGTGATAGCCCGAGCTGACGCTGGGGATCCACCGCACGTTCGTCTCGTAGGCGAAGCCGGTCGGCGACGGAGCGAACCCGGCCCACAGCACCACGACGAGCGCGAGATCCACCGCGGCGGCGCCCACCCACGTCCAGCGGACTACCTGGTCGGATGCTCGCGGCACGGCCAGCAACGCCACCGCGACGGCCACCGGCAGGAACACGACGACGCTGAGCACGCCTCACCTCACGATCAGAAGAAGGGCAACGAGCACAGCCAGGGCGACGATGGCCTGCGCGTAGTACTGGTGCAGCTGGCCGGTCTGGGGGCGGCGGGCGGCGCGGCCCAGCGCCCGAGCCGACCTCGTGACAGCGCCGACGACGGATTCGACCGAGACCTCGACGCGGGCGTTGGCGACGCGGGACACGAACGCCCCGGACGCGGCCGCGACCCGCACACCGCCGTCCACGACCCGGTCGTCGAAGGCCGCGAGCGCGACCGCCAGACGTGTCGTGGGGCGGACCACCACCGACTGGGTCAGCCGTTGCAGCCAAAGCCAATCCACGAGCAGGCGATTCTCGCGGTTCGTCGTGCGACCGGCCGGCCACCGTGAGGCCGCGGCGACCGCCGCGACGGCCAGCAACCCGGACAGCGCCAGCTCCCACCACGACGCCGAGACCGGTTCGGTGACCCCCAGGAACCGCGCGAATTCCGTCGCGGGGCCGGGCAGCCCGCCCAGACCGAGCAGCGTCGCGGCCGCGGCGAGCAGGGGGAGAGGGAGCTGGGACAAGACGCTGACCCGGACGGCCGGCATCGGCTCAGGGTCCTTGAGCCAGACGACCACGAGCGCCCGTCCGACGTAGGCGCCGCTCACCGCGGCGGCCGCCAGACCGGCGATGTACAGAGGCACGGACGAGTGCAGGGAGGACGCGAGGACTGCGTCCTTGGTGACCCAGATGGACAGAGGCGGTATCCCGGCCAGGGCCAGTGCGCCGACGGTGAACGTGGTCCCGACGAGAGGATGCCTTCTTGCGGCGCCGCGCAAGTCACCGAGATCCTTGGTGCCCAAGGAGGTGAGCCAAGCCCCTGCGGCGAGGAAGAGCAGACTCTTGGTCGCCGCGTGGGCGATCAGTTGCCCGGTACCCGCGTCCACTCCGCCGGTCCCCGCGGCGACGACCATGAAGCCGATCTGCGAACAGGTCGACGCGGCCAGCAACTGCTTGAGATCACGCTGCACCAGCGCCACGGCGCCCAGCGCCAGCGCGGTGAGGACACCGATCCACGCGACAACGGGCCCGGCCCACCCGGAGGTGGTCAAGAGTGGATTCAGCCGAAGCAGCAGGTAGGCACCCGCTGCCACCATCGTCGCCGAATGCAGCAGCGCGGACACCGGACTGGGGCCCGCCATCGCCCGCGCCAGCCAGAAGCTGAACGGCAACTGGGCCGATTTCCCCAGTGCCGCCAGCACGATTCCGGCCGTGACCGCGTCCCGCCACCCTCCGGCCGCTGAGGGCAGACCGGCGAGTTCGAGCCCTTCGACCCCACCGGCGAGCGCGGCGCCCGCCGCCAGGTACAGCCCGAGATCCGCGGTCCGGGTGGTCAGGAAGGCCACCGACCCGGAACTCACCCGCTCGGTGTCTCGCCACCAGAACGCGATCAGCGCGTACGACGTCGCCCCCATGACCTCCCACGCCATGAGGAGCACGACCAAGCCGGTCGCGGTGACCGTCACCAGCATCGCGCCGGCGAAGACGAGCATCAGCCCGAAGAACCGCCCGCGCGCTTCCTCCGGGCCGAACTCGCCGGTCGCGAACACCACCACCGCCAGGAAGATCACGCAGACGGTCAGCACCATCACGGCCGACAACCCGTCGACCGTCAGCCCTGCCCGCAGGCTGTCGAGCAGGGGAGCCGACACCGAAGGCCGCACGACCGCGGTCGCGACGGCGAGTCCGAGCGTCAGGCCGGCGGCGCCGATCGCGACAGGCGCGGCGACGCGGTCCGCGGCCCGCCCGCACAGGAGCAGGACGGCGCCGACGACGACGGGCACACTCACCAGGAGCCAGAGCGTCATGCGCGTCAGCCCTTGAGATCCGCGGCTGAGTCGGTCAAGTCCGCGTCACGCCGCCGGAAGATGGCCGTGGTCACGGCGAAGCCGGCGGCCATCTCGACAGCCATGGCGGTGACGGCGACGAGCACGAGGACCTGACCGTCGGGGCGGTCGGGCGAGGTGAAGTACCAGAAGGCGCACGCGGCGACGATGACCCCGTTGACCATGAGCTCCAAGCCCATCATGAGCATCACGATCGACTGCTGGGACAGCGCGCCGTAGAGCCCGACACAGAACAGGGCGGACGCGAAGATCAGGAAGGCCTGCAGGGTCATCGGCGAAGACCTCCGCGCACCGGATCGTCGGGCTTGCGGGCGTCCAGTTCGTCGCCGTACCGGTCATAGCGGCCGCGGTTCGTGGCCAGGACGACGGTCGCGACCATCGTCGCGAACAGCGCCAGTCCGAGCACCATCATCACCAGCATCTTCGAACCCATCAGGGCTTCACCGAGAGCGCGGGTCGGGTCGGGAGGCGGCGCGCCGGATGCCGACGGCCAGGGGACCAGCAGGACTCCGGCCGTGAGCAGGACGAAGGTGCCCAGCGCGATCGCGAGCGAACCCTTTTGGTTGTGCACCATCGTCATCGGCATCAAACCCGCCGGATTCATCATGTACATCAGCATGAAGACCACCATGATGACCATCTCCATGATCATCATCAGGACGACCAGCACGCCGAGGTAGGTCAGGTTCAGCAGCACGATCGTGCCGGCGGCGAACACGAACGACGCCAGGAGCGCGAAGGTCGCCCGCGCCATCGAATCGACCCGGAACACCGCGACGCCGGTCAAGACCGCGCCGACGGCGCAAACCCAGAACAAGATTTGTTGCCACAGCACGTCAGAGCCTCCTTCACCGGGTGAGCAGCACTATCGAGACGACGAGCGCCTGCAGGAGCGTGAGCGGGATCAGCACGATCCAGGCGATCTCCTGGTACCTCGCCATGCGCAGCGCGGGCAGCCTGCGTCGCACCCAGAGCAAGAGGGCGAGGACGGCCGCGGTCTTGAGCAGCGACCACGACCACGACGGCAGCACAGGCCCCGCCCCGCCGCCGAGGAACAGCGGAACCGCGAACGCCGCGGCCGAGACCAGCAGCAGCCACCGGCCGGCGGCGAAGAGCAGACGGTCCACACCGGACAGTTCGGCCGTCACCCCACCCGCGATGTCCCGGCCCGCCGGCTGGTCGAACGGACCCCAGAAAGCCATCGCCAAGGCGGACGCCAAATACACGACGAAGGCGACCGGCATCCACACCGCGAACCACAGGGACTCCTGCGCCGCCACGATGTCGGAAACCCGCAGGGACTCCGCGCCGAGCGCGGCCGTGATCAGAGCGAACATGTGCGGGAGCTCGTACGCGAGCCCTTGCGCGATGAACCGATAGCCCCCGACCAGGCCGTAGGCCGAGTTCGCACCCCAGCCGACCAGCCAGACCGCGGCCCAGGCCACCGCCTCCATCGCGTTGAACCACACCACCCCGATGGAGAAGTCCGCGACGGTCCAGCCACCGAGCGGGGTCACCAGCGAGGCGAGCACCGAAGCCACGACCAGCAGCACCGCGCCACCGCGCCACAGCAGACGGTCCGCTGCCAGTGTGGTCCGTCGTTGCTGGACGAACAGACCCGCGGTTTCGCGCAGGGGAGTGGTCAAGGCCGGCATGGCAGGGAGGCCGTTGTCCCGCGCCGCGAGCACAGCCTGGGCGGACGCGGCCGCCAGCGCGAAGACGGCGAGGATCACGGGCAGCAGCAGGCCGCCCCACCAGGGGAGCACGTCAGCCATGGTGACTTCGCGCCCTCACCTGGTCGGTGTCCGGGTCGAGGCTGGCGATCACGAGCCGCGCGTCGGCGAACTCGAGACCGGTCACCAGCGCGGGCAACGCGTCGAGCACCGCCTCGGGCCTGGCGGGACGCCGCACCGTCGGGATGCCGCCCTTCGCGAGCTGCTCGAGATCCTGGTGGACACGGCTCAGCCAGTTGGCCAGGCGGTCCGCAGCGTCGCCGGCGAGGTCGGTGTCCACCCAGGACGGGCCGGACAGCGCACCGAGGTCGCGCAGGGACCACCGCAGCACCCTGGAGCCACCGACACGCCGCTTGAAGGCGGTGAACCGCCGGAGGACAGCCTGACCGTGGTCGCCGGACAGGATCTCGTCGCGGAGTCTCCGTGCCGTGGCGGCGGCATGATCCCAGCCCGCCACTGCCAGAAGCTTCGCGCTGCCGTCGAGCCCGCGGCCGCAGGAGCGACGGGCGGCTTCCGCCGGATCGACCGTGTCGTCGCTCCAGAAGGATTGCCCGGCCGGAGCAACCGCGGCGAGCAGTTCGACCCGCGCGTCTTGGACGATGTCGCCCTGCAGTTCCAGGTGGGCGATGAGTCCCGTGGGCCAGTGCGCGAGAACGGGCCCGACCGAGACGTGCAGGACGTCCAGCTTGAGGCCGTCCCGGTCAGGGGAGCGATCGGACATCGGGATACCGCCGGGCATCTCCATGCCGCTCATGTCATGCCCGCTGTGATCACCATGCCCTTCATGGCCGGAATGCTCGTCCGCTGACATATCGGGCATGTGGTGATGGTCGGCGGCAACGTCGTGACCGTCCATTGCGGACATGGCCGACGTCAGGATCCGCGTTCGCTGCAGCTCCAGGATTCGCAGCTCGTCCGCAGCGGCTCGGAGGATGGACCCCACGTCGTCGCCGGTGACGCGTGTCCGTGCCCGAGGTGCGGGGATCGACTCCCATACCGCTTCGGCGTACGGTTCGACCGCGGAACCGTCCGGGCCGGCCAAAACGAGCAGGTTCGCCGAGGCGGGGTTGTCGGCCGGGAGCCAGCCGTTGAGGCGTACCCGGCGTTCGACGGCCAGTCGGAGCGCGGTCGAGCCGGGAACGGTCACGATCAAGGGGCGGACGGGAGTATGGCGCAGCAGCCAATCGCTCAAGCCCATCGCAGCACGCCCTCACGTCGTGCGTACCAGACGCCCGCGAAGAGCAGGCCGAGGAACAGGAACATTTCGACCACGGCCGTGGTGCCGACCTGGGACACGACCAAGGTCCACGGGTACATGAAGACCATCTCCATGTCGAACGCGAGGAAGACCATGGTCAGCGTGTACCACCGCACGTGGAACCGGGACACCGCGTGCTCGACGGGCCGGTGGCCGGACAGGAACGGCGCCTGGTCGGAGGCAGGCGGACCGAGCCGGACAGCGCGAGCGAGGGCGTACGCGGTCAGCGCCAGGGCCGCCACAGTCGCCGTCACCACGAACACCGCGAGGGCGTTCATCGCGTACTTCGCTGTGCTCGCACCAGACCCTCCGATACTTCGCTACGAAGCAGCCTAGGAGCCTTGGTTGACGGGCGCCATCCGAAGCGCCTTGTGTCGCAGGCGCTATCCGCCGATCGTGGCGGTGGCCGCTGTCATCGATCGTCGTCCGGGTTGCCGAGGGCTTTACGCAGCGTCTCGCGTTCTTCGCCGGACGCCGCGTTGGCGAAGTGCAGCAGAGCGGCTTCGGGGTCGCCGGAGGCGTTCAACACCTCACGTAGTGCGCGCGCCGCGGCTTCTTCACGGCTGAGCGCGGCCACATAGAGGTAGGCCTTGCCTTCCAGTTCTCGGCGTGCCCAGCCCTTCCGGTGCAGTTTGTCCAGCACCGTCATCACGGTCGTGTAGGCGAGATCCTTGCCGGTATCGAGCCGCTTGAGCACATCACGGACTTTCGCGGGCGCTTCGCTTCGCCAGAGGACGTCCATGACGGCGCCCTCGAGTTCGCCGAGACCGAACATGACACCTCCTCGCCGTAGGTACGCTTGAGCGACTCACTCTACTACTTGACGTAGTGGCCTGCCCTGCTCGGCTTGGCCGAGCCCAAGGGTGGATTCCAGGAGAAGGCGGCGCCGGCCGCACCGACCACCAGTGGCGATGGCAGTGCCGAGGCAGCGGTGTCACGCAACCAGCCCAGGTAGCGGTTGCGAGTCTGCAGGAGGTGGCCGAGCCTGCCGGAGGTACGTGCCATCCGCTCCGTGCGTGGCCTTCGGACCTTGTCGTAGAGGCGCAGTCCGTCGTCGACACCGGCGTCCTTGATCGCGCTGGCGAGCGTCGCGGCGTCCTCGACCGCCAGGCAGGCGCCCTGGCCGATGTCGGGTGTGACCGCGTGAGCCGCATCGCCCAGCAAGGCCACGCGGCCGATGGTGAACTCTCGCAGGCGGTGCCGGAGGTAGTAGACGTCGTGGCGCAGTAAGGCGTTCTCGGGTGTGGCGGCGAAGAGTGCGGGGATGGGATCGTGCCAGTCCGCGAACCGTGCGGCGATCTTGTCGAGGTCGGCTTCGGGAGCGGAATGCTCCGGCAGATTCTCGCAAGCGAACCAGTAGACCTGACCGTCGTTGATCGTGGCGTGACCGAAACGGGCGCCGCGTCCCCATGTTTCCGACAGGACCGGCGGCACGGCCAGTGCTGTGGCCCTTTCTTCGGGCACGATGCCCCGCCAGACCGTGTATCCCGCGTACGTCGGCCCGGGATACTCGGGGAGCAGGGCTGAACGCAGCGGACTGTTGACGCCGTCGGCCGCGATGACCAGATCTGCCGTCTCCGACGCCATTCCGCTGGACGTCTTGAAGGTGACCGTGGCCGTACGGGAACCGGAGGTGACCGCTGTGGCGCGATGGCCGGTGTGGAGAGTGGCTGGATCGAACTTCGTCATGAGGAGCCGATGCAGTTCGGCGCGGTGCAGGGCGTAGAACGCGGCGCCGTAGCGGTTCTCGAAGCGGGAAGCGGGCACCGAGGTGATTCGTTTGCCTCCTCGGAGGCGTATCTCCAGCGCTTCCTGGCGCCGTCCGCGTGCGCGCAGGTCGTCTCCCAGCCCCAGGTGGTCCAGAGCCTTGACGGCGTTGGGCGCGATACCCACCCCGGCACCGACCGGCGCGATGGTGGGGGCTTGCTCGTAGATCTCCACCTGCCATCCGTCGCGTCGGAGGGCGTGGCCGGCCGTCAGACCGCCGATCCCCGCGCCGACGATGATCGCCTTTCGTGAACTCGCCATGGTCACTCCAGTTCAAACGGTCGTTTTAAACGTGCGTTTGAATCCTGTGTAGCATGATTCCCAGTCGCGGGGAAGGAGTGGGATGGCCGGAGCTGAGAAGCAGGAAGAAGGATCGACGCGAGAGCGGTTGATCGAAACCGCCGTGCGGCTGTTCGGCGAGCGAGGTATCGCCGCGACGTCACTGCGAGCGCTGACCGACGAAGCCGGTGCGAACATCGCCGCGGTCAACTACCACTTCGGCTCGAAGGAGGGGCTGCTGCGCGCGGTGATAGACCAGACGATGCGCGCGGTCAACGAGGAGCGTCGCCGTCGGCTGGACGAACTCGAGGCCGCCGCCGAACCGCCGACCGTGGCCGCGCTGGTGCGCGCGTTCGTCGAGCCGGGATGGGAACTCGCCGATGGGCATGGCCGGGGCGGTCCGCACGTCGCGCGCTTCCTCGGCCGGGTCATCGGCGAACCCGATCCACGGATCCGGCAGGTCTTCGCCGAGCAGGTCGATCCCGTGGAAGGGCGCTATCTGGCCGCTCTGGGTGCCATCGTGCCCGGCGGTGAGGACCACGCCCGATTCGCCTTCACGAGCATGCTCGGACTGCTCGGTCTTCAGCAGTCCGGGACCTTCGCGGAGGTGGATTGGCCACGCCAGGCGGAGGCGAGCCGATCCGCCGCGGCCGAGCGCGAGTGGTTGATCGCGTTCATCGCCGGTGGGATCCTCGCGACCTTCCCAGGATGAGATCACGCGAAGAAATCAGTGATCCTTCGTGTCCAGGTCAGGACGTCCTCCGCGGACGTCGAGACGTGGAGTTCCGATCGGGGAAGCAGTTCGTGCAGCGTCGCGGCGGTCGAGACGGGATGCAGGGGATCGGTGTCCCAGGCGAGGATCAACGTGGGGTGAGTCAACGTCGCGATCGCGTCGGGATCGGGCAAGTCCGACCTGCCGACGCCTCTGAGGATCGAAGAGAGAAGCTCGTCGCTGACGTCGGGAGTCAAGGCGGGCATCGGGTTTCCGGCGAAGATGGGGAGTGGGTCGGCGTTCGCCCACTGTTCCCGCCAGGCGGCGGCGCCGTGCGCGTCGATCTCGTCGGCGCTGTCGAAGTACCACTGTTTCGCCTGCGCGGCACCGCTTTCCCAGGCTACTGGCGGAATCATCAATACCAGCCGGTGAAAGCGCTCCGGGGCAGCGAGCGCGGCCCGCAGTGCGACGTCGCTACCGAGCGAAGAGCCCGCGAAGTCCATGGGCTCGGTGATGTCCACTGCGTCGAGCAGGCCGAGTAGATCGCGGGTGAAGTTTTCGAAGCGGTAGTCGTCGGCGACCGGTCGTCCCGTCGACTCCCCGTGACCGCGGTGGTCGTAGGTGAGCAGGCGATGTCGCTCCGCCAGTGCATCGAAATCGAACAGTCCGGAGCGCCGGACGGCGGCCCGGCTCAGTGGGACGCCGTGGGCGTAGCCGGCCGGCGAACCGGAACCTGTGAGCTGGTAGGCGATCTTCGCGCCATCGCGAGTGAAGTAGCTGTCCGAGTGCATTGTGCCTCTCCCTGCTTCGCTTCCATTGCATATCCACGTATATACCTGTACGGGGTATGCGTGCAAGGTTGGGCAAAGCTCGTCAGTCTCTCGCCGAAGTGTTACTAGGCTGGATAGTATTGGCGTGTCAGTGATCAGGTGGTTCGACGGTGAGGTGATCGATGAGTCAGACGCCGATCTACGACTTGTTGCTGCGTGTGCTGCGCCAGCATGAACCGGATGACGCCGTGGAAACACAGCGACCGGAGCCTCCTGGGCCACGTGCCCCCGTGGAATCGACAGGGGGAGGACGTCACCGGAAGAGGCGAGCCGGTGATGATCCCAGCGCCAGAGCCGGCCGATGACAGCGGCGGTGAGGCGCTAGTCGCCGCCGGGACACAGGATGTTCGGTTCCGGGTTGTAGCGCACGTTCCTGGTCTGACGGCTGACTTCCCGGCCGGACAGGTCGCGGATCACCCGCGTGTCCGAGACCGCGAACCCCGCGACGCCCTTCACGGGTTTGCAGGAGCCGCCGGACTCCTTGGTGATCGTGGGCGGGCTGCGGTAGTCGTGTTTCGCCCCGGGAATGGACTCGACGTTGTATCGCTTCGTTCCCCATAGCCGCACGGTGATCGAGGAAGGCGTCCAGATGGTCTGGATGGCCACCGCGGTCGGCTGGTCATTCTTGAACTTCAAGTCGATCACGCTGCTGCCGTCGGGGTTCTGGAACACCGTGGCCTCGCGTGCGGCCGGATAGCGGCTGATGTAGAAGCTGTGCTCCTTGTGGCCCGCGTCGGTCATGGCCGCGAAATAGGCGGCGTTGTACAACGTCGTGGCGAACTGGGAGATGCCCCCGCCGACTTCGCGTGACGGCACGCCGTCCTCGATGACTCCCGCCTCGACATAACCCTGTGCCTTCCCTCGCGGGCCGGTGTGGTCGTTCAGGCTGAACGTTTCCCCTGCTCCGACGATCGCGCCGCCGACTTTCTCGGCAACGGTGCGGATGTTGATCCCGGAGTCCCTGGCGAAACCTTTGGTGGTGAACTCACCGACGACTTCCTTGATGCCGAGAGCGCCGACGTCGGCAGTGGCCGTCTTCGCCGGCAGGGGTTTGTACTCGGCCTTGACCACCCGGTCGGCCGGGCGGACGACGCCGTCCTGTAGCGCGGTCACGGTTCGGTCCCAGTCGACGACGCGGCCGTCGACGGAGGGTTGTGCGGTCGGACGGTCGGCGTCGAAGACGACGCGTGCGTCTTGCGCGGCCTTCTCCGTCGGACGAAGTTCGTCGTCGAGCGCGCCTTTGACCTTGGCTTTGTCGAGGCTGGGGATCAGCACGCTGTCGGCTTTCGGGCTGAATGTCAGTGCGGCGGCGATCGCGTGGCGTTCGATGGTCGCCGTGACGCCGTCGCCCTGAACCGTCATGGGACTCGCCACGGCCGGTCCGGCCACCGTGTTCAGAGCGGTCTGAACGCTTTCGCTGGTCGCCTTCGGGACGATGGTCTCGACCGAAAGCCGGATCGTGCTTTCCCGTGCCCAGCCCGTCCTCAATGCGGCTTTGACCTGCGCGACGTCGACCTTGCGGCCTGCCGCCGGCTCGACTGCCAGTGGCTTCAGGCCTTCGTAGCGGACCTCGCCCTCGACGAGTTCCCGGTCCACACTGCGGCGGAACTCCTCCGCCAGGTTGTCGACGGCCTGGTCGTCGGCGCGGGTCACCACGTCGAAGTCTCGTGAGCCGAAGAGGGACGAGATCCGGACGAACGGATTGAACGACTGCGACCCGGCTTGCTGCAGCGTCGCGGTCCAGTCCACGTTGACCCCGATCGCGCCGGGGGCCACCGTCCGTTCCGTGTCATCGGCAAACAGGCGAAGGGGTTGTCCCAGCCGTGGCTCGATGGCGTCCCGCAGTTTCCGATCCGCTTCGGCCGTGGTCATTCCCCCGACGGGGATCCCCGCGACGGATACGCCCCGAGGTACGTCACCGCTCGTCACCGCCAGGTCGATTCCGTACACGACGGCCAGGAGTCCGAAAAGGACCGCGGCCGACATCGCGAGAGTCCGGCGTCGCCCGAGCAGCCCGGTCGTCTCGGCGGGTTCGGCGCCGGCAGTGTTCGTGGGCGTGACAGCTGTGAGCTGCTGTGTCGACTCGTCCTCTCCCGACACCCCTCCGGCCGGGTCTTTGTCGTGCTCCATGGGCGGCGCGTATCCCTCCAGTGCGGTCCGCATGACGCGGGTGTTTCAGAAACCCGCGGGCCGTCACCCTACTAGGCAACCTAGTTGGCGCGTCCGGGCGGCCTTAGTGGCGGAGCCCGGCGAGGGTGACCGTGACGAGCCGGTGGACGGCGGGCTCCGAGGTCAGATCGGCGGCCGCGGCGAGGGCGTGCAGGCAGTAGGTGGCGAGTTCGCCGACGGCGACGTCGTCTCGGATGCCACCGGTCCGAGCGACCTCGGCCAGCACTTCGCTGATCAAGTCGTGTACCTGGTGCTGCGCCTCGTCGGTGTCCTGGCCCTGATGCAGGAGGGCCGAGAGTTCGGCGGCGTGACGCGCCCGGTGGTGGCAGATGAGCGCATAGGCGTTGAGAATCGCCTGTAGTTGCTTTTCGGGGTCGTCGGACGCGGCACGTAGGGCCGAAAGATGCTCCAGGTGTGCCACCACATGCCGGCGATGCCACGCGTGCAGGATCGCCTGCACGTCCGGGAAGTATTTGTACAACGTCGCGCGCCCGATACCGGCGTGCTCGGCGATCTGGGACATCGTCACCGACAGCAGACCTCGCTCGGAGGTCAGGGTCCATGTGGCGTCCAGGATCGCTTCGCGCACCTCGCGGCGATGCGCTTCGATCGTCTCGTTCCACAGCTTCGGCACCTCGCCGACTATACATCACGACCCTGCTGTGACACTATGAGCCGCTGTAGACACAGTGTATTGATAAAGGATGCGGACATGACCGAACCGCCGCGCATGCCTCGCTGGGTGAAGGTGCCCGCGATCATCATCGGGATCTTGATCGTGCTTTTCGTGATACTGCAGCTCACCGGCCTCGGTGGGGAGCACGGCCCAGGACGTCATCTGCCAGGTGGCGGCTCGGCGCCCGCCGGAATTGTGAACCGCGGATGACGCTGTCGCCAAGTGTTCGCAAGGTCGTCCTCACGACTCATGTCGTGACGTCGGTCGGCTGGCTCGGCGCTGTCGTCGCCTACGTCGCTCTCGACCTCACGGCGGTGATCAGCCAGGACGTGCCGACCGTGCGCGCCGCGTTCCTTGCGATGAAGCTGATCGCGTGGAGCGTGATTCTTCCGTTGGCGCTCGCGTCGGTGCTGGTCGGCATTCTCAACGCGCTGGGCACGTCATGGGGCTTGTTCCGCCACTATTGGGTGGTGGTGAAGCTCCTGCTCACCGTCGTCGCCACCATCGTGCTGCTGGTGGAACTGCGGACGATCGACGCGCTGGCGGAAGTCGCCGCGACCGGCGCCGATCCACGCCTGCTACCGGGCTCGCTGCCCCATTCCCTCGGCGGTCTGGTGGTGTTGATCGTGGCGACGATCCTGTCGGTGGCCAAACCTCGAGGCCTGACACGCTACGGCTGGCGCAGGCAACAAGACCGCGCTGCTTCGGCGCGATGAAACTTCGCGCCGGTCAGCTCATCGGGACGCGCATCGTGAAGGTTCGGCCGCCGTCGCGCGAGGTGTGGATGCCGTTGTCGGTCGCGACATGGATCTCGCCGGCTCCGGTCGCGAGCAGAGCGCTCGGTTGCCCAGGCGCCGTTCCCTGAGGCGACCACGTCACGCCGGAATCCTGGCTCGTGTGAACGGCGCCGTCCGGCGCGACACCGACGAGTGTCGTCGCGTTCGGCCAGTCCAGCAGCTGAAGAAGGGGCGCGGAGGGGGCCGGAGTGAAGGTGCGCCCGCCGTCAGTGCTTCGGGCAGGGCCCTCCCGTGTGGTCGCGAGTATGAGATTCGGATCGGTCGGCGAAATGGCGAAGTCGGCCAACGCGAAGCGGGCACGCCTGTCCCAAGCGGTGCGGTCGGTCGACACCAGGACCTGGCCGGACTGGCTGTCGTAGCCGTACACCTGCCCGTGCTTCGCCTCCAAGGCGTGGAAATCCACGGTGCCCTCGAGTGAGAGTGACCGCCAGCTCAGACCGGCGTCCGTGCTTTCGATCAGGCCGAGATGTCCAGGGCCGCCGCGGCGGGGATCGGGGTGCCCGCTGCCGAGGAAATGCTTCGGCCCGACGACCGTGAAACCCATCGTGTCCTGCCGGCTGTCGCCCACTCGCTGGGGCGCGCCTGCCGCGGGGACCTTGAACAGGCCGTGGTGGCTGGCCGCGTACAGGGTTCCGTCAGCGGGATCGACGCCGAGGCCGTGTACGTGCGCGAGGCCGGGATCGGCCGAGGGCTGGTCGTTCGCCTGTGGCGGTGGCGGATTTTGGCTGCAGGCGGTGAGCAGGACGCCGATCGCGGCGAGCGTCGTCAGCTTCCAGCGCGACATGGCAGGCTCCTCGGATCTGTGCTCGGCATGCGACAGTCCTACTAGGCTAGATCGTACCTCTCGGACACTGCCTGCCGGGGTGAACGCGGATTTGACCGGCGAGCGCCGTAATCTGTGCGGCATGACGGGCCCGCGCCTCAGTCGCCGAGCCGCACGAGGTCACCTCGCGCGGCTCGCGGTCGTGGCCGCAGTCTTCGCCGGGCTGGCGTTCGCGCTCGGCTTCCAGTGCACCGACGGGATGGCCGTCATGCACTCGTCCGGCGACGTGGGCATGGTCGCCGACCACGACACCACGATGGCGGACGCGCCGCACTCGGCCGAAGTCCTGGCGCCGACCTCGATGGAGCACGCACCCGATTCGCCGACATCGGGCGGCGTGCTCGCCACTTGCCTGGCGTTCATCCTCGCGGTGGCCGCCGCGATCGCGGGGGTGCTGCCCGCGCGGCAGAACGGCTTCGCCAGGCTTTTCCGGGTGGTCCGTGTCGCGGTCCACCGTTCCGTTCGGCCACGCGGACTCAGCCTGTCCGAACTCTGCCTGCTGCGCACGTAGGAGAAGTCTGCCCGCGCTCGGGTCTTTTGACCGTCTGCACGGGCATCGACGCTCGACTCCAGCCTTCTGCTGGGGATCCCCTTACGTTTTCTACCTCGCAGGAGGCTTCTTCCGTGAACCTGTTAGCTGTCCTGGTCACCGGCCTGTTCGCCGGTGGTGTGTCGTGCGCCGCCGTGCAAGGTGGTCTGCTGACCGGATTGATCACTCGCCAGCGTGCCGCGGCCACTGAGCTCGCTACGTCGTCGTCTCGTCCGAAGGGATCGACCACGACGGCGCGGCAGACGCCCGGCTGGCGGGCTCAACTCGGTGACGATCTCGCTCCGGTCGGCGGTTTCCTGGCCGGCAAGCTGGTGTCGCATACGGTCCTCGGCGCGCTGCTGGGTGCCGTCGGCGGTGCGGTGGAACTGTCGGTCACCGCGCGTACGTGGCTTCAGATCGGTGCCGGGTTGCTGATCATCCTCTTCGGACTCGCCCAGCTCGGCGTGCCTGGATTCCGGGGCATTGTCATCGAGCCGCCGCTGTCCTGGATGAAGATCGTTCGTAACCGCACCCGTTCACAGGCGGCGTTGGCGCCCGCGTTGCTCGGGCTGGCCACCGTGCTCATTCCGTGTGGGGTGACGCTGTCGGTGGAGGCGCTCGCCCTGACCTCGGGATCCGCTCTGGCCGGTGCCGCCACGATGGCGGTGTTCGTGCTGGGGACCGGCCCGTTGTTCGCCATCCTTGGTTACGCCGCTCGCAAAGCCGCCACCGCGTGGCGTGGCCGTCTCGCCGTGATCACGGGACTCGTGGTGCTGGCGATGGGGCTGTACACCCTCAACGGCGGTCTCGAGCTCGCCGGTTCGCCGGTCGCCGCGAGCCGCATCGCCCAGACAGTCGGGGCATCCGGAGGATCGGCCGACGCCTCTGCCGCATTCACTGTGGACGGGCAGCAGACCGTGGTGATCACGGCACGCACGGGCTCTTACAGCCCGGAAAATGTCCAAGCCCGCGCAGGGGTTCCGACCACGCTGGTAGTGAAGTCCGAGAACGCCCAGGGTTGCGTGCGGTCGTTCATCATCCCTGACCGGGACGTCGAGAAGATCCTGCCGGTCAAGGGGGAGACGAAGATCGACCTGGGCGCGCTGCGACCCGGCCGGATCGACTACTCCTGCGGCATGGGCATGTACACCGGCACCATCACGATCGTCTGACCAGGGAGTCCACATGGCGACCACGACTCACGTCTTCCGTGTCGAAGGCATGCACTGCGGCAGCTGCGCGCTGCTCATCGACGACGCACTCGAGGATCTTCCTGGCGTCCAAAGTGCCCAGACCAGCAAGAAGAAGGGGAGTAGCACCGTCGAGCTGGATCCGAGCCGAAGCACCTCGGACGAGGTGATCGCCGCTATCGGCGAGCTAGGCTACCGCGCGTCGAAGGTATGAGGCGATGCGAGGTCAAGGGCAGGAAATCAAGCTTCCCGCGGCCAGCAGGCCGACGCTGAGCAAGGCCGGCGTCAGCAGCGCCGTCGCACCGCCCAGGACAGCGATGAGCCGGGCCGTGAATCGCGCGCCGTTCTCATGCCTGGCGAGGTGCTGCAGCCGGACGGCGGTGTCGCCGCCGGCCATGGCCAGCGCGCGCCGCGGCCCGTCCACCGACCGGATCGACACCAGCGCCGAACGGACCGGTTCAGGTCCGTACTGGCGGGCGGCGCTCTGATCGGCGGCGAGTTCGACGAACAACCGGACGGCCGACGGCAGCATGCGCATGAGCGGGATGAACCGCAAGGTCCGGCCGATGACCTCGGCGCAACCGGTCAGCAGATGGTGGCGGCCGTGGACATGGGCGCGTTCATGGGCAAGGACAGCAGCCAGCTCCCGCTCCGACAGACGGCCAGCCAGGCCCTCGCTCGCGACGATCAGGGCCTGGCGGCCGCCGAGGCTGTACGCGATCGGTTCGTCTTCGGGGAGCCACAGTGTCGGGATAGGACGGGTATCTCGGACGCCGACCAGCCGGAGCGCGTCCAGGTGACGTCGATGCAGGAGATTGCTGCGCCGACGGCGTCCCGCCGACGTCACGGCCAATCGCCCGGCCGCGGCCAGAATCACGACGCTCGCGGCCGTTCCGACGATGGGATCGAGGGCGGGCAGGCCGTCGTGGCTGACCGCGGCCCAGCAGTCGTGAAGCGCCTCCGTGATGGCGTCGGCGGGGCCGTGGCCCGGAAGCACCAGGAGCAGCACTCCGGCCAGGGTGGCCATGATCACGCCGAGGGCGGTCATCAGCCACCAGGCGATGGCCGTGCCGGGACCGATCCCCGCGGCGGTCAGCCTGCTCAGCGCTCGCGGCGACCACCAGCCGATCACCATGGCCCCGAGCAGGAGCGCCGCCGCGAGGATCATCGTTTGCGGGACTTCCGGCGCAGCCCCCGGCGGAGGATGTCGGTCTCCTCCTCCGTCGCCGAACGGGCGAAGTGCAGGAGCACCGATTCCCTGTCCTCGACGGAGTCGAGCAGGTCGCGAAGACTCTGCGCGGCGGCTTCCTCACGGGAGGTCACAGGCCGGTAGTAGTAGGCGCGGTTCTCCATTTCGCGGACGACCCGCTCCTTGCGGTGCAGGTTGTCCAGCACGGTCATCACCGTGGTGTACGCCAGGTCGCGCCGCTTGTTGAGCTCGTCGAGCACCTGACGGACCCGCATCGGCTCCGATGCGTTCCAGAGCACGTCCATCACCGACGCTTCGAGCTCGCCTAATCCCTGCATGGCACCTCCGTGAGAAAGGATACTGCCTGCTCCGGGATCAGCCGACCATGCGCCGTGCTCCCATGAGGTGCCCGTCTCCCTTGACCGACCGGACGTCGACCAGCTGCCCTTCCGTCGGGGCGTCGACCATCTTGCCGCTGCCGACATACATGCCGACGTGGTGGATCGCTCCCGGGTTGCCGGTTCCGTCGTCGTAGAAGACCAGATCCCCCGGGATGAGCTGGTCCAAGGGGACCGCTTTGCCCGCCGTGAACTGCTGACGGCTGGTGCGCGGGATGTTGATGCCGGCCTGCTTGTAGGCCCAGGAGGTCAGCCCGGAACAGTCGAACTCGCTTGGCCCCGTAGCACCCCATTCGTATTCGGAGCCCCGTTTGGACAGGGCGGCTTGCAACGCGTTGTTCGCCGCACCGGCCGGCCCGAGGTAAGAGCCGTTGTCCTGCACCTTGCCGAGTTTCGCCTTGTCCGAGGATGGCAAGTCGTTCAGCGCCTCGCGGACTTTCGCGATCTGGCCGTCGAGGTCCTTCTTGCGATCCTGGACCTGCTCGACCGCCCATGCGGCGTCGTTCGCCGCCTTCTGCGCCGTGTCCTTTGCGGCCGCGGCGGCGGTTCGCGACGATTCGGCCTTCGCGAGAGCCTCACGCAGGCCGTTCAGAGCTTTGCCGCGGTTGTCGGCCAGTACCGACAGCGCGGCGGTCCGGTCGAGGAACTCCTGCCTGCTGCCACTGTCCAGCAAGGTGACCGCGCCGCTGAGCTGCTGTCCGCTGAGTGCGGAGCGGACGATCGCGTCGACCTGGGGACGGAACGCCGCGATATCCGCCTGGGCCTTGTCGATGTTGCTGTTGGCCTGCTCCAGCGCGGCGTTCGCTTTGTCTCGATCGGCCTCGCGGACCTTCAGCTGGTCCTGCGACTCGAGCAAGTCTTCGTCGGCCTTCGAGGCCTGAGCGCCGAGTTCCTGGTAGCGCTTCATCGGATCCTGACTGCCGGCCGGTGGCGGCGCCGGTTGCGCGCTCGCGGGGATCGTGCCGAGACCGATGGCCATGAGTGCGGCGGTGACGGCGAGAGGATGCCCGATGGAGCGACGCCGGTGCGGTGTCACGGTTGTTGAACTCCTGTCGTGCGAAACGTGCGTCGTGGTGGACCGCCCCGAAGGCCCGGCGGTCACAGTAGGGTCACGAGCCCGTCTTGTCCACTATTACGTTTAGTACTAGCCAGGTATGGGAGAGTGTTCGGTAGGTCCGGTGCTGCAAGTGGCGGCGAGAAGACCGAAATGGTGACTTGGGTTACAGGTGGCCGTGATTCGGTCTTGCGCCTTACTTACTACGTCAAATAGTATTGCGGCGGTGCGAGGCTTCTTCGCGGATGGTCGCACTCTGGCGCGGTGGACGCGGTCCCGGTTCCTGTACCCGGGATCGCGTCCACCGCGACTTTGTCCTACGTCGACCGCGGTCCACGCCCCGACGTCAGCTCGTCCGCATCGCGGCGACAACCGGTATGCAGAGCTGCCCGTGCAGACGGGTGGTGTGCGGGCTCAGTTGTCTGGATTTTCCAGGCGTAGCAGGTGCTTCATGGCGTCGGCGGCTACCTGCTCGTACGACGCCCGCGTATCCGCCGCCGTCTCGGGGTCGATCTGTCCGGACTTGGTCTTCGCCTCCAGGGCGACGAGATCGCGAAAGGCCTGATCGCGTTGCCCGGTCAGACGTTCGCGTTCCGTATTCACGACAAGTCGCCGAAGGTGGTCATCGGCTCAAGGTGAAGTAGGCATACCGTTCGTCAAGCTCGTTGCGGGGAACCAGTTCCACCGTGCGCGGCGTGAACCCGCAACGTGCGGACAGCTCCCAGAAACGATGGATCGGATAGGTGGTCCCCGCGATGTCGCCCTGGTATCCGCGCATCCGGGGCCGGGACATCCAGCGTCCGTCGTCGTACTTGATCTGGATCAACGCCAGGCCGCCCGGCGCCAGCATCCGGTGGGCGATGCGCAGCAGGCGCGCTCCGTACGACGGGGTGGGGATCAGTTCGAACACGTAGAAGGACACGAACGCATCACACGACTCGAGGTCTAAGGTCTGCAGTGCCGATTCCGGTTCGGCGACGCTGATGCGCACCGGACTGAACGGTGTGTCGCAGACTTTCGCGACCTGGTTCGCGCATTCGGCCAAGGTTTCGGGGGCGATGTCGACGCCGACGAACTCCTGGAACCGCGGAGCGAAGACCGTGGCGTTGGCACCTCCGCCGCATCCCCACTCGACGATCCGATTCCAAGGCCGCTGGAACTCGACGGTACGCGCGGCGCGTTCGAACCTCGCGTAGTGCTCGTTCCCGGTGCGGTGCCACAGGTCGTTGTCCTCGAACGTGTCCGAGCCGCGCCAATGCGAATTTCCCGTCCACCGTTTCGCGGTCGGAGCCGACCAGTAGGCGTCGGCGTCGGCGACCATCCTCGCTTCGGAGTGTGCGGCGCCCGCTGTCGCGAGCACGCGCTGCACCGTGGTTTCGAGTCTTCGGACGGTTCGCTTCGCGCGATGCAAGATCATTCCGACCTACTCCTAGCCCCTGGGGTGGATCTTCGATGAGCCGCAAGGGTCAACTATATAGGGTAGTAGAGCGATCGGGAAATGAGCACAGGAAACAGCCAAGAGCCGACGGTCGCCGCGCGAAGGGCGACCGTCGGCTCCGTGGAGGGCGACGGCTTCGATCTTGGCAGGTCAGTGGTGGTAGGCGTGCACCACGGCGTGCCCGGCGCCGCGGCCGATGAGCCACTTGTTGACCGGCGTGGTGAGCAGGAAGGCGACAAAGAGGGCGAAGGCGAGCGCGCCCCAGAACAGCCCGCTGGCGAGGCCTGCCTCCATCGCACCGGGGACGACGAGCATCACCCCATTGTCGATGATCTCCATGACGAGGATCGAGACGGTGTCGGCGGCGAGGGCGACCTTGAGGGCCTGTTTGAAGCCGACGCCGGCCCGCAGGACGCCGCGCATCGTCAGGGCGTAGCCGAAGACGAACGCCAGTGCGACGGCGAGCACGATGGTGGCGAGGTTGCTCCAGCCCAGCGCGGTGCCGATCACCATGCCGAGCACTTCGCCGATGGCGCAGCCGGTGAGGCAGTGCAGGGTGGCCGACGCCGCCATACCCCAGGAGACCTTGCCAGGCTGGTGGTGTTCGTGGCCCCCGTGCTCACCGTGGTGCTGGTGCTCCGGCTGGTGCTGCTCGCCGTGGCCGTGGTGAGCGTGTTCAGTGGACATGGACGTGTGTCTCCTTTGTGGACTGCTCGTCGGTTTCGGGTTCGAGGCCGGCGACGAGATTGAACGAGCCGGTCAGCAGGTTGAGGGAAACCAATCCCACCGTGTCGGCGATGATCCGATCACTCCAGCCGTGCTCGCGCAGCTCGGCGACGTCCTCGTCGCCGAGCGACGCCGGTTCGGCGAGAACCCGCACGGCGAAGGCGATGAGCGCCGCTTCGCGCTGGTCGATCGAGGTGCCTTGCCTGGCCAGTGCGATGTCGGCTTCGCTGAGGCCGAGCCTCAGGCCTGCCTGCGTGTGCGCGTCGAGGCACAAAGCGCACCCGATCCACTCCTGCAGGGCCAATGAGATCTTTTCGCTCAGTTCCCGCGGAAGCTTGGCGCGTTTCATGGCCCTCGAGAAGTCGAGGTAACCCTGCAGCAGTGCGGGCGAGTGAGCCATTGCGGAGACCATCCGGCCTGCCGAGCCGCGGCGGCCGATGATGTCCCCGAGCAACTCGGCGGACTTGGCCGTCGCGTCGGCCGGATCGAGCGAACGAAGACGTTGCACGGCTCCTCCTTGAGCTGGCCTGCGGTCGATTCGGGCAGAACTATATACCCGTAGGGGGTACCTGTCCAGCAGGGGTATGCGGCTCGCTCCTGGCTCGGATCCGGGCGGCAAGGCCGGGAGGATCTTGATGGGGTCAGAGATTTTTACGTCTCGGCTCCGTTGTGGCGCAAGGGGTTTTAGGTAAACCGCGCTGTGTGACAAGCGCGACACATACCCCCGGAGAGTAGTTGTCCGGTGACGGTCGCTCGTCCGTGGTGGTGAAATGGTCTACTGGTCGCAGCGCTGTGGGCTTGTGCGCCGACGAGGAAGGATCTCGATGAGACTGGAGCTCCTGCAGGTACCGGACTGTCCGAACGCCCTGGTCCTGGAACGGCGTCTTGATCAAGCACTCGCCGGTCATTCAGGTCCTGTCGAGCGTTCGCGCCGGATCGTCGAGAACCTGGAAACCGCGACAGAGGTGGGTATGACCGGGTCCCCGACCCTGCTCGTCGATGGCGTGGATCCTTTCGCTCAAGCCGGAGCCGTGCCGAGTGTGTCCTGTCGGCTGTACCGGGACCATGGCGGCCGGGCGGACGGCTCGCCCTCGGTCGCCGCGCTGCGCAAGGTGCTGTGCCTGGACGGGCGGCACCAGGGCGACCACGATGCCATCGCTGCGACCGAGGACTTCTCTTGACCGCCTAAGCGGCATCTCCTGCGCCGCGTTGTGCCGACGCCACGAAGAGCGGAATCGCGACGAACATCCGTCCGTCGCGGGCACGTCGGGTTTGCTCGGCGGTCCAGTCGTCGGCCTGCTCCTGGCTGATGGCTCCGGCGGCGCGGGCGGCGTCGGCGATCCCGGAGAGCATCGGCAACATCGTGTCGTCGGTGAAGACGCCGGTGTAAGCCTCGATCTCGACCGCGGTGAAGCCGGCGTCGAGGAGAAGATTGCGATACTGGCGGGCGGCACGTGGGCTGGAAACGGTGTCGGCGCGGGCATGCACGATGGCCCGGGTGACGGCCGGAGTGTCGGAGTCGATGACGAGGGTGTCCCAGTCCTGGCCGAGAAGCACGATACGTCCCCCAGGGGTGAGCACGCGGTGTGCCTCACTGAGTGCCGCGGCGGGGTCGTCGAGGTCGTGCAGGACCTTGTCCGCCCGGTACCCGGCGATCTCGCCGTCGGTGAACGGCAGCTCGTAAGCGCTGGCGACATGGAACTCGAGCTGCGGCCAACGGCGCCGTGACACTTCGATCATTTCCTCACTGAGGTCGACGCCTACTGCCTTCGCTCCCCGTTCGGCCAGCTCTGCGACAGCACGACCGGCTCCGCAACCCACATCGGCCACGAATGCGCCGGGGTGTAGTGCGAGCAGGTCATAAGATCGGGCGCGGACGGCGGTCGCCGCGGCGAGATTCTCGATCCGATCGAGGAGCGCGACGAGGGCGTCGACCGCGGCGTGGTCTTCGTTGAGGCGCTCGGCGCCGGCGTGGTTGGACATGGCCGCCATCGTGCGACTTAATGTCGGCATGAAGTCAAGTGACGACGAGGCGGCCTTGACCATCGGCGACGTTGCCGAACGTTTCGGCCTGGCGACACACGTTCTCCGGCATTGGGAATCGGTGGGGCTGCTGGCGCCGCACCGCGTGGAGGGTGCTCGCCGACGCTACGGCTTGGCCGATCTCTACCGGGTGGCGGCCATCCTCCGTGCCAAGGAAGCCGGGTTCGGTCTCGACGACATCCGCGAGATGATGACCGCGCCGGACCCGTCGACACGCCGCGAGATCTTGACGCGGCACCGGGCCGAGCTCGCACGCCGTATCGCCGAGGCGCAGGTGTCGCTGGATCTGATCGATTGCGCGCTGGACTGCGAACACGATGACATCGTGACCTGTCCACACTTTCAGGCCATGCTGGCCGACAAGCTCGGTGCCGGGAACCCGTCACCGCTTCGGCACTGACACAGGCAGTGCCTTCCCCGAGAAACCTGTTGGCGTCGAGAAGTTGTTCGCGCTCGGCGAAGGTAGTCCTTGCAGGGCAAGGGCAACTGACGCTTTACATACCCTACGGGGGTAATGTTAGTGTGGGGGCGCGGCCGCGAAGAGACCGCCGTGAGACGACTTGTCGAACCGAAGGGTGAGAGCAGATGGACACCACTGTGTACACGGTCAAGGGAATGACCTGCTCGGGTTGCATGGGGAAGGTGACAAGCGCGGTGGGCGGTGTCGTCGGGGTCAGTGACGTCGACGCGGACATCGCCACCGGGGAGGTGACCGTCGTGAGCGAGGGGCCGGTCGACGCGGAGCTGGTGCGGTCCGCGGTCAAAGAAGCGGGCTACGAGGTGGTCGGCTGACGTCGATGGCCGAGGAGAGCGGAGCTGAACCAGCCGTCGTCATCAAGGTCGTGAACAACGGGCCGTATCAGGTGAAAGGGCCTGTCCGGCTGGTCGACCACGACGGAGAGGAATACGAGCTGACCGGACGTACTCAATTGCTGTGCCGGTGCGGGAATTCGGCGAAAAAGCCGTTCTGCGACGGAGCCCATGTCCGGACCGGGTTCACGGCGACCAGGGCGGAATGAGAAGCGGGCGGGTGACATGAGGTCACCCGCCCGCTCGTTTTGCCGAAGGAGTGAGGAGCGCACCAGACGCTCGATCGCTTCGGAGGCTTCCCGGACCTCCTATCCACCTCGGGGGCCACCTTTCACGGCGGCTTCGACGCATCTCGGGTCCGGGAGGGCCCGGTGGCGGTGAATCAGCCCTGCGGGAGCAGGCCTTGCATTTCCCGGATCTCGGCCTCCTGGGCGTCGATGATCTTCTGGGCTAGTGCCTTGGCGTCAGGGTTGGAACCCTTGGCGAGTTCGGTCTTCGCCATGTCGACCGCGCCCTGGTGGTGCCTGATCATCATGCCGAGCCACATCTTGTCGAAGTCGGCACCCTTGGCCTGCTCGAGTTCCTTCATTTCGGCTTCGGTCATCATGCCGGACATGGATCCATGGTCCATGGTGGAACTCGGCGCGCTGGGGGTCGCTGACATCGAGCCGTGGTCCATGGGCATGCTCGAGCTCGCCGCGGGGCCGGCGCCCCAAGCGGTCAGCCAGCCCTTCATCTGCTGGATTTCCGGGTCCTGTGCCTTTTCGATGCGGCTCGCGAGGTCGATGACCTGCGGGTTGGTGCTCCGTGACGGCACCAGTTTGGACATGTCCAGCGCCTGGCTGTGGTGTTCGATCATCTTCTGGGCGAACGCGACGTCATCCGCGTTGCTTCCGGCCTGCTGGCTGGCCGGCGGAGCCGCCGACGAGTTGTGATCCATACCGGACATTCCGGCGTCGTTGCCGCTGCAGCCCGCGAGAACGAGCGCGGCGGCCATGGCGACACCACTGACGATCAATGATTTGCGCATGGTGAATACATCCTTGTTTGTCTTGCTGAAATGAGTGTGATCGGCGAGGAACCCGTCCATCACACGCGCAACACGCACAAGGAGTTCAAAATCAGCCGGCCGTGCCGGTCGGGAGGTCTGGATGGTGGCGGAGGGGCGCGAGGGCCAGCCGGTTCGGCCGGTCGGTACACCGGATGCGCCCGGCGTACCCGGAAAAGCAGTCCCAGCCCCGCGATCAGGGCGCCGATCGCACCGAGTACGGCGAGGCACAGGTGCAGAAAGCCGTGGTCGTCGTGCGGTGCGGTGGGATGGCCGCCGTCCTGCTCGCCGGCGGCTGTTCCTTCACCGTGTCCCACACTGGTGACCTGCGCAGCTGGAGACATCTCCGGCATGCCGGTCGACGCCGTGAGGTGATGCATCGCCACGAGACAAAAGGCGAGCACACCCAGCAGGAATACCTGCTGGGTTCTGCTGAGCGCGCTCACCGTCATGACCCAAGGTTACCCATCTGCCGCCGAGTTGGCGGCGTCACCGGTCTCACGCAGCCATCAGAGTGAGGGGCTCGGTCACCGCGCGTCCCCATGCCCCTGATCGTGGGTCTGCTCGGTCGTGGCGTCACCGGCTCGATGCCTGCCCGCCCGTCGCAGCAGCAGGTAGCCGAGTGCCACGCCGAGCACGGCGCCGACGGTGTTGGCGGCCTGGTCGGACAGACTGCAGTAGCGGCCAGGGATCAGTGTCTGCAGCGCTTCGACGAGCGCGGGAAGCAGAAACGCGAGAAGCAACGTCGGCAGCGCGCGCTTGACCGTGAGTGTCGCCGCGCAGGTCAGGGGGAGTAGCAGTAACGCGTTCAGAAGGGTGCCACCGAGGCCGCCGCCGGAATGCAGGATCGCACCTATCGGATCCGCGCTGCCGACGGTGAGACACGGGTGATACTCGATGACGCCCGAGTCTTCGCCGGGAGTCAGCGTGATGGCCAACGTGGCGGCGAGCAGCATGAGCGTCGTCAGGGTGGACGTCCTGTGCCACCCGGTTCGGGCCGCGACCAGGTTGGCCAGCGGTACGCTGATCAGGATGCCGGCGACCAGTGCGACCAGTGTCCAGCTCGATATGGGCACATGGGTGCCGAAGACCGTCACTGTCACTCCTTGCGGGTCGCCCAACACATCTACTATAGGTTTTAGTAGCTAGATCGCTGCCATGGCACGTGCCGTTTCAGTGAGGCGGAAATGGGCCGATGCTCACGGATGCCGAGTTCGCTTCTTGGTTGACAGGTCGGCCTTCATGGCTTGGAGTAGCCGGACGACGGGTGTCAGGTCATCGACTTCCTGGCGGCAACCCCGGCAAAATCGAATGTGGCGTTCGAAGTCAGCCCGTTCGGCTTCGTCGAGGATGCCGATCAGGTAAGCCGCCGCCGTGACGCGGAGGGGGCAGAATCGGGCCACTGCACCTCCTGGGGTCGGCATGAGACTCTACTATATATGATAGTAGACAAACTGAGTTTGTGGTCGGTTCGGCGGGCGAACAGGGATTGCACGCCGTCTACTACTATGGCTAGTATACGTCGTGCGAGTTTCCTGCTGGTCACTCGTTCCGGCGGGCGAGCGCGGACTCGGTTCCTGTATCCGAGTTCGCGCCCGCCCGTCACCGATCCTGCTTCTCGAAGGTGGAATCTGCGCCGTTCATGCTTCGTGACACGGGGCCGTGGCGAATCGGCTGCAATCGACCCTGTTCGTAAGTGTCAGGCTCCGGTCAGAGGGCAAGCGACAACGGCGACGGAGAGAAGTACGCCGGCTCCGGTGAACAGGGGCATCGTCATCACGGTCGCCGCGGCGAGAACGCACGACAGGGCGCGTTTCAGGCGTCCCGCGGGCTCGCCTCCGCGTCCCAGTAGGGCGAGTCGCATCTCCACGCCGTCGCCGGCCATGGCCAAGGTGCCGTCCGGAGCGCCGTGTCCGGCAACGCCGAGCAATGCCGAGTGGACGGTTGCGGCACCGTACTCACGTACGGCCGCCACGTCCGCGGCCAGTTCGACGAGCCTGCGTACGGCTGCGGGAGCCTGACGAAACAGCGGCAGGAACGGTAGAGCCTTGGCGAGGGCGTCGACCCACGTGATCACGTGGTGGTGCCTGCCACGCAAGTGCGCGCGTTCGTGCGCCAGTACGGCGGCGACCTCGGCGGCCGACAGGTGTCGTTCGAGTCCCTCGGTGGCGACGATGACTCCCCGGCGATAGGCGTAGCTGAACGCCATCGGTTCATCGTGATCCAGCCACCAGGTCCGGGGACTGCACTTGTCGCGACGGGCGGCTATCCGCAGGGTTTCGAGATGCCGACGCCGGGTTTGCGCACGTCGTCGGGCGAATTGTACGACGATGACGGCGAAGCGGAGGGTGAGCACCGAGATGAGCGCGATACCGGCCAGACCGGCGAACACTTCCGCGCGTGGCGGGGTGCCGTGAGAGATCGCCACCAGGCACTCGTGGACGACCGACATGATGCTGGTCCCGGTGCCGTGCCCAGGAAGCAGCAGGAGCATGGTGCCGGCGACCGTCGCGGCGAGAACCCCGGCGGCGGCCAGTAGCCAGGCGACGAGCAACGCCACCGGGTCGGCCCGTGCCGGGTCGACCCGGTTCAGCAAGCTGGGGGTGATCCAGCCTGTCAGCGCCGCGCCGAGCAGGAGCGCGAGAGCCGCCGTCATCCGCGGGCCGTTCTGCGCAGACCTTTGCGCAGTACCGCTGATTCCTCAGGCGACACGGTCGTGGCGAACTGGAGAAGGACGGCCGCGGGGTCGCCGGACTCGTTCAGGACCTCGCGGAGTGATTTCGCGGCGGCTTGGGCGCGGCTCTGCGTGGGCTGATAGACGAACGCCTTGCCGTTCCGTTCACGCTCCACCCACTGCTTCCGATGGAGGTTGTCGAGCACCGTCATCACCGTGGTGTAGGCGAGGTCCTTGCCGGTGTCGAGTTGCTCGAGTACCTCACGGACCTTCAGGGGAGTTTCGGCGCGCCACAGGATGTCCATCACGGCACTCTCGAGATCGCCGAGACCGCGCATCAGACCTCCCTGTTGCTTGCAGTGACGACTCTGTCGTTGTTGTCTACTAGGTGTGATCGTACCACCCCGCGTCGGCGGGGTGAGGTTGCTTCCAGGAGAAGGAAAGCAAGGTGATCACTACCGCGACCATCGCCGATACGACGACTACGCCGCTGGTCAGTTCCGCCGACCACTGAAGCCCGCGTGTCAACTCGAGTGTGGTCATCAAAGCCGACCACAACAGCACGGGAACCGTGGCGGCCGTTAACAAGGCCATGACTCCCGAGCAGGCTCCTGACCGACGCGCTACGTTCAACGCCAGGTCGGCGGCGAAGCCCGCGGCCACTGCCGCGACGACGAACCACACTCCAGTGAACGCGAAATCGACCACAAGGGACGCCAAGGTCGCGTGTGCCGTGACGAACACGGTCACGACACCGAACGGCAACCGCCAGGTGCGGAGCAGATAGACCAGCGGTAGCACGATCACGAGCGAAGTCACGACAAAGCTGCCCAGGCCGGCCGCCGCCCTCGATTCGGTGGCGACGTGTTCCGGTGTTCCTTCGGGGAAGTCGGCCACCGCCTGCAGGGGTGAATCGGTGAGGAAGGCCGACAGGAAGCTCAAGGCGAACGCGGCCACCGCCGACAACGCGAGCACGGCCACCACGATCGGCAGAAGCCGCGTCTTCTGCTCGCTGTTCTCCTTGGCGCGCGCGGCCAGCACCGGGCCGGAAAGGAGCAAGCCGGCGCCCGCGAAAAGCAGCAAGTGGGACGGGCTCAGCAGCGCGTCGATCCCGGCCTCGATGCCGAAGATCTCGTGCCACACCATGTCCGCCGCGCCGCCGGCCGCGAAAACGGCCGCTCCGATGATCGCCCAGCCGTATCCCCGGGGAGGGGTGAAGAGCGCGGTCAGACCGGTACCGGTCCGCCGCCGCCAGCCCATTGCGAAGAGCCAGCCGCTGAGTCCTGCCAGGCCGCCGTAGAGCGCGCCGTGCCACGGCGTGAAGAAAGAGTCCGGCAAACCGAGCCAGTGTGCCCGGCCGTCAAAGAAGACGGCGACGATCCAAAGTCCGAGCAGGGCGGCGCCGGTGTCCTCCCATCCTGTACTCGCTGTGCGTTCGCCTGATGCGGTGTGCCTCGTGGACCGATCAGTCGATGTTCCCTGTCGCGTGACCATTACATCCTCCTCGCTATATGAGCGGAGGGTTTGAAGTGAGCCGAGGATATACCCCCGGGGGGTAGCTGACAAGTCCCGTTTTTCATCTTGTGGCCAGTGTTTCCGCGCCGCCTGTGACGCGGCTCGCAACCTACTATCTAGGATAGTGGTAGTGTGCCGCGGCGGTGAGCTTGTTCCCGACCGAGAGGTGTGTTCGTGGCCGGCTATCACTCCGGAACCGGAGTCCGTATGCGGACGGCGTTGCGGGCGGGAGTATTCCTCTTCGGTATCAGTGCGGGCGCCGCGGCGGCAGCTACGCAAACCGGATTGAGCGATGATGCCGCATCGTCGCCGCCGAAGCCGACGGCGAACGTGGCGCTGTCCACTGGTGGAGGGAGTTCGGTGGCCGGCATGTTGTTGCCGGTCGTCGCGCGACCTCAGCACGATGAGGTCGAGGTTCTGCGGACCGCCGAGCGGGTCCGGCAGGACAGGATGGCGCGCGTGAAATCGGAGAAGGAGGAAGCGGCGCGCAAGCAGGCCGAAGAGGCCGCCCGGAAGAAGGTGTATCCGCCGGTGACCGGCGTGATCACGTCGAACTTCGGCCCCCGGTGGGGCAGTACCCACTATGGGCTCGACATCGCGAACAAGATCGGTACTCCTATTCGGAGTCCGATGCGGGGAACCGTGATCGACGCGGGGCCTGCCAGTGGGTTCGGGTTGTGGGTGCGCATCCGGCACGACGACGGAACGATCACCGTCTACGGCCACATCAACGACTTCAGTGTGCGGGTCGGGCAGCGTGTCGACGCGGGGCAGGTGATCGCCGAGGTAGGTAACAAAGGGATTTCCACTGGTCCTCATCTGCACTTCGAGGTGTGGGAACCCGGCGGGCGGAAGGCTGATCCGTTGCGGTGGCTCAAGGATCGTGGCGCCGACGTCGGGGGCGAACGGTGAGTGCGATCCTCGTAGTAAACTACTATGCAAGGTAGTATTGCTGCGTGTGGCGACGAGACAGGAGACTTGCTCGAACGCTGCGGTCGGTCGTGCCGGCCTTGGTCGCCGGATGGATCCTCTATTTGAGTCTGGCGCCCCGGAACTGGTGGTGGCTGGCGCCGGTGGCGTTCGCCGTATTCGGACTCGCCTTGCACGGTTGCCGGTTCCGGCAGGGCGTCGGCCGCGGATTTCTTTTCGGGCTTGCGTTCTTCCTTCCGCAGCTGTCCTGGTTGCAGGATTTCCTCGGTGCGGATTTCGGGCCATGGCCGTGGCTGGCGTTGGCGGTGACGATGGCGCTCTACTTCGCCGTCGTCGGGGGCCTGTCGGCCGTGGTTCAGGGTCTTCCCTGGGGACCGGTCTGGATGGCGGCGGTGGTCATCGCCGTGGAGACGCCGCGTATGTGGTTTCCGTTCGGCGGATTTCCTTGGGGTCGTGTCGCGTTCACGCAGCCGGAAGGGACCTTTCTGCCGCTGGCCTCGCTCGGCGGCGCTCCGTTGGTGGGCTTCGCGGTGGTGCTCTGCGGTTTCGGGCTGTCGCGTCTCGTGCTGCGAACGCGAGAGATCGGATGGCGGTTTCGCCGCGTCTTCGTCGGGCCGGCGCTGGCCGTCGTGTTGCCGATTGTCGCCGGGATGGGGACGTGGCCGAGCGTCGATGACGGCGCGGAGGCGGGCACCCGAACGGTCGCGGTGGTGCAGGGCAACGCTCCGGATCGGGGGCTGGCCTTGCTCGGCGAGCGGGATGTTCTGCGCGACAACCATTTCGCCGAGTTCCGGCGACTGACGGAACGGGTCCGCGATGGCCAGGTTCCGAAACCTGATCTGGTCGTCTTGCCGGAGACGGCGGTCCGGCTACCCGCTGATGGAGACCGGCTCGGCGAGCTGGTGGACGAACTCGGCGTCCCGGTACTCGTCGGTGCCCTTGAGCGCCTGCCTGGTGGACGCAACCAGAACGTCGCTGTCGTCTGGAAACCCGGTGAAGGGCCTGGACAGCGCTACGCGAAGCAGCGGCTGGTGCCGTTCGGGGAGTACATGCCCGCACGGGAGATCGCCCGGCTGGTCACTCCCTTTGCCGACAGTGGCGAAGACATCTCGCCGGGGTTCGGGAGTCCGGTCATCTTGCGGATGTCCGAGACGGTCGTCGGCGCGTCGATCTGCTACGAGGTCGCCTACGACCAGGCCGGCCGCGACGCTGTCCGTGCCGGGGCTGAACTGCTCACCGTGCCGACCAACAACGCGTGGTACGGGCGCAGCGAGATGACCTACCAGCAGCTCGCCATGGCCCGGTTGCGGGCTGTCGAACATGGCCGCGCGGTGCTGGTCGCCGCGACCAGCGGGGTCAGTGCCATCATCCGGCCCGACGGCACGGTCTCCCGTGCTTCCGGCCAGTTCACCGCCACGACGCTGAACGACACGGTCCCGCTGCGGCGGGATCTCACGATGGCCGACCGGCTGGGTCCTTGGGCCGAACATGTCCAGATCGCGGCCGCGACCGGGGCTGTCGCCGCCGTGTTGATCCTGTGGGTGCGGGAACGGCCGACTGTCCGGTTCCTTCGGCGGCGAGGCAAGGTCGACACCAACTACTAAGAACAGTAGTACGGTTGAGAGTAGTAGTTGGTTCTGACTCGTGAGGAAGTGCTGCGCGGTGGGCAAGAAGGCACGGAACAAGTCGGTGAAGACCCGGACGGCGCGCCCGGCGCAGGGAACGGCGACGGCACAGCGGGCAGCGGGTTCCGGTCCGGCCCGGCGGGCCGGTGTAATGCCGCCCGCGCTCGCTCGACCGCGGTCAGCTCCGCCCGCTCCCGTGCAGGTCGAAACCAGGCCGGAGACCCGTCCGGCGGAGACCGCGGCACGCACGGGGCAAGGTCGCGCGGCGGTGGTGGGCTGCATGGACGGTCTCGCCGCGGAGGTACTGCCGCATGGAGTCGCGGCCACCTACTGGTTCGACGCCGCCGACTCCGGTGAGCCGTACGCGGCGACTATCCGATTCACCGGAGTGAGGACCGACGTCACGGGTAAGCCGGGCTCTGGCGACCGATTCGACGTCGTCGAGCACCTCGAGATCGTTCCGGGCAGCGGGCGAATGGCTCTCACGACGAAGGTTCCGGGCGTGAATCCGGGCACCTGGCGGGTCACCGCGAGGCCGGACACCGCACAGGGGCGAAGCTCAGCCGCGGCGAGAAACCTCCCGAAGCGAGTCGTCGAGGTGGTCGCGCGGCCGGGCGTGCTGGGGCAGGGTCCGGGGGTGCGGTTGCTGTCCTGGCCGCTGCTGGTCGGGCTGGGCGCGGTGGTGGCGCTCGTACTTCAGGCGTTCCTGGTCGCCCGGTCCGGGTATGGCGTCATCGGGGTGCTCGCCGTCTCACTGATCGGCTGCGCGCTCGGATTCGCCGGGGCGAAGGCGTGGTACCTCGCGCTGCACCGGCGGCATCCGCGCACCTTCATGACCGCCGGAGCGTGTATCCAAGGGTTCCTGCTCGTCGCACTGGGCGTGGTGGCGCTCGGCGCCGCGATCGTGGACATCCCGATCGGGAAACTCCTGGACCTCACCACGCCGGGCATTTTCCTAGGAATGGCCGTCGGACGGCCAGGCTGCTTCCTCACCGGATGCTGTGCGGGACGGCCGACGACTTCCCGATGGGGTTTGTGGTCCTCCGATCGGCGGCTGGGAGTTCGCAGGCTCCCGGTCCAGCTCGTCGAGGCGGCCGTCGCGCTGGTGATCGGAATCGTCACCCTGGTTCTCGTGCTCGGCGTCGAGTCGGCGGTCGGCGGGACGATCTTCGCTGGAGCGGTCGCGGCCTACACCTTCGCCCGGCAGCTGTTGTTCCCCTTGCGCAACGATTCGCGAACCGCGACCGGCCGTGCCGTGACGATGGCGGCCTGCGGGCTGGTTCTCGCGGCGGCGATCATTCTGGCGGCTTAGGACGGCTCCGACTGGACGGGCCCGTCCGTGCGGGAGCGCGGCTGCCGTCCCGCCTGGATGTCGTCGAGCGTGCTCGCGAGCAGCGGGGGATCGGTCGGCCCGGTGATCTTGGCGACGATGGTCCCGGTCCGGTCGATGAAGAAGGTTTCCGGGATGCCGATGACGCCGAAGTCCATGGCGGCGCGGGAACCAGGATCGGTGACGTACCGGTAATCCTTGCCGCGGCCGAGCTCGTCGAGGAACCCGATCGCGGGTTTGCGCTGATCCTGGTAGCTGATTCCGACGAAGGTCACGCCTGCCTCGCCGTACGCGTCGGCCGCTGCCACGAGTGTCGGTTGCTCTTCGCGGCAGGGGACGCACCACGACGCCCAGAAGTTGATGACGACGATCCGGCCGCGTAGCGACCCGAGGCCCAGCTCTCCGTCGCGTTCCAGGTAGGGCAACGAGAGCTCAGGCGCGGGCTTGCCGATCAACGGGGTGTCCACCAGCGTCGGGTCCTTGCCGAGGCGGGTGCCGAGCAACGCGCCGACGGCGACCGTGGCGATGGCGGCGGCGAGCGCCACCCAGCGCAGCCATCGCATCGTCGAAGTACGGGGATCGGTGGATTCGGTGCTCATCGGCCGTTCCTGTCCAATTCACGGCGGGCGGTGGCGATCAGGGCTTCGACGTCTCGGCGGGTGTCCGGGAGCAGGTCGGTCCGGGCCTGGAGTTGCTCGAGAGTGCGGAGCGCGGCGGCCGGGTCGTTGCGGCCGAACAGTTCGACGTTGGCCCTCATCCACAGGGCCGTTCCGGCCGCGTCACCGCCGGCGGGCAGCGGCGGCGCGGGTGGTGTGCTGCTCTGGGTGACCTCGTTGCCGGTGACGAACCCGTTCTCCGGCCGGGGCTGTACGGACATGGGGAGGACGACGGCCGCGGCAAGTCCCGCGACCAGCACGGTGACGACATAGGCGAGCGTCCGGGCGACATTGAGCCGGGTCGGTGTGTGGGTACCGGGCTTGTCGAGCCCGTCGAGCCGGGCCATCGCGTCCGCGGCGGCTCGTTCGTATTCCGCGCGCAGCCGTCGCCCGGCCGCGTCCGGGATCTCGCCGGTGCGGATCTGCACTTCCAGCGCGAGCAGATCCCGGAGCGCTTGCTCGCGCTCTTCTTCAAGACGCTCTCGTTCACGATTCACAGGAGATCCTCACGACGGTACTTCCCCCGCGTTCGCTCCAGGGCCTGGTTGACCTGAGCACGTTGGGCCTCCGGCACGACGAGGACCACTCGCCGACGTCGCAGGAAGACCCCGAGTCCGGCGGCGCCCGCCAGCACACCCGCCACCGGCAGGAGCCACAGCAACAGCGTCGGGCCGTGCGCCGGCGGGTCCAGCAGGACCCAGTCGCCATATCGGGAGCGGAAGTAGCCGACGATCTCTTCCTCGTCGCGCCCGGCCGCGACCTGTTCCTGCACGACCTGCCGCATCGCGGAGGCGGTTTCGGAGGGCGATTCGGCGATCGAGACGCTCTTGCACACCGGGCAGCGCAGCCGTTGCTCGAGTTCGTAGGCCCGGTCGCCCTGCCCGCCGGTGCTCATCAGCTGGGCCGTGACGATCCCCAGCAGGATCAGCACGCCGGCGACGCATGCGAGGCTGACGGCCCGGCTACGCACCGGCTTTCGCCTCCTCCGAGGGCGCAGTCTCGGCGGCCGACCGCTCCAGGCGGCCACGTCGCCGCCCGGTCAGCGCCCAAAGACCGCCGGCGGCGACCATGAACCCACCGACCCAGAGCCACGACATCAGCGGATAGCGGTAGAGGTTCACCGTCACGTTCTCCGGGGTGAGCTGGGCGAGCGCCACGTAGATGTCCCGGCCCGCCGTGCTCCACACGGTCGGCGTGCCGACCGCCTGCGGCTGGTTGACGAAGGTCTCGAGCCGAGGTTCGGCAGTCCATACGGCTCGACCGTTCTCCCGGAACACGAGATGCGCGTCGCGCAGTGTCCGGTCTGGCTCGACATGCTCCTCGGTGGTGTCCAACGTGACCGTGTACCCGGCGAACTCCGCCATCTGTCCTGGAGCGAGCGTGACGGTGGCCCGGCTCGTGGTGGCGCCGGATACGGAGATCGCCACGGCGACGACGGCCACACCGATATGCGCGAGTTGCCCGCCCCAGTACGCACGCTGCCCGGTGACCAGCCGCCACAGCCCTCGCGGCCGCCGATTGGGCGCGGCGACCAGCAGCTGCCGGACACTCGCCGCGGTGATCGTCACCGCCAGGAACACCACGGCGACGGCGCCGGCCGACCGGAGGCCCGCTACGGTCACGGTCGCCGCGGCGGCGCTGCCGAGCAGAAGCGGGACGCGCAGTCGTGTCCACAGCAGACCCGGCGTCGCCCACCGGTAGGGCGTGAACGGCCCGGCACCCATCGCCAGCAGCAGCGCGAACGACAGTGGGATGGCCATCCGGTCGAAGAACGGCCGTCCCACCGACACCTGCCCGCCGTTGAGAGCCTCGACGAAGATCGGATAGACCGTTCCGAGCAGGACGACGAAGGCGAACAGGCACAGCAAAAGGTTGTTCAACAGGAACAGACCCTCCCTGCTGCCGAGCCGCAGGGATCGTGCCCGCGTGGCGATGTCCTCGCCGCGCAGCGCGAACAGCGTGAACCCGGCCACCAGCACCACGACGAGGAACCCGAGTAACGCGGGGCCGACACCGGACTGCGTGAACGAATGCACCGAGGCGACCACCGACGAGCGGGTGAGGAACGTGCCGAGGATGGTCAGCGAGAACGTCGCGAGGGCCAGCACGAAGTTCCACGCCTGCAGCATCCCGCGCTTGACCTGCACCACGGAGGAGTGGATGAACGCCGTGGCCACCAGCCAAGGGATCAACGCGGCGTTCTCCACCGGATCCCACGCCCAGTAGCCACCCCAGCCGAGGACCTCGTACGACCACCAGGCGCCCACGATCAGGCCCGCGGTCAGGAAGGTCCAGGCCACGAGATTCGCCCGGCGGGTCCGCACCAGCCAGTCGACGCCGCCCCGCCGCAGCATCAGCGCCGACATCGCGTAGGCGAAGGACACCGTGAAGCCGACGAAGCCGAGATAGAGCAACGGCGGATGAATCGCCACCATGATGTCGTTGCGCAGCAACGGGTTCGGGCCTGGCCCGTCGGCAGGCGGAGTGGCCAGGATCTCGAACGGGTTGGCGACCGTGGTCACCATCCCGAAGAAGAACGCGGCGACCAGACCCATGACGCCGAGCGCGCCGGTCCCGAGCCGGTCGTCGGCTCCGGTGAGTTTCCGGCCCGCGACGAAGATGAATCCGGCGAGTACCAGCGTCCACAGCACGATGCTGCCGCCGAGACCGGACCACGCGCTGGTGATCGTGAACAGCAGCGGCGTGGCCCGCGCGTGGGTCTCGGCGACGTACGACATCGCGAAGTTGTCGGTCAGCAGCGCGGTTTCCAGCGCCGCCATGGACAGGACCGCGCCACCGGCCATCACCGAGGTCGCGGCACGTAACTGGCCGACTCGTACCGTGCCTGGACGGTGTTGCGCGCGGAAGCCGTAGAAGGCCAGGACGACCGAAGCGGCAAGGCCGAGCAACGCGCCGCCCCAGCCCGCGGCCGGTACCACCTGCGTCACCGAGGATCACCTCCAGAACCCGGCTGCGACGTCGGGCCCGGCGGGCGGTAGTTCTCGTCGTGTTTGACGATCATGGTGTCCGAGAAGAATTCCGTGCCACGCCAAGAGCCTTCGACCACCACGCCGATGCCGGACTGGAACAGCTGCGCGATCGGGCCGGTGTGCAGCACGACGACCGCGGCACTGTCCGGGCGCACCTCGGAGGTCACGACGAACGCGAGCCCGTCGGCGGTGCGCCGCTCGCTTCCCGGGCGAACGAATCCGCCGAGCTGGAAACGACGGCCCTCGGCGTAGTCGGCGTGCTTGGCCAGTGCCTCGTCCGGCGTGAGGTAGTAGACGAGGTTGCCGTTCAGGTTGCCGAAGAGGAGGACACCGACGAGCACCGCGACGACACCGATCCCTGAGACTGCGAGCAGCCGGTATCGCTTCACCTGTCACGCTCCAACTCGCGCTGGACGGCATCGGCACGCGAGATCAGCTTGATCGTGTACGCGGCGAGAACGCCGAAGGTGACCACGAAACCGATGATCACCCAGGTCCATTCAGACATCGTTCGCCGGTCCTTCCAGTCGGGGTGCGGCCACCGCGAGGCCGGCCAGCCGGCTGTCCGCGGTGGCTCGGGCGGTGGCGAGGTCCTCCTCGAGCGACGACAAGCGCGTGCGGGCTCGCAGCAGGGTGATCGCGAGCAGCGTGAACGCGAGCACGTTGACCAGCAGCACCAGCAGCATGCGATGGTCGATGGACGGGTCGCCCGGTTTCAGCACGGTCGGAGGCTGGTGCAGCGCCCGCCACCACACCACCGACAAGTGCACGATGGGCACCTGCACGAACGCCACGACGCCGAGCACGGCCGCGCGCCGCGCCCGCACGAGAGGGTCGAGCGTCGCGCGCCGGAGGGCGAGGTAGCCGAGGTAGACGAAGAACATCAGCGCGGTCGTGATCAGCCGGGGATCCCAGGTCCACCACACGCCCCAGACCGGTTTGCCCCACCAGGAACCCAGCGCGATCGTCAGACCGGTGAACAGCACACCGACCTCCGCACTGGCGGCCGCTAGCCGGTCGAAGCGTTCCTTCCGCCGCCACAACCACAGTCCGCTCGTCACGAACGTGATCACGAAGCACAGGTACGCCGTCCACGCCGCCGGAACGTGGATGTACATCAGACGCTGGTACTCGCCCTGGATACGGTCCGGCGGCGCGAGGACGGCGCCGGTCAGGCCAGCGGCGAGCACGACGGCGGTGGCGACCGGCAGTCGTCGCCCGAGCGGGTTCATGCGTTCTCCTCACAGGCGTTAGCGCTCAGCAGCAGACCGAGCCAGCCGATAGCGGTGGTGGTGATCAGCAGCAGGAGCCAGGGCCCTGGATTCCGCCCGAAGGCGGCCGTCTTGATCACTTCCGTGGCGCCGAGCAGCAGGGGAAGCGCGAGCGGGCAGACCAGCAGGGGGCCGAGCGTGCCGCGCCCGGCCAGACCGCGGACGACGGCTCCGGCGAGGGTGCCGAGCGCGGCCAGCCCCGCGGCGGTGACGGGCAGGACGGCCCATAGCCACGCCCAGCCGCGCATCGGTGGCTGGTAGAACACGACCAGGGCGGGCAGCAGCAGGATCTCGAAAGCCAGCAGCACGACCGTGGTCGCGACCGCGCGACCGGCGAGCCGGGCCGCCGGGGTGACACCTGCGAGCCGCAGCATTCCCAGGTGTTCAGGCGAATCGGCCGTGGATTGCCGCAGGGTTACGAGCAGGCCGAACAACAGCACCACGACCCAGTACATCCCCAGGCCCAGCTGTGCGAGCAGCGGCCGGTCGGCGCCGACGGCCAACGGCACGAGCAGCAGCGCCACCGCCCCGAACGGCGCGATCACCCAGAGCGTCTCGCCGGCACGGCCTTCGATTCGCAACTCGGTGTGCGCGACGGCCCGGGCCTGCCTCAGCGGCGTGGTCATCGGTGCTCACTCCTCCGGTGCGAACTCGTGGACGCACGGCACCAGTCGTCCGCCCTCGAGAAGAGTGAGCCGGTCGGCCAGCGACGTCAGCCGCGGGATGTCGTGCGAGACCACGACCGCCGCGCCGCCACGAACACGGACCCGGTGCACGACCAGGTCGACCAACCCGAACGACGCGGGGTCCAAACCGGCGTGGGGCTCGTCGAGCAGCAGCAGCTTCGGTGCGGTCAGGATCACCCGTGCGAGGTCGGCGCGACGGAGCATTCCCTGTGAGCATTGGTTCGCGCGCCTGCGCGCCGCCTGCTCGAGACCCACGAGATCCAGCGCGGCGGTGACCGCCGAGGCGGGGCGTCCGGTCAGGGCGGCCACGTAGCGCAGGTTCTCTTCCAGCGTCAGCAGCGGATGCAACGCCGACTGATGCCCGACCAGTGCGATCGACGGCCGGACGTTCTGGGCCTCCCGGCTGCCGAGCCGCGCGCCGAGTACGGTCCCGACCCCGCCTGCCGGACGCAGGAGGGTGGCCAGGACGCGAAGCAACGTGCTCTTTCCCGAGCCGTTGGGGCCGAGTACGCCGAACACCTCGCCGGGCCGCACCACGAGGTCGAGTCCGCGCAGGACGGGACTGCGCTGGACGCTGACGTCCAGATCCGTCACAGCCACCACGGCGTCCCGCTGCTCTACTAACATCGCTAGTAGGTTACAGTCGGCTTGAGCCGGCCATTCGTCCGGGTTCCGACAGGCAGGTTCTGACGTGGAGTTGTACACATCGCTGTCGCTGGCCATCGTGGCGGGGATCATTTCGTGCACCTCGCCGTGTGTGCTTCCGTTGCTGCCCGGCTACGTGTCCTACATGTCCGGCATCGGGCGGTCCTCTGTGGACGGAACGACCATGACATTGAGCAAACGCCGTGTCGGTGCCGTTTCGATGTTGTTCGTTCTCGGCTTCACCGCGGTGTTCGTCGCGCTCGGGATGACCGCCTCCGCGCTGGGGCTGTTGCTGGCTCAGCAGAAGCAGACTCTGACGGTGATCGGCGGCGTGCTGGTGATCGTGATGGGGCTGCTCATGCTCGGCGTCGTCCGGATACCGGTGCTGCAACGGGAAGTTCGGTTCGACTTGCGTCGTGTTCGTGATGGCCCGGCCGGAGCGGTCGTGCTGGGCGTGGCGTTCGGACTGGGATGGACACCCTGCGTCGGGCCGGTGCTCGCGTCGATCCTCGCGACCGCCGCGAGTACGGCGACGGTCGGTACCGGCGCCTTGTTGCTGTTCGCCTACTCGATGGGCCTCGGCGTGCCGTTCCTGCTCGTGGCGTTCGGGGTGGCGCGGGGGCAACGCGGCCTGGGCCGGCTGCGGAGGCATACGAGGAAGATCGAGATCGCCGGTGGTGCTTTGCTGATAGCGATGGGTATCGCGATGCTCACGGGAGGCTGGACGCTGCTGATGAGCCGGATGCTGGCGTGGTTCGCCCGGCTGGGCTGGCCTCCCGTGTGACGTCCGGTGTGCAGGTTTCCGTGGTGCAGTCTCGCTGCCGCCAGCGGATCACCACGGCGGTGCCCAAGGCGACTACCGACAGCGCCGCGAGTACGGGCTGAACCGGCGCCCACAACCCGAGCGCACCGGATACACCCAGGAGTCCCACGATGATCTTGTTGCACACCGGGCACCCGACGGCGAACACCGCTGCGGTCACCGAGCCGATCACCCGGCCTCGTCCGCGGGCGTCGTTCTTCGTGCGTCGAATGGACACCCAAAGCCCGGTGAGTACAGCGATGAGTGCCAGTACGGGGTACTCCCACCACCGGACCGGTGTCATGCGGGTGAAGTAGGACGTGTCGATGACGTCGGTCGGCACCCCGACCGCGAGCGCGCTGAGTGCCGCGGCGGCCACCGCGGCCGCCCGGCGGCGGGTCCGATCATTCCACATAGGACACCACGGCCATCATCCCGGCCTCACCGTGGTAGACGTTGTGGCAGTGGGTGAGCCACTGTCCGGGGTTGTTCGCGTCGAAGTCGACTTCCATGGTTTTACGGGGCAGGACGATCGCGGTGTCCTTGCGGGGGCCGGGATCGTTCTGGCCGCGTACCTGGAAGGTGTGACCGTGCAGGTGCATCGGGTGATACATGTCCGAGTCGTTCACGAAGCGCAGCCGGACCCGCTGCCCTTGCCGGATCGGCAGGCCGTCGTCGGGGTTGAAGGGCTTGCCGTTGATCGTCCAGTCGTATTTGGCGCCCGGCCCGGCCAGGACCATGTCGTGGACGACGTCGGGGTTCTTGGCGGGCAGGGCGACCTCGGGGGCCGCCCGGAAGTCGGCGAGGCTTTGCACCGGCCGCGTCTTCAGGGCCGTGACCGCGGCATCGTTCGCCGTCGCGGCTTTGCTGCCGCCGGAATGCAAGAGGACCTGGGCGTAGGCGTTCTTGCCTTCGGCGATGCCGATGACAGGCACGCCCTTGTCAGGGAGAGTGATCACGGCGTCGACCCGTTCACCCATGCCGATCAAGACCGCCTCGGCCGGGTTCGGGGTGGTCGCGGGGAACCCGTCGGTGTGGGTGACCCGCATCGGCACACCGGGAACGCCGACCCGGAACACGGTGTCCCCGCCCGCGTTGATCAACCGCAGCCGGATTCGCTGCCCGGGTTTGCCGTCGAACGAACGAGGTGCGGTGGCGAGCCGGCCGTTGGCCAGCATATGCGGGTAGACCACGTCTCCGGCGTCGCCGCCGAGGACGTCCGACTTCGGCATGCCGGGCATCTCCGACATGCCCGGCATCGAGTGCTCCATGGCCATGCCGTTCTTCTTCAGATTGGCCAGCACCGCGTCCGGATCGGTGCCCGTGCCGTCGATCCAGTCGTCGAGCACGATCACGAGTTCGTCGTCGTAGTCGTTGCCGTCGGCCGGGTCTTCGACGATGAGCGGGGTGTAGAGACCGCGATCGAGCTGCACGCCGACGTGCGGATGGAACCAATAAGTCCCAGCATCGGGCACGGTGAATTCGTAGGAGAAGTCTGCGTTCGCCGCCACGGCCTGCTGCGTGACGTCGGGCACGCCGTCCATGTCGTTGCGCAGAGCGAGGCCGTGCCAGTGGATGCTCGTCGGTTGCGGAAGCCGGTTGCGGAGGTTGGCCTTCAGCACTTCCCCCCGCTTCAGCCTTATTTCCTTGCCCGGCAGTTCTCCGCCGTAGGTCCACGTCCTGACCGGTACGCCGCCGAGGTCGACGTCACCCACTGCCGCGGTCAAGTCCGCCGTCGTGACGGCCGCGTTGGCTGCGCGCCGAGCCTGTTCGGCACTGGCGACCAGCGGTGAGGTCGGCCTGACCTTGGACTGGACGGCCGTGCCGCCGCCGGACGAACAGGCGGACAAGCCCAAAGCCGCAGCGGTGCCGGTGCCCAGCACCAGGAATCCGCGCCTGCTCATCCGGCGGTTCGGGAAAGGCTGCTGCTCGGCAGGTTTCATGACTCCCTCGCGACGTTCAGAGATCTACGAAGTTCGATAGTACATGGAATCGGTGACGGTGCCTGGCGGACACGATTCACTGTCACTCGCTGGAGTTGTCCTTGGAGTGGTCACCCGGCATGGCCGCCTCGGTGAGCACCTGGGACGGCGCGCGGTGGGTGTTGACCTTCTGCTTCCCGAAGAAGCCGATCTCACCCTCCTTGTGGAGACGTTCGACCATGTGCGGGTAGTGCAGCTCGAACGCCGGCCGCTCGGACCGGATCCGCGGCAGCTCGGTGAAGTTGTGCCGCGGCGGCGGGCAGGACGTCGCCCATTCGAGCGAGTTGCCGTAGCCCCACGGGTCGTCCACCGTGACGACTTCGCCGAAGCGGTAGCTCTTGAAGACGTTCCAGATGAACGGCAGCGTCGAGGCACCGAGGATGTACGAACCGATCGTGGAGATCGTGTTCAGTGTGGTGAATCCGTCACTGGGCAGGTAGTCGGCGTACCGCCTCGGCATGCCGGCGGCGCCGAGCCAATGCTGCACCAGGAAGGTCGTGTGGAACCCGATGAACGTCGTCCAGAAATGCCAACGGCCCAGCCTTTCGTCCATCATGCGGCCGGTGAACTTCGGGAACCAGAAGTAGATCCCGGCGAACGTGGCGAACACGATCGTGCCGAACAGGACGTAGTGGAAGTGCGCGACGACGAAGTAGCTGTCCGACACCTGGAAGTCGATCGCGGGCGCGGCCAGGAGGATGCCGGACAGGCCACCGAACAGGAAGGTGACGAGGAACCCGACGCTGAAGAGCATCGGGGATTCGAAGGTCAGCTGGCCCTTCCACATCGTGCCGATCCAGTTGAAGAACTTCACGCCGGTCGGGACGGCGATCAGGAAGGTGAGGAAGGAGAAGAATGGCAGCAGCACGGCGCCGGTCGCGTACATGTGGTGGGCCCACACGGCCACCGAGAGGGCCGCGATGCCCAGTGTGGCGAACACGAGGCCCTTGTAGCCGAAGATGGGTTTGCGGCTGAAGACCGGGAAGATCTCCGACACGATCCCGAAGAACGGCAGGGCGACGATGTAGACCTCTGGATGGCCGAAGAACCAGAACAGGTGTTGCCAGAGGATCACGCCGCCGTTCGCGGGGTCGAAGACGTGTGCTCCCAGTTTCCGGTCCGCCAGCAGGCCCATCAGGGCCGCGGTCAGGATCGGGAAGGCGATGAGGATCAGGATGCTGGTGACCAGGATGTTCCAGCTGAAGATCGGCATCCGCCACATCGTCATCCCCGGCGCGCGCAGGCACACGATGGTGGTCACCATGTTCACCGCGCCGAGGATGGTGCCGAGACCCGATACCAGCAGGCCGACGATCCACAGGTCGGCACCGATGCCGGGCGAGTAGATCGCACTCGACAGCGGGGTGTAGGCGAACCAGCCGAAGTCCGCCGCGCCGCCGGGGGTGAGGAAGCCCGCGACGACGGTCAGGCCGCCGAAGAGGTACAGCCAGTACGAGAACGCGTTCAGCCGGGGGAACGCGACGTCGGGCGAACCGATCTGCAGCGGCAGGATGAAGTTCGCGAAGCCGAACAGGATCGGCGTCGCGTACAGCAGCAGCATGATCGTGCCGTGCATGGTGAACAGCTGGTTGTACTGCTCCTGGGACAGGAACTGCTGCCCGGGACGCGCCAGTTCGGTGCGGATCAGCAGGGCCATCGCGCCGCCCGCCATGAAGAAGGCGAACGACGTGATCAGGTACAGGATCCCGATCTGCTTGTGGTCCGTCGTGCGGAACAGGCGAAGGAGAACGGAGCCTTTCGGTGGCGCGGTTCGTTCCGAGCCGGGCCGCAGCGCGACGGGAGCGGGTTTGACGACCATGGGGCCTCCGTCCGAGTAGCTACTAGAGAGCATAGTAGATACTTGGACGGAGGCGTGAGGTCAGGTTGGCTCTCGTCAGTCTGAGCCGGAGCTGAGGATGGTGGGCTCGGCTTCGTAGCGGACAGCGGGCTGGTGTAGCCGTGCCGGGAGCCGGGAAGCGATTCCACGGTGACGTGCTTCGTGCCCCAGGGTCCACCTTGGCGCGCGAGGTGAGTTGTCGACAAGTGACGCCGATCCGAGGCGTGGGGCGCCCAGATCGGCGTCACTTGACTGTGTGTCAGTGCAAGGTGCGGTCGAGGAAGTCGCGGATGAGGGCGGCGATCTCCGCGCCGTGTGTCTCCAGTGCGAAGTGCCCGGCGTCGAGCAGGTGCAGTTCGGCGTCGGGCAGGTCGCGAAGGAACGCGCGGGCTCCGTCGGCGCCGAAGATCTCGTCGTGCTCACCCCAGGTGATGAGGGTCGGCGGCCGGTGCTCGCGGAAGTACCGCTGGAAGTCCGGGTAGGCGTCGAGATTGAACTGGTAATCCCAGAACAGCTGCAGCTGCACCTCCTGGTTGCCGGGGCGGTCGAGCAGGGCCTGGTCGAGGGTCCAGGTGTCCGGGGTGAGCCGGTCCAGCCGGTCGGCGGGGACGCCGTGGGTGTACTGCCAGCGGGTCGCCGCGGGCTTCAGGAGCTCGCGCACGGCTTCTTCGTGGGTTTCGCGGTCCTTGGCGTGCGCGAACAGGACGTCCCAGAACGGTGTGAAGCCGTCGACGTAGGCGTTGCCGGACTGGACCAGCAGCGCGCTGACCCGGTCCGGGTGACGGCTCGCGATGCGGAGCCCGATGGGGGCGCCGTAGTCCTGGATGTACAGGGCGAAACGGTCCAGGCCGAGCGAGTCGATCAGGCCCATGGTGATCGCGGTCAGGTTCTCGAACGAGTAGTCGAACCGGTCGACGGGCGGCGCGTCCGAGTGCCCGAAGCCGATGTGGTCGGGGGCGATGACGTGGTAGCGGTCGGCCAGCGCGGGGATCAGCGTGCGGAACATGTGCGACGACGTGGGGAAACCGTGTAGCAGCACCACGGTGGGCGCGGTGGGGTCGCCGGCTTCCCGGTAGAACACGCTGCGGCCGTCGATGGTCGCCGTGCGGTGCAGTACGGGCCGGGTGGTTTCGGACATGGGTGAGCGCTCCTCGCGACTTGTTCTAACCTTCTAAATGCTTGATAACAGTTAGAGATAAGCAGGAGGAAACCTAACCTGTCAAGTGGCGGACGGAGGGTAGGATGACGCTGTGCTGCAACGCCCCCTGGTCGGCGAACCGATCGCTCTGGACCTGCTGAACACCACGTGGCCCGACCGTGGTGAGCGGCGGGACGTCTTCGACGAGCCAGGCGGGGTCGGCGCCTGGCTGGCCGAGCGAGGCCTCGCGGAGGTGCCGGGAGCGGAGGAACCGTTGCGTCACACGCGGTCCGTCCTGCGCGAGGTACTCGAAAGCCCCGGCGCTTCCGCCGAACGCGCGCTGAACGAGGTCCTGGCGCGAGGGCGTTTGCGGCCGGAGTCGCGGCAAGGCGTCCCCGAAGAAGTGATCGAGGTCCAGGAAGCGACCTGGCGACCGGCCTGGCTCGCGGCGTACAGCTACTTGACCTTGCTTCGCGCGCGCCCGGAACGGATCAAGCGATGTTCGGCGTATCCGGTGTGCACGCTGTACTTCGAGGACACGACCCGGAACGGCACCAGGCGATGGTGCTCCATGGAAACCTGCGGCAACCGGGCGAAAGCCGCGCGCCACTATCGCCGCGAACGGTCGACCTAGCGCCCGTGGAAAAGGGATCGGGGCGGAGTCGTCCGGCAGGCGGTGTCATGACAGGGTGTGGACATGACCAGCAGCGCTACCCGGCTTCGTGACGGCGCCATCGGTGTCGGGTACGAGGGGCAGGAGATCTCCCAGTTCATTGACGGGCTCGTGCAGCGTGGCGTGACGCGTCTGATCGATGTCAGGTTGACGCCGATCTCGCGTAAACGGGGATTCAGCAAGACGGCGTTACGTGCCGCGCTGGCCGAGGCCGGGATCGAGTACGAACACCGCCGGGAGCTCGGAAACCTCAAGACGAATCGGGCTGGCTTCGCCGGAGACGAGACCGAGCTCAAGCAGGCGAAGGATCGGTACGTCGAGCTGCTGGAGACCGCCGAGGCCCAAGCCAGCCTGGATGAGCTCGCTCGCTTGTCTGCCGGTGAACGTGTCGCCGTACTGTGCTTCGAAGCTGATCAGCGGCGGTGTCATCGTGACGTCGTGCTGGCGGAGATCGCCGGCCGTCTACCTCGGAATTGACCGCGGCGGCCAGTAGACGCCGAGGACGCTGAATGTCCGGGGATGCGCTGCGACGTTGCCGACGTAGAAGGCGACGTCGCGGTCAGGGCCGCAGACTTCGCGCAGGAACCGTTGCTCGAGCCGTTGTGCGGCGTCGGCGTCGTTCATGCCGCTGAGGCGTAGGAGCTGGAAGGCGACGAACTCCCAGTCGATGAACCCCTGCTTGTGGCCGTTGCAATCAGGCTCTTCGCACTCGTAATGGTAGGTGCCGGCGAACCGCGGTGCCCGCAACGGCGTCCGGTCCTCGTCGCCGAACAGATCGAGTTGGCCGACATAGGTGTCGATCTTGGCTTGCTGGGCCTTCGACCAGCCCGGATGGCGGGCGATCCGCAGGGCCGTGATCTTTCTCGGGCGGATGAGGGCCAGCGACTGTGTGTTCATGGTGGCGCCGCGAATGAGGCGGCACATCGTGGTCTGTTCGCTAATCGCCGGATCGATCCACGGGCGGCGGTGCGTCCATTTGGTCAGGTGCTTCCCGACCTTCAGGGTGGGCATCCGCGGTCGCCAGCTCTCCTGCCTGCTGTCCTGCCTGGCCGGTACCGCCTCCACCGACACGACGTCGTACTTCGCGAAACTCGCATCGGGGCCGAGCTCACGGAAGTTGATCGGGTAAAGGCGGATCCAGCCTGGCCGATCCGGGTCGAGGCTGAGCCCGGCCACGCAGACCGTTTCTCCGTACTTCTCGGACGGGTTGGGCGCCGCCTTCACAGTCACCAGGACCTGCAACGTGACAGCCTGATCGCCCGCAGGCTTGGCGGTGGGCGTGTCTGGTGGCTGGCCGAACATCGGAAGCTGCGTCATCGGACCTCCCCGATCCGTCCACGTGAACTACCCAACGTAACCCCGGCAGTGTCACCGTGTGAGCGGCCAAAGGAGTGATCTACCGTGTTCCCTCAACGTCCTCACTCGTCACGATCGAGCCGCCCAGGCGTGGAGCCGCCAGCACGGCTGACAGCGTCGTCACCAGCGGACGTGCTGTCGGTTAACGTGCCTCGTGGCGTATTCACGGCAGCGGAAACCCGATGACGACGCCGTCGTGTATACGGGTGTCAACAGCCGGCAACGGCCGTGGTCCGCGGTGTTCTGTTCGGGCGCCGCGATCGGCCTGCTCGGCGGGATGATCGGTCTCGGCGGCGCGGAGTTCCGACTGCCCGTGTTGATCAGTGTCTTCGGGTTCGTCGCCTTGCAGGCGGTGATCTTGAATAAGGCGATGAGCCTGATCGTGGTGATCACCGCGCTACCAGCCCGCCTGGTGGCCGTGCCCTTCGATGACGCGGCTCCGCACTGGCCGATCGTGGTGAACCTGTTGGGCGGCAGCCTGCTGGGCGCGTGGCTCGGCGCGACCTGGGCCACCCGCATGCGTTCGGCGACGCTGTATCGGCTGCTTGCGGTGTTGCTTCTCGTCATCGCCGCGGCGTTGGCGTGGAATCACCTCGGCGAGGTGAGCACGGTGTCGCTCCCGCCGGTCGCCCGGGCCGTAGCGGGTGTTGGCGCCGGTGTCGCGATAGGTGTGGTCGCCGCGCTCATGGGCGTCGCCGGAGGCGAGCTGCTCATCCCGACGATCGTCCTGCTGTACGGAGTGGACATCAAACTCGCCGGGTCGCTCTCGCTCGCGGTGTCGCTGCCGACGATGCTCGTCGCGTTCGCCCGGTACAGCCGAGATCAGAGCTTCCAGGTTCTGCGCGCCAACACCTCCTTCGTCGCCGTCATGGCACTGGGCTCCGTCGCCGGAACCGTGCTCGGGGGCCTGCTGCTCGACGCGGTGCCGGGAGCCGTGCTGATCCCGGTTCTGATCGCCTTGCTGCTGCTGTCGGCGGTCAAGGTGTGGCGTCACGACTGACGCCGAACCGTGTAGCGACGGATGCCCGACAGCCTTCCTCGTCAAGAGCACGTCAGGGCTCAACTGCCTCCGCTAGTGCTTTGCAGAACTGGTCGATTTCCTCGATCGTGTTGTAGTAGTGGACTGAGGCCCGAACGACTTCGTCCAGCCCCCGCGTCTCCATGTCCCAGCGCGTTGACGCCACCCGCGAGACACTCACGTTGATGCCGCACCTCGCCATGAACGCTTTGATCTCCTCGCCCGACAGGCCTTCCGCCGTGAAGGACGTGATGCCGCACTGCTCCGAGCCAACGTCCCTGACCTCGACTCCGCGGATGGAGCCGAGACGATCACGCAGGTCAGCCGCCAGGTGGTAGACCCGATCGCGGATGCTCACGAGCCCCCAGCCGAGCGCGTAGTCGATCGCGGCACCGAGCCCGATCTTCGCCGCGTAGTTGCACTCCCACGATTCGAACCGGCGCGCCCCAGGGCGGACTTCGTAGCCGTCGCGGGTCACCCAGGTCGCGGCGTGCAGGTCGAGCATCGGAGGATTCAGCTCGTCGAGCCGACCGGCTCGGACGTACAGCAGGCCGGTGCCGCGCGGGCCTCGGAGGTACTTCCGGCCGGTCAGTGACAGCATGTCGCAGCCGAGAACGTCGACGTCGAGCGGCATCTGCCCAGCCGACTGGCACGCGTCGAGCAGATACAGGACGCCGGCTTCGCGGGTCACGCTGCCGACCTCGGCCGCCGGATTGACCAGGCCGCCGTTGGTCGGCACGTGGGTCAGCGATACCAGCCGGACCCGGTCGTCTATCAACTCGCGAAGGCGCACCACGGACAGCTGTCCCGACTCGTCGTTCGGCACGACCTCCACTTGAACGCCGTACCTTTGCGCCACCTGCAGGTAAGCGATGAAGTTGCTGGCGTACTCGGCTTCGCTGGTCAGGATCCGATCGTCACTCCGGAACGGGATCGAGTAGAACGCGAGGTCCCAGGCGCGGGTGGCACTGTCGAGGACCGCGAGTTCCGGCGGCGTGCAGCCGAGTAGGCGGGCGGCCGAGGTGTACACCCCGCTCACGTCGTCGGCCGCCTCCGCCGCGGCCTCGTAGCCACCGATGCGGGATTCGAGGCGGAGATGATCGATCACGGCGTCCAGCACAGGCTGCGGCATCAACGACGACCCGGCGTTGTTGAGGTGGATCACTGAACCGCAGCCAGGCGTCTCCTTGCGGGCCAAGTCCACGTCGAACGGTGCCTCCGTCATACCGCCTCCTCACCGCGGCGTGGTGCCGGAGCCGAAATCACTGCCGAATGATCAACGAGGCGGAGGAACGACCGTGCTCGTTCCTGCGACGGTCGCGTGAAGAAGATGTCCGGAGTGGCCTCCTCGACGATCACCCCGCTGTCCATGAACACGATCCGGTCGGCGACCTCCCGCGCGAAATGCGTCTCATGAGTGACGATCACCATCGTCATACCCTCGCGGGCCAGGCTCTGAATGACGTCCAAGACCTCGGCGTGGAGTTCCGGGTCGAGCGCGGAGGTCGGCTCGTCGAAGAGCACGACCTCGGGTTCCATGGCCAGCGCACGGGCGATCGCGACGCGCTGCTTCTGTCCGCCCGAAAGCCGCGACGGGTACTCACCACTCTTGTCCGCCAGTCCCACGCGGTCCAGAAGTCTTTCCCCCAGCTCCTTCGCCTGGGCCTCGGACAGCTTCCGCACTTGTCGCGGGCCCTCGATCACGTTGCCCAGCGCCGTCAGGTGCGGGAAGAGATTGAACTGCTGGAACACCATCCCCGCGTGCGTGCGAGCCCGTTGTTCGAGGCGTTTGCGCCCGCGGTCACGGGGTGTACCGCACTCGAAATCGCATCCGCAAATCCGGACGTGCCCGCCATCGGGTTCCTCCAGGAGATTCATGCATCGCACCAGTGTGGTCTTGCCCGAGCCGGACGGACCCATCAGCACGACCACCTCACCCCGTTCGACGGCGAGATTCACCCCGCGCAGTACGTCGAGTTCGCCGTAGCTCTTCCGGATGTCCCTCAGTTCGATCGTGAAGTCGCTCATGCTCAATACGCCCTTCCCAGTCGCCTTTCGAGCATGCCCTGCCCGACGGACAACACCGTGTTGATCATCCAGTACATCAAGGCCGCGACCAGAAATGCTTCCATGTAGCGGAAACTGGCGTTGCCCACGCTTTCCGCGACCCGCGTCAGCTCGACCACGGTCACCGCTGATGCCAGCGACGTGTCCTTCATCAGCGCGATGAAGCGGCTACCCACGGCAGGGGTCGCGATTCTGATCGCCTGTGGAAAGACGATCCGCCGGAACGTACGCCAGTACGGCATGCCGATCGACGACGACGCTTCCCACTGTCCTTTGTCGACGCCGAGAATTCCGCCGCGGAAGTTCTCGCTCAGGTAGGCCGCGGAGAACAATGTCAGCGCGAGGATCGCGGAGGGGATCGGTGCCAGCTGGATCCCGAGCTGTGGCAGTCCGAAGTAGAGCAACATGATCTGGATCAGCAGTGGAGTCCCCCTGAACACCGAGACATAGGAGATCGCCACTGCTCTCAGCGCCCGGAACCCGGAGATCCGGGCAAGAGCGATCAACGCGCCGAGAAGAGACCCGAGAATGAACGATGTCACGCCGAGCAAGACGGTGACACCCAGCCCTTGCAACAACATCGGGAACGCGCCGGTCAGCAAGTCCACGATTTCCTCCTCACCAAGAGTGTTGTCGAAGCGCTCAACCTGCCGGCAGCGCCTTCAGTTCGGCTGCCATGTCCAGGCCACCCAGCCACTGTCGGGAGATCCGCGTGAGCGTCCCGTCCGCGATCATGTCGTCGATCGCCTTGTCGACCGCCTGCTTCAAGGCCGCGGAATCCTTCCGGAAGGACATCCCGTTGACCTCGCTTTCGAGAAGGGGACCGACCGGCTTGACGCTCAGACCGTTCTTGCTCGCCAGGTAGGCGCCCTGGAAGCGGGAGACCAGCATGGCATCGGCGTTGCCGCGGGACAGATCCGTAAGGCCGAGCGTGGCGTTGTCGTAGGTCTTCACTTGTACGTTCTGGATCTTCTCCGTGGCGTACTTGTGCTGGGTGGTTCCCGCCGACACCGCGACGGCCTTCCCCGTCAGATCCGCGAGTGAGTTGATCGAAGTGTTCTCCGCGGCGACAAAGATCGAGATCCCATTGACCTCGTACGGGCGAGAGAAGTCGACTTGCTTTTTGCGTTCGGCGGTGATCGTCTGTCCGGAGATGACCATGTCGAACCGGTCGGCCTTCACGCCTTCGATGAAGGTCTGGAAACTGGCCTGTACGAACTCGACTCCACCGGCTCCCAGCCGCCTGGCGAGATCGTTCGCGACATCGACGTCGTACCCGACCGGGGTACCGGATCCCTCTACGAAGTTCCACGGTGGATTCGCCTGTGTGAGTGCGACACGGATCTTCCCGCCGTTTCGCAGTTTTTCGAGGACGTCGCCGGAGGTGGTGCTCGAACATGCCGCCACGGAACCGATCGAAGCAACGACGGTCGCGGCCAGAAAGGTCCGGCGGGACAGGTGGATTGGTGACTTTCGCATAGCGTCTCCCTCACGAACGAGGGCCTGCGGCGAAGCCGCACGGCATGTCGTCCTGCGGCGTCCGGAGATACCGCCGGGCGTCATGCGCGGCCCTGTGGTGGTGCACTTACGCGTCACTCGAGTGAGTGGGACTGTATGCCCCCATAGGGTATAGGTCAACACGGCCAAGGTAAGCGCACGGCTAAGTAACCCGCTCGCAACAAGTCAAGCCACTGAACGAAACCGAGTCGATCGTCTGTCCACTAATTGTCTTAGTAGGAGTCTGGAACGGTGAGTTAAGCTGTTGTCGCTGGAAATCTGGCGACGGGTGCACCGGAGGAGTTGTCGAGGTGTTCGGGGATCGGCGGAGGGGGCACCGCGAAGTTCGTAACTCGACTGAGACGTGCGGAGGCGGCGGAGGTTGCCCGACGTTCATTCGTCAGGCGGGCGTGGCGCTCAAGACTGGCGCGAACTGGCGCTGCCTGTGCGATCTCGGCGTTGTCAGTGGCCGGGCATATCGCGCTTCGTTGTTTCTTCGACCGGTTGCCATCCGCTCGGCCGGACGTCGGGCCGCTAACCGTCGGACGTGCCGCAGCGAGTCCTCTGGTCGACAGGGGAGTGGTGATGGCGGCGGTGGTCGGCAGGTCCACCTCGGCGGCGCCGAGGGCATCGATGGTGTGTCGTCGCGTGTGCGGGTCGTGCTGTCGCACTTCGCGACATGTTGGCGATGGACGACTCCGTGCACGGCGGCCTTCAACGGTCCGTGCGGTGAGGGTGACTGCACTGGCCCGGTCGGCTGGGTATGGCCGTCCGCGGTCTCGGTGGGCATCGTCCTCGTGGCCTGCGCACTAGCGAGAGCTGGCTGTAGGTGTGCCCGGAAGACCGGATGGCATCCGCCGTGGGCGGCTTCGCGATCCCGTCGCCGAGCATCATGACGACCCAACCTACTTCTCTTGGTCCCTTGACGATCCTTGTCTGAGTATGTCGGCGACGTGTGGCGGCCGTCGCGCGACTGAAGGACTGAGCCGTATGGAGTAGTGACTACTACTCTACGACGTAGATTAGTAGAGTTGCCTACTTTCGCAGCTACGAAACGGTTTACCGCAGGGCTTAGCTGCTCAATGCCGTCCTCGATGGACGGAAATCCCTGCAGCAGAAGGAGTTGGCCATGCGCAAATGGCGGCTGCTTTCACTCATCCCTCTCGCTGTCGCCGCGTTGGCTATCGGTGGAACGACACCGGCCAACGCGTCGAACAGCTGGAACGGCTACCACTGGGCGCGACAGTCCACCTCGACGGTGCTGCGCCTGCAAGTGCTCGACAGTGTCACGTCCTCCTGGGACAGTAACCTCAGCAAGGCCAATACCGACTGGAACCGGTCGTCCGTATTCGAAAACTCGCTGGTCGCCAGTGATACCAGCACGACAACGCGCCGGAGCTGCCCGGCATCGAGCGGGCGGATCCGGGTCTGCAACTACACCTACGGCAACACTGGTTGGCTCGGCGTCGCGCAGATCGACTTGTCGAGTGGCAAGCACATCGCATGGGGAACGACGAAGGTCAACGACTCTTATTCGATGACGGCGGCGGCGAAGCAACACGTGATGTGTCAAGAGATCGGGCATGACTTCGGTCTCGATCACCAGTTCACCAACGCGTCGTCGTGCATGGACTACGCAGGGATCGACGACCCGTCTTACGTATCGCCGAACTCGCACGACTATTCGCAGTTGCAGAGCATCTACAACCACAGCGACGGGGCAGTGGCTTCGGACGCCGGAACGACCCGGATCGTCACGGGCGGCACCGTGACATCCGTCCTCTGGAAAGACTGATCCGCACCGAGGCCCGGCCGACGGCGACGTCGGCCGGGCCGTACGAGGAGTCCGCCGATGCGTCTTGTCCTGCTCTTCGCCGCCGCTGCCATAGCCGCGGGGTGCGGCGCACCTAACCCGGCGCCCGGTTCGCCGAACGGTTCCCCCGTTCCGTCGTCCGAGGTGCCATCACATCAACCAGGAGTGATCAGCGGTCCGGCCGGTACCTTGGACATCACGGTCCGTGAACCATCGGCAAGGGCGCAGTCGGCCGTGCGCACCCTGCGCGTCGAGGGCGCGAACGGCGCACAGATCGCCGAACGGGCTTTCCGCGAGGCGCCGGCCGAGCTGTCCCAGGCGTTGCCGACCGGACGTTACCGGGTGATCTCGTGGCTCCGCGAGTGTGGTGGGATGTGCGCGGGCATTCCGGACGACAAGCTCGTACCGCCCAGCAGGATCTGTGGCTCGAAGATAGACATCGTCGAGAACGCGGTGACGACCGTGACGGTGGACGCACCCGAGGGCGACTGTTCGATGACCAGCGCCAGTACGCCTACGTCTTGACCAGCTGAGCACTCAGAGACAGATGATCGGCAGCGTTGGTCGACCGGTGTCGGTGAGCGGCAGTGGCTCGGCGGGGCCTCGACTGGCCACGATCAAGCCGTGCTTCCATACGGGGCGGTCGGACATCAGCTAGACCTCCGGCAGTCACAGCGTAGGGGGTCGCCCGGCGAACGATCTTTCGCTGTGGCCGTACCTACTATTCACGATAGTGCACTAACCTGGTGGACGTGACGAAGGAGATCGGCGAGAGGCGGAGCGAGAAAGGGCTGCTCCGCTGGGCTGAGCGCGACCGTATCCGCGGCTTGACCGTGGCCGCGGCGGCCGTGCTCCTCGGGGCCATCGCGCTGGGGTTCGTCGGTGTTCCGTCGGTGGACCTGCATGGCCCCTTGCACTATGTCGGCATCATGGATCCGTTGTGCGGCGGTACTCGCGCCACGTTCCTGCTGATGTCAGGCGATCTGGCGGGATCGGTCCAGTACAACCCGGGAGTGCTGCCGCTCGCGGTGGCTGTTGTCCTCGTACTGATGCGCGCAGGCGTCGGCGTAGCGACCCGGCGCTGGCTGGAGGTCCAGTTTCCGGTCCGATGGCGGCGGGTTTCGCTGGCCTTGCTGGTTATCGCGGTCGCGGCGCTGTCGATTCGCCAGCAGTTCCATGCCGACTTGCTGATGCAAGGCTGGAGTGCCTGATGGCCACGGGCGGGCTAGGTTAGTCGGCGAGCGTCAGAGGCGTCTCGTCGAAACTGCCGGTGAGCAAGGAGTTGAGAAGTCCGGGCAGTTCGGCGGGGAGGAGCTTGTCGTGGGTGTCTCGGAGCTCGTCCGCTGTCCACCATCGCCGTTCGATCAGCCCGGCCTTCTCGTTCTCCGTGGGCTTGAGTGCGACTTGGGGTGCGGCGGTCGAGGTGCGGGCGAGGAAGACGTGGTCGATGCGGTGGTGGTCACGGTTCTTGTAACGGAAGCGGGATTCGCGGGTCCACAGCTTGCGACCGACGTCGTTGAGGGTGAGGCCGGTCTCTTCGGCGACCTCGCGGCGGGCGGCGTCGTGAAGGGATTCGCGGTTGTCAAGGCCGCCGCCGGGGAGCTCCCACCAATGGTGGTCGGGGTCGGTGGGGTCGAGGGCGTGGATGAGCAGCACGCGGTCGGCAGGGTCGAGCAGGAGGACGCGGGCGCCGATTCGGGGCGTGGTGGTGCTGGTCATCCTGCGGTGGTCCCTCGTGGTCGGCGAGCGGCAATGGGGCCCGGCGGCCGACGAGAGCGGAGCCTGTGTCAGAACAAGGTGGGCTCCGGCTCAGTTGATGTGGACGCCGCGGCGGGGTCCGACGTTAGCAGCGTGGTGGTCGGGTTCATCGTCAGTTGCACGGCGAGTCCGGAGTGGTCGGTCAGCCGGGTGCCGTCCGGGCCGATCTCCCGGGTTTCGTGGACGTAGTCGCAGGCGACGAGCTGTTCGGCGAGGAAAGGGGAGCCGTGGGCGTGGTCGTAGCGGTAGCCCAGTTCCGGTCGGCGGGCCCAGCTGTGTTCGACCTGGTCGGGGTGCAGGTGCCGGAAGAGGTCGATGAGGTGATGCTGATCGGTCAGACCGGTGTAGAAGGCGTACTCGAAGGGGGCGAACTGGCCGCGGTGGGCGGGTGTGTGGGTGGGCTCGAGAACGTTGAGGTCGCCGAGCAGCAGCAGCGGAGTGTCGTTCGCCGTGCGATCGAGGACGTCTTGGAAGTGTTGTAACCAGGTCATCTTGCGTTCGGTCTTGTCCGCGCTGGAGTCGCGGGACGGCACGTAGGCGCCGGCGACGCGGAGCGGTCCGTCAGTGGTGTCAACGACGATCCCGGCGGCACGGGCGGGCAAGTAGTCCATGGCTGTGCTGAGCGGGTCGGGTGTGGCGGCGAGCTTGCTGATGATCATGACGCCGAGTTCGCCCGGGGCATGCTCGGGAAAGGTCACGGCGTACCCGGCAGACGTGAACGCTTCGGCGAGGAACTGGCTGCCTGCGGTGGCCTTGGTTTCGGTCAGGACCAAGACGTCTTCGGAGCGCTCGGTGAGCCAGCTGAGCTGGCGCCGGGCGCGGTCGAGAGACGGGGCGCCGACGTTGACGGTGATCAGACTCAGAGGCATGCCGGGCTCTTCTCGCTCAGAACCTGCTGGATGAGGGACACGACAGTAGAGGCGATTGTCCCGGGTGACCCGTTGGTGGCGTCCACCGTGGTCACCGGCCAGCCTCTGTCCTGCAGGCTGGCGACGGCGTGGATGTACAGGTCGGTCTCGTGGGCGCTGTTGTCCGCGGCGCGTTCGAAGCGGTTGTGTCCGCCACGGGCCCGGAGGCGAGAGTCGATGACCTGTGGATCACCGGTGAGGATGATCGACAGGTCGGGCTGATAGACGCCGTGGTTGAGCTGCCACACCACCTCGGCAGGCAGGCCGTCGAGGCCCTGTAGGACGAGAGACGAGGCGACGTAGCGATCGGACACCACGACCTGCCCGTCGTCGAGCGCCGGCAGGATCTCGGTGTCGAGCTGGTGATGCCTGTCGGCGGCGCAGAGGCACGCCAAGGCCATGTCCCGGTAGGCGTCGGTGCCGTGCCTGGCCAGTTCGCCCAGCGGCGCACGGGAAGGTTGTGCCGTTGCGTGAACGGGCAACCCGGCCGTGGCCAGCGTCTCGCCGACGAGGTCCGCGGTCGTGGATTTGCCCACGCCGCCGGGACCATCGAGGGTGATCAGCGTGCCGGGCAGGCGTTGAGGATCAGCGAACCGGCGGGTCATGCCGGCATCAGCGGAAGCAGCCGCCGTCCCTCGCCGTGTGCTCCGTCGACGACTGGACATTGCTCGTTGTCCACGTCGCCGATCCGGCCACCGCCGGCAACGACCGCGGCAGGGCACCCTTTGCCGCAGGAGGAGTTCACTGCGCACGCTGTGCAGGTGGGATTGGCGCCGACCTGATAGCGGTCGTGGAAGGGGTAGTCGTCCAGGCGGGTGGCGATGTCAGGGTCGGTGAAGATGTTGCCGACGATGAACTCTGTATCGGTGTGTCGGGATTGAGGGGTCCGGGCGGCAAACACCAGGTACGGGCACACGGTGACTTCGCCGGGGGTAAACACGTAGATGATCGTGCCGGCCTCACAACCGGCCAGCGGGCGGCGCTCGACGTTCGGGAAGCGGATGTGCGCAAGGTCCAGCTCCGGACCATCGAAGGGCGCGGTCAGCTCGAAGATCTCCCGCATGTGCAAACTCGTCTTCGCCAGCTTTGCCCGGGACTTGACCCCGCGGCCCATACTGCCCAACGGGTTCAGCAGTACGTAGCGTGCGCCGTTCGCGCGCGCGAACGCGCACAGCTTCGCGTATTCATCGTTCTCTGCCAACGTGTTCGGCGTGCACAAGAGGCCCTGCAGGATCCCGGCCTTGCCGAGCCTTTCGACGGTGTCCACGGTGGTGGCGAAGCTGCCGCGATCGCCCCGGAACTTGCCGTGGGAATCGGCGGCGAACCCGTCGAGGGAAACGTTGCAATGCGCGCCCAGTTCGGCGAGCGCCTCGATCTGGACCGCGTCCAGAGTGGTTGCGTTGGTGCAGATCCCGACCTCCATCCCGGCCGCGCGGAACGCACGCACGATGGCCAGGAAGTCAGGGTGGATCGTCGGCTCCCCACCGGTCAGGGTGACCCGTTTGACCCGGGCTTCAGCTAGGCGCGGAATCACCTTCTCGATCACCTCGCCCAGTTGCATCTGCGTGCCGACGCGCGTCGCCGACACGAAACAGTGCGAGCAGCGAAGATTGCAATCCTCGTTGATCTGAACGAGCGCCTTCCGGAATGGCTGCTCGACCGTGGTGCGGAAGTAGCACGATGTTGCCACGTTGTCTGCGGCGATGCTGCGAGCGGTCATCAGCGAAACTCCATACCTTCCGGTGGTGCTAGCTCGGGTTGCGTGAGCGGTGGTCATCCAGGTGTGGCTTCGAGCTTGGCCAAGCGTCCGGTGAGCCAGTCGCGGGTTTCTTGGCGGCTGAGGGCCAGGCGCGTGATGCGCTCTAGATAGCTTTCGAAAAAGGCGATGTCGTGGTCGTTCTCGAGAAAGAGGCTGATCGAGGGAAGTTGGCATTGGATCACGGGGCGATGGTCGTCGTGTTGGTAAAGGGTGAACGCGGTGCGGATGTCGGCCAAACCCGCACCTGTGGGCACGAGGTGGATGCGGCAGTGGGGTAGTGTCGACGCGGTCAGCAGGTGTGACAGTTGCGCGTGCGCGACCGTGGGGCACCCGATCTGCTCTCCGAGTACAGTTTCGGGAATATAGAACGTGAAGGACCGGGGGTGTCGGAAAGAAGATTGCTGACTGTGCAGCCGGGTTCGCAGAATCGTGTCGAGATCGTGGCAGTGGTCGTATCCGCGCGAATTCCGGATGTAGGTTTCAACCTGTAGATGGCGGGGACTTCCACGGGATCGTAGGTGGTGATCGATGTGCTTTCCGTGTCGAGCAGGGTGATGATGGGAAGGCTGTCGGGACAGCCTGCGGGGTGGGGACGGGCCTGGTAGCCGTCGTCCGGTCGCCGGTCCAGAGTGACCAAGTCGTCTAGTTCGGCGGGGGTGGCGCCGGCTCTTGCGAGGTAGAGTGCGACTCGTCCGTCCTCAACCTTGCTTAAACCTTTCTCCAGGCGTGAAATGGTGGATGCGTTCCAATTCAGCTGAAGGCCAAGTTCACCTCCGGTGTATCCTGCACGCTTTCGGATTCGTCGAAGCTCGGTGCCCAGTTCCCTTCGTTTTGCCGTGGACGGGAGCCTGTCTTGGTTCGGTGTCACAATTTCCTCAGTGATTCGGTGATTGTCCTATGTGTGGTGTGTCTACTTGATGTGTCAGGGTGACCATGCCCACCATGGAACATCCGACGAAAGATTGCCGGTCAAAATCGCGTTTCTGATCGCAGCCGGTTGCAATAGGACGAGATCTGACTCGTTTGCCCACCAGTGCATACAGGGAAAGCGGTCAGAGATGCTGCTGACGTCAGGAAGTGTGACGTCGAACAGGAAGGCCACTTCCGATGTCGAACCGAGCCAGACGCCCTTGTCGACCTCGTGTTCTATCACCGAGCAGAACTCAATGCTGGCCAAGGTTGTCCCAAGCTGATCGCGCAGCGTGCGCTGGAGCGCCTGCTCGATCGGTTCGCCACTATGGACTGGGCCTCCGGGGAGGACGTGGCTTCCGTCGGCGGTCGCTATGAGCAGGATCTGCTCGTAGCGACCGATCAAGGCGTAGGTGCACACTCGCGGTCCAGACGCATCGTCGCTGTTCGCGCCGAGGTTCATCAGGGCCGGCCTCGCTGCTGCAGCCAACGGACGATTGTGCTCTGGGACCGTCCTAGGCGAGCGGCGATCGCGTGGATCGGTACGCCTCGCGCGCGTCGCTCGATGGCTTCCCACACCTGGTGAGGGCGCCGTCCGTCTCGAGGTGTCCACGGCAGGAAATCGGCGAAGAGGGAGAAGTTCTTCGTCCAGTCCGGGTCCGCGACCTGGTCGCTCACCTCGTAGTGGCGGGCGGCGATCTGGCGACCGATCGTGGGCCAGTTCGAACCGAGCGATGACCCTGCGGCACGCGGCCGGCGTTCAGGAACGGGCACCTGATCTTCCCTTCTCTGCGTCGCGAGTGATGTGGGCTGTACCAGGACTAAAAGACGAGACCGGACGGCGTGAGGCCTAGAACATGAGCGGAAGTCCGAAGTAGAGCCTCGCCCCGAGGTAGGCGATGACGAACGCGCTGCCGATGATGACGCCGCCACCGACGAGCAAGAGGAGGAAGCCGAGGTAACTGACATGGCCAGGCTTCGAACTGGTTGAAGTGCGTCGAGTGGTGACGTACGAGTGGCGTCCCGCGGGCATCGGTAACTCCTCCTCGGGTTGGGGGCGGGCGTTCAGTGCGGAGAAATGTCGAGGTCGCGGTGCGGCCACTGGATCGCTGGTGGCAGCGGGGCGGTCGGGAGCTGGGCTTCGATCCACAAGTGAAGGAGCCGCTCGGGTTCGAAGGAAGGCAGAACGGGGATAACTTGGGTCTGCTCGGAGGCGCTGGTTCGAGCGCTGGCCTCCTGCCAAGTCGACTTCCGTCGGGACATTCGATCGCCTTCCCGGCGGTCCGAGGGCACCACCCGCCCTCTCTGGACAGGTCAAGCGGCGTCAGGTAGCTCGGCGTACGAGGCTCGCAGGCCGCGGCGAGCACGTAGAGCAAGCGCGTGGGTGGCGTTGGGTGTCCGTCCGACGATCGCGGCTACGTCGGCGATCGGTCGCTCATCGAGAATGGTGAGCGTGAGGATCTGGCGCCAGGATTCGGGAAGACGGAGAAAGGCATGGGTCGCTCGGCTGCGTTCGAAGTGCGACTGGATTCGCTCCTGCAGTATCGCCGCCGGTGACAACTCGGCGTCGTGCGCGAATTCTTCGATGTTGTCGACGAATTTCAGGCGACGGTTCTTTCGGTAACTGTGGATGGTGATGTTTCGGACTGTGGACATCAGATAGTTCCTGAAGTCATCACGCGGTCCGCGGCCTGCGAGCAGTGCCAGGTAGATGTTGATAAAGGCATCGGCGACAACGTCTTCCCCAGAGGCGTCGCAGGTGGTGAGGCGACGCGCGTAACGCAGGGCGGTGAGCCAGTGGCGCACGTAAAGCGCGCTGAAGGCGGTGACATCACCTGCTCGGACGGCAGCTATGAGATCGGAGTCGGAATTTAGGTCGTACGGGTAACGGGGGTCGGTTTCAAGCATGGCGGTTTCGCCTCTTCGAAATCTATAGGTGCTGAGAAGCTTCGGCATTCGTTGTGGAACGGCGGCGGGAGTGGACGGAATCGGCACGTACTCCCGCCGCCGGTCTGCGGGCGGCAGGGTGAGAGGAATCCCGGCGAGGGGTCAGATTCCGGGATTCCTCTCACCCTGCCGCACGCGCATCGCGGAGGAGGTCACGACAGGGCGGTCGGATCAGGGTGCTCGCTCGTGGGTGCGGTACTTGACTGGTCGGCTGCGGACCGGGCGGCCGGCCGGCCGAAGCACGCTGTTGTTACCGTGAGTCACCTGCTGCATGTACTGAGTGTCTGCCTGTGGTCTCCGGGGTGGAACGACAGGCATGCATGAAATCTGCTGGTAGACCGCCATGGCTGCCGGATTCCATACATGCCAGGTATGGAATCCGCGACACTGAGTATCGAGTCGCATACAATGCGGTGAAGGCTTGACGGGGGTGATCTTTGTGCAAAGCGCAACGCGCAGGTGCGAAGCGTGCGGCGCGCGCCTGGCCCGCGATCGCGTGAGTAAGCACTGCGGACCATGCATTCGTCGCCTGGTCTCTCACGAAGCACCTATGAGGCCGGAGTCGTTCTGGCAGGCGGAGAGCATCCGTGCCGCGCTTGAGGCGCGCCACTTCGGCCGGCTCTTTGCGGCGTATCGCCGTGAAAGCACGCCGCATGTGTCGCAAGCGGCGCTCGGCCGGTGGCTTGGGCTGGCGCAAGCACAAGTGAGCCGGCTCGAGGCGCCAGATGCTCGTCGGCCTGGCAATCTGCATAGCCTCGAACGGTGGGCGAAGGCACTACACGTCCCGCCTTCGCTCCTCTGGTTCAAGTTTTCCGATACATGCGAAGCATCGGCAGAGGTGGAGCGGAAAGCTAACCTCGATGACGTGCAACGGAGACAATTCTTCAAGGCTGCAGGCGCAGGTGTGACAGCAGTTGGCGCTTCGCTTCTCGGTGCGACCCCGGCGCCAGCGGCAGTTTCGCCGAAACCCAGGAGCAGCGACGTCGACCTTGTTCGGGACATGACGGCGACGTTCCGGCGACTCGACAATCGGTACGGCGGCGGGCATAGCCAAGCCACGTCGACCACCACCAGGTACCTGACTTCCACTGTGACGCCGATGCTGAACGACACGAGCAAGAGCCTGGCGGAGCGCGAAGAACTGTACGGAGCAGCTGCCGAACTGCATCAGGTTGTCGGCTGGATCGCTTACGACATCGGTAACGCGGGAGAAGGGCAGCGGTACCTCCGTGACGCTTTGAAGTTGGCGCAGGACGCCGGTGACGACGCGCTCGAAGCCGAGATGCTGGCGGCGATGAGTCACCACGCCGCGTTCAACCAAGCTCACGGGGTCGCCGTAGATATGGCGCTTGCCGCCAGGAGGACGGCGAAACGGTCCGGTCTGGTTGCCCTGCAAGCTGAGGCCGCGGTGCTGGAAGCGCATGGTCACGCGCTGCAGGCGAACCCTGCTGCTTGCTTTGCAGCACTTCGCGATGCGGAAAGTGCGTTCGAGAGGTTCGTCCCCGGATCGGGTCCGACCTGGTTGACCTATTTCGACAACGCTTACCTCTCGGCCAAGTTCGCGCATACCTTCCGTGACCTCGGGCGCCCAGTCGAAGCCGAGCGGTTCGCCCGGCAGTCACTGGGTATGAGCGATGGATACGAGCGCGGAAGGCTGTTCAACACCGCCTTGCTCGCGTCGACGTTGGCCGATCAAAACCGTCTTGACGAAGCCTGCAAGGTCGCCGCAACGGCTGTGAAGATGAGTAAGCACGTCCGGTCGGTTCGAGGCGGCGCCTATCTCGCCGACGTTGGACGGCGCCTCGCGGTGCATCGGAGCGACCGCCGCGTGCGGTCGCTGTACGCCCAGATGACCGCGGCAGGTGTCCCCACTCCCGTGTGAAGCGTCAGCGATGGAACGCGAGAACGTGAAGTAGTGCGACCTGAGATGCCGCACCGACGATCTCGCCCTTGGCGATGCGGTCGCGTACGGTGTCGAGCTCGATCCAAGCTACGCGTTCAGCCTCGTTGATGTCTTCGGGCTCGCCGACATACTCGGCTCCTCGAGCCACGTACAAGAGGTTCTCGGCGTCGGCGCTGCCGACCATGGGCTGCAGCGAGCCGAGAGGCTCGACGTCGAGCGGTCGCCAGCCCGTCTCCTCCTCGACTTCACGCGCCGCGGTCTTCGCGGGATCTTCGTCGGGATCGACATAGCCACCGGGCAGCTCCCAGACCCATCGGTCGATGATGAACCGGTGGCGCCACATCATGAGCACGCGGTCTTGATCGTCGAGAACGGCCACCATGGCCGCCTTGGGGATACGCAACACGTACTGCTCGAACGTCACGCCGTCGGGCAGTTCGACGGAGGCGATGCTCAGCCGTAAGCGTCGCGTGTCGTCGACGAGCCGCTCCCCGTGAATCTTCCAGCGCGTCAACTCGTGCCCGTTGGGTTCGATAGCCACGTGGACAGATCCTACGGCGGATCGTGCTTGAAGCAGTACGGCCTGGTCGATCGAGGCTGACCAGCATCCTGATGCGGAAGTAACCATGTGTAGTCGGCATGGTACTTCCGAGTGAACCTAACTCGCGAAGAGCGACCTCTTCCCGGTTCGCACCTACCGTAGCTGTCGGGATACTCGCTGTGGCAGCGGAACGGGGACCGCTGCTGTGAGGGTTGCGGGGGAGGGAATGGCTGAGCAGGGCAGAGCTGGCTTTTCAGTGCCGCTACGCGTGCGCGAGTTTCGCTCGCTGTGGATAGCCGAACTGGTTTCGATCGCCGGTGACCAGGTCGCTCGTGTGGCGCTGTCGCTGGTGGTGTTCGCTCAGACCTCGTCCGCGGTTTTGACCGCGTTGACGTACGGCCTGACTTTTGTGCCTTCGGTGCTGGGCGGGTTTCTCCTCTCCGGTCTGGCCGATCGTTTTCCGCGGCGGACAGTGATCGTTATCGCGGACATCCTGCGCGCGGTTCTGGCTTCGCTGATGGCGATTCCGGCTATGCCGCTGTCCGCGTTGTGGGTATGCGTGGGTTTGCTGAGTGTTGTGGCGGGCCCGTTCAAAGCCGCTCACATGTCGCTGATCCCACAGATCCTCGAGCGCGATGACGAATACGCGGCGGGTTTCGCTCTTCGGCAGTTCACTACCCAGGCTGCTCAGCTCGCAGGTTTCGCCGGCGGCGGGTTGCTGCTAGTCGTCGTTGAACCCCACGTCGGCATGCTGGTGAACTCGGCGACTTTCCTGTGCAGCGCAGTCCTGGTCCTTGCAGGAGTCCGTGCGCGACCGGCCGCTCGAGGTCAATCGGCAGCCGATGAACATCGTGTCGGCGACCTTGGTCACCGTGGCCAGCTCGCCGTCCTTTTCGGGTTGGCGTGTCTCCTTGGCCTGTACATCGTGCCCGAGGGGCTTGCCGTGCCGTACGCCGACGAGCTGGGTGTCGCTGCTTGGGGTGTGGGTCTTCTCCTAGCGGCCGATCCTGCTGGAAGCGCGATCGGTGCTTGGCTCACGACTCGCATACGGATTCCGACTTCACCGCTTGCCGCTCTCGTGCTCGCGGCCGCGGCCGGACTCGTCCTCGTGGTCTGCGGTCTCGGTCCCGGGCTGCCGATATCCGTAGCGCTCTGGGGACTTTCCGGCGCCCTTTCCACCGCGTATCTCATTCAGACGCAGACGATGGTCGTCCGGATCGTTCCTGACCGGCACCTCGGTCGGGTGATGGGCCGGATGGCCACCTGTATGTACTGCTCGCAAGGTGTCGCCGTGGTTCTCGGCGGGCTTGCTGCTGAATCGTTCGGCTCGTTCCGTGCGGTCGCGGGTGCAGGGCTGATCGCTGCTGTCCTGGCGTTGGTGCTCCTCGGTATCTGGAGATGGACCGGCTCCCGGCGAAGGCGCGGGAACCGGTCCGAACGCGTTGCGAATTCACCTCACCATTCCTTTCCGGCCACGACGAGCACCTCCTCCCAGGAAACGGACTGCACGGACGGCTCGCCGGCGGAGGCGGGAGCAACGCCAACCGCGGCTGGACCGTCCGGGGACGCAAGCGCAGCCAGTATGAAGGGTGAGGATCACAGGACGAGCGGCCGGACGCGCAGCGTATTCAGGCGCAACCGAAGAGCGACGAGGGGGAGACTCTTCGCCTTGCGCCCGCGCGTGGTCGCCTTCGTCGTTGGCGTCGTGACAGCTGCGACTGTCACGACGGTCGTGGTGGCGGTGAACAGATCGGTCAGCGCGACAGGCTGGATCGAATTCGCGGTACTGCTCGGCGCGGGGCTGGTCGTCGCGGAAGCGACGCGGTACATCGAACGCATCCGCAGACAGCTATCGGATACGCCGCATGTCAACATGAGCTCGGTTTCGATCCTAGCCGTCACCATGCTGGCCGGCCCGGCTCTCGGCGCGGCGACGGTCGTCCTCCTGTACCTGCATTTGTGGTGGAGAACGTGGCGCTGGACTTCCGGGGTTCCGATCTACCGGGCGGTGTTCAACGCCAGTGTGATGATCTTGTCGGTCTATGCGGCGTGGATCGTCGTTCACGCGGTTCCGCATGGCCAGATCCTGGACATCGTCAGGCCCCAGGATCTGATCGGGCCGGTGCTGGTCATCGCGACATTCTGGACGATGAACTCAGTGCTCGTCGGGGCGGTGATCGCGCTCGAGGACGGCGAACGATCCTGCGCGCGGCTGCTGGGCAGCTGGAGTGACAACGCCTTGGAAATCGTCACACTGTGCATCGGCGTTCTGACCGCGGCGTTGATGATCTGGCGGCCATGGCTGATCGCGTTCGTGTTGCCCACCGTCTACGTGCTGCACCGCAGCGTCCTCGTCAAGCACCTCGAGCAAGCAGCGACCACGGATCGGAAGACCGGCCTCCTCAACGCGACCAGTTGGCGAAGCCTCTCTGAACGTGCGTTCGGCAAAGCCAAGCGTTACCGAACGTCCGTAGCGGTCCTGATGCTCGACCTCGACAACTTCAAACGCATCAACGACACCCACGGTCACCTTGTCGGCGACCGGGTGCTCCAAACCGTTGCTGACACCGTTCGGCGTCAGGTCCGCGCGTACGACCTGACTGGACGCTTCGGCGGCGAAGAGTTCGTCGTTCTCCTGCCGGACGCGGCGGTCGACGACGCCGTCAGCGTTGCCGAGCGGATCTGCGCGGCCGTTCGAGCGCTCCGCTTCGGCGAAGAAGGCGAGCAGCTAGCTGACCTTCGAGTCAGTGTGTCGATCGGCGCCGCACAGTATCCCGGAGTCGGGCAGGACCTCGAAGAGTTACTTCTCGCCGCGGACAACGCGATGTTCGCCGCCAAGCAGTCGGGGCGCGATCGCGTTTGCGTGGTCAAGGGCGCACCGGCACCACCGCGGGTTCCGCAGGCTGACCACCACCGCTGACGTCAATCGACCCGTACGGCGTCGTGGTCGTCCTGATCCTCGTATTCCTGAGCCCACTCGACGAGCGGACGCACTGCCCGAAGGAGGGCTCGGCCCTTGGGTGTCAGCTCGTAGACAGAGACGCCGGAGCGCTGCGGGTCCGTGCGTTTATCGATCAAGCTGTGCCCCTGTGCTCGCTTCAACGTGTCGGTGAAGACGCGATCCGACAGCGGGGCACGTCCACCGGGACGATGTTCGGCTGTGTTGACCGCCGTCAACAGTTCCTTGTACGGCAGCTCCCCTAGCGCGAGCGCGGCGAGGACGGAAATCGTCCACTGCCCGCGGAGAATTGAGACGGCGTCGTTCACCCTTTGCTGATACGAGACGTTCTCCCCACCCATACCCATCAGCTAACACGATCCGGCGGCGCGCCATGCGGGAAACTTCGGCTCGGTCGGCCGCCTGCCCCAAACGGGTGAAAGGTGGCCCACTGAGCCCACACTCACCCGGGTACTTACCTTGCACTCAGTCGGGTCCGTGGGTGTACGTGTTGATCTCAGCCAGGAAATGGACTGCCTGGTGACGCAAGAGGAGCGCGGTCGGGCCAACTGGGTGCGCCAAACCGTCGGAGCAAGGCATGGCGGCAAACGCCCGGTTGACCCGCCGTTCAACTACTACGGGGAGAACCTGCCGAGCCATCTGTGAGCTGGTCGACAGCACAGGCGAGGGGAGAAATCATGGACGGCGACCACGCGATCAGCGACGCCACGTCCGCCGACTACGTACTCGATTGTGGTCACGTGGAGACGCTGCCGATCACGGCCGACATGCTCAGAGTTGATCGCCGACAGGTTTCGGGATGGGTCGAATGTCGTAGCTGTAAAGGCCCGAGCGGGGTAGTCGAGCGCGTTGCCATCGAAGACGAGGGTCTCGAGGTCACTGGGGGTTGCGTCGTCACCGCCGATGAAGGGGACGCGGCCAACCCGAGCACCGTATCGCCGTCGGCCGGCCCGCTGTCGCACAAGCGGCCAGCGCGGCCGCGCGACGCGGCTACTGTTCCGCTGGCCGCCGCTGTGGTCACTTTGGTCGCCATGCAGGGGATCAGTGCTTTGCGTACCGAGACTCCGCCCGAGGTGGGTTTGGCTTTCCTGGCGGGGTGGGCCTGCATTGGCGTGGTGGTGGCAGTTGTGCTCTTGCCGTTCCGCGTTCGCCGCGAGGGTGGTAGCCGTCAGCAGTTAATCCTTCAAGTCTTACTTACGGCTCTCCTTTTCTCCGTCATAGCGTATTGGAACGGCCCGGGCGGCTGGCTGTTCGTTGCGAGCGCCCTCGCCGTCACGGCCGTGCCTATCGCGTTCGTTGACGCTCTCGACGAGAGAATTCCGAACTGGCTCGTCGGCGCGACCTACATCATCGTCTTCGTGGTTGGCGGCACGCTGGCAGCGGTGCGGGGCGACGCCGATACGCTCGGCCGCGCGCTGGCGGGCGGTGCGTTCCTGCTCGCGTTTTACGGCGGTGTCTATTTCTGCGCTCCAGGGGATTTGGGCGGAGGAGACGTCAAAATCGCCGGAGTCGTTGGTTTCGTACTTGCGTGGAGCAGTTGGACGTCCCTGTTCGTAGGAACCCTCGTCGCTTGGCTGAGCCTGGGAGCGGCAGTTGCCGCGACGCGAATCTTCGGCAAGTCATCCAAGGTAAGGACGATTCCGGCAGGACCAGCGATCGTAGCCGGCGCATTTTGCTTTCAGTGAAGCTTGGCAGTGGAACCACGAGAGGGTACGACCATGAAACCCAACCGACGAGTCGCCGCAGGATCGCTGACAGCGCTCGTGGTGGCCTGGGCAACCTCATGCACGACTTCGCCGCCCGTGGTCCAGGACGGTTCAAGTCCGCGTCCAGGGACTACGTCGGGTACGCCGTCGCCCTCAACGACTTCGCCAGCAGACGGTGCACGCCAGGAGGCTGTGCAGTCTTACTCCGGAATGTGGCGGCAGATGGCCAAGGCCGGCGAGACCGGAGACTGGCAGTCGCCAGAGCTCGCGAAGTACGCGACCGGCGATGCGCTCGGGGTGATCAACCGCAGCCTGTATACCGACCACCTCAACGGCGTCGTCACGAAGGGCGAGCCGAAGACCGATCCTCAAGTGTCCAAAGTGGATCCACAGGGCAATCCGACCACGGTCATGATCTCGGACTGTGGTGACGACAGCGGCTGGCTGAAGTACAAGAACGGCCAGTTGGTCAACGACACACCGGGCGGGCGGCGCTCGATCACCGCGGAAGTCAAGAAGCAGCAAGACGGCACGTGGAGGGTTACCCGCTTCGCCGTGGAGGGAGTGGGCTCGTGTTGAAACGTTCAGGAGTCGTGGCCGGCCTGTCCGCGGCCGTGCTCGTGGCGACCGCGGTACCCGCCTTCGCCGACGGAGGCTGGGGATTCACCGACTGTAGCCAGTATCCCAACCCCGGTTGCGAGCTCGGCGCGGGAACGGGCGGCACCAAGGGAAATGGTAACCAGGGCAACGGAAACAGCAAGCCGAACAACCCTGGGAAAAGAAACCCCGGCAGCGGTCAGGCCAACGCCAACGGTGACACGATCATCGGCGGGAACAGGAACCTGGCCCAGTGCGGATACGAGCGCAGCGGATATCAGGGCCCAGCGCCTGGCGGTGCACAGCCTGCGGCCTTCCGTGTTCCGCGGAAGTCGGGTGCGGTGACCGCGCAGTTCGCAGTGGCGCAGCCGCGGCTCGCGCAGGCCCAGCCGTCCTCGGGAGCTTGGTACGTCTACAAGTGCACGGGGCCCGGATTCGCGGATGCGCTGTACCGGCCGCCGGTCTGGATTGCCGATGGTCAACCGGGGCCGGCGCCGCTGCCGTCTCCTGCTGAACTCGCGGCGCAGGCGCGCAACCAGTTGCGCCTGCCCACTCCGAAGATCAAGGCGAATCCGGCGGGCGATCAGCTGGTCAGCTTGCCGACCTGGCTGTGGCTGGACCCCGGCAGCTGGGGCGACGTCTCGGCCACGGCGGCAGTGCCGGGTGTCTCGGTGACCGCGGTCGCGAAGCCGACTTCGGTGACCTGGTCGATGGGCGACGGAGGTTCGGTGACCTGCACCGGTCCGGGCTCTCAGTTCCCCATCGGTGGCAATCCGAGGAGCGCTTCGCCGGACTGCGGCTACACCTACCGCACCTCGTCGGCCGGACAGCACGCTGAAGCGTTCCCCGTGTCCGCCACGGTGAACTGGACCGTGACCTGGTCAGGTGCCGGCCAAGGCGGCACGTTCCCGAACATGACCACGACCGGCAGTGCCGCGTTCCGCGTGGCGGAGAGCCAGGGCATCGCCACCGGCTGAGCCGCACTTCCCGCCCCACGAGGGCGGTGTCCACAACGAAACACCCTGTTACGGAAGGCACGTCGACCACCCGGATCGACGCGTCGCGATGGCGTCATGCCTGAAGGAGGTCGGTGGTGACCACTACCGCAAGTTCGACCGGCACGAACACGACGAAGGATCGAACGGCGCCGGACAGGTGGGCGGGCCGTGCCGACAAGGCTCCTTCACGTCTGAGCAGTGGAGGCCGGCGGCGCAGTGTGCCCTACCTGCTGCTCGGTGTCCTGCTGGTCGTGGTGTGTGCCGCGGGCGGCGTGTTCGCCGGAATGCAGTTGGGAGACCGGGAAAGCGTGCTGGCGTTGGCCCGTCCGGTCGCGGTGGGCCAAATCCTCACCGCGCAGGACCTCAAGCAGGTCAGCATCGCGACCGACTCCGGAATGGACGTGATGCCGGCATCGGCGGCGTCCACCGTGGTGGGACAGCCGGTCGGGTTCAGCCTGCCTGCCGGTTCGTTGGTGACTCGATCAGTCCTCGGTTCGCCACAGATTCCTTTGCGGGGTAAGGCAATCGCAGCGGTCGGGTTGAAGCCTGGACAGTTCCCGCCCGACTTGGCGCCTGGAACGACCGTCGCAGCGCTCACTACACCGGACCAGGGCACGACGACAGGAACGTCGAACGGACAGACCTCGTCGTGGATCGCGGTGGTGACCGGCATCGCCACGCGCGAGACCGAGCAGACCACAGTGGTCTCTCTGGAGCTCTCCGAATCAGACGCTCGGGCCTTGGCCTCTGCTCCGGCGGGGCAACTGAGCCTCGTGGCGATCGCGGGAGGTGGCCGCTGATGCTCATCGCAGTCTGTTCGCTCAAGGGTTCGCCGGGTGTCACCACGTTGGCCACCGCCCTCGGCGCTCGGTGGCCAGGGCAGGAAAACCCGGTTGTCGTCGAGGCCGACCCGGCCGGCGGCGACCTGATGGCTCGATTCCGGCTGCCTGAGTCACCGGGGCTGGTCAGCCTCGCCGCTGCGGCACGGGGCCGCGGCGGCTTCGAGCCGAGCCTGCTCGCCCAGCACACGCAGCTCTTGCCCGGCGGCCTGCGGGTGGTGCCGGGGCCGGTTGGCGCGGAACAAGCGCGCGCTGCGCTGTCGGTGCTGGCGCCAGGTCCGTCGTCGCCGATTCGCAGGGCGGCCGACCAGCCGGGGACCACGGTCATCGTCGACTGCGGTCGGGTGGATCCCGGCTCGCCCGCGCTCCCGATCATCCGCGGTGCCGACGCGATGCTGTTGGTCGCCCGACCGCACGACGACGAGCTCGCGCACGTCGCGCTCAAGCTGCAGGCTGCCCAGCGGTGGTCGGCGAAGCCGTGCTTCGTGATCGTTGGTGACGGCTATCCGACCGCCGAGGTCGTCCAGGCCATGGGTATCCCGGTGATGGGTCGCGTTCCGCGCGATGACAAGGGCGCCGCGGTGCTGTGCGGGCATGGCAACGGTCGGCACAGCCCGGCGAAGTCCGCGCTCGGGCGCGCCGCCGCCAAGATCGCGCTGAACGCCTTCGCGCATTGGCACGCCACCAACAACGGTGGCACCCGTGCCTCGCACCTGCGGCTGGCGGTGCCCGGAGAGCCGGTCTCGGGCGTGCCCCTGCAACCCCTCGGGCCACAAACCCGAAACGGCGCGACGTCATGACCCGGTCCGGACTAAGCGTGTCGAACGGAGCTGGCCCGAATCTGCCCGGCCCGGCGGACCTTCCCCATCAGCGCACCGGAGAGGCCGCGGCCGTGGACCGGCTGCGGCAGTATCTGCGTGAGCAGCTGTCCGCGCAACTGAGCCAACGCATTCGGGACGACGAAAGCAGCGGCCGTGCCCCGATAGGGACCGTGGCGCGACGTCAGATGGCCGAGACGATCCTTCAGGACGCCGCCGAGGCACATGCCCAGGCGGAGATGCGGCAAGCACACGATCTGGTGCGACCTGATGTCGAGCAGCGGGTGATCACGGCCGTGCTCGACGAGGTCTTCGGGCTGGCCGGTCTGGAACCGCTGCTGGCCGACACCGAGATCGAGAACATCAACATCAATGGCTACGACCGCGTCTTCGTTCGCTACGCCGACGGTCGCCGACGCCGGTTGCCGGCGGTGGTCGGTTCCGACACCGAGCTGGTCGAGTTGATCCGCGATCTGGCCACCCGGTCCGGAGTGGAGGAGCGCCGCTTCGACCGCGGGTCGCCGATCGTCAACTTCCAGCTGCCGGGCGGTGAACGGGTCTCGGCGGTCATGGCCGTGACCGCACGGCCCTCGGTGTCGATCCGGCGGCACCGATTCACCAAGGTGACGCTGGCGGAGCTGCGCGAGAACGGCACCATCGACCTGGCGCTGGAGTCCTTCCTCGCCGCGATGGTGCGTGCTCGGCGCAACGTCCTGGTCACCGGTGGCACCGCGATCGGGAAGACCACCATGTTGCGTGGGCTGGCCTCGGCGATCCCGCCGTGGGAGCGGCTGATCACCATCGAGGACGTCTTCGAGCTCGGTCTCGGCGAGGACGAGAACGCACACCCCGATGTGGTGGCGATGCAGGCCCGAGAACCCAACCTCGAGGGTGTCGGAGAGGTCTCGTTGTCGGACCTCGTGTGGCAGTCCCTGCGCCAGAGCCCAGACCGGGTGATCGTCGGCGAGGTCCGCGGTCCGGAGGTCATTCCGCTCACCAACGCGATGTCCATGGGCAACGACGGCAGCATGGGCACCCTGCACTCTTCCAGCAGCCAGGGCGCGTTCACCAAGCTCGCCGCCTACGCCGTGCAAGGCCCCGAGCGGCTGCCGATGGAAGCGACAAATCTACTGGTCGCCGCAGCGCTGCACTTCGTGGTGCACCTGGACAAGCCCCGCGGCGAAAACAGCAAACGCGTGGTGTCCTCCATCCGCGAAGTCGTCGGCGCCGACGACCGCCAGATCATCAGCAACGAGGTCTGGCGACCTGGTCCGGACCTGCGGGCCGTGCCGGGGGCGCCGTTGCGCACGGACACCGTGGACCTGCTCACGGACGTCGGCTACGACCCGGATCTGTTCGAGCGGCACGAAGGGTGGTGGACGGCATGACCACGACTGCCGCCCTGTTCGGACTGCTCGGCGTGGGCCTCGCTGTCGGTGTCCTGCTCGCCTGGGCTGGGCTACGCGGCCGTCCCGCCCGGTCCGCGACGCCATCGCGGCTGAGTGCCTGGTTGGCCGCCCATCACGACCGCAAGGAGGTCGGCTGGCTCGTCGGGGCCGTGCTCGCCGGCCTCTCAGTCGGCGCGATCACGGGTTGGGTGGTCGGCGCCATCTTGACCGTCGTCGCCGTGGTGGGACTACCACGCATCCTCGGCTCGAACGTTGACCACAAGCGTCACCTCGAACGTATCGAGGCGATCGCCGGGTGGACGGAGATGCTGCGCGACACCCTCGTCGCCGCAGCCGGTCTGGAACAGGCCATCCTCGCCACTGCTTCGGCCTGCCCCGAGGCGATCCGCGAGGAGATCACCGAGCTGGCCGTCCGGCTCGAACGCGGCGAACGCCTCGCACCCTCCCTGCGTAATCTCGCCGAGCAGCTGCGCGACCCGACCGCGGACCTGGTGATCTCCGCGCTCGTGCTGGCCGCCGAACACCAAGCACGGCAGCTGGCGGACCTGCTCGGGGAACTGGCCGGGGAGGCGCGCGAGCAGGCGTCGATGCGGATGCGCGTCGAGGCCGGTCGCGCCCGCACCAAGACCAGCGTCCGGGTCATCGTGATCACCACGCTCGGCTTCGCCGTCGGCCTCGTGCTGCTCAACCGCGGCTACCTCGCTCCATACGACACGGCGTTCGGCCAGATCATGTTGCTGATCGTCGGAGTTCTCTTCGCCGCGGCCTTTGCTTGGCTGGCGAGGATTGCGCGAATGCGGGAGCCGGAAAGGTTCCTGACCGAGCTGGGCACGATCCGGCAGCACGACGCCGATGATCTGTCCGCCGGAAAGGGGGCGTCGTCGTGATCAGTGCGTTGTTGTGGGGTGCTGGGCTCGGCGTCGGATTGTGGGCGCTGGCGGTCTACATCTTCCCGCCCCGGCCACCGTTGCGAGCTCTGGTCGACCGGCTGCACGCAACGCCGGCACCGCCACCGATCCTCACTGCGGACTCCGACGGCTGGGCCCTGCGCGTGGGCAAGCCGTTCATCAAGCCGCTGGCCGCACTCGGCTTGCCGAACCGCAAGTCGCGCAACGACCTCGTCGTCACAGGCAAGAGCATCGAGCATCACCTGGCTGAGAAGGCCACGTTGGCGCTGACCGGATTGCTGATGCCGATCCTGATGGAGCTCCTGCTCGTGGCGGCCGATATCAATCTGGGGTGGGAAGTTCCGGCCATCGCCGGCCTCGTCTTCGCCTTGGGCGGCTTTCTGCTGCCGGACTTCAGCGTTCGGCAGGAAGCCGAGCGGCGACGCTCCACGTTCCGGCACGCGCTGGCGGCCTACCTCAACCTGATCCGCGTCCTGCTGGCCGGCGGAGCCGGAGTCGACGGAGCGCTGTCGGACGCGGTCGGCATCGGCAAAGGCTGGGCGTTCCAACAGCTTCGGCGCGCGCTGGTCACAGCCAAGCTCACTCGCACCACCCCGTGGGCCACGCTGGGTCAGCTCGGCACCGAACTCGATGTGCACCAGCTGTCCGAGCTGGCCGCCTCGGTCAGCCTGGCTGGGACCGAAGGCGCCCGCGTGCGCGCCAGCCTCGCGGCCAAAGCCTCCGCGCTGCGCACCCGCGAACTCACCGACGCCGAAGGCGAGGCTCAAGCGGCCACCGAACGCATGAGTCTTCCCGTGGTGATGTTGTTCGGTGGATTTCTTGTCTTCATTGGGTTTCCCGCACTCGCGCAGGTACTGGGAGGGCTCTGAAGGTCTCAATTGCCGCACTGATCTTGGAGAATGCCATGACTACGATCGTCAGCGTGTCGAGGCCGACCGTGAGCGTCGGCGAATTCCCAGACGGCACAGATGTGTTGCTCTGGAACCCGGTGTTCCCCCGTGCGCGATGGTTCGCGCGGCACCTTGGGGCGGCACTTAGCCTGCGAATAGCAGGGTTCGTGCTGCTCGGTGGCGTCATCATCGTCGTCGGCACTTTCCTGCCGGGGACGATACCGGCCGTACCGCTGTATCTGTTGGCCGTGTTCATCTTCGTCTTTGCAGCGCTCGAAGTGGCGGATCGCGTAACCGTCCTTCTGACGGAATATCCGCATCAGGCTCATCGAAGATTCGACGAGGGTTCTGGTGACTTCTTCTTCCGTCCTGGAAACTTCGGCGACTGTGGATCGGAGGTTCAGCAGACTGTCCGCGAGATCGTCGAGGCGGTGAAGGAACTGCGGGACAGTCCCGCCGAATCGTGGCTGGGCCCGCAGGTCTTGGAGTGCGTGCACCGTACAGCGTGGGACGCCGTTCTCCTTCTCGACGAATCGAGGTCCGCGCGAGCGCTCGCTGGACGACTGCTATCAGAATCAAAGACGCGCGACCTTGCCGAGGTGCTTGAAGACGCCCTGAAGATCGTTGACCAAGCTGTTGACCAGGTCCGTGAGCAGTTGCGTGGCTGCGTTGTCCTTACTCGGTCTTGGGTGTCGAAACTCGAGCGCATGCAGCACGAAGTTGTCGTCGCCGCCACCCTCGATGAACTACGAGGACTGCCTTCGCGTCGTGTCGCTGACTCCGCGAAGCCACTGCTGGAGAACGTTTTCGCGTACATCACCGCTGCGCGCGACTTGACCGGCTCGGGTCCGTTTCCCTGGGAACTCGAACCGACCCGGTCGCCTGTCGTGGCTAATTCACCTGCTCAAGACTAACTGGCCTCAGGAGAAGAGAAGCTATGTTCACGGAAGTCCGGATCCTTGTCAGCCGGATACGTGCTGCGCTCGAGCGCTTACGTCAGGACGAAGGCGGCTATTCGACTGAGGCTGTCGTAGTCACCGCCTTGCTGGCAGCGCTCGCGATCGCTGTGATCGCCGTCATCGTCGTCAAGGTCACCCAGAAAGCCAACGGCATCAACCTCTAGGCCGGTGATGACGATGCCCCGACAGTCACGCGCGAAACCGCAACCACCAACACGCACTTGCCCGAACAGGACCTCCGGACTGCGTCGGTTACAGCATGATCAGCGAGGCGCCGGGTCAGTTGAACTCGTCGTCGCCATGCCGCTGCTGCTCCTGTTGATTCTGCTCGTCGCCCAATTCGCGTTGTACATGCACGCCACTCACATCGCTCAAGCTGCCGCATCCGAAGCGCTCTCCGCAGCGCGGGTATCCGGCGGCAGTGCCACCGCAGGCAACGCCGAAGGCCGACGCATCCTGGCGCAACTGGGAAGCGGCCCGCTGCAAGGAGGTGCGGTCAGCGTCCAGCGGGGAAACACCGAAGCATCGGTGACCATCACGGGAACAGTGACCAGCGTCGTCCCGTTCATGACGCTCACAGTTCACGCCGAAGCCGTAGGGCCCCTTGAGAAATTCACGCCGCCGACCGGTGATGGGGCAGTGCCATGAACGCGACATCCAAACACCACAGGCTCGCTCACCTGATCAACATGGTGCGCCGCGATGAACGCGGCTCCGCCGCGGCTGAGCTCACCCTGCTCACGCCGCTGCTCATTCTGCTGCTGTTGTTCGTGGTGCTGTGCGGCAGGCTCGCCGATACGAAGCTGCGGATCAACGACGTCGCGCACCAAGCCGCTCGCGCAGCAACCCTGGCCCGTACATCGTCGCAGGCCATCGCGAGCGCCCAGGCGACTGCCAGCGCCGCCTTGGCTTCTGCCGGCATCGCCTGCCAGTCACTCTCGGTCTCAACCGACACCCAAGGGCTCAAGCCCGGTTCGACGGTCACCGTCACCGTCTGGTGCAGCGTCGGTCTGGGCGACTTGACGATGCTCGGCGTCCCAGGCTCCCGAACGTTCAGCTCGAGCTTCTCTGCGCCAGTAGACGTGTGGCGCGGTACCAGCACTCTCGGGCACGCAGGGGGCACTGGATGAGCTTGACCGCGTTGTTTCGTCGCCCCGCTCTGCGGCGGCTTGGCGAGGACCAGAGTGGCCGGGTCACCGCGTTCGTCGTCATCATCGTCACGGCGGTACTGCTGTTCGCCGGCCTCGTGCTCGACGGCGGACTCGCGCTGGCCGCCAAGGCTCGTGCCCTCGGTGCGGCCCAGGAGGCCGCTCGAGCAGGCGCCCAGGAGATCGACCTGGCCGCTTACCGCGCCAACGGCACACTTCGCCTGGAACCGCACCAGGCCACTGCTGCCGCCCGCAAGTACCTCTCCGCCGCGGGCCATACCGGCACCGTTTCGGTCGGCGGCAACACGGTCAACGTGACTGTCACCGTCAGCCAACCGACGCAGCTGCTCCCGTTGATCGGCATCAGCTCGATCACGGTCACCGGAACCGGGCAAGCCCAGCCACAGCGCGGGATTTCTGGGGTTCTGCCATGACCACACCCGCCTTCAACACCGGCTAAACGACGAAGGGAGAGCAGGATGGCCACGCCTGAAGAGGTCGAACAGCGCGTCAAAGAGAACGACAGCGCAACAACCGCCAAGCGATCTGCCGCGGCTAGGCGGGTCGGTGAACTCGCACAACGTCGGGCCGCCATCGCCGGGCAACTCGGCGAGATCGAACGAGAACTCGGTGACGTACTCGCCGAGTACAACGACGTGATCGGCACCGACGAGCTGGCGAAGTTCACCGACGTGCCCGTCGCCGACCTTGACAGGTGGCTCGACGGCCGGAAGATCACGCGCACCAAACGCAAGAGGTCCGCATCTGCCTCGTCCGGTGTGAAGACGGCGACGACAAAGACATCCGGACCGATACCGCCGGTGCGTGAGCCCGCCGCACCTCGGTCCGCGCCCGAGCGTGTTCCTGCGGAAGTGAGCTGACCGAAAGCCCTGTAGTGCCAACGAATTGAGCACGTCGTGACCGCACATTCAAACCGCTCCCATCGGAACCTGGGGTCGCCCTCGAGTATTCGCACCTCTTGGACGCCTGCCAGCGCGTTCCAGAGCGTCGGTCGTGTCCTGCGCGGCCTGCTCGCCGCCGTCGCTCTGCTGGCGCTCGTCGCTGGCGTGCCCTGGGCCTTGGCGCACTTCATCGGTTGGCCGCTGCCAGACCGGGCGCCGACCGGGGACGAGATCCAGGCGACGCTGCTCGGCAATTCCATGAGCCCGCAGTTCCTGCTCAACACCTTGGCTGTGCTGTGCTGGATCGTCTGGTTCTTCTTCGCCGGCGACGTCCTGCGTTGCACCGTCGACGCGGCGCGCGGGATCACCTGGCCGGCGGAACGTTCGCCCGGCCCGCTGCGCGGGCTCGCCGCGGTCCTCATCGGCACCATCGTGCTGACCCTGCTCGGCAGCCGCACTCCACACACGATGCCCCCGGCGACCGCTGCGGCCTTGATGACCGACCTCACGCCGGTCGCGGTGACCGCGCCCCTGACTCCCGGCCCCGCCGTACATCCGCCGGCCCGACAGGCGCACGCCGCCCTGGTGATCGACCGAGCGGCACCTGCTCCGCCAGGAACTGTTCAAGCCACCGAGGAAGTCCGGCTTCCGCAGGACGGGATCTACGACAGCCTGTGGCGGATCGCCGAACGCATCCACGGGCCCGGCGGTGGCAGCCGATGGCCCGAGCTTTTCCTACTCAACCGCGGCGTCGAGCAGCCCGACGGACGTGCGCTCACCGACCCCAACCTGCTGCGGCCCGGCTGGAAGATCACTGCTTACATCCCTGCCCCGGCCGACGAACCGGTGCCGGGGGAGCAACGGCCGCAAGCGCCACTCGAGCAACCGGCGCCGCCCACCACGCCACGCTCAACGCAGCCTGCGGCGACCACGCAGGCTCCGGTCGCGGCCGACCGAGCCGACCCGCACGGCACCAACCAGGGCGAACCAGGACTGGACCTGATCACGGGCGTGTTCGTCAGCCTCGGCCTGGCTGGCCTGGTCACCGCAGCCACGGCGTCGGCGAGGATGTGGCGACGACGCCGCTACCGCGTCGGCAGCGGCGACCGCGCTGACCTGCAGCGCCCGATCGCGCCCGTGGTCCGCGCCCTGCGCTCCGCACACGACGGCAAGCGCTCCGACGACGTGGAGTTCGTCGATCTCGCGCCCGCTCCACCCCGGATCCACTTCACCGCAGGCGGCGCGCCTGAACCCGACGACCACCCAGAACCCGTTCCTGCACGAGTCGGCGTTCGAGGTGGAAGTGAACTCGCGCTGAACCTCGCCAGCACGCGCGGGCTTGGCCTGGTCGGTTCCGGCGCTACTGATGCCGCCCGCGCGCTCGTGCTGCACATGCTCGCCGAGCCCCAACCCGGTGGCACCGTCTGCGTGATCATCCCCGCCGAGGACCTGCACCTGATCTTCGACGGCGCACAGGTCGAGCAGCTACCGTCCACCGTCCTGGTGGTCGAGTCTCTCAACGCCGCCCTCGACGAGATGGAAGCGGCGCTGCTCACCCGCACCCGCAACGCCATCGAGGAGACCGAGCCCCAGCCCACCCCTGCCTCGCTTGTATTGCTCGCCAGCCCGGCACCGCACGCCGAGCGCCGCCTGCAGGCCATCCTCGACAACGGCTCCGCCCTCGGCCTCGCCGGCATCCTGCTCGGCCAGTGGCGGCCCGGCGCGACCGTCCGTGTCCGCGCCGACGGCACCGTCAGCGCCACCAGCGCCGGCATTGGCGACGCCCTCGGTGACATGCGCCTGTTCACCCTGCCCGCCGCCGACGCCGCACAGCTACTCACGCTGCTCCGCGACGCTGAAGGCCCCGTCGACCTGCCAGGACCCGACCTGAAACCTCGCACTGCCGATGCTGACGACATGTCGCTCGCGGGGGACGACCACGGGACAACGCAGCCTCCGGTGCTCGAACAGCGCTCGGTGGAGGAGATGACGCGGCTTGAATCGGCCCGCCCACCGGACCCGCACAACAACCGACCGGCCTCACCTGCGGGCGGCGCCGACGAGCACAGGCCGAAGCCGATGGGGGAGGCTCGCCCGGTGTGTCGGCGACCGCTGGTCGTCCGGGTGCTCGGTCGCGTCTACCTAGCTCTCCAGGACGACAGCGGCGAACACGAGCTCAGTGGCACGCTCACACCGAAGCAACGCGAAATGCTCGTTTACCTCGCGCTGTACCCCCGAGGCGTCCGCCGCGAAGTCCTCAACGAAGCGGTCTGGCCCGACAGCCGGCCACCACGGCCGTACAACAGCTTCCACAACACACTCTCGATGCTGCGCCGGTCACTCAGCAACGCTACCGACGGCGTCCTCGGCAACCTCGTCCTCAACGACGACGGCCGTTACCAGCTCAACCCTGACCTAGTCACCGTTGATTTCTGGCAGCTCCAGCACGCCCTCCAGGCACCCCGTTCGACCGGTGGCGACGCCCTCGTGCAGCTGCGCGACGCCATCGAGCTTTATCGAGGCGACCTCGCCGAAGACCTGCTCGTCCCTTGGGTTGAGCCCTTCCGCGAGTCCACCCGCCGAGACCTCCTCGACGCGCTGGGAGCGCTGATCCGCGCCCACGGCGACGCCGACCCGGAAACGATGCTCACGCTGCTGGAACGTACCCGCAAACTCGACCGGTACAACGAAGGCGTCTACCGCGACATCCTCCGCACTCAGGCACGTCTCGGCCAGTACGCCGCCATCCCACGCACCCTTGCGCTCCTGACCGCCACACTCGATGAAATCGGCCAGCAACCCAGTGGGGACACGCTCAACCTCACTGAGTTCCTCCAACGCCGCGGAAGCCCCCGCAGGCCGCTCCCTAACGACAACGCCGCCGCAAGTTGAACGGGATGCCCGGCATGCCGCAGCAGCCGTTAGCTGGGTAGGTCGTCGCGCGGAGGGACGCTTTCCAGCTCCTTGTAAAGGACGCTGCTCGCTTTCGTCCGCGACCTTCGCGGCGTATTTCCACTTAGGACTGTCCGGCGCTATCACATTGAGTATAGGCCAAGCAGATCAACAGCACTCTCGGTGAGCAACCCGTGGTTGACGAGCAACCTGTGGGTCGGCTCGATGAGTCGGCGCCCGGACGTTCCGCTGATTTTCCCAGAAGTCCCTCGCAGATGCCGGAAGCCGTTGTACCGTCTTAGAACGATTTTCAGGGGGCTGTGTCTACTGCGTGAGCAGGGTAAGGAGCGGGACGGTGGCGCAAGGTTTCGAGGTCGACCCTGAACTGGTCAAACACGCTGCCCAGCGAGCGAGCGAGGCGGTCACCCATTTCGAAACGCACGGTACGGCTGTCAAGAACGCGCAGGCCGTGATCGAGGGTAATTCCGTCTTACTCGGCGACTATGGCGACGCCGGGGTGTTCTTTCACGCTTGCGAGCGTTTCAACGTCAAGTTCAACGAAATCTTCGACACTCTCATTTCACATAATGACAGCTTCGTCGACACGGCTCGGCGGCTTCAAGGTGGCCTGCAGACGGCGTCGAAGCTCTATGCCGAGACCGAAGCCGCCGCGAGTGAGCGACTCCGCCGCATCGGCGAGCCGTGGATGGACGGGGGGCGATGATGGGGCAGCCACCGTACTGGCCGGACCGCGGGCCGGGGAACTACCCGCAGTTCGACCGATACGAGGACCAGTGTGGCGAGCTCGCCGGCTGGGCCCGCTGGGTAGCCGGCTGGGTGGATTGGCTGCTCCATGACTACGGCCCCACTGGTCCGCACCCCGATCGGTGGGTCAACTATCCGTTCGAGCGGTTCTTCTATCCGGCTGACGTGATCGCGCACCAGCAGCTCAAGGTCATGCATCAGGCATGGCAGGCCATCGACGAGCTGCGCTACAAATCCGCCGGTGACGCCGATCCCAGTATCGACGTGCTCAACAACCTCGACAGCGCGCTCGGTGCGGCCCTCGGGCGGTGGGAAGGCGATGTCGCGGTCAGCGTACAGACATATCGCGAAGAACTGGCGAACTACACCGAGCCTTATATCCTGGCGGTCGGTAAGCTGGGGCAGTGCCTCATCGCGTACTCCCAGATCTTTGAGCAAGCGCGGGCCGACATGGTCAAGGTCATGAAACAGTTCGTCGGGGCGCTGCAGGCCGAGACGTTCAGTGACCCCGGGATCGAACAGCTCCGCATGACCATGTTCAAGGTCATCGGCGATTGGGTATTGGGCAAATTCCCGTTCGCCATCGACAAGGTCCTCGGGCTGGACAAGGTGCTGGCCGAGGCTGTGCAAGGCGCGCAGCAGACGAAGGACCCCGCGGCGATCGGCGGCAGCAACTACTGGGAGATCTGCGATTCGTACCTCGTGGCCGCCAACGGAATCTGCGACGACGCCCGCGCTGCGATCAACCAATTGACCACCCGCTTGGACAATGTCGACAACGAACTACGCGACCCTCCGAAACTGAACGTCGACGTGAGTTAGAGCGTGTCCGGCGAACGGTCCACTGGTTGCTGTGAGGGGTGGGGGAGGTCGCACGCCAGTCGCAGTGTCCTGGCGACCTGCCGCTCGACGGTCCGATCCAGGTACCTGTTAGAGCGGTAGTCCCTCGGCGTTGCGAAGTGCCTGGTCACCCGCCCGTAGACCCTGCCGATGCAGCGCCCGACTCGGTCGCCGGCAGGCACATGAACAGTCGCTTTGGGTGGGTGGTCACCTGCCTCTACTTGTGACCCCGTGGTCACCCTGACTGCGCTGGTCACCATCCATCCGTACCCCACTTCCCGCCGTCTGATCGTCATGCATTGCCCGCCTCTGGCTGCTCCGTTCGTCACGGTGGCAGCCTCGTGCTGCGCAGTCGCCGCTGATCAACTTGGCTCGAATTCGACGCTTGTATCAATTTGCATCCGATTGTCACTTGTGCTTGACAATCACAATTTCGACGGCGTGTCAATGCTCAAACATTTCTTTGAGTCCTCTCGGGTTGAATCGCATGAGCTGAAAGCTGGATTAAAACATGCTCGCGATTCACCATTTCTCGGCATTTCGCCATGCATAAACCCAGAAAAGCAAGAGATGAGC
>NZ_JBVHDI010000001.1:211041-503717 GCF_055563465.1 Amycolatopsis sp. NPDC000009
TGCTGTCCGCGCCGCTGGGCTCCGCCGTGTCGGCTGCTGTCCGCGCCGCTGGGCTCCGCCGTGTCGGCTGCTGTCCGCGCCGCTGGGCTCCGCCGTGTCGGCTGCTGTCCGCGCCGCTGGGCTCCGCCGTGCCGGTAGTTCGCTTCCTATGCCGTCCCAGAGCACGCGGCTACGTGCGTTCCTCTCATGCGCGCATGGCGGCTGACCAGCGCCGTTTCAAGATCATGTCACGAGAAGGTCACGGCAGAGGTGAACCCCCTTGTGGAGTGTCCTACTTGGATGTCTAATAGACATGTCAGCAGGACAGTTACCGAGGAGGCGACGAGGGCCAGGGCACGGCGTCCCTGCGAGTCGATCACCACGGTGTCTTTCCTGACGACAACAACCTTAAGTCCCGTATAGCGCGGGCAGCGGCTTGGGCCGTGCGGACAGCAGCGAATCCGTGCAGAGCAGCGTGAAGAACGACGCGTAGCCAAACGCGCATTTCTAGTCTGGAATGCGTAGTAACTGCGCTTGCAGCTTCGCGACGTAAAGCTCTTGCTATAGAGCGGAGTAGCGCGCATAAATGGCATGCCTGCCACAGGTGTGTCCCCAAGATAAGTCAATGGTGGTCTAGCACCGAAAAACGTCGCAATGTGTAGGCGTTCGGGGTTGTTTTAGGCGGTTGCCGACATTGGGTTTCTCTGGCTTGAGAGCGTCGCTCTCGCCTGCCCATAGCACGCCAAACCCTTACGGGCATGGTTCCTTGCGTTGCGCGCTAGACATAACGGCTTATCCCAACAGTTTCTAGAGATTCAGGGAATGTGCCATCGGAACGCGCAACCCTCGTCCGTGAGTAGTGCCGTATTGCCCGGATACAGGATGTGTCCCCTTTGCGGAGATCTCACAACGTCGAGGGTTGCGCGTTTCGGTGTCAGTTCACAACTGGCCTGAATCGCTGCCAGTCAACCACTTTCGCACACGAAATGGAGTACCGCCATGACTATGACTCTGATCGATTGGTCCGCCCGGATTAACGCCATGGCGGACGCTCTATCAGTTCCGGACGGCGGATTTTCCGTCAACCCGAGCGACGGTTCCGACGTCGGCACGGGCTATGCGGTTGCCGTACACCCGGAACACGAACGCGTTTTCGACGGTCCCGTGACCAGTAACGACCTACACGAGTACATCGCGCAAGCGAAAGACGCTCTTTCGCTGCCCGGTCGCGTTCTCGGCGGGTGGCGCGACCCTGCGACCGGTCGCGTCTACCTGGACGTTTCCGTCGTGACCGTGGACCTGTCTGAGGCAATGACCCTCGCGCGGGAAACCGCGCAGCTCGCAATTTTCGATTTTTCCGCCATGGAATCCATTCCGGTCACGGTTGCGGCGTGAGTCAAGGAGTGAAACCGATGAGTGCAGTCATCGCCATGATTAGCGACGGGCAAGCGCGACGTATCGCGTCCGATTGGCACGGTGGTATGTCGTCTGCTCTGTATTCCCTCGCATCATCGGGCGCTATTGACCTTGACCGTGTGCGGGATGAGATCTCCCGTGAACTGTGGCAATTGGACGTCGGAGAAGCGCGCCGCGAATTGCTCGCCCTGGACAAATACGTACGAACGGCCGACGCGCGTCCCGCGCAATCGGGATGGTCCCGCTTGTGGGACGACTCGCCGGTAAGCGTGAATCACACCTAAGAGGACTGAATTGTCATGCCTGCCCCCAGCGATCACCCTTGGTTCCGGGTGCACCCTGTGAGCCACGAAAACATCGTGTGGCACTGGGAGCAGGCCACACCCGACGAAATCGCGCAAGGAATGCGCTGGTATGCCGATGCTCACCACGTGGCAACCGCAATCGCGAACGGTGACGCCCATCTCGGCGCGGGAATGCTCGCGATCTACTCACCTCAACAAGGATGGATCGGCAACGTCCTTAATGCCGCTCGCGTACTGCGCGCGGGTAAGGGAATCGGCGGGCCCGGTTCCGGAATGTTCGCCACGACTGGCCAGAAACGCGCCGCTGACCGGTTGCTCGCCGGTGAGCGGTATGAGGACATCCTGAACGGTCCCAAGATCCGCGACTTTGCCCACCTGATCGAGTTCGGCGGAGATCAGGACCCGGGCAACCCGCGCGTGGTGATCGACCGGCACGCGCTGTCAGTGGCGCACGGTCGCGCGCTCACCTCCGAGGAGTACGACTCCGCGCCGGTCAACGGGTTCCGTCGCAAGGACGGAACGGTTTCCCGTCGGCAGTACGACCACGTGGTGAGCCTGTACCGCCGTGCCGCGGAGCTGATCTCCGCACGTACGGGAGAACGGGTCTCAGCGCACCAGGTGCAGGCCGTGACCTGGCTCGCCCGTCAACGGCTCAACCAGGAAGCCGAGCAACGGCGTGGCCCCAACCGGCTGGACAAGGGACGCAACCACGCTCGCGCGAATTCCGAACGCGCATGGAACGAATTCCGCACCGTCTACCTGCCTGACCTGGCCACGTGCCCCGGTACGGGCTACCAGCCAGCCGCCTAAAGCATCCCGAGTGAGGTCTCACGATGACTGACACGCAACACCGTTCGATTCCGACAACCGTGATTCGGATCGGTGATCTTATCTTCCTGGACAGTTTCTCCGGACTCGTACCGGCCGAGGTGACCGGGTACACCCCGCGCGGCGAAATCGCCGTATTGGTCACCGCCACGCGTGGCGCCTACCGACGTGGCGAACGCACCACATTCACCCCGAGCGGTTGTGTTCCGCGCGCACACGTCCGCGTGCGTTGTGGACAGTTCCGCATCTTCGGCGCGTGGACCTTTGACGGGCTCCGCGAGGGATTCCAGCCCCGCTGGGCCCGAAACCCGCGCACGTAACCGACCGGATCGGCCAATGCCAAGGGAGGCAACATGTCCACCGACACGGACACAGCCAACGTCGTTGAGCTCCACTTTCAGTACGCCCAGAACGGCGACGTCATGACGGACGACACGTACGGCGAACAGGACGCCGATAGCGCGGTCGCTTTCACTCGTGACGGGTGCGCGTTCGTCGCCTGCAAGCGCGCACCGCGCGGACGTTGGCGCATCGAGTCCACCGACGGGGCGCCCGTTCCGGTGCCGTTGTCCGCGTACCGCTACCGATTTTCGGACCTTGCCGATGCTGCGGAGTACGTCGCCGCAAAGTGCGGCGCCACAGTCCGCCGCGTCGATTCCTGGATCTAGCAACAACGGTCCGGCGCATCACCGGACATTTCATCGATAGTCAGCCGCGTGTCTCGGCGCCCGTTCATGACGGGCGCCGCGCAGCTCTCACCGCGCGCAATGGTTGCAACGGTTCGGTTTCCGTTGCGGATTGTTCGACTCATCCGCGCGCACGTCATCACCGTTTCTCGAATCAGTAAAGGAGTTCAACCATGTTCGTGTACGGCGTGTCCCTCACCGATATTCACTGCGTCGTACGCGACGTGTCCAACGCGCTCTACGACGGAAACATCACCGTGCGCACGGGCGAGGATCGCAGCAACCGCGCCGGCCCCCGCGCGACGTTCACCCTCCGCGCCACCGACACAGCCGGTTGTGGCGCCAAGGGGAGCGCGTCTGCGTTCGGCAAGGGCACCGGCCCGAACGGCAGGCGACGCACCATTTCCGCGTGCTGGCACGCCCATTTCGACGTGTTGGCCGAGTTGTTCGCCCGATTCCCGGCCGCCCGCGTGGTCACCGCGATCGCCACCTACACCGCGCCCACGTTCCGTGACCGCGCACTGGCTACCGCGTCCCGGAACGTCGGAAGCCAGTTGTCCCCGGTGACCGCGCCGGACTGCTGCGAGTGCGACCACACCGACTACGTCGACACCTTCGACCACGCCGACCGCGCCGGCTACGTCGACGACTTCGACTGGATGCCCTCCGGCGACGCGATGCGCCCGAACACCGACGTCGACTACTTCCTTGATCAGCTCGACCGCGTGCTCGCCGAACAGTGACCCCCTTTCCCAGCACCTCAGCACATTCACGCAATTCGACCGACGAAAGCGAGCACCACGATGACCGCTGACTACCCGACCACGCTGGACGCACTGCGCGCGGAACTCGACCGGGAACGCGCACGGGCCGAGTCTCTGGAGACGGTGAACCGCGTGCAGGCCGCGAGCCTCACCAGCCTGGCCAGGCTCGCGGAGGAACTCCGCTGCCAGGTTGCCGACCTGCACGACGACGCGCTGAGCTCGCGCCCAATGCCAGTGCAGGGCCTGTGCAACGTCACCGGCCGCATGGACGGCTTGGCGGACACCTTGAGCCGTGCGGCACGCGGCTACTCCGGCGCCCGGACCACGGACATGATCTACCCGACCGTGGACGACGATCTCCGCGCACACGGGTGGACACCCCGACCGGACCGGGGCCTGGACGGCGTGTTGCCGCCGATCCCGATCACCGAGCTGGGCGACCGGCGCGGCTATGCGCGCGGCTGGCACCGGGGCCCACAGTGGATCACGTTGTGGTTCACCGGGCCGTGCGCACTGGCCTACGCGGACAGCAGCGACCACGGCCGGCTCACCGACGTCGACGCCGTACGCGCTGTGATCACCTCCCGCCGGCCGTTGTCCGCGGGCGCACTGGCCGAGTGGGTCGTGGCTCGGCAGAAGGCGCACACGGTGCCGTTCGATGCCTCGTACGTCCGGGTGTTCGCGCACCTGCGGTCGTCCTGGGGTGGTGGCCTGGTCGTCGATGATCGGTGCGACGAACACGGCGCCCCCGCGCTCGACGGGCCCGGTAAGCGCTCCGTGTGGGCCTGCCCGACCGACCCCGATTTCCGGCTCTACGTCTGGGGCATCGGCGACCAACCGGCCCACGTCCGCTACTGGGCCGGGCCCGTGGTCGACATGGCCCATCTCGTCCAGATCACCGGCCACTGCCGCTGACCTCAGCACGCCACCGCCGGCCGGCCGGCCGTCCCCGTTGACGGTCGGCCGGCGCCTCGCCGTGCCGTCGAGCAACTCGCCGCAACCGTCGCCGCGCACTTGGGCGTGCAGCGCCAAGACCAGGACACCGACTTCCACTTCGGCACGGTCGATGCAGGCGTCCACGGACGCGTCTGCGGGCGGCCTGGCGCGTCCGACTCGGTGTTCACCGTCCGCGTTCCGCACGACCGGGTGGCCGAGTTCGCCCGGCTCCTGGCCACGTTCGGACACCTTCCTTGATCACCTCCGGCCGTTCGGTTCACCCCCAGTGGCCGAACGGCCGGCCTGCGCCCTTGCCGATTCCGCCACCTCCGCCCGAAGGGACCGATACCGCCATGACCACCTCCTCCACCGCCGCCCCCGTGGCGGACGTTCTCGACTGCGGCCACCCGCCCACTCCGGACCCCACCGGGATCGGCACCGGCCGCGCGATCGACCCGACAACCGGCGCCACGACCTGCTACCCGTGCTCGAACGAACGCGAACGCCACGCGATGACCCGCGCGAACACGTTCGTCGCCTACGTGTCCTCGGCCGGCGACGCGCTGACCACCTGGCCCGGCGGCCACCTCGCCACGATCGACCCCGCCGACGCCCACCAGGTCGGCCGGCGCACCTACACCCCGTCCGGCGGACGGTGGACCCGCTACGTCTGGCACGCCACCGACATCGACGGAGGCCGCTGGGCAGGCGTCAACGGCGGACCGGGCCTCGTCATCCGCGTCCACCGGCTGCGCGTGTGCACCTGGCAAACCGAGTTCGGCAACGGCCGCGCGCCGCGCTACTGCCACCGCCGCGCCACCCACGCCGGCCAGGGCGGCGCCTTCGACCTCTACGGCAGGACCACCACCGCCCTGCCACCCCGCGCGCTCGCCAAGACCGGCGCGTGAAACCGCGCCACCACAAGGAAAGGAGCCCCTCGTGTTCGTGAAGTTCTACGACCGCCTCGACGCCTCAACCGCGGGCACCGCGACCGCGGACCAGCCCGCGACAGCGGCGGCGAGGACGGCGAGGACGGTGTAGAGAGTGGTGAATCCGCCGAGGGTGACCAGTGCGCCCCCGATCAGCGGCCCGGCGGCGTAGCCGACGCTCTTGCAGGCGCCGTAGCCGCCGAATGCGCGGCCGTGGCGGTGGGGTGGGGCGGAGGCGGGCGAGGAGGGTCCCGGCGGCCGGGGAAAACGCCGCTGCGGCGGCGCCTTGGCCGAGACGGGCGATGCCGATCAGCGCCGGGTTGCCGGCGAGGACGAATCCGGCGGAGAAGGCCGCGAACGCCACCAGACCGCCCAGGAGGACCGGGCGCGGGCCAATCCGGTCGGCGAGTGCGCCGAACACGGGTTTGAGGACGACCTCGGCGCCGTCGTAGACCGCGAGCAGCACACCGAGGACGAGCAGGGAGGCGTGCTCGTCGCGGGTGTAGAGGCCGAGGTTGGCGGCGATGCTGTGGGCTCCGAAGGCGGTCACGAATCCCGCGGCGTAGAGCGGGGCCAGGCGCCGCCGCGACGCGGCCCCGGCAGTGCCGGGTGAGTTAGCGCTCACCTGGCCGTTTCCTTCCAGGTGCTCGCGCGTGGCTGATCGTTGTAGCGACAGAGGCCCGTGGGCCAGCGGACCTTGGTGACCCAGCCAAGGCACTCGAAGCACCAGATGGGGCCGGGCGGCGCGAGGGCGCCGAGGAAGCCCGGCGGGACGGGCGCCGCCGCCAGCGGCTCACCCCACCCGGTCGGGTTCGCGAGCGGGTGCGGTGACCAGCACCCGTAGCGGGGTCCCGGTGAGCCGCCGGGCGAGCGTGGTGGCGGCGCGGCGCAAGCCCAGGACGATGACTACGCCGATGGCCGCGCCCGCGAGCAGGCCGGCAGCGGTGTCTGCGGGGTAGTGCACGCCGACGTAGACCCGGCTGAACGCCAGCAGCACCGCGATCAGCAGCGCGGGCAGGCCGAGGCGCCAGGTGAGGATCAGCAACCCGGCCACGAACGCGCCGGCGATGATGGTGTGGTCGCTGGGCATGGAGTAGTCGCTGCTGCACGGAAGCAGCACCTGCACGTGCACCAGCGCACGGCACGGGCGTGGTCGGGCGATCAGCCGGGACAGGACGTTCTGGTTGACCAGTACCGCGATCACCGCCGCGACCCCGGTCAGCACCGCCGTCGCCACCGCGCGCGGCGCGTCGCCGTGGTGCCGGGCCGGCCACCACCAGCCGGCGACCAGCAGCAGCGCCAGCGCGGCGAGCCCGGCCCACAGGGCGTACGCGGTCAGCACAGCATGCAGCCATGGCGTGGAGGCCGCGAAAGTGTTGATCAGCTCGAACAGGTGCGTGTCGGTCACGGAAGCCCTTACCTCACAAGAAGGGAGACAGGAGTGTCTGTCACATTTGGTGCAGGGCGGCGAAGACCCGCTCGGTGTAGTCGACGAGCCGTTCGGTGCAGTGCTTGAGCCCCTGCTCGGCCCGGGCCGCGGACGGGGCGCCGAATACGTCGCGGGCCTTCAGATCCCGGTGCCAGCGGCGCAACCGCTCCAGGCTCTGCTCCTCTTCTTCCAACTCGGCCATGGTGAACTTGCCCTTGGCGATCTCTTTGTCGATCTCGGCGTCGAACTTGCCGCAATCGGCCACGAACTCCGCCCACTCGTCCTCGCGCTCCGCGGTGAACAGCGCCGTCAAGCGGGCCGCGTCGTGCTCGGCCCGGCCGGTCGCCTCCAGCACCACCACCTCGCCCTCGCCGCGTTCGGCCAGTTCGATCACCCGGGTGATCCCGTCGGCGAACCCCGCCACGTCCGGCACCGCCCACGTGCCCTGCCCCAGCGACAGGGCACCGATACGGCGCAGCTCCCGCCACACCGCGACCCGGTGCCGGGACGGCGAGGCCGGCACCCGCACCACCAACACCACCCACCGTGAAGCCATCTCCGTCACGTAGGCGAGAGTAACATGTGTTACAAATCTCCGTGAATGTGTGTTCCATGGGACTCGGCGGGTAACCGCTGTACGGGTGGTGATGAATCCCCTGATCAGATACCCCCGGGTGTATGTTCGGCAGCGGTCGGGCAACCAACGAACACGGAGAGGTGATGGGAATGGACTACGGCATCGCGGTCCGGAGTGCGGCGCCGATGGCGGAGACGGTCGAGCGGGTGCGGACAGCGCTCGCGGATCAGGGCTTCGGGGTGCTGACCGAGATCGATGTGCAGGCGACGTTGAAGGCGAAGCTCGGGGAGGACAGCGAGCCGTACCTGATCCTGGGGGCGTGCAATCCGCAGCTGGCGCATCAGGCGCTCGGTGTCGACCACCGGATCGGGCTGTTGCTGCCGTGCAACGTCGTTGTACGTCCGGACGGTGCGTCGACCGTGGTGGAGGCATTGGATCCGCAGGTGATGGTCAACGTGCCGGAGGACTCGCGGCTGCAGCCGATCGCCGACGAGGCCGGACGACGGTTGCGCGCCGCCTTGAAGGCTGTGAGTGACCGGTGATTCGCGTTCGTGCCGGACGCGCTCCGGGCCGGGGTCCGGCCCGTTGGGAGGTGATGCCGCGATGATGGGTGGCGGGTCGATGGGCTGGATGTGGCTCTGGCCTGTACTGATTGTGCTCGGGGTGGCCCTGGTGGCCGCTGCCGGTGTCGTGTGGGCCCGGGGTCGCCGCGCGACCTCGGGGGATCGGTCCGGCGGGAGCGCGCGACAGATCCTGGACGAGCGGTTCGCGCGCGGCGAGATCGACCAGGACGAGTACCGCCGTCGCCGGACCGAGCTGGGATGAGCGGCGACCGGCTCAGCCGTCGCCGGGCGCTCGGCCTGCTGATGGCGGGCTCGGCGAGCGCGGCGGCGGGGATGACCGGCTGGCTGAGCGGAGCCGACGCGCCCGCCAGTGGCACTGCCCCAGCCGTCAGCGGGCTGCTCCTGACCGAGTCGCCGGTACTCGGCGCGCGGCAGGGCGTGCTCGATGCGTCACTGACCGCGGCCTCCGGCGCGGCAGTGGCCGGGCGGGCAGGAGCCGGGCTGGGCTTCAACGGCTCCTCACCCGGGCCGACACTGCAGGTACAGCCCGGTGACGTGCTGCGGGTGCGGCTGGTCAACCAGCTGGATCAGCCGACGAACCTGCACACCCACGGCTTGCACGTCTCACCGGAGGGCCGGGGCGACAACCCGTTCGTGACGGTCGACCCCGGCGCGACTTTCGACTATGCGATCGAAATCCCGGCGAACCATCCTCCGGGAACATTCTGGTATCACCCGCATCGGCACCGTTTCGTCGCCAACCAGCTCTTCGGCGGGCTCTTCGGCGCGATCATCGTGGCCGGCGGCCCGGATTTCGGCGTGGCAGCCGACCGGGTACTGGTCATCGGCGACACCAGCCTGGACGACGCGGGCCGGGTCGCGCCGGTGAGCGCGATGGACCGGATGATGGGCCGCCAAGGATCACTGGTGCTGGTCAACGGCCAGCACCAGCCCGTTGTCGCCGCACGTCCCGGCACCGCCGAGCGGTGGCGGCTGGTCAACGCCTGCACCTCACGGGTGCTCTCGCTGCGCCTGGAAGGCCACCAGCTGACGCACATCGCCAGTGACGGCTACTTTCTGCCGGCCCCGGTCGAGCGGGACCGGGTCGTGCTGGCACCGGGCAACCGCGCCGACGTCCTGATCCATCCGGGTGCGGCAGGCCGGTACGGGCTGATCACCGACCCCTACGACGGCGGCAACCCCGGGATGATGGGCGGGATGGGATCCACTGGTTCGACGGCCGCGAGCGAACCCGTCACGCTCGCTGCGCTCGCGGTGTCCGGACCAAGCGGAACGACCACGCCGACGCCGCGCACCCTGCCGGCGCCGGTGTTGCCCACGAGTCCGCCGACTACACAGCGGACGATCACGTTCGGCATGCAGATGGGAATGGGCGGTAGCGGGATGGGGTTCACCATCGACGGCCGGATGTTCGACCCCCAACGGACCGACCAGACGGCCCGCCTCGGCGCCACCGAGGAATGGCTGGTGTCCAACACCAGCCCGATGGATCATCCGTTCCACCTGCACGTGTGGCCGTTCCACGTGCTAGACACCAGTCAGGACCCGGCGCCCCAAACGACGCTGCGGGATGTGGTCCTTGTGCCCGCGCACGGCTGGGCGCGGCTGCGCGTCCACTTTGACGACTTCCCCGGCCGCAGCGTCTACCACTGCCACATCCTCGACCACGAGGACGCCGGAATGATGGCCACCGTCCAGGTTTCCCCCTGACTGCATCTCCTACGGCACACCGGATCGCCCTGGTGAAGTGAATCCCGGAAGCATGAGGTTCTCCTCCGTGCTCGGCCGCCCGTGGTGCTGGGGGGGGACGATTCCCTCCGCTCGCAGTCCCCTCAGTGCTGGCCAACCGCTGCAACGACACCGGCCGGACCGCGCCCACTGACATGGGTGTGGTGCACGCCGCAACCCACTTTGATACCCCCGGGGGTACCTTGGTGCGAGAGACACCGAATTGAGGAGGTTCGCCGATGTGTCGTCGTGTGACGTGTTCGCGCTGCGGAAAGGCCACCTACGCTGGGTGCGGGCAGCACGTGGAGCAGGTACTGGCCGGAGTGCCGGCCGCGCAGCGGTGCCAGTGCCAGCCCGAACCGGGCGGGGTGACCCGGGCGTTGCGTCGGCTCTTCGGGCGCGGCTGACGTGTACCGCTCCGTATCGCGTGGGCCACAGGCCGGAATGCATACCCCTGGGGGTAGGTTGCACCAGGTGGAGGTGGGCCATGGAGATGACGCCTGAACTGGTCGGTGACGCGCTCGTGCGGTTGCGCCGCGCGCAGGGGCAGCTGGCCGCGGTGATCGGCATGATGGAGACCGGTGAGGACTGCGCGACCGTGCTGACCCAGCTGGCGGCGGTGTCGCGGGCGCTGGACCGGGCCGGGTTCAAGATCGTGGCCAGCGGCATGCGCTACTGCCAGGCCGCCCGGGACCGCGGCGAGGAACCACCGATGACCGAAGCCGACCTGGAGAAACTCTTCCTGGCTCTGGCCTGAGCACCGTTCTCGGGCAACAAGGGCAGACCTGTGTTTGACACATACCCCCCGGGGTACACGCCCTGTGAAGGGTGGGACATGGCAGTACGCGAGGTAACCGCCGAGGAGTTGGAGCGGGCCCTGGACGCGGGGGCGCGGCTGGTGGACGTGCGATCGCCGGGCGAGTACGCCCAGGCGCACGTGCCCGGCGCGGTCAATGTGCCGTTGGAACAGGTACCCACGGCCGGCCCGGCGTGGGCCGGGCAGCAGGTGTGGGTGATCTGCCAGTCCGGCAACCGCAGCCTGCGCGCCGCCCAGGCGTTGGCCGCGATGGGCGTGGACGCGGTATCGGTCGCCGAAGGCACCACGGGCTGGCACCGCAGCGGCCGTCCCGTGCGCACCGCCATGAACTGACAACGGATGACGGGCGAAGGAGACAACAGCATGCTGGACGTAGAAGTGATCGAGACGTCGTCGCTGGGCGACCGCAGCTACCTCGCGCACGACGGCGAGGTGGCGGTCGTGGTGGATCCGCAACGCGACATCGACCGCGTGCTCGCACTGGCCGGACGGCTGGACGTGCGGATCACGTGGGTCCTGGAGACCCACGTACACAACGACTACGTGTCGGGTGGCCTGCAGCTGGCCCGGCTGACCGGGGCCCGCTACGGGATCGCCGCCGACGACGAAGTGCCGTTCGACCGGGCGCCGCTACGCGACGGTGACGTGCTGGAAGTGTCGCAGCGGATGCGGGTCCGGCCGGTCGCGACACCGGGACACACGTTCCACCACCTCTCTTACATTCTCGACGGCCCAGAGGGGCCGGAAGGGGTGTTCACCGGGGGCTCGCTGTTGCTGGGCACGACCGGGCGCACCGACCTGCTGGGTCAGGACCACGCCCATGACCTCGCTCGCCGGCAGCACGCCTCGGCGCACCGGCTGGCGCAGCTGCTGCCCGACGGGGCGCAGGTGTGGCCCACCCACGGCTTCGGCAGCTTCTGCTCGGCAACCCAGGCCACCGGGGACACGTCCACGATCGGGCGGGAACAACGGATCAACCCGGCGCTGACGCTGGCCGAAACCGAGTTCGTCGAGCAGACCCTGGCCGGGCTGGACGACTACCCCGCCTACTACGCGCACATGGGTGTCCGCAACACCGCCGGCCCGGAACCGATCGACCTCACCCCGGTGGCCACCGCCGATCCGGTCGAGCTGCACCAGCGGGTCGAAGCCGGGGAATGGGTGGTGGACCTGCGCTCCCGCAAGGCGTTCGTGCACTCGCACCTCGCCGGAACGGTCAGCCTGGGCCTGGACGGGCCGATGGCCACGTGGCTCGGCTGGCTCATCGACTTGGGCGCCCCGATCACACTGCTCGGCGACACCGCCGACCAGGTCGCCCAGGCACAGCGGGAACTGGTCCGGATCGGGATCGACCGACCCGCCGCCGCGGCCACCGGCGCACCCGCGCTCTGGGCCGGTGACCACGCCGAGCGGCTGGCCGGGCTGGCGACGGCGACGTTCGCCGACCTGGCCACCGCCTTGGCGCACCGGGACACCGACGGGCTGCCGGCGCCCGCCGTGGTGCTGGACGTCCGGCTGCCCCACGAGTGGCGCGAGTCCCACGTGCGCGACGCGGTGCACATTCCACTGCCAGAGCTTCCGCAGCGGTTCGGCGAGCTGCCCGAGGGGCCTGTGTGGGTGCACTGCGGCAGTGGCTACCGTGCCGCCGCCGCGGCGTCACTGCTGGCCCGCGCCGGGCGCACGGCGGTGCTCATCGACGACGCCTTCGACCACGCCGAGACCGCCGGTGTGCCGATGGCGGCCTGACCGATGCTCATCGCCGCCGCCCTGGCCGGACTGCTCATCGGGCTCGCGCTGGGTCTGCTCGGCGCGGGCGGGTCGATCCTCGCCGTCCCCGCCCTCGTCTACGGCGCTGGACAACCCCTCGCATCGGCCATCCTCGCCTCCCTGCTGATCGTCGGCGTGTCCTCCGCCGCGGCAGTGGTACCGCGGCTACGGACCGGGACCGTGCGGTGGCCGGTCGCCTTGGTCTTCGGGGCCGCCGGTGTCCCGGCCGCCTTCGGGGGCGCAGCGCTGGGCCGGTTGCTGCCGCCGCGAGTGCTGTTGCTCGGTTTCGCTGCTTTGATGGGGGTCGTCGCCGTCCGGATGCTCACCGAGCGCACGAGCCGCAGCGGCGCGTGCCGCACCAGCAGCGGGCGCGTGAACTGGCGAGCCTGTCTGCCCAAGGCCCTGGCCGCGGGCGCCGTGGTCGGTGTGCTGACCGGGCTGTTCGGTGTCGGCGGCGGATTTCTCATCGTGCCCGCCCTGACCCTGCTGCTCGGCCTGGACGCCGCCCAGGCCGTCGCCACCTCACTGGTCATCATCGTCATCAACTCCGCCGCCGGACTGGCCGCCCACGCCGGCGCCCCCATGGACTGGACCACCACAGGGATTTTCGGCGGCGCCGCCATCCTCGCCGCGCTCGCCGCCGGGCGCCTGGCCACCCATCTGCCTGAACGCGCGGTCCGCCGCGGGTTCGCCTATCTCGTCCTCGTCATCGCTGCCGCCATCGCCGTGACCGCCATCGTGGCTCCCGCCACCCTGCCCACCCGATGAACCCAGCAGCAGACCCGGGTCCAGAGTGGCCATGACGAGCTGAGTGAATCGTCGCTCAAACTCAACGTTCGTGCCGCCGACATGAGGCGTCTCAGCGCGCTGTCCGGAGTTTGCCCGTGTGGAGCAGGCGGAGGTGTTCGGACTCGCCGAGCAGCTCCAGTCGCCGGTGCAACAGTGGGTTCTCGGCGGACTGACTTTGGTGGCAGCGGATGGCCTGTCGCTGCCGTGCCCGGGATACGGGAAGTACATGATCCACTCCTTCGGGCGGTGTGCCGACCAGGGCTGTGCCGAACTCCGCGTTGAGTTGATCGGTGATCTGGACCGGTAGTGTTCAGCCCAGCACCGGCAGGTCCAGGTCGCCGGCGGCGACCAGGGCCACTTCGGTCGCCTGCACGTGATCGGGGTGGGATGTCACACCGCCGGGATCGAACGCCAGCAGGTAGACCGGATCCACCTCAGCCGCCAGTGAACGGACGCGAGCGGCGAGGTCGCCGACCGGGATGTCGGCCAGGCCCCCGTCGGCATAGTCGAGCAAGACGGTCCGCTGCAGACCCAGCACCTCTGCCGCCGCATCCAGCTCGCGGGCCCGCAGCGCGCCCAGGTCGTCATGGTCACCGCCCAGCGTGGAAGCCTCGCCGTGGGTGAAACACAGCACCGTGACCGTAGTGTCCACACGGGCGACCTGATCAAGCACCGCACCAAGCCCGAACGACTCATCATCAGGATGTGCGACCACCACAAGAACGGCATTCGCAGCGTTCAGCAAGTCGCGGACCAACGCCGGATGGACGTAGGGTGCGCATTCCTCGCCATACCCCACTTATACACCCGGGGGTATCCCGCCGCTGGAGGTTCATGACACCAGGCTCACGCGAACCGCTGAGGAAGATGAGCACCGACCGTGCCCGGCAATACTCCTCGCCCGAGCTGTCAACGGATTCGCCAAGTTCCGAACCACCACGGTCTCGTAGAACTGCGCAGCGCCACTATTTTCACGAGTCAGCGACACGAGCGTTACCCCCGGAGACGGACATGATCTATCCCACACGAAGCTGGCCGTAAAAGAGACACATGGCTGCCCACACCAAGTCCCCCGTGAAACGGTGCCGCGCCCTCCGAACGGGACACGAGCTCAGCTAGACACGACAACTGCGGCGAGAAACTGTCCGTACGCTGGCAACAAATCCGGCTGGCCCGAGCAACTCGCACGATTCGCCGCACTCCCAACCGAAGCGGCACAGCACATCATCGACGAGTACGTCTGCCTGGCGCTCAACCCCCGATCGGGACTGTTCGGGCCCGGCAAGTCACTCATCACGCGACTGCACCGTGACCAGGTGACCGAGCCCATCGCCCTCGCCGTCGCCCGGATGAAGACGATGCCGTGGGCGATCTACCGCGTGCGCCGGCTCTACTACGCGCCGGCCAACGCGACCCGATTCATGGACGGCGTCCTGCTCGGTGGACACCGCACTGTCCACACCGCGCTGACCGACGTCAGCCGGCTCGTCGACATCCCGCTGGCGAAGAACGAGGAGATCACCGGAGCGCCGGTCCGCGGCGGTGATCGAGATACCCACCGCCGGCTGTGGCTCCGCAGACGTTGCGACGGGATCTATCCGACCCAGGAGGAGTTCTACACGGTCGCGCCCGCCCAGGCACAGGACAAGGAGCTCGACAGCTTCGCCGTCGCCTGGACCGACCACACCGACCAGGCGCTGGTCTGCCTGGAACGCCGCGTCGACACGGCCGTCGCCGTCGTGCAGCAAGCGCTCATCGAAAGCCAAGGCCGCAGCAACGCGGCCTGAACCACTTCATCGAAATCTCTGTTCTCTTGAAGGGATACCGCCATGTCTCGGTTCGACCTGCACCCTGCGCACATCGACGGACTCGTCAACGCCGGACTGCAATTCGGCCTGACCGGCGTCTTCGACGATCTCAACCCCGTTGGCCAAGTGCTGCTTCGGCAGCACCAACCTCACCGCGACGTCGAACAGGAGGACGGAGAGCCGCCGGACTACGTCGCGACGGTGACCGACCGCGCGCTGCACCCGATCGCCGTGCTGTGCCTGCTGGAGTGCTACGAGTACCAGACCAGCGGCACGATCGGCTGGCACACCAGCGAGGCGCACGATTGGACGCGCCGCTTGCGCGAGACGGTACTGACCCGGCTGCCCGCCGAGGCCACAGCGACCGTGCGCCATGGAGCCGACTACGTCCCGGCCTACCGGCTTCTGGCTCCCTACACCGAGACGCCGTGGGGCGTCACGGAACTTGACCAGATCCCCGAAGTAGGGGACGGCGTCATCGAGGTTCCGGTTGTCCGGAAAGGACTGCGCGCGGAGATCTTGACCGGTCCGATCCACTGCCCCAACAAGGGCCTGTCGTCCCGCGTCCGCTACGTGACAATCCTCGGCGTCGGGGAAGAGCAGACGCTGCCCGCCTTCGCCCGGATCTCCGAACCCTCCGACGACGCGCCGGGTGTCAACCTGCTGTTCCAGTACGGCCGCTACGTCGCACGCCCGGCAGACGCCCCGTCCGGCAAGTGGTTCATGGCCTCCGGCGCGCACCTCCACACCGGTGATGGGCGCTGGCGCGAGCTGATCGGACACAGCTTGCCCATCCCGCTGCACGACCGCACCGAGCCCTAGGCGCGCCCCGTCAACCGCACCTGCGAAGCCCTACCCATCGAGGAGTTGAACCATGCCTTCACACGACGAATTGCACGCCCGACTGTTTCTCCTGCGCGCGGCCGAACCACCCGCGGCCGCCATTCACCACTACGTCGCCGTCCACGGGACGGTTGACGCCGTCGCGCAGATCCGGCACGGCACCGCCCCCGCCGCCGTGCTCAGCGAGGTCACCCGGCCTGATCCCCGGATCGACGACGACCTGCGGGCCCTCGACAGCGGCACGGCGCGCCTGCTCACGCCCGAAGACCACGACTGGCCGCTCGGCCGGCTGACCGCCCTGGCCGGCCTCGGCGCCCCGCTCGCGCTGTGGGTGCGCGGAAGCGGCTCTATGGCCGAGCTCACCAACCTCGCCGTCACCGTCACGGGCGCCCGCGCGTCGACGGAGCACGGAAACACAGTCGCGGGGAACGTCAGTTACGACCTCGCCCGTGCCGGGGTTACCGTCCTCAGCGGCGGCAGCCTCGGCGTTGACGAAGCAGCGCACCGCGGCGCACTGGCCGCAGACGGCAGGACGATCGTCGTGCTCGCCAACGGGGTCGACCGGACCCATCCGCACCAGCACGCCCAGCTCTACCGGGAGGTGATCGAGCAGGGCGGGTTGCTGGTCAGCGAGTACCCGATCGGCACACGACCGACCCGCATCCGGTTCCACGCGCGGTGCCGGCTGCTGGCTGCTCTCGCCGCGGCGACCCTGATCGTCGAGGCCGGGCAGCGCAGCGGCGCCCTCGCCGTCGCCCGAGCCGCTGGCGAGCTCGGCCGCCGGGTCTACGGCGTACCGGGACCGATCCACTCCGTGACGTCGAAGGGCGTCAACGAACTGCTGCGCACCGCCGCCGCCACCGTGGCCAGCTCAGTCGAGCACATCAACTACCAGGAGGGAGTGCGATGAGCGACCCTGACGCCTTCCGGGCTGCTCTGGCCGCCCTCGACCTGCCGCCCGAGTGGCAGGTCGAGGTGGCCATCCGTCCACGACGGCGCAAGACCGGCATCCAGGTCAATCCGGGAGGAGCTGTCGCCGTGCTGATCCCGCCGACAGCCGCCCCGGAACAGGTCGCGCGGTTTGTCGGCAGCCATCGTCGATGGATCACCGAGAAGGTCGACACCGCCACGCAGCTGGCCCCGGATCACGCGGTCAAGGAATTCGTCGACGGCGAGGAGTTCGACCTGCTCGGCCGGCGCTACCGGCTCAAGCTCGCCGACGCCCCGCCCGCGGGCACCGCACAGCTGCCAGTGATCACGTCCGACGGCGTCCTGTCCACTCGGAGACAACGACCAGAGCTGGTCCGCCGAGCAGTGATAGGGCTGTACCAGCAGGTCGGGCTCGCCTGGTTGCGCCGCGAGGGACGCCAGTACGAACTGGATGGCCACATCACCGGCCTGAACTACGCGGTTCGCGATCTCGGACGGCGCCGCTGGGGCATCTACGAGGGACCGCCGAAGCACACGACGACGCTGCACTGGGCCGTGTTCGGCCTGCCGCTCCGGTCGATCGAGTATGTGCTCGTCCACGAACAGGCCCATGCCACCCAGCCCAGCGGGGCAGCTCATGGCCGCGCCTGGAAGCGGCGGATGTACCTCTGGATGCCCGACTGGCAGCACCGCAAGGCCGAACTCGCGGAGGTCGGCCGGCACGCCTGGCTCGGAGACCCCAAGTCAGGCGTGCCGTCAACCTAGCCCCGAGCAGGCAACCGGCGGGCGACTCCGGGCGGGACCGGAGGTCGCCCGCCGGCCCCAGATGTCCTAGACACAGGAATGATAGACATGTGTGATAGACACGACGAGACGACGAAGGCTCACCGTAAGCAAGACGGTGACCCTCTGCGAGAGAGGCTCCCTGATGAACGACCCCGAGGAAGTCCTTCAGCTTCGCGCCTGCCGAGCCGAGGTCGAGGGGATCAAGAAGGAACTGGACGACGCCCGCACCCAACAAGCCGAACTCGAAGCGAAGATCAACAGCCTCCTCGCCAAGCAACGAGAAGCGCGGAAGAAACGGCGTGAAGCCGTGCTGGCCGCGGACGCCGCAGGAGTGCCCCGGTTGAGGATCTCCAAGGAAGTCGGGATGCAGCGCAGCAACGTGTACAAGCTCCTCGAAGGCGACGCCGCCGACGAATCGTAACAACCTTCAGCAGCCTGACGGCCGAGACTTTGTCTGAGGGGGCGTATGACGTTCGCAAGATTGAGGTCGTCCTAGACGCCCTTGTCGCAGAATGTGTAGCGATCGCGGCCGATCAATGGGGCACCCGGCGGGGGATCAAATTGAGACATACCTTCTAATAGCTGAAAGTTCGCCTGGGCCGAAGGTGCCGATCAGGTCGACCCGGAGGTCGGCGATCGGGCCAAGAGTGCCGGTGGGGTTGATGAGGACGCCACGGCCAGCCGTGGACGCTAAGTCCGAGGTTTGCGGCAGACTGGCCCCATGACCGAGCTCGCGTACATGGTCCGAGAAGATTGGGGACAGCACGGCACCGCGATGCGGCAGCAGAGTGCTGTGATCCAAGACTGGCTCGGAAGTCCGCCATACGTTTTCGCTACGGCCGATCGGAAGACGTACGAGTCGGACCACAGCGCTGACCGTGAGTTCATGACCTTCGTCGCCCACGACGCCGACGAACGGCACGTCATCGACCTGTCAGACCTCAATGAGCTCCGACGCACCGACAGGACGATCAGCCGTCCGCTCATCGTCCTGCATCCCTACAAGGAACGGGATTGCGACTTGCTGCGCGAGATCGTCACGACGGAGTCCGTCGCGAGACTGTTCGTCATCGTTTGGTCGCCGCACGATATGGTCCGCACCTGGCTCGACGGGGTCGGCGCCACGAACCTGCACACCGGGTCCGCACTCGAAGCACCAGACGCCGTGCAACTTGAGGCCGCGAAGTGCTGGGTAGGTGAGCAGTACAACGGGCTGTCGGGTGGCAACGGCAAGGATGCCGTCGTGCAGCTACTGCGCGTGTTTACCGCAGCCGGCTATCCGCTTGACGCTGACACCTGGCTGCGTGCCTTCTTCGCAGCAGGCGGTGAGTTTGACGAAGCCACAAAGGTCGCGAAGCTCATCAAGGAGATGCAGGGGGGCACCCAGCACCGCATCAAGGCGCGCTACCGGCCCGACATTCTGAGCGTGCTACGCGAGCGCGCCACTGAAACTGCATGATCGCCCCGAGTTGAAGCGGAGCCCGACAGGGCAACCGCTGGGCTGTCACCCTGAACGTCCGAAGGAAGAAGGTCAGCCTAGCTACGTCCATTTTAGACGCGAGCATCGCCGGTGGGGCGGCTGGCCGCGAGGTAGTCGTCCCCGTTCCAGCGGTAGTTGCTGACCTGGACCGGCTCGCCGAACGTCGGGGCGTGCACCATCTTGCCGGCGCCAATGTAGAGGCCGACGTGGTGGACGTTGCCGGGTGTGCCGTAGAAGACCAGGTCGCCGGGGAGCAGTGGCTGGCCGACGGGCACCAGTGGTCCCGCGTTGTACTGCGTCTGCGCGGTGCGGGGCAGGTTGATGCCAGCGGCGTTGTAGGCGGCTTTGGTGAGGCCGGAGCAGTCGAAGCCGGCGTGGCCGCCGGCTGGTCCGTTGCCGCCCCAGACGTAGGGCAGGCCGAGTTGGCCGCAGGCGAAGTTGATCGCCATGATCGCGGCTGAGTTGGGTGCCTGGATCTTGCTGCAGTCGCCGGTTCCGACCGTGGTGGTGCCGTACCGTTTTGCTTGTGCCAGAACGCCGTTGACATACTCCTGGGAGTGGTTGTAAGCGAACAGGGCCTTGCGGATGTCCTTCTGCGCTCCGGAATCGCAAAGATAGAACGCGGCGGCGTAGATGGCGTCGTGCCGGTTGTAGCGCGACGGTGGGTTCGAGCCACCGGGCGGGATAGTGTGCCGTGCGATCACGCCGTCGAAGGTGGGTTTCAGGAACTGCATGGGGCCGCCGGCGCCCATGTAATTCTCGCCTTCCTTGATGCCTTCACCGGATCCGCGCCCGTGCTTGGATTCCGCATCACCGATCGCGGCGAGGATAGTCCAGTCCAGCCCTGGGCACACGGAGGCTGCGGCTCGGTAGAGCGAGAGGTAGTCGTGGGGGATCTCGGCGATCGCGGCCTGGCTCGGCTCGGTACTGCCGGTGCCGAACAGCGCGCTCACGATGGCTTTGCTGACACCCCCGATGAGGATGGGGACGGCGATGATGGCCGCGACAGCGGCAACGGCGATCTTCATGGGTTACCTCCGGAAGCGGCTGGTGGGCAGGGGTGGCGGGAGCGGGTCCGGCGCGGTGAGTTCCGCGGGCACCTGCTGGGCCTGGGCCGCGGTCGAGGACGGCGCCATAGTGGGCGGGTCGACGTAGGGCCAGAGCTGTGCGAGCTCGGCGAGGCGCAGCCGGCCCGGCCGCCGCGACGCGGGGCCGGAGATCGGCAGCCAGCGGGCGACGGCGGGGTTGTTCTCGCTGGCCACGCCCGCGACGTCCGCTGCGCTGGTGGCCACCGGCACCCGCCCTGGGCGGTCCAACTGGGACAGGGCGTCGGCGAGCGCCCTGCGTGCGGTGGTTTCGCGGCGGTTGGTGGGCAGCCACACCAGGATCGGTGTGGTGATTCCCGTTGCGCTGGCGAGCTTTTCGTAGCCGTGCAGCTTGCGGGCGAGCTTGCCGAGGTCCTCGGTGCCGAAGTCGAATTCGAGGAAGAACTCGATCTGGTGGCCGTCTTCGCGCCAGCGACCGTAGGCGTCCGGGCGGACCATGTCGCCGAAGATCCGGCCGCAGCGCAGCTCGGACCACCACGCTGTCAGGCGTCCGCGGGCGCCGGGCTGTCGGCTGAGTGCGACGAGGGTGGTGAAGAAGCCGTTGACGCCCACGGTGTGCGCGAGGCGCAGGGAGTGGGCGGTGCCGATGGCGTCTTCGTGGCGGTAGCCGAGTTGCTTGGGGTCGAGACCGTCCTCGTATGCGAGCGCGACCGCTCCGGCGATGTCGAGCACGTAATGCATCGGGGCGGTGCCGGAGCTGACGAACGGCTGGAAGCGGTCGACGACACGCCACTTGAACAGGTCGAGCAGGCGGTGGTTGGCCGCGCGCATGGTCGGGTAGCAGAGCTCGACGATCTGCTGGGTGGTGAAGACCTTGTGCTCGTTCAGCATCCGGGCGAGCCAGCGGTCTCGGAGGGTGAGCCGTCCGGCGAGCTGGGCGTGGTGCTCCCCAGTGGTGGCCGCTCGTGGCGTGGGGCGTTGGGGCATGTGCCCGCGCAATGCCCGCTGAGGCGTGGGATTCGAAATCATGGGTAGGCTCTCCCAGTCGTTGGCCGGAATGGGGGAAGGCGATCCCGCAACACATGCGGGGACCGTCGGAGCGAAACGTGCGCGATAGGTGAGCCCGCATGCGTTGCGGGAGAACGAGTTCGACGGGTCATGCCGCACGGCGCGGGTCCACGGTGGGCTGTCCGGTTCCACCTGCGGCGGTGTCGGCGTCAGTGACGGGCGGGCGTGTGTTGACCCTGGCTGCTTTGCGGATTGCCTTGGCGCGTCCGGGAATCGCGGGCGGTAGCTTCTCGGTGACCGCGGTGAACGGTGGGGCTTCCTCCCCGCCCAGGACGAGCCGGGCGGCGACGTGGTACACGCCGAGATTGGACAGGTCGTGATCGCTCAGCCGCGGCATGGTGTGCCGGGCCAGCCGCTTGGCGTCCTCGGGCGAGGCGTTGAAGAAGATCTTGCTGCGGGCGTTGGTGCTGATGCCCTCTTCGAGTTCCTTCGGTAGCTGTCCGAGGTACTGGTGCGCCAACGCCATGGAGAGCCGGTAGCCACGTGCCTCGGCGAGCATGTCCTCCAACGGATAGGCCAAGTTCAAGAAGTTGTGACACTCGTCGACGTACAGCCCACAGTCGCGACGTTGGCGCTGCGGGACGCGGGCCCGGCGGGTGGCGGCCTGCCAGGTACGGGCCACGACGATCGAGCCGACCAGCCGCGCGGTTTCCATGCCGAGCGCGTCGCGGGCGATGCGCACCAGGCAGATCCCGCCGGTGTTGAGCACCTCGTCCATGTCCACGGTGGACGTGCCGCCTGCGATGGCGGCACGGACGAACGGGCGCAGCAGGAAGCCGCGGATTTTGTTCATCAGCGGCGCGATCACTTGTGCGCGGCTGGCTTCGGACAGGTCGTCGTACCAGGACCAGAAGCCCTTGAGGACCTCGTCGTCGATCTGGTCGCAGGCGCGTTGCCGGAACGCCGGCACGGTCAACAGCTTGGGCAGGTCGACCAGCGTCGGGGTGCCGGGCATCGCGGTCAGGGTGAGCAGCCCGGCACGCAGGATGTCGTCGGTGCGTGGCCCCCACGACGAGGCGTAAATCCGGGAGAAGATCGACACCAGGTTGTCGACGGCGCGGGCTTTGTCTGCACCCTCGAGCGGGTTGAGTATCGGCGGACGGGCGCGGGAGTCGGCGTCGAACAGCACGACCTTCTCGCCGAGCTCCTCGGGCAGGCGCATCAGGATGTCCGACACGAGGTCGCCCTTGGGATCGACCACGACTACGCCGCGGCCGACCTCGGCGTCGGCCAGGATCATCCGGGCCATCAGCTCCGACTTGCCGCTACCGGTGGCGCCGAGGATGTGCAGGTGGTGGCGGGCGTCGGCGACGTGCAGGCCGACCGGGCGGGAGTGCCCGGAGTCCGACAGTCCGAGCGGCTTGATCTGCTCGCCGACCGTGGCGATACCTGGCGGGGGCGGCACGGCCTTCGCGCCAGCCCGCTGCAGGCCGGGTACGGCTTCGTCGATCGGCAGGTGCGCGATCGCGGCCAGCTCCGGGATTGAAAGCAGGTCGCCCTTGCCGAGCCGGCGTTCGGCCAACACGGCGACCGGGTCGCGGCGGATCCGAACTCGGCGGTAGTAGTTGTGCTCGGAGAAGGCGGCTAACGCCGAGGCGATCGCGTGCCCGCGGCCCCGCAGCACCTCCCGCACCGCCTGGACCGTCCCCGAGGTGGCGTCCTCGGGGACGGTGCTGGCGATGGCGTAGCGGATGCGGGTCTCGAACTGGTTCGCCCGCAGCTTCTCCACGACCGCGCGGTCCTGGGCGGCGTACTCGAGGCTGGTCTGACGATCCAGTCCCGGCGTCCGTGTGCTGGTCGACGGCTTCGGGGTCTTGCCCGGTGTGATGGCGTCGAGCAGCCGGCCGAATAGGTGGACCGACCCGCCCGCGTGCACCCGCCGCGCGGCGCGGCGGGCTTTGGTCACTCGGTGACCGGCGACCGGGCGGACAAGGATCTGCACGCAGGCCCGTTCGTGCGGGCCGAGCCCGACCGGTGCGCCGAGCATCGCGCGGATCGGGTCGGCCGGGTGCTCGGTGCGGATCGGCAGCGCCTCCGAGCGCGCCAACCGCATCTCACCACCAACAGCCTCGACCCGCCGACCCGCCGCTGCGGTGGTCGGGATCGGGGGCTTGGCGGGGGTGGTGCGAGTGTGCGCACCGGGCCAGGCGGCCTCGATCGCGCGTTCGACCATGCCCGGCGGCACCAGGCCAGGCACCCACAGGCGGATCTGCACACCGTCGTCGGTGAAGGTCAGCTCGAAGGCCAGGTGCGGCTGCCCGCCGAAGCGGCGCAGCCACCCCGGCCGCAGCAAGCCGACCAGGTTGGACCACACGGTGATCGCCCCGGACGGGTCGACCGTCGGTGGCGCGAGCACGGTGACCATTCGGGCATCGGTGGCCAGGCGCTGGTGGTAGCGGCGGCGCCACCGGCGGCGCGCGATGACCGCGGCGGTGACGGCGACCGCGAGCACCGGCCCGACGATCGGGCCCCACATGAGGGCGAGGGCGCGCAGGTGCGCCAGCACGTTCTGGAACGCGCCGAGCGGGTCACGCAGGTAGTCGCCGACCGGTGAGGCAAGCACGGCCGCGGTCTGCTCGACCCGCAGAGGAACGAGGGCGGATAGGGGTGTGGCAGTGATTGGCCAGGACATCGGGAATCTCCCCACGGAAGCGGTCGGCGAGACGGGCGCGAGTTGCGGTCACGCGGCGCGTGGCTGGTCGGCCTGCGCCGGGCTGGCCTCGGCCGTGGGCTGCCGGCTGTGGTCGAGGCGGGTGTTGTCGACGACGAGCCGCAGGTGCCGCCGGCCTCGGCGGGCGGCGCGTTCGGCGTCGACCTCGGCTTGCCACTCGGAGAACCGGCGCCCGGCCAGCCGCTTGAGGTAGGCGGGAATGCGGTTGGCCGGCACACCGACCAGCCGCGGGCCCAGGACCGCGAGCAGGTCGCTGGCTTCCTGCGAGGCCCAGCCCGCCTCGGCGATCGCGGACTCGTCGGGAAACACATCCGCGATCCGATCGATGGCGGGATTCAGCGCGGCATCCTGCGTCCCGCCATACGAGTAGGCCCACAGGAAATTCGGCGGCGGATCAGGTTCGACAAGCGTCCGGAATCGCGATACCTCTTTGGTGTAGGCGTAGAAATTCGTGTCGGGTCGAGCCCGGCAAATATCCAGCCATGCCTGAAGGTAGGCGTCGGAAAAGAAGTCGCCGCTGTCGTGAATTCTGATCCAGGCGCCGCGGAACTTCGCCGCGCCGAGTTCGGCGAACATCGCGGCCTGCCAGCCGGCCAGGTCGTCGAGGACGTACATGAGGTTCGCCTGGTGCTTGGCGCGCACGACCGGCCAGGTGTAGGTGCCGTGCCGGGCATAGCACGCTCGCGCGCAGATTCCAGCGCTGGGACAGGTGTTGTAGGTACGGCCGTCGGCCAAGCGGCCGGCCCAAGCCGGCAGCGACCAGTTCCACACGCCGATCTGGCGCATCTCGCTGTTTTGCGTCAGCAGTCGAGCGGGTCGGCGGAGGGTGACGGAAATAGGCAATGACGTAGACATGGGTATCCCCTGGGGTGCGATTCGGTATCAACGGAGTGATTCCGGCGATTAGGCAGCGTCGAGCTCGATCTGCGACGCGTCGCCGTCGTCGAACGAGTCCGCGATTCCTGCGGTGTCGTCTGCGCCGAGTTCGACGAAGGAGTTCTCGATTCCCGACGAGGCGTCGGAATATCCGGCGATTTCGGCGGGGTTGGACGTGACCAACTCGTGCTCGACCGGGGAGGCAATGGACTGGAACGCCACCCGCTGCGTCCCGGTCGACAAGAGCCCCTGGCCGCGGTCCGCGGAGAGCAGGAACTGGCGCTCACCCATGGACAGGTCGAAGGTGCGGGTGATCTCGTCGATCGCCTGGGAGGCTTGCCGCAACAGGATCTGCGTCGCTGCGTTGGCTACGACGGCCTTGCCGAGGTCCGAACCCAGCACGTCCGCGGTGTCCTGGGTGGCGACCGTGAGGCCCGCCCACTGCTTGCGGCTCGCCTTGGCCATCCGGAACAAGAACTCCGCGCCCGCGGGCTCCTTCATCAACAGCCACGCCTCGTCGACCACGACCAGCCGGGGCTTGCGGATGGCCGGGTTGGAGACCTGTCGCCAGACCGCGTCGAGCGTGAGCAGCGTGCCGATCGGCTTGAGCTCGTCGGCGAGATCCCGCAGCGAGAACACCACCAGGTGCCCCTCCGGGCGGGTCGAGGTCGGGCCAGAGAACAGCCCCGAGAACGCGCCGGTGACGTACGGGTGCAGCCGGGCCGCGAGCTCGACGCCGGCGGGGTCACCGGTCTCGGCGAGGACCTCGGCGAGGTCGGCCAGCAGCGGCGCCGGACGCGTCCAGGTCCGCGGATCCGAGGTGATCCCCACGCGCTGGTAAGTCGCCGTGATCGCCCGGTCCAGTGCGGCCCGTTCGGTCGCTTCGAGCTCACTGCCCAGCAGCACCGAGATCACGGTGTGCAGGAACAGCGACCGCCGGATCAGCGCGTCGCGCGGTGCGGTGCGGCGCCCGTCCGGGCGGGTGTGGATCGGCAGGTCCATCGGGTTCAACCGGACCTGCTCGGCGCCCAGGTGCACATACGTCCCGCCGACCGCGGCGGCCAGCCGGGCGTACTCGTCCTCGGGGTCGATGACGTGGATCTCGATCCCGCGGTACAGCGACCGCAACAACTCCAGCTTCACCAAGTACGACTTGCCCGCGCCGGACCGGCCGAGGATCACGCTGTTGTGGTTGTCCAGCGAGAACCGGTCGTGGTGGACCAACCCCTGGCTTCCGACGTTGAAGCCGTAAAGCACGCCGCTCGGTGCACCGACCGAGGTCGGGTCCGGTGGCGGCAGGTCGGGCGAGGTGAACGGGAACGCCGCGGACAGCGCGCTGGTGTCGAACGTGCGGCGCATACCGACGAGGTCCAAGCCCATCGGCAGACTGGTGATCCAGCCCTGCAGGCTGCGGTACGTGGTCGGTTTGCAGTCCAGCAGCAGCGACGCCGCCAGCGACCGGATCGCTGCTACTTCGTCGCTGAGGGCTTCCTCGGTGGGGGCGTGCACGGTCAGGTAGAGGCCGAGCCGGTAGAGCTTGCCTTCGCCGCGGGCGACCCGTGCGGACAGGTCGTAGGCGTCCTCGGTGGCGGCTTCGACGTGCGGGTCGATCAACCGTCCTTTCTCGCTCGTGTGCCGCCGGCCGGACTCCAGTTTCGACAGCTGCTTCTTAAGCCTGTTCGCGGCGGTGACCGGGTCGATCGGCTCGATGTGCAGCGAGACGTCGACCCTGCCGGGGTAGGTCAGCAGCGGTTGCAGCCAACCGGGATGGACCTCGCGGGGGTAGCCGACGACGGCGAAGGACGCGACCCATTCGCCGCCGACTTCCAGCGCGCGGGGGCGCACGGAGATGGCGTCCGGGGTGAACGCGCTGGACCGCCCGAGCGGCGGCTGCACGGCCTGGGCCTTCCGGCCGCGGCGCTTGGCTGTGGTCCTCATCAGCGGTTCCTCCTCGCGGAGTTGGCGTAGTCGTCGGGGTCCTCGGCGGTGTCGTCGAAGCCGTCGTCCCAGTCGTCCTCGGCCTCGCCGAACGCGTTGTCGGCGGGGAACGCGGCACGGCCGAACGCGCCTGCGTCCCAGCCCTCGTCCGGAGCGGTGGTGATGACGTCGTCCGAGCCGGCGAGACCGGAGTTCGGCGGGATCACGCTGTCGGGATTGCAGGCCGCGGCGAGCACCGCGGTGGCCTGTCCGGTGTCCAGCGGGATGACCACGATCCCCGACGGGGACAGCAGCTCGACCGCCTCGCCGAGCCGGCGCACCAACCGGGCCTCGGCGGCCCGCCGGGTGACGTCGTCGACCAAGGCGGCCTGCTTGACGGCCCGGCGTTTCGCCGTCAACGCCGCCAGCGGCGAGGCACCGCCGAGCCCGTCGGTCGGTCCTGTCGTGAGCAACGGCTCGCGCAAGATCAGCAGCACCTGGCGGCGCAGCAGGTCAGTGGCGCGGCCGAGCTGGTCGAGGTACTCGGCGTGCTCGCGCGCCGCCCGTTCCAGCGCCGGGTGCGGCAGACCGCCGGCCTGGTCACGGAGCTCGGCAATCTGCCCAGACAGGTCCAGTCGCTCCGCACGCACGAGCACCTGGACCGGCGCGGTCAACGAGTGCAGATACCGCCCGAAGGAGGCGACGAGGGACTCCTGCTCGGCCGGAGTACGCAGCCCAAAGTTGATCGTGGAGCACACCGCGACGACGGCGACGCCGTCCTTGCCGAGGTCGATGACACCGGTGTCAGTGACCGCCTCGGCGGGCAGCCGCAGCGCGGCCGGCGAGACCGCCGACGCCGCGGCGTCCCCGCCGTCCTTCCCCTTGGCGCGGCCCTTGCTGCTGGAGTCCGCGACCTGGCTGCCCAGCCACTCGGGGACGGGCCGGATGCCTTCCGGCGCGGCCACTCGGTGCTGCGGGCTCATCCGCTGCCGCAGCGCCGCCAGCACCAACCGGTCGAGGGGTATGCCGTCGCGCTGGCCGAGCGCGAGGAACGCGGCGGTCACCCCGATCGGGATGGCGACGATGAGGAACGCCACCAGCGGCACGAACTCGCGGGTGAGCGTGTACACGCCGTATAGCACGATCCCGGTGATGGCGAGGATGAGCAGCTGCCGCGCGGTCAGCGGGCCGATCACCCGGTCCTCGCGATCGACGTCGGCGGGGATACGAACCGCATACGACACGTTCGTTCGGGAATCGTGGTAGCTCATTGGTGGTCACCCATCCCTTTCATCCGTTGTGCGCCCGGGAGTTGCCGGTCTTGTTCGAGCGGCGCACGCGGCGCGGGCTGTGGTTCGTGTGCGAGGTCGACGGCCGGTCGCGGGCGACGCTGCGGCAGGAGTGGACCGATCGCGGCGCGCCGGCCGGTGATCAGCGGCTCTCGGCCGACGGGCTGACGGCGTTGCGCGAGGTAGTCGACGCGGTGACGGGTCGCCGTTCAGGCACCACCCAGGTGGGTGAATGATGATCTTGATGGTGCTTGCACTCGACAGCGACGGCTCGGCCGAGCCAGGGATGAGGCGTGGTGGCCGCAGCCTGGTGTGGCGAAGCGGTGATGGCCGTGGCGAACATGGTCGAATCGTTGCTGCGCAAGGACAGTCGCGGCGGTGGTGGCGGTGAACGGCTCGTCGAAGATCACCACGGAACACCGGTCGCGCAGCGCGGTGGTGTATGTGCGGCAGTCGACGCTGATTCAGGTTCGCGAGCACGGCGAGTCGACCGCCCGCCAGTACGGTCTGTCGGGCGTCGCGGTCGAACTCGGCTGGACCGCCGAGCAGGTCCTCGTGGTCGACGCCGACCTCGGCGTGTCCGGCCGCTTCGGGTCGGAACGCGATGGCTTCCGCGAGCTGATCTCGCGGGTCTGTCTGGGCGAGGTCGGTGCGATCTTCGGGCTGGAAGTGTCGCGGCTGGCGCGATCGTCGGCCGAGTTCGCGCGGCTGCTGGAACTCGCGCGGTTGACCGACACGCTGCTCATCGACGGCGACGGTGTCTACGACCTGGGCGACGTCAACGACCGTTTGTTGTTGGGGCTCAAGGGAAGTATGTCGGAGGCCGAGCTCCATCTGCTTGCCGGCCGGTTGCACGGCGCGAAGCTGGCCGCCGCGCATCGCGGCGAGTTGCGGGCCAAGCTGGCCGTCGGGTTCGTCTACGACCTCGACGGCCAGGTCGTGATCGACCCGGATGAGCAGGTCCGCACCGCGGTGGAGGACCTGTTCGCCGAGTTCGCGCGCACCGGGTCGGCGTTCGGGGTGGTCAAGGCGTTCGCCGAGACCGGCAGGCTGTTCCCGCAACGCGCCTACGGCGGCGTCTGGGCGGGGCGGTTGAAGTGGGGCGCGCTCGGCCACTACAGGGTGCTGCAGGCGCTGAAGAACCCCGCTTACGCCGGGGCCTACAGCTACGGCCGCAGCTACGACAAACGCCGTGTTCAGCCGGATGGCACGGTGCGCTCGGCTCGCCGCACACGCGCTCGCGACGAGTGGACGGTGCTGATCCAGGACCACCACGAGGGCTACATCAGCTGGCAGCAGTACCTGGACAACGAGGCGAAGCTCGCCGCGAACCAGACCAACGCCGGTGCCCGTCCGCCGCGGGAGGGCATCGCGTTGTGTCAGGGCATCGTCTACTGCGGCGGCTGCGGTTCGCGGATGGGCACCCGCTACGGGGCCCGGCACTACGTGCACTACGAGTGCGTCAGCTCCCGCGACCAGGCCAAGACCGTGCGCTGTCGCTCGGTGACCGCTTCGACGATGGACGCGGTCGTCTCTGAGTTGCTGCTCAAGGCGGTGACCCCAGAACAGATCACCGCCGCGCTGGCGGTGGCCGATGAGGTCACCGAGCGGCACGTCCGCTCGCATCGGGCCGCCGAACTCGCGGTCGAACGCGCCCGCTACGAGGCCGACCGTGCCGAACGCGCGTTCAGTCAGGTGGAGCCGGAAAATCGTTTGGTGGCAAGGAGCCTGGAGTCCCGCTGGGAGACCAAGCTCGCTACGGTGGCCGAGGCGGAGGCGGCGCTGGAGACCGCGCGGGCAGCCAAACCGCCCCTTCCCGAGCGTTCGACGCTGGAGGCGTTGGCGGCGGATCTGCCTCGGTTGTGGGACGACCCGGACACCAGCCCACGTGACCGCAAACGCCTGCTGCGCACCCTCGTTGCCGACGTCACCCTGCTGCCCACCGCCGATCCCCGCGAGGCGCGGATCGGGGTGCGCTGGCACACCGGCGCCACCGACGAGGTCACCGTCCACCGCAAGGGGCCCGGCCGCACACCGGCCACCGCGCTGGAGATCATCCGCCGGCACGGCGCTACCCGGACCAGCGAGCAACTCGCCGCCCAGCTCAACGCCGCTGGCCTGGCCACCGGCAAGGGACGTCCCTGGGACACCGCCGCCGTTGCCCGGGTCCGCGACACCTACGGCATCCCCGCGCCCCGCACCGCTGCCGTTCGCGAGGGCGAGGTCAGCATCGCCCAGGCCGCCGCGCAGCTGGGCGTCGCCTCCAAAGCGGTTGGCAACTGGATCCGGAAGGGACAGTTGCCCGCCCGCCGCGGTGCTGCCGGACGCTGGTGCATCCCCTGGGACGAGGCCACCCAAGAGCTCTACCGGCAGCAGGTCGCGAACTCGTTCCGCGTCACACGAACCGCCCCAACCATCGAAGGAGAGGCAGTATGAAACGACCGTCGGAATTCTTACCGGCTGACTCATTTCCCTTCACCTCCTGGGGCGGGTTTCGGCGCGCGGAACACCGGCGGCGGAACGGACTGGGTGCGCCGGTAGGCGTCGCCGATGCGCGGCTCGGGGTGCGCCTGCCGGAACACCGGCGCGGCAGGCGCGGACGTCGGCCTGGGTGACGCCGGCAGCTGCAGTGCTGGCGGCGTGGCGGGCCGGCAGCTGCAGTGCTGGCGGCGTGGCGGGCCGGAACTGCAACTGCGGGGGCACCGACGCCGTGCGGATCGGACGAGCCTGTAGCGGGGTGGTGCCGCGTCGGCGCGGCCCTCCAGCGGCTTGGAACGGAGGTGCCGATCCCGGACGCGGCCCCCGCCGCGGCGGTGAGACCGGAGAGGCGGGCGTCGGTGCGGAACTGAACTCGGGCGGCACGGCTGGTCCCTGGTTTGCCGGAGTGACGGCGGGGTCGTGGGTGGTGTCTTGCGGTGAGGGCTGCAAGAACCGCGGTGCCTGCGAGGGCAGCCGCGACCGACGGGCCGCGCGGGCACGCTCGGCGTCATGGGCAGCCTTGAGCCGCTTGTTGACCAATTCCGGGCTCGGCGCGAGGCGCGGCTGAGCGGGCCATGGCGGATTCGCCGACCTGCCCTCGCCGCCACGACCGCCCCCGCGGCCTCCACGGCTCTTGGCTGCACCTGCGGCACCGACCTTGCCGAGCCCGCCGGCCTTTCCGGCGACCATGCCGAAGGTCTTCGCCGCGACGTAGGCACGAATGAGGCCGCCGAGGAACGAGCGACCGGAGCCGACCTTGACCGCCTTCAACAACCAGAACGGGATCTTGAACAGGATGAAGAACAACGCGATCGCGGCCACGAGCGTGCCGAGCGCGGACAGCGTCGAGCCGAACAGATGCACGCCGCCCGACAGGACCGTGCGCACAGCGGTGATCAGCACTAGAGCCTGAGCGACCTGGATCCCTAACGTCGCGGTGATCGCCTTCCACCACCAGCGCGCCAACGGATCGGTATGCGGCAGGGCGTGGAACATCAGGAACAGGGGGCCCGAGATGATCAGGACCAGGGTGACGACGATCCGCACCACGTAGACGACCAGCAGGGCCAAGCTCACCACGACGAGGACCAGACCGACCAGGATGAGGAACAGCCCGCCGGTCTGGACGCCGGCGACGGCGTCCTTGAGGGTGTTGCCCAGCGTGGGTGCGTTGACCCCGTCTCCGAGGATGCCCAGGGTCAGGCCGTTGGCCAGCCGGATGAGCTTGTCGGCGAAGAACAAGCTCAATGCCGAGGCCAGGAACGCGATCGGAATCCGGGGCCCGATCTCCCTGATCGAATAGCGTGCCTGGACGCTCTCGTGACCCAACACCACGATGCCGCCGAGGAGAATGAGCAGCCCGTAGGCGGCGACCACGATCTCCCACGAGTTGTTCCAGAGTTCGCCGATTCCGGGCAGGTCGCTGATCGTCGGAGTGGACAGCGCGGTGTGGCCGATCAGATTCAGGATCGGCGAGAGCGCGGCATCGACGACGCTGCGGAACGCCGAGTTGATGGCCTCGGTGATGCACGCCTCGATGTCGGTGATCCCGCAGTCCGAGTCGCTGTCACCAGTGCCCGTGCCGGGCTGCTGCGGACCGGTGCTCGGCGGCGCTGTGGTCGGCTGCGGAATGCAGTCTTCACCGGTACACGGTTGGCTCGGAGTCGCCGTCGGCTGGCCCGAAGGGGCCGGCGGGAATGTCGGATGCGTCGGTGTGGGAGCCGGTGCGCAGGGGATCGGCCGCGGCCCGGGCCCCGCGCAAGGGTCGGGGCTCGGTTGCGCCGAGGCGACCGTAAGGACACCGATCAGGAGCGCGGCGATGCTCAGCGCCAGCAGCCAGCCCGCGCGCCAGAGCCGCGGCCGACAGGTCGGCGGCCGGTCGGTGCAGACGTCGGAGATTCGGTCCGCGCCAGCATTGGTTGCGACCGGGCCGCCGGACCGGCGGTGCGGGCGAACCGTGGGCAAGGTGCTGGCCATCGGTCAGGCCCCCACGATCCCTTTGAGAATCTCCACGACCAGGGGCGCCAACGCTGCCAAACCATAGCCCCACCCCGCCGATTTGAAGGCCGTCTTGGCCTTCTCGACCTCACCGGGGTCGCCGCCGCCCATCACGTACCGGACGCCGCCGATGGACAGGAACACCGTGGCCAAGCCGGCCAGAATTCCCATGATCCAATTCCTGATGTTGTTCAGGACGTCGGTGACCGAGCCGGCGAGGGCAACGACCATCGTGTCGGCGTAGGCAGTGGAGGCTGACGCCAGCAGCGCGAGGACCGCCAGTTCAACGATCGCGGCGATGAAGAATCGATCGATCAGGCGCATGGGGACACCTCCGGAAGTCGGGCTGAGGGCGAGTGTGTCCCGCAGCCCTGAACTCCGGATTTCGCATCCGTTTTGGACACGCATCCCTGAACTTTCTTCGCTGACTCGACCTCGGAAGCCGACACGGACAGTGACGGCCGCGGATGGTCGTGGTGCGGCGCGACCGGGCGCGTAAGTGCCACCGCTGTGGCCACCTGGTCGGTCAATGGGTCCGTCGGATCGGACTCTGTGGCGCCGTCTCGCAGGTACGCGGCGAGCCGGAGCTCGGCGCGTTTGCGCGCTTTGTAGACCGCCCACTCGCCGATCTGGTGGTGCGCGGCCCAGTCCGCGACCGGTACCTCTTCCAACCGGGTCGCACCGATCAGCGCGGCCTCGGTCTGGGTCAGGACTCCGTCCGCGACCGCGCGAGCGAGGACCAGATCCGGGTGCCCCCACGGAGCATGCGGGGGAGTGGATCGAAAGCCCGGCCCGACCGGAGTCGGACCCGCCAGAGCTTCCGCGAGCGCCTGATAGCCGGACCGGTAGGCATCCCATCGCAGCCGGAGCATGATCCGCGGCGGACGCAGGTCGATGGTCGACAGTGCGGTCAGAAAGCCACGCAGAACCTCGGCGTGAACGTCGGCCGGATCGCCGGCGAACCGGTTCGTCAAGGTGGCCGCGACGGACGTCAGCGCGGGTAGCGCAACCCCGACCGCCGCGACCGTCCAGGTCGCTCCTTCTGTACGGGAGCGCAGCACCAGATGCGCCCACACCGCGTCTCGTGTCGCCTGTGGGCACCGGCGCGCCAGCAGCCGGTCACGGACCTCATCCAGCGGGATGCGCCGATCAGGCAGGCCCGGAAAGAGCCGACCGTTCAGCGACACCGGATGCGGCCCGGTTACCAGCCAGGTAAAGGCGTCCCGCGCGATATCCAACGAGTTCGGAACAGCATTGTCGTGACCGCGACGGAAAACAGTTTGTGCTGCCATGTCGTGTCTCCCACGGCGTCGATGTGAACAACAACGACGTCATGAAGCCATGATCGATACCAGCGAAATACCATGCCATTACTAGCTGTCGACTAGTGAAGCGCTCCAGGGTGTACTAGCCGGCTACTATTTCCGTCGTGCATGCCGTGCCGCAAGATCGACACTGTCGCGCGTCGGACGCCAGGCGCTGATCAACACTGGTAGCTGCTGAGCTGCGCTTATAGTCGCGCACTAGCACGGCACTGGTATGTGCTGACTCCCCGGTGGCCTGAGGGCTCGGGTGTGCACCAAGATCAACAAGGATGTCATGAAAAGATCTTGAGACCTGCTCGAGGTTCGTTCAGAAGGCGGGCTGCGAACGGTGGCACTTTCTGGCCTTTATGGGCAGCTGGGTGGACAGGTTTCTATCGAATTCTGGGCGGGGCCTCGATAGGTCCAAGAAAGTCTATTCGGCGTGTCCAAGACGGGGTCTAAAAGCGGAGTTAAGGGGCGTCAGAAACACGCGGCACCCATCCGTCTGAGGAGACCAGCGATGACCCCGGCACATGGCAACAGCTCCTCGGGAGGCGACTCCCAGGAGCACGGCCACCCCGACCCCCCGACCATTCCGATTCCGTTGCCGTCCGTGCGGCGAACGCCACGACCGCGCGCTCCGCGCATCAAGGTGCGCCACCGTCGCCCGGTCCGGACGAGCACCGTCTGGCCGTGCGCTCAAGGCGACCTGCGCGAGGGCACGGGCCTACTCGCTAATTGGCTGCTGACCGCAGTCATCAAGATCGTGACTACCTACACCTTGCCCGGCCAGCGGGTGCTGTTGCTCGACCCCGCGCCGCCCGCGTCATGGCCGATGGCGTCGATCCGCAACTGGCCCCGGCCAGGCCCGTACGCGGGGTTGCACGAAGCTGGCTGGACCGTGGTCCGACTCGGCCGCGGCATCCAGACTCGGACCGCCGTCACCCACCCCGACCCGATCGGTGAACACGCCGTGCACACGTCGACCGAGTCGGCGTCCGGACCCGGGCCGACCATGGAAGGTCTGACCGTCAACCGCCCGGTCGGACCATCTGCGGATCGCCGTCCCGGGCCGGACTCGGCCGAGACCGGCCACTGTCCGGATCGCTACGACCTGATCATCACCGCGGTCGAACCACACTCGCTCGACTGGTTTCGCCCGACCGACTGGCCTGGTCTTCTCGCTCCGACCGGCACTCTCGCCGTCGTCACTCGTGGTGACCGGAGCAGCGGTTGGCTCGCCGACCCTGCTGGCGCGCTTGTGCGCGCCGCGTACCACGCCGGACTGCGCTACCTCGATCGTATTGCGCTGCTTCGTGTACCCGTCCGCGACGGCGCGCTCGCCGCTGCGATCCCGTCCGCGACTGACCGTTCGCAGGGCCCGTCGGGACGGTCGACGACCGCCATCCGGCAGACCCAGGTGCACGACGACCTCTTGGTGTTCACAGTCCAGCGTGCACCGAGCGGCATGGCCAACGGCGAGGAAGCCTCCAATGACTGACCTTCCCACCTCGCCCCTGCGGTCGGGGGAGGAACCACCCGTTCCACCGCTCTCGGTCTGGCCGACCGGGCAGCGCGACGCAGTTGCGCAGCTGCGCGACAGCGGCTGCGTGCCCGGCACCGACGGCGACACCGACCGGATCCCACCCGCCGTCGCCGCTTACGCGATCGAGACCTACACCCGCCCCGGCGACCTCGTCCTGGACCCTGACTGCGGGGCCGGCACCGTGCTTACCGAGGCGCTACGCTCCGGCCGCCACGCGCTCGGTCTGACCACCTGCCGTCGCTGGTGGGCGTTGGCTCGCGCCAACATCACCGCCGCGAAGGCCGCGGGCGCCTGGCGCGACGGATCAGTCCTCGACGCACGTCCGAAGACGCTCGCTACGGTCCGCGCCGCAGGCTTGGTTGGCCGGGTCGGACTCGTCCTGACCGCCCTGCGCACCGCACTCGACGACCCCAAGGACCGTGCACCGAGTCCGGACCGCGACCCGGACTTCGCCATCACCGAACTCGCCGCAACGCTCACCTACTGCGAGCCTCTGCTGCGCTCCGGTGGGCACCTCGTCATCGTCACGCGACCTCGCCGCCATCCGGACGGTTCGCTGATCGACCTGACCACCCCGCTGCTCTCCGCGGCGACCAACGCCGGCCTGGCACCCGTCGACCGGTGCATCGCGCTGACCGCCGGACTGCGCGGCAACCGACTGGTCACTCGCGCCTCGCTTGCCGAACGCCGCGCCGCTTCCCGAGCGCGTGCCGCCGGTGCGCCGACCGCTCTTACCGCGCACCACGAGGTTCTCGTCTTCCAACTTGTCCACGACGTCGAACTCGCCGCCTCCGCTGCAGCCTGCATCCCGTGGTCGCTCGAGGACGACGTCATCCGGCCCGCCGCAGACAGCGTCGAGTACCCCGGTTGGAGGCGAGCGGCATGAGCGCCCGCCTTTACTGCCGCCAGTGCGGATGGCGCCCCAGGTTCCGTCACAAGCGCGCGGCATTTCGCGCTGCCAGTCGTCACCGCTGCGCTGGCACACCGGTTGCCGAAACCTCTCCATCGTTGTGGTCCCGGCTGTGGTCAAGCCTGTGGACAGGTTGGTCGGATATCGCTAACGCCAGCACCGAGGTCGGGGCTGGTGACGGCGAATCGGTCAATGCCCGGGCCAACCGCATCCAGTCGGCCGCGCTCTCCGCGCACCACGCCGAAACCACCCGCCGCGCCCGCCAGGCGATGGTCGAACTCGTCCGCGCGGGCTACCAGATCGGGCCGCCACCCTACGGCTACCGCGCCCTGCGCATCAGGGTCACCGACCCGAGCGGGCACAGCAAACTCCGCGCCGTTCTCGTCCCGGACTGGCAGACCGCCGCGGTGGTCAAGCAGATCTTCGTCTGGCGTGCTGACCACGGCGTGAAGTTCGCCGTCATCGCCGCACGACTCAACCGAGACCCGCGCCAGTACCCCGCTCCGACGCCTAACGGTCGGTGGACCGCTAAAGCCGTCCGACGGATCGTGACCAACTCCAAGTACACCGGGCGACAGGTCTGGGCCCGCACCGCCTCGGGGCGCCCGGCGCCGATGGAGCAATGGGTCACCTCGGCGCCCAATGCGCACGAGCGGCTGGTCGACGACCGCATGTTCCACCGTGCCCAGCCAAGCCCTACCTCCCCTCCGCGCGCGGCATGAATACCCGCCAGTGGACTCTCGCCGTCGTGGCCATGTTCTCCGGGGACGCGGCGACAATCGCCGGGGCGAGTTGTGCCTCCGCCCTCTGGCCGGCGATTGTGCTCGCGGGCCTGGAGATTCCGGCGGGCGCTCTCGCTGTCTCCGAACACGTCGACCTCGCCGTCTCCCCCTCGCTCCGCCGCCGGAGTCGCATTTCCGCGGTGGGCAGGTCGAACTCGGTCGGGCTGCTCGTCGACAGCCTGCTGTTCCTACCGCTGCGGAGGTGGCTGCCTTATGTGGTGAGCGGTCAGCCGTTCGGTTTCGCTTCGTCGGCGAGCGAGATCTCATGCGGAGGCGCGACTCCGTACAGCTCGTTCGGTGTGCACTTGAGTGCCGTGCAAAGCGCCTGCAGCGTCTTCGTCTTCATCTGGACCGGCTCGTTGTTCATCAAGGCGGAGATCGACGGCGCGGACAAACTGAAGTTTGCCTGCCGGGCAAGTAGCTCGCCCAGCTGCTTACCTGTCCAGATATCGCGAGCGGCCATCACCTGCCTTAGGCGCCACCGAAGCTCCACCGCCACGCCTTCCTGCGGTCATCCGTGTTCGGTGCCCAGGCTGGACACCGGTGGGTGCTCAGTCTGGCTGATCAATGCGGCGAACTTGGTGGACCTAGCGGCGTGTTCGGACATCTCCGACTCGCCCGGGGCGGTAGCGCCTAACTCATCTAGGTTGCGGCTACCTAGATTAGGCACTACCTTAAGTCGATGTCTGGCGTCTCCTTGCTGTTCGCGGCAAGCGGGGTCGAGGCTGCGCACGGCGAGGTCCGCGATCACCGGCTGCGCTTGGCTGGCCTACTGATGAGTGGCGGCCACGATGGTTTTCCCGAACCTGCCGCTGAGCCTGAGATGCGGCTGGAGATCCGTAGAGCAGAGGGAGCTGAAGCTGAAATGCTTCGGCTCGAGCAAGCGCAAGTGCTCATGGAGGTGCTGCAGTGGTTGGCCCAGAGGCGATCCAGGAGTGGCTCAACCAAGAAGGCGGCCTAATCGCAGCCTCGGGTCCATATCGTCCTGGCTGGGACGACTTCGACACCGCCGCGGCCAAGCAGGCCCTGGTTCCAGTTGCGTTCCTGGGACGGACCTCCACCGATGACCAGCAGGATCCTGTCGGGTCCCTACTTCGACAGCTGCGCATTTCGCAGCAGGCATTGCCCGAAGGCTGTGTCATCGTCGCGTACTTCTACGACGTCGAGTCCGGACGTAAGGACCTTGAGGCGCGCGGTCAGGACATCCGTCACGAGCGGCTCGCCATCCCCATCCCGCGCGACGGTGGCATCCAGGATCTTCTCGCCGAAGCCGCCGACTCCAACCGGCGCTTCCAAGCGGTCATCTGCGAGCAGATCGACCGGATCGCGCGCCGGACGTACTACGGCACGCTCGTCGAACACCGGCTCCAATCAGCCAACGTGGCGTTGTGGGCAGCCGATGAGCCCATCCGCCTGGACACTGACATGCTCGTTGACCCGACGACTGTGCTCACTCGGCGGGTTAAGCAGGGTATCGCCGAGTGGTACGCGTTGGACATGATCAAGCGGGCTCGGGACGGCTTCGAGACCCACACTGAGCAGGGCTACAACGTGGGTAAGGCGTGCTACGGCTACCGAACGGTTCAGATCCGGCTCGATGCTCCGGAGCCGGACGGCGATGGCGAGCTCAACGGAGTGGCCGAACCGACGCGGGCACGTGCAAGAAATCGTGGGAAGGGGCGCAGCGGTCCTCGGGTCAAGAACAAGCTCGTCAAAGAGCCGACCGAGGCTGCCGTCGTTCAGCAGATCTTCAACTGGCGCGTCAGCGAACGGCTCAGCTACCAAGCGATCGCGGACAGGTTGAATCTCGACCATGCGACCAACCCGCTGCCGATCCCACCGGATCCAGAGCGGGCGGCTGGCCGCTGGACCAGCAGCACCGTCGGAGAGATGCTGAATCAACCCAAATACACCGGCTACATGGTGTGGAATCGAAAGGCGCGCAAGACTCGCAACGGCAGTCCGAATCCGATCGAGAAGTGGGTGTGGTCGAGTGCGCCCACCCACGAGAAGATCGTCGAGCTGGAGACGTTCATCGCGGCACAGCAAGTCGTGCTACGACGCGAACGTTCCCGGACGAAGCCGGGCGCCAACACGCACCCGCAGACCAAGCGCACCTACAGGTTGCGTTCGTACCTGTTCTGTGAGCTCTGCGGCCGCCGCATGTTCGGCAAGACTCGCCGGGCGTTCTCTTACTACGCATGCGCTCCAAAGAAGGGATATGCCCCAGACGGGCACCCGAGCAGCCTGTGGGTGCGAGAACGTGTGCTCGTGGACGGTCTGAACGAATTTCTCAGTAGCCACGTGTTCGGCCAGTACCGGCGAGAACTCCTTGCCTCGACGCTCAGCGACTTGGACACGCAGGCCCGGGAGCAGCGGCGTCAGCGCTCGACGGCGATCAAGAAGACCATCAGCGACCTTGACGCTCGCAAGAAGCGCTTGATCCGCAGTCTCGAAGTAGCGAGCGGTGACGATGACGAGCCGGACGAGGAGCTCATCCAAGACATCAAGAACCGCCGGGCAGAGATCAAGGTGGAGCGTGCGGAGTTGGTGTCGGAACTTGAGCGGCTTGAGGTTGAGGTGAACGAGCAACCCAACCTGGCCTTGCTTGAGGAGTTGCCCGCCGGGGTCAGTGATCTCGACGCGATGCCGGATGGGCTCGCTCGCAGGCTCTTTGAGGCCCTCCGCCTCGAGATCCACTTCAACAAGGTGAACAACACGGCTGTATGCAGGATCACACTGACCGGGGAGACGCTCCCCGCGCTTCAGCGAACGATCGAGGAAGGTGGCGTGGTGGCAAGGTTTGAGAGAAACGACGTCGCGGGTGGAGGGGCCTGTGTGGCCCCTCCCGTCCCGTTCCCATCTGCGACGTGCCCCCGGCAGGACTTGAACCTGCGACCTAGAGATTAGAAGGCTCTTGCTCTATCCAGCTGAGCTACGAGGGCCGACGTCGGCGACGTTGGGTGTCGCCCAGCATCGGCAGCTTAGCCGTCGCCAACCTGTCGATCGTTCGACACCGCCAGATCGTTTCAGGTCGAGCCCACCCATTTTTGGAACGCCCGTGAGCGCGTCACGACGCGGGGTGACGCGCTCACGGGCCGGGGCCGCTTCGGGGGAGCGGCCCCTGGGTTCGCGCAGGTCGCGAGTCGACTCGTCCGCGAGCGACCGGCACGAACCGCCGGGGTGGTCAGTCCCAGATCTTGAGGGCGCGGATCACGAACGGGCCCTGGGGTACGTAGGTGCCGCCACCCGGATAGGTGATGAAATCTCCTTCGGTCGTGCACTCCTCGCTCTGGTAAATCGTCACGTCACGGCTCAGCCGGTTGACGAACGAATGCCCGTCGAAGCCTTCGGGTAAGGGAATGCATTCGTCGGGATTGGAGGTGCGCAGGTCGAATTTGTGCACCGCGCCGCCGTACGATTCTCCGCCCCATACGCAGAACTCGCCCTTCTGACAGGCGGTTTCCGGCGGCGCGGTGGTGGCGCTCGCGACTCCGGCGCTGGTCAGCAGGCCGACCATGGCCAGCAGGAGGACGTGCGGGAGGCGGGCGCGCAGGTTCGTCAGACGTCGTTGCATGGCTGGGTTCTCCCCCGTGAATCGGCGGCTCGATCGCCGTCGGTGAATGTGTGATTCCACGATGGCGCGCGGAGAAGGGTTTGTCTGCCCGCATTTCTACTTCTGTGGATAAGTAGTTGTGCGCCGCTCGATCGGGGCGAGTTGTCCACATATCGCCGGGGCGCCTTGCGCGTGCCGGAATCGGCTGCTACGCGGGCGCGGTGGAGTCCCGGACGACCAGTTCCGCGGGTACCTCGGCGGGCGCGGGGACCTTCTCCCCGCGCAGCAGGCCCAGCACCAGTTCGCCGGCCGCCCGCCCCTTGGCGGCGAGGTCCTGCCGGACCGTCGTCAGCGGTGGTTCGGACCATCGGGCGGGCGGGACGTCGTCGTAGCCCACGACCGAAAGGTCGTCCGGGACCGACAGGCCGAGCTGTCTGGCTGCCGAAATCGCCGCGAGGGCGAGGAGATCCGACATGCACAGCAGCGCCGTCGGCCGTGGCCGCCGGTCCAGCAGGCCGAAAGCGCTCGGGAGGGCTCCTTCGACCGACAGCCCGGACGCCTCCCAGATCGGCACGTCCGCCGCCGGGATCCCCGCTTCGGCCAGGGTCTCCAGGTAGCCGGCCATCCGTTCCCGGTTGTCGTGGAACCGGCTGTTTCCGGCCTCGGCCACGCTCAGCTCGCCGCCGCGCGGCGCCGAGAGGCACTGGGCCGAGAAGATCCCGATCCGCCGGTGCCCGAGTTCCACCAGGTGCCGGGCCGCGGCGGCCGCCCCCGCCCGGTCCGCGACGCCGATCCTCGCCGAACCGCGGATATGCGGCTGGTCGATCACCACCAACGGCAGGCCCCGGTCCCGGACCGCGGTCAGCGCCGGTGCGCCGTCGGCCAGCGAATACGCCACCGCGATGTCGGCCTGCGCGGTCAGGATCCGCTCCGCGCGCGGGCCACCGCTCTCGCCGTCGCCGGGCAGCAGCAGAAGGGCATGCCCCTCGGGATCGACGACGGTCGAGAGCGCGTCGAGGGTGACCGACAACGCGGGATCCGAGAACGCCGTCGAAAGATTCGTGTCGAGCAGGACGGCGATCGCGCCGGTGCGGCTGGTGGCGAGGCTGCGGGCGGTCGGATTCGGCCCCGCGTACCCGATCCTCTTGGCCGCGCGAAGGACCTCTTCCCGCAGCTGGGCGGACAGCTGATCGGGCCGGTTGTAGGCGTTGGAGACGGTCGCGCGCGACACCCCGACGGCGTCGGCGACATCGTCCAACGTCGGCCTTCGCCGTCGCGTGCTGGTCACCGCCGCAGTCTAGTCCCGGCCGGGGCCGGTGGACTTTCTGAAGCGCTTAAGTCATTCTGGGTGAAGAGGAATCGAAAGGAGACTGGGGTCTATGCGTGACCGTACGGCCGTTTTCGTCGTGTTCGCGCTCAACGGGGCCGCGCTCGGCTCCTGGGCGCCGAGGACTCCGGCGTTGTCGGAAAGGGTGGGCGCCTCTCCGGGTGTCTTCGGGCTCGCCCTGCTGGGCGCCAGCGTCGGCATGCTGATCGCGGCGTCGGTTTCGGGGCGGCTGATCGAGCGCTACGGCGCCCGCGCGGTGGTCGCGGGCAGCACGATCGTCGCCGGTGCGGCGTTGCCGATGATCGGCTTCTCGACGTCGGTCGCCCTGCTCGCCGGGGCGTTGTTCGTCCTCGGGGCGAGCGTCGGCGCGCTCGACGTGGCGATGAACGTCGCCGGAGTCGAGGTGGAGCGCCGGTCCGGGCGCGCGATCATGCCGATACTGCACGCCGGGTTCAGCTTCGGCGCGTTGGCGGGCTCCGTGGCCGCGGGGTTCGCCGCGTCGCACCAGTGGTCGCCGGGGAGGCACCTCACGGTCGCCGCGCTGGCCGCTCTGGTGGTGCTCGCCTTCGTCATCGCCGCCGTGCCCGGCGCGCGGCCCGAACACACCGAACCCGTCGAGAAGCCGCGAGTGGCGCCGATCAAACGTCCCGTCCTCTGGCTGCTCGCCGCCATCGCGCTGTTCTCGGCGATCGCGGAGGGAGCGAGTTCGGACTGGTCCGCGCTGCTGATGACGTCCGTGCACGGGGTCGGCGAGGGTGCCGCCGCCTTCGCGTACTCGGGGTTCGCCCTGGCCATGGCGCTCGCCAGGCTCGCGGGTGCCTGGCTTCAGAACCGTTTCGGTGCGACGCGTGCGCTGGCGGTGGGCGCCGGGATAGCCGCGGCGGGCCTCGTGCTCGCCGCGCTGGCCCACGTTCCGGTGTTCGGGTTCGTCGGCTTCGCGCTGGCGGGTGCCGGGCTCGCCGCGGCCTTCCCGATCGCGTTGAGCCTCGCGGGCGCGTCGGGCAAACGTGCCGACGGGACGGGAGGCGAGCGCGAACTGGCCTTCGTCACGGCGATCGCCTACACCGGTTTCCTCGCCGGGCCGCCGCTGATCGGCGGGATCGCGCAGGTGACGTCGCTTTCGGTGTCGTTCCTGTTCGTCGGGCTGACCGCCGCGCTGATCGTGCCGTCCGCGGTGGCCGCGGCGCGGGCGCGGAAACGGGAGGAGGCGGTCGAACCCGTCGCCCGTTGACATCTCCGCCGGAGCACGGGCAAGCTGACTCCTCGGTAAACTGAAATGAATGCGCTTCGGTCGCTGTTTCAGTACGGCTGATCCGGGGAGGGGTCCTGATGCTCGGGGGTGGCGGAGGTATCCCGGCGCGACTGGTACGGACCACGATGCCCTGGCTGGTCCTGGTCCCGGTGGCGTTCCGGCCGGCGATGCTGGTGCAAGCGCTGTGGGTGGCGGGCCTGGGGTCGTCGGTGCTGTGGACGTTCGTGGCGCTGCATCTGGTACCCAACGTCGTCGCGGCCGTCTGGATCTTCCGCTGGTCCGCGGCCGGGGCGCGGCTGGTTCCGTTGGTGGACAGCGCGTTCGCCGTGCTCTTCGTCCTCGGGGCCGCGCCGTTCGCGCAGGACACCGCGATCACGTCGATCACCTGGACCCATCTGATGGGCACGGTGATGATCTGGGTCCTGCTGCGCGGGGCGACGGCCGGGGCGCTGGCCATCGGGGCCGCGGTGCTGTCGCACACCCTGCTGGACCCGGCTTCCTCGCTCGGTCTCCTGCTCACGCTCGGGACCGCGCTGGTGGTGTCGCTCGCGGTCGCCGGACTCGTCGGCGCGTCGATGCGGTTCGCGGTCGGGTTCGGGGAGCAGCAGGGCCGGGCGGCGGAACGCGAACGGCACCGCCGCGACGTCCACGACACCGTCCTGCAGGTGATGGAGTCGTTCGCGATCCCCGCGCCCGCCGACGAACTCGACCCGGCGGCCAGCCTCGACCGCGTCCGCCGGACCGCGCGCGCCCAGGCGATGCGCATCCGGATCAGCCTCGAACACGAATCCGCCGAAGGGATCGGGCTGCACCAGCGGCTACGGCTGCTCGCCGCCGAAATGGCCGAAGAGGGGCTGCGCGCCGAGGTCGTCATTCAGGACGACGCCGCGCCGGAGCTTTCGGAGGAGGCGGCCATGGCGCTGCACGACTCCGCCAGGGAAGCCCTGCGCAACACGTTGAAGCACTCCGGGACCAGGCGGGCCGTGGTGAGTGTCGAAGAGATCAGCGGCGGGGTTTCCTTGACGGTGCGCGATCACGGCGCCGGTTTCGACGTCGGGGGCCGGCGGCGCGGCTTCGGCCTCGAGAACTCGATCATCGCGCGGATGGCCGAGATCGGCGGATTCGCACGGATCGAATCCAGCCCGGGGCTGGGAACGAGGGTGGTGCTCCTCGCCCCCTCAGTCCTGAGTCTCCCCGTCGGGTGAGTCCCGCCACTGCTGGAACGGGCGGTCCAGCGTCCACTTGCCGCCCACCCGCTCCACGACGCGGTATTCGCAGGTCTTCGGGTTGGACAGGGACTCGAACAGCTCGATGCTCCAGCCGAAGAGCCGTCGGCACAGCAAGCGGATGGTGAGCCCGTGTGAGACGACCAGCACGGTTTCGGGGTGATCTTCGCCGCACGCCGCCAGTTCGCTGAGGAACGCCGCGACCCGGTCGTCGACGTCCGCCCCGGACTCGCCGAACGGGAGCCGGTAGAAGAAGTGCCCGAACTCGTGGCGACGTTGTTTCTGGACCTCTTGCTCCAGCGGATCCTGGAGGTTGCCCCAGTCCTGTTCCCGCAGCCTCGGCTCCGGCACGATCCGTTCGCAGGCGTCCCGGATGTCCAGCAGCCGCAACGTTTCCCGCGTCCGTAGATAGGGGCTGACGTAGACCGCCGTCCGCCGCCCGCCGAGGACCTCCCCGATTTCCGGGCCCGCCAGCTTCGCCTGCTCTCGACCGGCGTCGGTCAGCGGCAGGGCGTGGTCGGGGATCCGGGTGTAGGCGAGCTCGTCGATGTTGCCGAGCGACTCGGCATGCCTCAGCAGGATGATCCGCACGCCGCCATCTTGCCGGTTGCGCGTTCGGCATACCCTCGTGACGTGCCTTCAGACCCCGAGACGAAACCGGCCCCACCCGCACGGAAGGCCGGTGTCCTGCCGCTGGTGTCGATCGGGGCGCTCCTGGCCGCGGTGGTGGCCGTCGGCCTGGTCGCGCTGACCGGTGGCGCCGGCTACGTCATCGCCGGGCTCCCGGACCCTGGCCTGGTGACCCGCTACGGCATCACCGTCGTCCGGGTGCTGGCCGAGGCGGCTTCGGTGCTGTGCGTGGGTTCGCTGCTGCTTGCCGCGTTCCTCGTCCCGCCGCAGAAGTCCGGCACCCTCGCCGCCGACGGTTACGCGGCCATCCGCGTCGCCGGAGCCGCCGCGTGGGTCTGGTTCTTCGCGGCCGCCGCGTCGATCTTCTTCTCCGCGGCCGACGGCGCGGGCCGCCCGTTCACCGAGGTGGTCTCGCCGCAGGTGCTGGTCGACCTCGTCGACGCCATCGAGCAGCCGAAGGCCTGGCTGTTCACCGCGTTGATCGCGTTGCTGGTCGCGCTCGGCTGCCGTCTCGCGCTGACCTGGGGCTGGACGACGGTGGTCTTCTTCCTGTCCGTCGGCGGTCTGGTCCCGGTCGCGGTCACCGGGCATTCCGCGAGCGGCGGCTCGCACGACATGGCGACCAACAGCCTGCTGTACCACCTGGTCGCCGCCGCGTTGTGGGTCGGCGGGCTGGTGGCGCTGCTGGCGCTCGGCTGGCGCCGTGGCGAGAACCTCAAGCTGGCCGCCACGCGGTTCTCCAAGCTCGCGCTGGTCTGCTGGATCGTGATGGCGGTCTCCGGCATCGTCAACGCGCTGGTGCGGATCAGGATCGCCGACCTGTTCACCACCGACTACGGCCTGCTGGTGGTCGCGAAGGTCGTCGCGTTGCTGCTGCTCGGTGTCTTCGGGCATCAGCAACGGCAGAAGGGCGTCGCCGGCCTGGTGAACGGCGCTGGCGGCGGTCAGCTGCTGCGGCTCGCCGCGGTCGAGGTGCTGATCATGTTCGTCACGATCGGCATCGCCACCGGGCTCGCGAAGACCCCGCCGCCACAGGAATCGCTGACCCAGCCGTCGACGACGGAACTGCTGATCGGGTACGACCTCTACGGTCCGCCGACCGTCCTCCGGCTGCTCACGGACTGGCGGTTCGACCTCGTCTACGGCACCCTCGCGCTCGTTCTCGCCGGCCTGTACCTCGCCGGGGTCCGGCGGCTGCGGCGCCGCGGCGACACCTGGGCCACCGGCCGGACGATCGCGTGGCTCGCGGGCTGCTTCGTGCTGCTGATCGCGACGTCGTCCGGTATCGGCCGGTACGCGCCCGCGATGTTCAGCGTGCACATGGGCAACCACATGTTGCTGTCCATGGTGGCTCCGGTGTTGTTCGTGCTCGGCGGGCCCGTGACGCTCGCGCTGCGCGCTCTGCCCGCGGCCGGCAAGGACGCCCCGCCCGGACCGCGTGAATGGCTGCTCGCCTTCGTGCACTCGCCGCTGTCGAGGTTCCTGACGCATCCGATCGTCGCGCTGCTGCTGTTCGTCGGTTCCTTCTACGGCCTGTACTTCTCGGGCCTGTTCGATTCGGCGCTGAACTACCACTGGGCGCATCTGGCGATGAACGCGCACTTCCTGCTCGCCGGGTACGTCTTCTACTGGCCGGTGATCGGCGTCGACCCGGCGCCACGGCGGCTCCCGCCGCTGGGACGGCTGGGGATGATGTTCGCCGCCATGCCGTTCCACGCGTTCTTCGGGATCGCGCTGATGAGCATGCAGACCGTGCTCGGACAGGACTTCTACCGCGGGCTGAAACTGCCATGGGTCACCGACCTCCTGACCGACCAGCGGCTCGGCGGCGGGATCGCGTGGGCGTCCGGTGAGCTGCCGGTGCTGCTGGTGCTCGTCGCGCTGCTGGTGCAGTGGGCGCGGCAGGACGAGCGGGAGGCGCGGCGCCGGGACCGCCGCGAGGAGGCCTCCGGCGACGCGGATCTGAACGCCTACAACGCGATGCTGAAGAAACTCGCCGATCAGGGCCGGGGGCCTGGGCAGGGTTCTTAGGCGTCGGCCTGACGAACGGTGGCCGCACGTCGCGAAAGCCACTTTCGCGACGTGTGATGTCCCGAAAGTGGCTTTCGCGACCTGCCTTCCCTTTGTGCTCCGTGGTAGCCCGAGCCGCCGCCACTACCACAGCCCTCTGACAGCCGGCGCCTTTCCCCGCCGAGTTGTCCACAGGAACCCCACAACGCCCGGAGTTGTCCACAGATCTGCCTTTCGCCCCTTTCCGCCCTTGAGTCCGAGGCAGTCTGTGATCAAGGGAAACGCCGGGAAGGTCCCGGGACGAGGAGAAGGGCGAGTGTGATGGCGATGGGCGAAACGTGGGTGACCATGATCGGCAATCTGACCAGCGAACCGGTCCACCATCCGGAGCGCGTGCACGGGCACGACGTCGTGTCGTTCGGCTTGCGGAGTGTCGAACGACGGTACGACAAGGAAAGAGGGGAGTGGGGTGAGGGCAGGCAGCTCGCGGTCAAGGTCACGTGCTGGCGCAAGCTGGCGATGGCGGCGTTCTCCTGCCTGAGCAAGGGCGACCCGGTGATCGTGGCCGGGCGCCTGCGCGGCGCCGAGACCGCGGAGGAGATCCCGGCACCTCTGGGTCTACCTGAGCTTGAGGCCTTCTCCATCGGGCCCAACCTCGCGCGCTGCTCGGCCGAGATCCACCGGATCGGGCGGGATCGGCCGAGGGCGATCCCGCCGCTGCCGCCGTCCGCCGGGAATCCCATGGTCACCGCACTGGAGGAGGCGCCCGTGGGGTGAGGTTCCGATGCTCGCTCAGTGATATCGGGCTGACTGTCGGTAGCTCGGTGGTGACCGCCGTCAAGGCCGCGATCGCCTCGCTCTACGATCGCTTGTATGGCCGAGTTCATCTACACCATGAAGAAGGTGCGCAAGACCGTCGGGGACAAGGTCATCCTCGACGACGTCAGCACCGCGTTCTACCCCGGCGCCAAGATCGGCGTGGTGGGGCCGAACGGCGCGGGTAAGTCCACCGTTCTGAAGATCATGGCGGGGATCGAGCAGGCCAGCAACGGCGAAGCCTTCCTCCAGCCTGGCGCCAGCGTCGGCATCCTCATGCAGGAGCCGGAGCTCAACGAGGAAAAGACCGTCCGCGAAAACGTCGAAGAAGGCCTTGGCGAGATCAAGGTCAAGCTCAACCGCTTCAACGAGGTCGCCGAGCTCATGGCGACCGACTACAGCGACGAGCTGATGGAGGAGATGGGCAAGCTCCAGGAGGAGCTCGACCACGCCGACGCGTGGGAGATCGACTCCACGGTCGAGCAGGCCATGGACGCGCTTCGCTGCCCGCCGCCGGACGAGCCGGTCACCCACCTCTCCGGTGGTGAGCGCCGCCGGGTCGCGCTGTGCAAGCTGCTCCTGTCCGCGCCCGACCTGCTGCTCCTCGACGAGCCCACCAACCATCTGGACGCCGAAAGCGTGCTGTGGCTGGAACAGTTCCTCGCGAACTACGCCGGCGCCGTCCTGGCCGTCACCCACGACCGGTACTTCCTGGACAATGTCGCCCAGTGGATCATGGAGCTCGACCGCGGCCGCGTCGTCGGCTACGAGGGCAACTACTCGACGTACCTGGAGAAGAAGCGCGAGCGCCTCGAGGTCCAGGGCAAGAAGGACGCCAAGCTCGCCAAGCGGCTGAAGTCCGAACTCGAATGGGTCCGGTCCAACGCCAAGGCGCGCCAGACCAAGTCGCGGTCCCGGCTCGACCGCTACGAGGAGATGGCCGCGGAGGCGGACAAGCACCGCAAGCTCGACTTCGAAGAGATCCAGATCCCGCCGGGGCCCCGGCTGGGCAGCGTGGTCGTCGAGGTCGAGAAGCTGCGCAAGGGTTTCGACGACCGCGTGCTGATCGACGGGCTGTCGTTCGACCTGCCGCGCAACGGCATCGTCGGCGTGATCGGGCCGAACGGTGTCGGCAAGACGACCCTGTTCAAGACGATCGTCGGGCTCGAGGAGCCGGACGACGGCCGGGTCAAGATCGGCGAGACGGTCAAACTGTCCTATGTGGACCAGAACCGCGGCGGGATCGACCCGAAGAAGACGGTATGGGAGGTGGTTTCGGACAAGCTGGACTACATCCACGTCGGGCAGACCGAAATGCCCTCGCGTGCCTACGTCAGCGCGTTCGGTTTCAAGGGGCCGGACCAGCAGAAGCCGGCGGGCGTGCTCTCCGGCGGTGAGCGCAACCGGCTGAACCTGGCGCTGACCCTCAAACAGGGCGGGAACCTGATCCTGCTCGACGAGCCGACGAACGACCTGGACGTCGAGACCCTTGGCTCGCTGGAGAACGCTCTCGAGCAGTTCCCCGGCTGCGCCGTGGTCATCTCGCACGACCGGTGGTTCCTCGACCGGGTCGCGACGCACATCCTCGCCTGGGAAGGCACGGACGAGAACCCCTCGCAATGGTTCTGGTTCGAAGGTAACTTCGAGGGCTACGAGAAGAACAAGGTCGAACGTCTCGGTGCCGAGGCGGCTCGTCCGCACCGCGTCACCCATCGCAAGCTGACCCGCGACTGAGGGCCGGGGGTTCCCCGTGGAAGCCAGCAAGCGCCAACGGCCGGGCTTGCCCACCACCATGGTGGGTGGGCGGACGGCTGCCACCGGGGGAACCCTGTCCGCTGTCGGCAGGTTGATCGAACGCGCGGACGCCCTGCACCTGAGGGCGCCCGAGCTGGCACTGGTCCTCGGGGAGCGTGCGGCCGCGCTCGCCGAGTCCGCCGGTGCCGATGAGCAGTGGATCCGCGCCGAGAGCCTGGTGGTGAGCGCCCGGGTGCGGCTCGGAGGCCGTCCCCGGACGGTCGGCCGGGCCGTGGCCGCCCTGCGCGCCGCGGAACACGCGGGCTACGGCGACATCGCCGCCCGGCTGAGGATCGACCTGGCGGTCTGCGCGCGCAGCGTGGGCGTCCCGCTGACGGGCCTGGCCGTGCTGCGCCCGTTGCTGGCGGATCCGGCGGTTTCGCCGTCGCACCGGGCCGAGGCGCTGTGTCATCTCGTGGGCTGCTTGGCGCAGTTCGGTCGCAAGGCGGAACTGGACCGGGTGCTCGCCGAGGCGGACAAGCTCGTGCTCGGCGATGGCTCGATGGCGGCGGATTCCCAGTTGCTGATCCGCGCGCTGCTGCGGGTCGGGGTGTCGGCGCATCGTCGACGGCACGGTGACCTGACGGCGGCCGCCGACGCCGCGCGGACCGGGCTGGGCATGCTCGAAAAGCTCGGAAACCCCGCCGACGACGGAGGCCTCGTCCGGATCAGGCTGATCCTGCAACTCGTCTGCACGTTGCTCGACCGCGGCGACACGGAGATGGCGCTGGAGGTCGCGCAGCCGATCCTCGACGCGCCCGTCCGTGCCGCCGGGATCGCGCCCGCCGCGTGGCTGCGGCTCGCGGTGGCCACCCGTGTCCTGCTGCCCGCGGGATCAGGCGAAGCCGCGGGGATGCTCGTCCGTGAGGCGGTCGCCGGAGCCGAGGACCACAACCTGCACGCCGTCACGGCACGGCTGTGGCTGGAACTCGCGCAGATCGAGGAACGGCTCGGCCGCGCCGAGGAGGCCATCGGCTGCCTGCACCGTTCGCGTGCCGCGGAACATCTGCACGCCCGCGCGCGCAGGCAGGCGTGCAACGTCCTGGTCGGCGAATTCGGGGCGGCCGAGAACGCCGCCGTCGACCTCGACGACGTCCTGCGGGCAGTCCCCGCGCGGCCGTCCGCGGCCGCGGCGCCGGTTCCCGCGCCGGAACCGGCCGAGGTGACCGCGGTGATCCCGCCGATCCCGCCGATCGACGTGGCACCCCCGAAGCGGGCCGCGGCCGAGCCGCCGGTTCGCCGTGAGCCACCGCAGCCCGCGCGGCAGAGCAGACATGCGGAATCCGCGCCGACGCGGCACACACCGGTCGAGCCTCCGCGCCCCGCCGCGGAGCCGCGCCCGGTGGATTCGCCCGTGGCTCCGGTCGCGGAAAAGAGCGAAGCGCCGGTGTTGAAGCCGCCGTCCCGCCCCGAGCCCGCCCGGGAAGTGGCGGCGTCCGACAGCGACTGGCGTCGTCGGGTCCCGAAGAAGGCCAAGTCGCCGACCAGGTTCGAGACCGAGGCCGAACCCGTCACGCCGAAACTGATGCCGCCGCCGCGCCCCGAACCGGTGTCGCCTCCGGAGCCCGCGCGACGTCGCCGTCAAGAGGAGCCCGCGGCGCGCGAGACCGTCGCGCCCGAACCGGCGATCGTCCGGCCCGAAACCCCGGCTCCGGTCACGCGGCGCCGGGCCGAGGAACCGATGCCTGTCGCGGCGTCGGAGCCCGTCCTGCCGGAACTGCTTCTCGCTCCCGAACCCGCCGCCGAACCACGGCCGCGTGTGGCGGCGGAGACCCGGCCGCCGGGCGCCGCCGCGCCGCTGTGGGAGAGCGACGAGTGGGCGGCCGAAGAGCGGGCGCGCCGGTCTTCGGCGCCGGTCTCGCGCAAGACCCGGCACGACGCCGAACACGGTTCCGTGGCGGCGAAATCGGTGCTGGACCGGCTCGGGATCTCGAGCACGGGCGGGCAGGGCGGTGGCCGCCGTCGCGCGGACGGCATCGCGGATCCCGTGCGCCCCGACCCCGCGACCGAGGAACGCGCCGACACCGGCCGTGCCCGTCGGGAGCAGCCTCCGGCCGAGTACAGCGAACCCGCCGTCCCGCTCGCGCCGCCACCTCGGGAGGACCCGGCGCCGGCGCTAGGAAGCGGGACGGGGGAAAGCCTTCGCCCGGCCGCCAAGGAGGAGGTCGCGGATCCGTGGCTGCCGCGGTTGCGGATGCCGCCGGCGCTGGACCCGCTGACCGACACCGGCTCCTGGCGTCCGGTCACGCCGTTCCCGGAGAGCTACGCCCGCGCGATCGCGGAGGACGAGCCGCCGCCCGACGCCGGTCTCGCCGACCTGCTCGCCCGCGCGCTCGCGGAGCACCAGGCGGGCACCGCCAGTGCCGCCGCCCTCGTGAAGCAGCTCGGTTCCCAGGACTCGGGAAAGCGTCCCGTCAACGGCCACGATCGGCACCGCACCAACGGCAGCGACTGACCCGGGCGGTAGCAAAGGTCCCTTGCTCCCACCTCGGTGGAAGCGGGCGTCGGCTTGAACGATTCAGCCGGCCGGATGGGCTCGCCCGAAGCGGCACGGTGCGGCAATGGGTGCTGGTCACCCCCGGTACGGCGGGTCGCGACAAGGTCCGGACAGACCGCCGATGTGACCCGCGAGTAGCTGAACCGATCACGGCGATTTCCGCACCTGAGCAGGGAAATCTTCGACGGCCGGGAAGGACCCGGCCTTGTGGAGCCGACTGCCGGGAGCTGTAGGTTGGGTCTGGTCCGGTACAGAGTCGTGCCGGTCGCGGTGTCAATCTCGCTACAGTGGAGAGTTGCCTCAAATGAGCTCGACGGGAGTCTCGTCCCCGCCCGGAAAAGATGTCGGCACCGAGGATGGCGCCCGGCGCCGGTCGGCGAACCCGGAGCAGATCCGGGACGACCTGATCGACGCCGCCGCGGCGTACGCCCCGGAGATCGGCGACTTGATCCGCTTGTACTACCGGCACATCCCGGCCGAAGAGATTCTCGGTGACGACCCGGTCGACCTCGTCGGCGCCGTCCGCTCGCATCTGCAGCTCGCGAAGGACCGGATGCCCGGCCGTCCCGCGGTGCGGTTGCTGAACCCGACGGGCCCCGAAGACGGCTGGACGCGGGAAGCCACCGTCGTGCAGGTCGTCACGGACGACATGCCGTACCTGGTGGATTCCGTCGCGGCCGAGTTCGCGCGCGACGGGGTGCAGGTGCAGCGCATCGTGCACCCGATCGTGGTGGTGAGCCGGGATCTGACCGGTGAGCTGTTGGAGGTCCACCCGGACGCCGACCCGGCGGAGCCGCCGGCGAATTCGGCGGCCGAGTCGTGGATGTACATCGAGATCGACCTGGTGACGGATCCGAACCGCGCCCGCGAGCTGGACAACCGGCTGTCGTCGGTGCTGGGTGACGTCCGCGAGGTCGTCGAAGACACCGACAAGATGGCGGAGACGGCGCGCCGTCTCGCCGACGAGCTGGACGGCAACCCGCCGCGGCTGCCGGGGCACGAGGTCGCGGAGGGCGCCCGGCTGCTGCGCTGGCTCGCCGACGGCCACTTCACCTTCCTGGGGTATCGCCGGTACGAGTTGGTCGACAATCCGCACCCGGACAACGACGAGCCCGCCCTGCGCGCGGTGCTCGCCACCGGGCTGGGCGTGCTGCGCCAGGACAGCTTGGCCGCGCGCAGCCTCACCGCCGGTCCGGACACGGCGGCGTCCGCGCTCGCGCCGACGCTGCTGGTGCTGACGCAGGCGAGCGCGCCGTCCACCGTGCACCGTCCGGTGTATCCGTACTACGTCGGCGTGAAAACGTTCGACGACAACGGGAACGTCACCGGAGAACACCGGTTCCTCGGCATGTTCACCACCACCGCCCTGCACGAGAACGTGCTCGACATCCCGGTGGTCTGCAACCGGGTCCGCGAGGTCATCCACCGCGCGGGCTTCCCGATGGAGTCCTTCTCCGGCCAGCGGATGCTCGAAGTGCTGCAGAACTGGCCGCGCGCGGACCTGTTCTCGGCCGACTCCGACTCGCTGTACTCGACGACGACGGGCGCGATCACGCTTTCGGATCGCAGACGGCTGCGCCTGTTCCTGCGCCGTGACCCGTACGGTCGTTTCTACTCGTGCCTCGTGTACCTCCCGCGTGACCGCTACACGACCCGTTCGCGGCTCGCGATGCAGGAGGTCCTGCTCGAAGAACTCGAAGGCACGCAACTGGAGTACAGCGCGCGTATCGGCGAGACCGTGCTCGCGCAGGTGCACTTCATCGTGCACACCGATCCGTCGCAGCGGTCCGAACCGGACACCCTGCGCATCCAGGAACGGCTCAACGAAGCCGTTCGCAGCTGGGACGACCGGATGGTCGAGGCGATCCTCGCCGAACGCCGCGAGCGCGCCGGGGACGGCGGCGTCGCGATCGGCCTGATGGGCGAAGAGTCCGCCGGTGAGCAGGGGCAGCGGTTCGCCGCGGTGTTCCCCGAGGGCTACAAGGAGGACTTCACCGCGCTCGAAGCGCTCGCGGACCTCCGTGCCCTGGAGTCGCTGACCGACGAGGGCGACCTGTCGATGTCGTTCTACCTGCCCGCCGACGCGGAGGCGGGGGAGCGGCGGTTCAAGCTGTACCTGCGCGGCGAGGGCGTCACCCTCTCCCAGGTGCTCCCGGTTCTGCAGCGGATGGGCGTCGAGGTCGTCGACGAACGGCCGTACGAACTGCGCCGCGAGGACGGCGGCCGGTCGTGGATCTACGACTTCGGGTTGCGGATCGACCCGCAGGTCCTCGACCACGCGGACAACGGCCTCCGCACCCGCTTCCAGGACGCCTTCCACGCCGCCTGGCGCGGCGACTGCGAGGTCGACGGCTTCAACGGTCTCGTCCTGCGCGCCGGGCTCACCTGGCGCCAGGCGGCCATCCTGCGGGCCTACTCGCGGTACCTGCGCCAGACGAAGATCCCGTTCTCGCAGGAGTACATCGAGAACACCGTCCTCGCGCACACCGACATCGCCACCGCGCTGGTGCGGCTGTTCGAGACGCGTTTCGACCTCGCGCTCGGCGACGAGGCCCGCGCGGCACAAGCCGAGCAGCTCACCACCGAGATCGGCAGGCTGGTCGACGAGGTGACCAGCCTCGACGAGGACCGGATCCTGCGACGGCTGATGGCGGTCATCCTCGCCACGCTGCGCACGAACTACCACGTCACCGACGAGGACGGGAACTCCCGCCAGTACCTCGCGCTCAAGCTCGACCCGAGCGCGGTGCCCGAACTGCCCGAGCCGCGCCCGAAGTACGAGATCTTCGTGTACTCGCCCCGGATCGAGGGTGTGCACCTGCGCTTCGGCGACGTCGCGCGCGGTGGCCTGCGGTGGTCCGACCGCCGGGAGGACTTCCGCACGGAGATCCTCGGCCTGGTCAAGGCACAGGCGGTCAAGAACTCGGTCATCGTGCCTGTCGGCGCGAAGGGCGGCTTCGTGGTGAAACGCCCGCCGACGGCCACCGGTGACCCGGGCCTGGACCGTGACGCCCAGCTGAACGAGGGCATCGCCTGCTACCGGATGTTCATCTCCGGCCTGCTGGACGTGACCGACAACCGCGTCGAGGGCAAGACCGTCCCGGCGCCGCGGGTGGTCCGCCACGACGGCGACGACAGCTACCTCGTGGTCGCGGCGGACAAGGGGACCGCGAAGTTCTCCGACATCGCGAACGAGGTCTCGGCGAACTACGGGTTCTGGCTCGGCGACGCCTTCGCCTCCGGTGGCTCGGTCGGGTACGACCACAAGGCCATGGGCATCACCGCGAAGGGTGCCTGGGAGAGCGTCAAGCGCAACTTCCGCGAGCTGGGCAAGGACACCCAGACCGAGGACTTCACCGTCGTCGGCATCGGCGACATGATGGGTGACGTCTTCGGCAACGGCATGCTGCTCTCGGAGCACATCCGGCTCGTGGCCGCCTTCAACCACATGCACATCTTCCTCGACCCGAACCCGGATTCGGCGTCCTCGTTCGCCGAGCGGCGCAGGCTGTTCGACCTCCCGCGCTCGTCGTGGGAGGACTACGACCGCTCGCTGATCAGCGAGGGCGGCGGGATCTACTCGCGGTCGGCGAAGACGATCCCGGTCAGCCCGCAGGTCCGCGAGGCGCTCGGTCTCGGTGCGGACGTCACGAAGCTGGCGCCGAACGACCTCATGCAGGCGATCCTGCTGGCCCCGGTCGAGCTGCTGTGGAACGGCGGTATCGGCACCTACGTCAAGGCCGAGAACGAGTCCCACGCGGACGCGGGCGACAAGGCCAACGACGCCCTGCGCGTCAACGGGAACCAGCTCCGCGTCAAGGTCGTCGGCGAGGGCGGGAACCTGGGCCTGACCCAGCTCGGCCGGATCGAGTTCGCCCGCGCGGGCGGCAAGATCAACACCGACGCGCTCGACAACTCGGCGGGCGTCGACTGCTCCGACCACGAGGTCAACATCAAGATCCTGCTGGACCACCTGGTCTCGACCGGATCGCTGGACGCCGAGCAGCGCAACGAGCTGCTGGAGCAGATGACCGACGAGGTCGGCGAGCTGGTGCTGGCCGACAACTACCGGCAGAACGCGGTACTCGGCGTCAGCCGGGCGCACGCCGGCCCGATGGTCTCGGTGCACCAGCGGCTCGTCGCGGCGCTGGTCGCGAAGGGCGCTTTCGACCGCAAGCTCGAAGCGCTGCCGAGTTCGGCGGAGTTCCGCGCGCTGGAGAAGGCGGGCGAAGGCCTCACCTCGCCGGAGCTGGCGACGCTGATGGCCCACGTCAAGCTCGACCTGAAGGACGAGCTGCTGGCGAGCGAGCTGCCGGACTCCGAGGTGTTCTCGCGTCGTCTGCCCGAGTACTTCCCGAAGCCGCTTCGGGAGCGCTTCGGCGACGCGATCTTCCAGCACCCGCTGAAGCGCGAGATCATCACGACGATGGTGGCCAACGAGGTCGTCGACGGTGCCGGGATCTCGTACGTCTTCCGCCTGATGGAGGAGATGAACGCGACCGCGACCGACGCCGTCCGGGCGTACGCCGTGGTCACCCACGTGTACGACCTGCCGTCGTTGTGGGCCCAGATCGACGCGCTGGACAACGTCGTGCCGACCGAGGTCGCGGACGAGATGATGCTGGAGACCCGCAGGCTGCTCGACCGGGCCGCCCGCTGGTTCCTCACCAACCGGCCGCAGCCGCTGGCCCCGCTCGCCGAGATCAACCGGTTCGGCCGGGTCGTCGGCGAGCTGGCCCCACGGGCGCACGAGCTGCTTCGCGGTGTCGAGTGCGCTTCGGTGGACGCGAACACCGAGCGGCTGATCGAGAAGGGCGTCCCGGCGGAACTCGCCGGACGGGTGGCGCTGCTGCTGCACACCTACGGCCTGCTCGACGTCACCGACGTCGCGGAGCTGGCCGAGCAGCAGGCGGGGATCGACGCGGTGCACACCCCGACGGAGACCGCGGGCCTGTACTACGCGCTGTCCGACCACCTCGGCATCGACAAGATGCTGACGTCGATCAGCGGTCTCGAACGCGGCAACCGCTGGCACGCGCTCGCGCGGCTGGCGCTGCGGGACGACGTCTACGGTTCCCTGCGGACGATCACGCTGGACGCCTTGCGGCACAGCGATTCGGGCACCGACCCGGACGAGAAGATCGCCCACTGGGAGAAGACGAACGCTTCGCGGTTGCAGCGCGCCCGGGTCGCGCTGGACGAAATCAGCCAGATCGGCAAGCTCGACCTGGCGACGCTGTCGGTGGCGGCGAGGCAGATCCGGAGCACGGTGAGGTAGTGAGCTACATTTCCCTGATCCGGCCGCGCTGGTCGGATATGGACGTCTACGGGCACGTCAACCACGCGAATCTGGTGACCCTGCTCGAAGAGGCACGGATCCCGCTGCTGTTCGGGGACGCCGTCCGCGCCGGGCTCACCGAACTGCCCAAGGGCATCGTGGTGGTGAAGCTGGCCGTCCATTACCGTTCGCCGATCGTGGTGTCCGATCAGGACATCCGGGTGGAGATCTCGTTGAAGGACTTGAAGCACGCCAGCTTCACCCTCGGCTACCGGGTGCATTCCGGGCCCGCCGAGGCCGACAAGGTCGCGGTCACCGCCGAGACGGTGCTCGCGCCGTTCGACACCGCGTCCGAGCGGCCCCGCCGGCTGACCGAGGACGAACGTGCCTTCCTGGAGAAGGGGTTCGCGGATGCCTGAGCTCGTCATCCCGGACGCGGGCGACCGCGAAACGCTCGGCGCGTTCGTGGCCAGGGCGGTCCGGCTCGACCAGAACACGCTGGTGCGGTTGCGGCAGCGTGGTGACGGTGTCGTCGAGGCGTGGTGCGCGACGCCGTTCGAGGTGCTGGCCACCAGGGCCGTCGCCGGTGACATCACGCCGTCGGACATCACCGTGTCCGGGAACGAGCTGCTCGCCGCGCTGACCGTCGCCGGTGGCGAGCGGATGGATCCGGGCCCGGCCCGCGACCTGATGTGGCATTCCGAGCTGCCCGCGCCCGGCCGCTGGCAGCTGGTGGACGAACTGCCGGCGACGGTGATCTCGGAGCTGGCCGATCGCGGAGTCACCCTCGCCCGCGACAACGTGGGTCCGCACGGCACGCCGCCGGCCTCGCTGATGGACCAGGCGGTGCTCACCGTTTCGGGCAACGAGCTGGAGATCAAGGTCCAGATGCGGTGCCTGTTCGCGCTGTCGGGGATGGGTTTCGTGGACTCGTCGATCGACGGCGACGTCGTCCGCGTCACCGCGACGGATTCGTGGATGCGCATCGACGCCAGGTACGGCGCCGTTCTCAAACGCCGCCACGCGCTTCTGCCGCTGCTGTTCTGACGGGTTTCTTACCGCTCGACGCCGCGGGTGGCTTCCGGCCGCCCGCGGCGTCATGCTGTCTCCATGAGCGACAAGGACGGGGAAGACCCGACGGCGGATTTCCTCGCCGAGATCCGGCCGGAGGAGACCCCGTGGCGGACGGAGCGCCCGCCGGGTGAGGAGGCGCCGGAACGCGCCGAACGCCCGGAGAAATGGGGTCGCGCCAAGAGCGCCGGCCGGGCCGCGGCGAAGGCGGCGCCCTACGTCCAGGCCGCCGCGCTGGCGACCTGGATCGTCTCGGGCACACTCGACGATTCCGGCGACTCCGGCTTCGACATGGGCTCCTCCGGCGACGCCTGACTCCCGCATTTCGTCCTCTGGATGCGGTAGTTGGCGTTACGAACTACCGCATCCAGAGGACGAAACGCGAGGGATCAGAGCTTCGAGCGCATGGTCTTCATCCGCTCGATCTCGGCGGACTGGCCGGTGATGACCTCCTGCGCCATTTCCTGCGCCTTGATCTCCACACCCTTGCCGAGCTGGGCTTCGGCCATGGTCAGCGCGCCCTGGTGGTGCGCGATCATCAGGTCGAGGAACAGCTTTTCGAACGCCACCCCGTTCGCCGCGCGCAGGTCCGCCAGCTGGGCCTCGGTCGCCATGCCCGGCATGAGCGCGTGATCGTGCCCGCCGCCGTGGCCCGCGTGCCCTTCGCCCGGCACCGGCTTGCCGCGGTCGGACAGCCACGTCTTCATCATCGTGATCTCGCCGTCCTGCGCGACCGAGATCCGCCCGGCGATCGCCCGGATCTGCTCGTTCGCCGTCTTGCCCGGCACCAGGTCGGTCATCACCTTCGCCTGCTGGTGGTGGGGGATCATCATCGTCATGTACTCGACGTCGGCCTCGTTGGGCTGATCGCGGTTCACGGGGGCGGGGGAACCGGTGCCGGCCTGCTCTCCGGGCTTCCCCGGCACGATCACCGGAGCACTTTGGGCCGGTTGCGCCGGGGTTTCGTCGCCGGTGCAGCCCGAGACCACGAAAGCAGCGGCGACCAGGGCCGATGTCAAACTTTTTCTCATCCCGGGAGTTCCTCCGTTGGTCGGTATCTGTTGAGCCTAAATAAGGATTAAGGTTCGCGTAAAGCTGGGTGGAAGGAGAGCCATATCGTGCTGCAGCCTGGGCTGAAACGCCGCTTGACCAGGGGCTTTGTGTCGGCGGCCGCAGTCGCCGCCCTCGGGGCCTCCAGCGCGCTCGCCGCGCCGGCCGTCATCGCCGAACCGTCGGCGACCGCGATCCCGGGCGTGGACGAGATCGTCCACAGCCCCAACCTCCGGTCGATCGCGAACGTCCCGCAGCAGGGACCGTTCACCAAGGACTCGACCGGCACCGACATCGCGTTCACGAAGGGTCACGCGATCGTCGGCACCTACGACGGGTTCAACGTCTTCGACGTCCGCAACCCGTACCGCCCGAAGATCGTCAGCCAGGTCCTGTGCCCCGGCGGACAGAACGACGTGTCGATCTCCGGTGACCTGCTCTTCCTGTCGACCGACTCGTCGCGCAGTGACAACTCGTGCACCAGCGTCTCGAAGCCCGCCTCGGACAAGACGTCGTGGGAGGGCATCAAGATCTTCGACATCTCGAACCTCGCGGCGCCCAAGTACGTCGCGGCGATCGAGACGGACTGCGGTTCGCACACCAACACCCTGGTGCCGGACAAGCGCGGCAAGGACGTCTACATCTACGTCTCGTCGTACGCGCCGGCGGCCAACCTGCCCGATTGCCAGCCGCCGCACGACAAGCTGTCGATCATCAAGGTTCCCGTGAAGGACCCGGCGAAGGCCGCGCTCGTCGCGACCCCGGTGCTGTTCCCGGCCACCGAAGGCGGCGGCAACCCCGGCGGCACCAACCCCGACGGCACCCGCCGGTCGCCGACCACCGGCTGCCACGACCTGACGGCGCTGCCGGAGAAGGACCTGATGGCCGGTGCCTGCATGGGTGACGGCGTCCTGCTCGACATCTCCGACCGGCTCAAGCCGCGGGTCATCAACCGCGTGCAGGACAACGTGAACTTCGCGTTCTGGCACAGCGCCACCTTCAACAACGACGCCACCAAGATCGTCTTCACCGACGAGCTCGGCGGCGGCGGGATGGCGACCTGCCTGGAGAAGTTCGGCTCCACCCGCGGCGCCAACGGCATCTACCAGATCACCGGCCGCGGCGACGACCGCAAGCTGGAGTTCGTCAGCTACTACAAGATCCCGCGTCTCCAGTCCGAGACCGAGAACTGCGTGGCGCACAACGGATCGCTGATCCCGGTGCCGGGCAAGGACATCATGGTCCAGTCCTGGTACCAGGGCGGCGTCTCGGTGTGGGACTTCACCGACGCGAAGAACCCGAAGGAGATCGCGTTCTGGGAGCGTGGCCCGCTCTCGAACGAGAAGCTCGTCGGCGGTGGGACGTGGTCGGCGTACTGGTACAACGGCCACATCTACTCGTCCGACATCGTGAAGGGCCTGGACGTCCTGAGCCTCAGCGACTGGCGGACCTTCCCGGCGAAGCTCGTCCGGCAGAACGAGTTCAACGCCCAGACGCAGTACAAGCTGCACCCGGGCTTCAACAAGTAGTCCGGTAGCGGCCGCCTGGCTCAGACGAGCCAGGCGGCCGCGTCCGGCGGCAGTTTCCCGTTCACCAACGGCACGCTCGACAGCAGCACCTCGCCGGGCGGCAGCGCGATCGGGCTCGCCGACGTGTTCAGCGCGCACACCAGCCCGCCGCCGCGCCGCCGGAACGCGAAACACCCCGCGGGCGCGCCGTACCACTCGAGGTCTTCGCCGCGGAAGGCCTGGTGCGACTTACGGATCTCGATCGCCCGCCGGTACAGCGACAGCGTCGACGCCGGATCCTCCAGCTGCGCTTCCACGGTCACCGAAGCCCACGAAGCGGGCATCGGCAGCCACGTGCGCGGATTGCGCGAGAAACCGAACGGCGGCAGATCGCCTTCCCACGGCAGCGGCACCCGCGACGCGTCCCGGCCGAACTCGGCGCCGGAGGTCTTGGCCCGCGGGTCCGCGACCGCGTCGGGCGGGATGTCGACGTTGCCCAGCCCCAGTTCTTCGCCGTTGTACAGATAGACCGCCCCGGGCAGCGCGAGCTCGACGAGCGCCATCGCCCGCGCGCGCCGGACGCCGCGTTCACCGTCGCCGTACCGGCTGACCTGCCGCCAGACGTCGTGGTTGCTCAACGTCCAGGTGGCGGGCGCCCCGGCGGATTTCGGCACCGCCAAGGACCGCTCGATGGCCGTGCGCAGCGCGTCGGCGTCGAAATGCGTGAGCACGAGCCGGAAGTTGAAGGCCAGATGAAGCTCGTCCGGCCGGAGGTAGCGCGCGAGCCGCTCCTCGTCGGTCACCCAGATCTCGCCGACGGCCATCGTGCCCGGGTACTCGTCGAGCACCTTGCGGATCATCTGGTGGATCTCGTGGACGCGGTCGTTGTCGAACCGCGGATCGTAGAACTCGCTCGGCCCGAGCGGGTTCACCCGCGGGTCCATGTCCGGGAGACCCGGCGGTTTCGCCATCCCGTGCGCGACGTCGACGCGGAAACCGTCCACCCCGTGGTCCAGCCAGAACCGCAGGGTCCGCTCCAGATCGGCGGCGACCTCGTGGTTGGTCCAGTTCAGGTCCGGCTGCTGCGGTGAGAACAGGTGCAGGTACCACTGGCCGTCCGGGACCCGCGTCCAGGCGGGGCCGCCGAACGCGCTGACCCAGTTGTTCGGCGGCTGGTCGCCGCGCGGGCCGAGCCCGTCACGGAAGATGTAGCGATCCCGTTCCGGGCTGCCCGGCGGCGCCGCCATCGCCGATTTGAACCAGGCGTGGGTGTTGCTGGTGTGGTTTCCGACGACGTCGATGGTGACCTTGATGCCGCGTTTGTGCGCCTCGGTCAGCAGGACGTCGAAATCGCCGAGGGTGCCGAACATCGGGTCGACGTCGCGCGGGTCGGCGATGTCGTAGCCGTGGTCGGCCATGGGGGAGCGGTAGAACGGCGTCAGCCACAGCGCGTCGACCCCGAGCAGCTCCAGGTACCCGAGCTTGCCGCGGATGCCTTCGAGGTCACCGACGCCGTCCCCGTCCGAATCGGCGAACGAGCGTACGTAGACCTGGTAGAAGACCGCCTGGGCCCACCAAGCCACGTCGCGTTCCATCACACGAAGCTGTTCATCATGCTGTTGGCGGCCATCTCCAGGTACGCCCACAGCTGCCCTCGGTAGGGCTCCTCGATGTTCTCCTCGTCGACCGCGATCTTGATGCAGCGCAGCCAGGCGTCGCGTTCGATCGGGCCGATCTTGAACGGCGCGTGCCGCATCCGCAGCCGCGGGTGCCCGCGCTGGTCCGAGTAGGTGTGCGGGCCGCCCCAGTACTGCATGAGGAACAGCCGGAAGCGCTCCTCGGCAGGCCCGAGGTCCTCCTCGGGGTACAGCGGGCGAAGCACCTCGTCGACCGCCACTTCGGCGTAGAACCGCGCGACGATCCGGGTGAAGACCGGTTCACCGCCGATCGCTTCGTACAGGGTGGTGGGGTCAGGTTCGGTCACGGACACAGCTCCATTCTGCCCTTGTCCTACTGGGCCGCGGGGCCGGACGACAAAAAGCGCCCCAGAGGTGGCTCGAAGCCGGCTTCGTCGAGCGCGGCGAGCAGGTGCGCCCGCAGCGCGCGCTGCACGGACCACTGCTTACCCGGCCGGACCTTCACCGTCAGGCGGACCTTGATGCCTTCGGGGGTGACGGTCTCCACACCGAGCATCTCCGGCGGCTCCAGCACGTTCGGTGCGAGCCCTTCGCTCTCCAGGAGCGTCTTCGCCTTCTCGGCCATCAGCTCGGTGGCCTTCTCGACGTCGGCGGAGTAGCTGAGCGGGACGTCGACGACGGCCACCGCGAAGCCCTGGCTCGAGTTGCCGACCCGCAGCACCTCGCCGTTGCGGACGTACCAGACGGTGCCGTTGATGTCACGCAAGGTGGTGATCCGGAGGCCCACGGCCTCGACGGTGCCGGACGCCTCGCCGACGTCGACGACGTCACCGACGCCGTACTGGTCCTCGATCATCATGAACATGCCGGACAGGAAGTCCTTGACCAGGTTCTGCGCGCCGAACCCGAGCGCCACGCCGACGATGCCCGCCGAAGCGATGATCGGCGCGAGGTCGATGCCCAGTTCGCCCAGCACCAGGATGAACGCGAGGCCGTAGATCAGGAACGTCGCCATCGACTTGAGCACCGAGCCGATCGTGGCGGCGCGCTGACGGCGCCGTTCCATCACCGCCGACCCGAGCACTTCGGGAGCCCGCTCCCGCAGCGGTCTCAACAGGGTGGGCAGCTTCGACGAGCCGCCCGGCATCCGCGTCACGCGGTTGATCAGGCGTCGTACGAGGTATCGCAGCAGGAACGCCACCGCGACGATCATCAGGATCCTGAGCGGCTTGGTCAGAAGCCAGCCCGCGGAGGCGGAGAGCCATTCGTTCTTTGTGACCTGGAACACCTGATAGCACAGGCTGCCGGCCTCGCGTGTGCAGGCCGGGGGTTCGGTGGGCAGCAGGTTCACGGAGAGGAAATGTCCTTTCGTACTCGACGGGGATCGGTCACGCCGCTGGTCCCCGGCGGATGCGAAACACCCAACTTCATGTGGCCGCCGGGTCGCGCGCATGTGACACGTCCAGTAACACACGTGCACTTTGGGGCTGATCTGTGGTCGACTATGCCTGCACCGGTGGAGGTGGTCGAGTGCCAGACCGACAACCCATCCCCCTCGGCGTCCCGAGCCAAGCCGTGGCCGGACAGGCGCCGGAGGTCGTGTTGCGCGCCCATCCGGGAGGTGCCCCCTCGCACGGGGCTCCACCGGGCGGGCCGGGAACGCGGCCAGGGGGTGTTGCCCGCCCGCCCGGACAGCGTAGAGGGCGGGACCCGTCGACCACGGCGGTACCCACTACGACCACGGGGTCGTCATGGGGCCGCAGACGGGTATTGCTGTTGAACGCCACGTTCGAGCCGCTCACGGCGCTGCCGTTGCGGCGCGCGGTGGTCCTCGTGATGTGCGGCAAGGCCGAGGTGGTGCACGGAGACCCGGCGGGGCTCGAACTGCACGCCGCCACGGTCTCGCTGCCCGTGCCTTCGGTGATCCGGCTGAGCACCTACGTGCGCGTGCCCTACCGCGCGCAGGTGCCGCTGACCCGGGCCGGGCTGATGCACCGCGACCGGTACCGCTGCGCCTACTGCGGAGGGCGGGCCGAGACGATCGACCACGTCGTACCGCGCAGTCGTGGTGGTCCCCACAGCTGGACGAACTGTGTCGCCTGTTGCGCCAAGTGCAACCACCGGAAGGCGGACAAGCTGCTTTCCGAGATCGGCTGGCGTCTGCGCGTCGTGCCGAGGGCCCCGCACGGGCCGCACTGGCGGCTGCTCGCGCATTCGAAGGAGGCCGACCCGTTGTGGCGGCCGTACCTGGGCACCGCGGCCTGACCGGTTCCAGGACACGTCGGCGCCCCGGCTGCCTTTCGGCGGCCGGGGCGAGCCGATGATGCCGTGGTGGAGCTCGTTACGAGTACGCCGTCCCCTACAGCCGGTCGTGCCCGGACTCAGGCGGCGAGGGAGAAGTCGCTCTGGCAGGTGACACGGGTGCCACGGGTGACGCGAGTTCCTCGGGTGACCCGGGTGCCGCAGGTGACGCGGGTTCCGGCCGTCACGCGGGTGCCGCGAGTGACGCGCGTTCCGCGGGTGACCCGAGTGCCGGCGGTGACACGGGTGCCCCGGGTGACGCGCGTTCCACGGGTGACGCGGGTGCCGGCGGTGACCCGCGTACCGCGAGTGACACGAGTACCGCGCGTAACCCGTGTGCCCGCCGTCACACGCGTACCGGGGACGAATCCAATTTCGAAGAGTGACGAAATGTCGTCGATGATCGCCTGGCCGGGTGTCTGGGTGCTCTGCATGACATGTCCTCCTGCGACCGGTGCGTTACCTGCTGGGGTGGGGGAGCTGGGCGCAAGGCCCGTACAGGTGAAAAAGCTACGAGGATTTCAAGGCCGCGACAAGGCGACAGCGCCGGGTGCGGCCGCCCGTACGTTGAGTTGCAACCTTTCGGCCTTGCGGGCTTCGGCCCAACGTGGGAGCGCTTTCGCGGCAAGCGGCGGACGGACCCCTCCGGACGACGAGCGGTAGGTGTCGCGGCGCACGGCCGTGCGAGCGAGTGCGGCCGCGCGACGGCGATCCGGGTCGGATACGCTCACGCGCGTGAACCTTGTCGAGACGATCCTGGTCTTCGCGGTGATCCCCTTGGTCATCTACGCGCTGTGCGGGGTGGCCACGCTGCGGTCGAAGGGCGCGGGCGTCGCCCGGTACCGGCCGGGGCAGCCGTGGGAGTACCCGGCCATGTGGTGGAGCGCCAACCCCGACGGGGTCGGCGCCAGGCATTCGCACGCGGGCGGCGCGACCGCCGTCGGTGCGGCGGACGGAGCTTCGGTGACGGGAGGCGCTCGTGGCAACTGGTGAACTGACCCATTCGTCCACCGCTGTTGACGAAGAGCCCGGTTACGGCGCCGCCGTTACTTCCAGCGGCCGGATTTCCGCCGCCAAGATGTACGAACCGGCTGGTCCGAACAGCCCATTCACCACCCAGCAGCTTGCCCGGCTGGACGAGGCGCTGACGCTGGCCAGCCGCGAGACCGGCCTGGACTTCAGCGTGTACCTCGGCGACCTCGGCGAGGACACCCGCGTCACCGCCGAGGGCCTGCTGGCCTCGACCGACAACCCGGCCGACGGTGTCGTCATCGCCGTGTCGCCCGGGCAGCGCGTCATCGAGATCGTGACGGGCTCGATGGCCCGGCACCGCCTGCCCGACCGCGGCGCGAAGCTCGCCGTGGCCAGCATGGTCGCCTCCTTCAAGGAGGGCGACCTCATCGGCGGTCTCGTGAACGCCCTCCGCATGCTGAGCGACCAGGCGGGCGCTCCGCAGCACTGACGCTTTACGCCGTGAAGGCCTCCTTCCCTACCTTGAGAGTAGGGAAGGAGGCCTTCACGGCGTTACGGGACTAGACCCCGGCCTGGGAGTCGAACTCACGGGCGGCCAGCGCCCGCACGATCCCGGCCCGGCCTTCCGACACGAGACGGCGCAGCGCCGCCGGGTGCTCCCCGGCCAGCCACTCGTCCGACGCCTCCACCGTCGACGGCTCGACGGCCCACGACGGGTACAGCCCGACCACGGTCGGCTGCGCCCGCTCGCTGGAGCGCCGCTGCCACACCTCGTCGATGACCTCGAAGTAGCGCGTCACGTAGCCGCCGAGCAGGTGCTTCTGGCCCGGGTGGGAGAAGCCGGTGATGAGCGAGTCGCTGACCGCGTTGGGCAGCTCGTCGTCGTACACCGCCCGCTGCCACGCGTCGGCCTTCGCTTCGGCGGTCGGCCGCAGCGCCCGCGAGCGCTCCGCCTGGCGCCGTCCGGCGGCGGTGTCGTCCTTGGCGAGTTCCGCGTCGATCTCCGGGTTCTCCGCCTTGCCGTGCGCGACCAGCGCGTGCAGCAGGCGCCAGCGCAGGTCGGTGTCGACGGTGAGACCTTCCAGCGGCGCGGTGCCGTCGAGCCAGCCGGCGATGATCTGCAGCGTCTTGTCGTCGAGCACGCAACCGGCGAGCGAGTTCACGAACGCCAGCTGGTGGTCGGAACCGGCCTCGGCGCCCTGCGCCAGCTCCAAGAGCCGGGCGGAGAACTCCGGCCAGCCCTTGTCCGCCGCCCACTCCGGCTTCGCGTACGAGTTCAGCGCCGTCTGCGCCTGCAGGAGCAGCCGCTGCACCACGCCGACCTCGGTCTCGGTGTGCACGCCGCGCTGGACCAGGGTGACGAAGTCGCGCGCCTTGAGCTCGGCCTCGCGCGTCATCTCCCACGCCGCCGACCAGCACAGCGTGCGGGGCAGCGGTTCGGTGATGTCGGCGATGCGGTCGATCAACGTGGTCAGCGACGCCGGGTCGAGCCGCATCGTGCAGTAGGTCAGGTCGTCGTCGTTGACCAGCACGAGCTTGCCAGCCGGCAGACCGACCAGCGCCGGCACCTCGGTGCGCTCGCCGTCCACGTCGAGCTCGACGCGGTGCTTGCGGACGATCTTGCCGTTCTCGTCCTCGTCGTAGACGCCGACCGCGACGCGGTGCGTGCGCAGCTCACCGGCGCCCGGCTTGGCACCGGTCTGGGTGACGGCGAACGCGGTGTACGTGCCGTCGGCGCCGACCTCGTAACGCGGGCTCAGCGAGTTGAGACCGGTGGTCTCCAGCCACTGCGCGCTCCACCACGACAGGTCGCGGCCCGAGGCCTCTTCCAGCGCGCCCAGCAGGTCCGCCAGGGTCGCGTTGCCCCAGGCGTGCTTGCCGAAGTAGACCTTGAGGCCTTCGAGGAAGTGCTCCAGCCCGACGTAGGCGACGAGCTGCTTGAGCACGCTCGCGCCCTTGGCGTAGGTGATGCCGTCGAAGTTCACCTCGACCGCGTGCAGGTCGACGATGTCCGCCGCGATCGGGTGCGTCGAGGGCAGCTGGTCCTGCCGGTACGCCCACGACTTCTCGATGTTCGCGAAGCTGGTCCACGCGTTCTTGTACTCGGTGGCCTCGGCCTGGGCCAGCACGCTCGCGAAGGTCGCGAACGACTCGTTCAGCCACAGGTCGTCCCACCAGCGCATGGTGACCAGGTCGCCGAACCACATGTGCGCCATCTCGTGCAGCAGCGTCTCGGCGCGGCGCTCGTAGGCGTAGCGGGTGACGCGGCTGCGGAAGACGTAGTCCTCCAGGAAGGTGACCGCGCCGGCGTTCTCCATCGCGCCCGCGTTGAACTCCGGCACGAACAGCTGGTCGTACTTCGAGAACGGGTACGGGGTGGCGAACTTCTCGTGGTAGAAGGCGAAACCCTGCTTGGTCTCGGTGAACAGCTTGTCCGCGTCCATATGCTCGGCGAGCGAGGCGCGGCAGTAGATGCCCAGCGGGATCGTGCGGTGGGAGTCGGTGAACTCGTCGCGCCACTCGCTGTACGGGCCCGCGATCAGCGCGACCAGGTAGGTCGAGATCCGCTCGGACACCTTGAACACGGTGCGGACGGCCCCTTCCGGGGTCTCCTCGGTCGATTCGACCAGCGCGTTCGAAATGACCTTCCAGTCCTTCGGCGCGAGCACGGTGAGCCGGTAGACCGACTTGAGGTCGGGCTGGTCGAAGCAGGCGAACATCCGCTTCGCGTCCGCGGTCTCGAACTGCGTGTAGAGGTAGACGCCGTCGTCGACCGGGTCGACGAACCGGTGCAGGCCCTCGCCGGTGTTCATGTACCGGCAGACCGCGTCCACGACGAGCTCGTTCGACTCGGCGAGCGCGGGAAGCTCGACGCCCTTGTCCTCGACATACCCGCTGACGTCGAGTTCCGTCCCGTTGAGGACGGCGGACTCGATCCCCTCGGCGACGATGTCGACCCACGACGCTTCGCCGCTTCTGGCGCTCGCGAATTTGATCGTCGTCTTCGACGTGAAGGTCTTCTCACCGGGACCGCCGCGGCCGTCGGTCAGATCCAGCTCGATGTCGTAGGACTCGACGTCGAGCAGCTCCGCGCGCAGCTTGGCTTGGTCTCGGGTCAGGTTGGGGGCGGGCACTGGCACCTCTGGTCATCGGTATCGGTTTTGGTTTCCAACTACAGGCATCCAATCATGTCGGGGCCCGTGCTGACGACGGGAACAACGCCGACGGCCGCGATGTTGGCTCGCTGTGTAGCACCCTGTGTGTGTACCGGCCCGCCCAAGACGATGGCACTGGGAGAACCTGATGACCGCCCCGTCCGAGAAGACCAAGGTCGACTTCTACTTCGACCCGATCTGCCCCTTCGCCTGGATCAGCTCGCGCTGGATCCTCGAGGTGGAGAAGCACCGCGACCTCGACCTGAGGTTCCGGATCATGAGCCTGTCCGAGCTCAACAGCGGCCGCGAGGACCTGCCTGAGCAGTACAAGGAGCTGCTGAGCCGCGGCTGGGGCCCCGTCCGAGTCGCCACCGCGCTGGCGCAGAAGAACGGCGAGGAGGCCCTGCGGGACTTCTACACGGAGTTCGGCACGCGCCACCACAACCAGGGCGACAAGGACATCCCGAAGGTCATCAAGGAGACCCTCGAAGCCATCGGCGCGCCGGCCGAGCTGGCCGACGCCGCGGAGTCGGCCGAGTACGACGAAGCGCTCAAAAAGAGTCACTACGAAGGTATGAATCCGGTCGGAATGGACGTCGGCACCCCGACCATCCACATCGACGGCGTCGCCTTCTTCGGCCCGGTGCTCAGCTCGATCCCGCGTGGCGAGGACGCCGTCAAGGTCTTCGACGGCGCCCGCGCGCTGGCGAGCTACCCGGACTTCTTCGAGCTGAAGCGCACCCGGTCCGGTGAGCTGAACTTCGACTAAGGGGTTTCCAGGGCGGCCTTGGTGACATCGCCGGGGTAGGGGGACCTCGCGACGGCTTCGTCCGTCGTGAGGTCCCCCGCCGCGATCCTGGCCTTGAGTGAGACGAGTTCGCGCAGCCCATCGCGGTGCTTCTCGATGAAGGCGGTGTCGACGGGGTCCCCGTGGCCGGCGACGATGATCTTCGGCTCCAGCGCGAGGATCGCGTCCATCACGCCCTGCCATTCGGCCAGGAAGCTGCCGTCGTTGAAGGAGAAGGCGCTGAAGCCGGCTTCGGCGTTCTCGACGGCGTCGCCCGCGTAGAGCACGCCCGCGTCGGGCACGTGCACGAACAGGTCGTGATCCGTATGGGCCCGGCCGAGGAACCGCAGCACGGCGGTGCGGCCGCCGAGCTCGATCTCGGCGGTGCCGGTGACCGGCTTGTCCGGCAGGGTGATCTCGGTGCGCTCCAGCGCCTCCGCCATCTCCGGCCGGTTTTCGCCGAGGTAGTGCTGGATCCACTTGCGCCGCGCGCCCTCGCCGTAGGTGGTCAGCTCGGCGAGGCACGCTTCGTGTGCCCAGACGTCGCACGGCAGGAACGCCGTCGTGCCGAAGGCGTGGTCGAAATGCGCGTGGGTGTAGACGACCGACCACGGCAGCGGCGTGATCTCCCGGACCGCCGCGGCCAGTTCGGCGCCCTGCTCGACGTCACCGCGGACGTCGACGACCAGACAGCGCTCACCGCCCACGACGAGGCCCACGGTCAGGTCCAGCTCCTCGTAACGGCGGGCGTACACGCCGTCCGCGAGTTCGAGCCAAGTCACGAATCCTCCAGAATTCCGTTGCGCAGCACGGGAACCGTGCCGCTGGTGTCTCGCATCGCGGCGAGTGTCACGTCGTTCGCGTGCCCGGCCGAGGCGAGCTCACGCCCTGACGAACACTCTGTCAGTGCTTCGGTGATGTCGATCGCTTTCGCCGCGATGGCGGCGAGACGGGCTTCGGCGGACAGGCGGCCGTAGCCGTCCAGCGCCGCGACGATCGCTCCCGCGCCGAGCTGGTCTTCGACGCACGGCCTCAGCGGTCCGAACGTGGTGGTTTCGGTGTGGATGCCGATGCCCCAGCGTTCCCCGGCCGGGATGACGCCGATCGGGCGTCCGTCCGCGAGCTCGGCCGCGCGGGCGGCGACGGCGGTCGCGTTGCGCAGACATCCCGCCACCACATGGGCACCGGTCGTGGCGGCGGCGTCGCACAGCGTGGCGCCATTGGGTGAGGGGAGCGCCAGAAGTGTTCCGGAAGGGATTTGCGTCACAGACGAAGGACGCAAGGTCCATTCGCTTTCACACGCGAGGATGGCGCCGCGCGCTTTCGCGGCCTCCTCACCGCGGTGGTCGCGCCAGCGGACCGGTAACACGCGGCCACCGTTTCCCAGCACGAGATCCGTTGTGGTGCAGAAGGAAAGCACATCGACGATGACGAGGACGGCGCAGTCCGCGCCCAAGGCGGCGACGCCCTCGCTTCCCCATTCGAGTCTGATGTCCACCCCCACAGCATGCTCGCCCCGGAACGTGATGGCAGACTCCGCGCTGTGCGTGTTTACCTTGGCTCCGACCATGCCGGTTTCGAACTGAAGAACCACCTCGTGGCCCACCTCAAGGAGCAGGGCCACGACGTCGAGGACGTCGGCCCCTTCGTCTACGACGCGGCCGACGACTACCCCGCTTTCTGCATCGAGGCGGCCCGCCGTGTCGTCGCGGACGAGGGCAGCCTCGGCATCGTCGTCGGCGGCTCCGGCAACGGCGAGCAGATCGCGGCCAACAAGGTGAAGGGCGCTCGCGCCGGTCTCGCGTGGAGCGTCGAGACCGCGAAGCTCACCCGTGAGCACAACCACGCCCAGCTGATCGGCGTGGGCGCGCGGATGCACACCACCGAAGAGGCCACGGAGATCGTCGAGGCGTTCCTCGCGACCCCGCCGAGCCCGGACGAGCGCCACGGCCGCCGCGTCCAGCAGATCCTGGACTACGAGAACACCGGCTGGCCGCCGCCGCTGCCCGAGCACTGACATGCCCGAGGGGCACACGCTCCATCGCCTGGCACGTCTGCACAAACGCCGGTTCGCCGGGCACCCGGTCGAAATGAGCAGTCCGCAAGGACGGTTCGCCGCCGAAGCGTCCCGTTTGGACGGCCGCGTGCTGGTGAAGGCCGAGGCGTACGGGAAGCACCTGTTCCACGACTACGGTCCACACGGGACGGTGCACGTCCACCTCGGCCTCTACGGCACGTTCTCCGACGTGCCGCTGCCCGCTCCGGAGCCGGTGGGGCAGGTGCGGATGCGGCTGGCCGGTCCGACCCATTTCGCCGATCTGCGCGGCCCGACCCGGTGCGAACTCCTGGACGCGCCCCAGGCCGACGCGATCAAAGCGCGGCTCGGCCCGGATCCGCTGCGCCGCGACGCGAAGCCGGACCAGGCTTGGGAGCGGATCTCGCGGTCGAAGACGTCGATCGCGGCACTGCTGATGGACCAGTCGGTGCTGGCGGGCGTCGGCAACGTGTACCGCGCCGAGGTGCTGTTCCGGCACGGTGTCGCCCCGCTCGTCCCGGGCCGCGCGCTCGATCGCGGGCTGTGGGACGACATGTGGGCGGATCTCGTGACGCTCATGCGGCACGGTGTCCGGGTGGGACGGATCGACACGGTCGCGCCCGAGCATCTGCCCGAGGTCACCGGTCGCGCGCCGCGGCAGGACCGGCACGGGGGCGAGGTCTACGTCTACCGTCGCGAGGGGATGCCTTGTCTCGTATGCGGGACGGCGGTGCTGCGGAGCGACCTGGCGGCGCGGAACCTCTTCTGGTGCCCGACCTGCCAGCCCGCCTGACCACCTCTCGACGCGCCCGTCTGCGGCCGGACCAGGCTGCGGCTGATCGGCCGCCCGTTCGTCAGCGTTGCGAAAGCCACTTTCGCAACGCTGAAGGTTGCGAAAGTGGCTTTCGCAACGTGCCGTGGGTGGCCTAAGCGCCCGAAACCGGCCCCGAACGCTGTGAAAGGTCCTTTCCTTGCAGATTTCGCAAGGAAAGGACCTTTCACAGCGCTTGGAGAGGGCTAGAAGTCGAAGCCTCCGCCGTCGAAGCCGCCACCATCGAAGCCGCCGCCGTCGAACCCACCGGCGTCCCCGCCCATGTCTCCGCCCGCGTCGCCGCCGGCATCACCGGCGCCGGCGTCCTCCTGGCCCGCGTCATAGCCCGATTCCCAGGCCGACGCGCTCGCGATCCCCGCCATACCGGAGAACATCGCGCTGAACAGCAGCATCGAACCGAGCCCCCAGGCACCGGCGACGAGCGCGGGCTTCCACCACGGCTCGCTGTACCAGCCCTGCGGCACCGGACGGCCCGCCACACGGCCACCGGGGTAGTAGTGCGGCGTGCGCTGGCTCGGGTCCGGCGAAGCCTCGTAGTGCTCGCCCTCGACGTCGACCGAGCGGTACTCGGTGACCTTGCCCGCCCGATCGCGCTCTTCGCTGCCGGGCAGTTCCGGACCGGGGTCCATGCCCATCGCGAGGCGCGCCGCACGGACGTAGTAGAGCCCTTCGATGGCGGTCTCGCGCACCAGGCGAGCCTGTTCCACCGTCTGCGCCTGCTCCATCTGGGAGCCCGCCGCGGTGAAGCGTTCGGACGCGTCGGCCATCGCCTGCTGGGAGGCGGTGTCCGTGCCGGTGAGGTTCATGACCTGACCGCCCAGTCGTTCGACGAGGCGCCGTGCGTCCGCCTTCGCGTCGTCCAGCTGGCGCTTCTTGGCCGCCGCCTGGGATTTCGCGAAGTAGATGCCGCCGCCGACCACGACGGCGAGGAGCACGATCAGGAAGATCGCGGTGCCCATGGGTTCACTCCAGGAATCGTTCGGCCTTTGCCCGGATCAACGCGGGGGACCCGCCGGGGGTTCCCCGCGCGCACTGGCGGGCGAAACTAGAACGCGTTATAGTTCGGCTCCATGAAGTTCACCCTGTCGATCGCGATGAACCCGCTCGATCAGCTGGGCGAGCTCGCCCGGGCCGCCGAAGAGGCGGGTTTCTCCTCGATCGCGCTCCCGGATTCCCTGTTCTATTCCGAAACGGTCTCGGCCGACTATCCGTACACGCCCGACGGCAGTCGCTTCTGGACCGAGGAGACGCCCTGGGCGGATCCGCTGGTCGCGGCCGCGTCGATGGGCGCGGTCACCGAACGGCTCACCTTCTACACCTCCGTGCTCAAACTGGGCTCCCGTAACCCGGTCCTGCTAGCCCGCCAGGTCAACTCGGTGGCGGCGCTGACCGGCGGCCGCTTCGGGCTCGGGCTCGGCGTCGGCTGGTCGCCGGAGGAGTTCCGCTGGTGCGGCGCGCCGTACGAGAAGCGCGGCAAGCGCGTGGACGAGGCCATCGAGGTGCTGCGCCTGATCCTCGACGGCGGGATGGTCGAGTTCCACGGCGAGTTCTTCGACTTCGACAAGCTCCGCATGAGCCCGACACCGCCGTCGCGGGTGCCGTTCTACATCGGCGGGCACACCGACGTGGCGCTGCGCCGGGCCGCGCGAGTCGCCGACGGCTGGTCTTCGGCGATGATGAAGTTCGACGATCTCCGCGACACGATCGCCAAGCTGCGAGGGCTGCTGGCCGACCAGGGCCGCGCCGACGATCCCTTCGAGTACCAGGCCGTCTGCATCGACAAGTTCGGTCTCGACGGCTACCGCGAACAGGGTGACATCGGCGTCACCGACATCATCACCATGCCGTGGGTGTTCGACGGCCTCGGTTTCGACGCCGAAGTCGGCCCGAAGCTGGATTCCATCAAGAAGTTCGGCGACGAGATCATCGCGAAGATCGGAGACTGAACCATGGGTGTCGACGTCTGCTGGGATCCGGCCACCGAGCAGCCGCCCGCGCGCCGGGCCGCTTTCCGCTCGATGACCGCCGTCACCGCCGGGGACAAGGCCGCCTGGCTCGCGCTTTTCGCCGGGGACGCCGTCGTCGAGGACCCCATCGGCCCGTCGATGTTCGACGAGGAGGGCAAGGGCCACCACGGACAGGACGGGATCAGCGCCTTCTGGGACAAGACGATCGCGAACGTCGAACGCTTCCAGTTCACCATCCGCGATTCGCACGCGGCCGGTGACGAGGTCGCGAACGTCGGCACCATCACGACGTACCTGCCCGGTGGCTACCGCGTCGACACCGACGGCGTGTTCGTCTACCGGGTGCGCGAGGACGGGCTGATCGTGTCGATGCGCGCGTTCTGGGAGACCGAGCGCGCCATGGCCACGGCCAGGAAGGCCGACGAGTGACACGCGGGTAGGTTCCACGCCATGCGGATCGGTGTGGTCAAGGTCGTGTTCCTGGTGGTGGGGTTCTACGCCTTGGACACGCTGGTCTTCCTTCTGCTCGCCTTCGGCGGAGGCTTCCTGCTGGCCGGGATCGACAACGTCCCGCTGTTCATCCTCGCCGGGCTCGGCCTGGGCTTGCTGTTCGGCGCCGGGGTCGTGGCGCTCCTGCCGATGCGCCCGGTGCCCTTCGTGCCGAAAGGGGTTCCGCTCTACCGCGACGACGCCCCCGGGTTGTGGGCGACCCTCACCGAACTGGCGGAGACGATCGGCACCCGGCCGCCGGATCAGGTGTGGCTCACCGCCGGGCCGGGGGCGTCGGTGGTCGAAGAGGCGCGGCTGTTCGGGCTGAAACCCGGTCGCCGGTTCCTGTCGATCGGTCTTCCGACGCTCCAAGCGTTCACCCGCGCACAGGCGCGCGCCGTGCTGGCACACGAGTTCGCCCACTACGCGCAGCTCGACGGCCGGACCAGCGTGACCGGCTATCGCTCCCACGTCGCCGCCGCGCGGATGCTCGACCGCTTTCCCCGAAGCACGGTCAACCCGCTGGCGTGGCTGTTCCGCGGCTACGCCCGGCTGTTCGTCCTCACCCAGCGGGTGGCGAGCCGCCGTCGTGAGTACGGGGCCGACCAGGTCATGGGCCGGATCGCCGGAAGGTCCGCCGCGCATTCGGCGTTGCGGCTGCACGCGCGGCTCGGCGAGGAGTGGACGCGGTATCTGAGCGTCCACGTCGGACCCGGCGCGGACGTCGGGATGGCCCCAGACGACGTCTACGGCGGCTTCGCCGGAATGCTCGAAGCACGGCGCGAACGGCTGGCCACCGTCGACGAGCCGATCCGGCTCCCCTCGCGCTGGGACACCCACCCGCCGACGACGGAACGGTTGTGGGCCTTGGACACCGCACCCGAAAGGTCCGATGTGGACGATCGTCCGGCACTGGGCCTGCTCGCCGACCCCGGCCGATCCGCCGCCCGGCTCGAGGAGGCGTCGTTCGACTTCGGTGAGTGCCGTCGTCTCCCCTGGGACACGTATCCGCGTGAGGTGGCACTGGCGCGGCTGAAGGTCGACGCCGAGGCCGCGTACCGGGCCATCGCGCGGGCGTCGGGGCAGCCGGGTGGAAGCCTCGAAGCGCTGCTCACGGTGCCGGGAGCGGATGTCCCGGAGGACGGGCTCACGGCCGCCGTCGTGCTGGCCGCGTTGGACGCGGGCACGATGCGGTTCGTGCACCGGTGGGACGACGAACCGGATTTCGTCCTCGCCGACGGTTCTTTCCTGGACTTCGACCTCGTCGAGGATCTGCTGATCGGCGAACCCGAGCACGCCGCGCGCGCCCGTGCGGCACTGGCGCGGCTGGGTATCGACCCGGCGGCCGCGAACGGCGGGACGGAGCGGCTGTCACCGGGTGAGGCCCCGGTGATCGGCGGGCTGGCGAGCGTGAAGTTCGACGACCGGCCCGGCCATCTGGTCATCACCGAACGCGGCCTGATCTTCTCGCCCGACCCGGAGGCCGGGGCCGGCTCCGGGAAGGACGCACTGCTCGCGCTGATGGCGCAGGCACCGTTCGCGGTCGCCGCGCGGGCCGGCGCGGTCTGGTTGCCGTACGAGGAGATCTCACACGTGGAGAAGCGACGCGACATCCCGCTCAAGGCGACCGTGACCCGCTACGACGGCGTCGAACACCGGATCCACTCTGTCTACACCGGTTACGTCCACGAGAAGTCGCACGAGACGATCCTCGGGGTGCTCAGGTGAGCCGCTCCGCGCGCCGTGCCAGGTATCGCTTCTCGGGTTCACTCGCGGTTCTGCCGGCGGCCCGGAGGTAGGCCGCGCGCGCGGCGACGGTGTCCCCGGCCAGTTCCAGCAGGTGCCCGCGGACGGAGTCGAGCCGGTGCGTCTGGTTCATCCGGCTGTCGTCGTCGAGTGTCGCCAGCAGTTCGAGGCCCGCTTCCGGCCCGTTGACCTCGGCGACCGCGACGGCGCGGTTGAGCGTGACGACCGGACCGGGCGAGACCTTTTCGAGGACGTCGTAGAGCGCGAGGATCTGGGGCCAGTCCGTGCCGGCCGCGGTGGCCGCCTCGGAGTGGACGGCGGCGATCGCGGCCTGCACCTGGTACGGCCCGACCGGGCCCGCCGCCAAGGCCTCGCTCACCAGCGAAACCCCTTCGGCGATCATCTCCGCGTTCCAGCGCGAACGGTCCTGCTCGGCGAGGGGGACGAGCGAGCCGTCCTCACCGGCGCGGGCGGCGCGGCGGGCATCGGTCAGCAGCATGAGCGCCAGCAGGCCGGTGACCTCGTCCTCGTCCGGCATCAGCCGCCGGAGCAACCGGGTCAACCGGATCGCTTCGGCGGTCAGATCCGCACGGTGCAGGTCGGGGCCGCCGCTGGTCGTGTAGCCCTCGTTGAAGATCAGGTACAAAACCTGGAGGACGACACGAAGCCGTCCGGCCAGTTCCCCGGCGGGCGGCAGGACGAACTCGGCGCCCGCCTTCTTGATGGTCTGTTTCGCCCGGCTGATCCGCTGGGCCAGCGTCGATTCCGGAACCAGGAAAGCGGTCGCGATCTCGCCCGTGGTCAGCCCGCCGACAGCGCGCAGGGTGAGCGCGAGTTGCGACGGCGGGGACAGGGATGGGTGGCAGCACAGGAAAAGAACGGTGAGCGTGTCGTCCGAATCGGCCACAGTGGACGGACCGGCGAGGTCCATCAGCGCGTCGTTCTCCTCGCGCCGCCGTCGTGCGCTCTCGCTGCGCCACTCGTCCACCAGCCGCCGCGAAGCGACCGTCGCGAGCCAGGACTTCGGACTGTCCGGGACGCCCTGCTCCGGCCATTGCTGCGCGGCCGCGAGCAGGGCTTCCTGGACGGCGTCCTCGCAGGCGTCGAACTGCCCGTGCTTGCGCACCAGCAACCCGATGACCTGCGGGGCCAGCTCCCGCAGGAGCGCTTCCACCTGACGATCGTCCTTCACGACGCCAGTCTTACCGCATTCAGTCCTCCGTGAGCCGGTCAGGCGGTCAACCGGCGGACGAACCGGGCGCTGTGCTCGCAGCGGTCCTCGTATCCCCGCGCGCGATAGAACGCGTGCGCGCCGGTCCGGTGGCGGGAACTGGAGACCTCCATGGTGTGGCAGCCCAGGCGCAGCGCCTCCGCCTCGGCCGCGGCGACCAGCTCGCGTCCGATGCCCGAACCTCGCCGGGTCTCGTCCACCACCAAGGCCACGATCCGCCCGACCGAACCCGGCCGTTCGAGCAGCGGGATCGCGACCACCGCGACGACACCGACCACCTTGCCGTCCTCCTCCGCGACGAACGCGGCACCTTCGGGATGACGGGCCCAGCGTTCGAGCCGTCCACGCACGTCGGTCTCGTTGTTGTCCGGGTAGCCCAGCTCGGTGAGGAGCGCGGTCACGGCAGGGGCGTCGGTGGTGGTGGCGTGGCGTATCTCCATGATCGCCATCCTGCCCGCACAGGCGACGGCCGACGAGTAGCGGCGAGCCGGAACAGGTAGTTCGAAGGTGCGGCGTTCACCGACCTTGGCACACTGAACCATATGGCGGTGACTCAGCAACTCGTTCGCATTCCGGCCACGCGGCTCGCAGCCTGTCGGTCGGTCGAAGCGCTGCACGAGCTCTGCTCCTTCTCTTCGGCTCCGGCTGGGGACCACCTCGACATGGATTGGTGGCCTTCCACCCTGAAACGGGTTTGGGCGCTCACCGGAGCCGACGGCCGGACCTTGGCACGGCTGCGGCGTTGTTTCGAAGGTGCGGAAGAAGTCAACCCGGCCTACCGGGATCATCCCGAGACGATCTGGGAACACCCGGTGACCGCCTTGGAGCCACCGCAGGTCGGCGAGGTCGCCGAAGCGTTGTTCGCCGTGACACCCGATGCGGTCCGCGCCGTCATGCTGTCGGACTCGGGCCGGATCGAGACCGAACTGGGCAAGGACGCGCTGGCTCTGGGCGATGATCAGGCCGGACAACTGGCTCGGGAACACACCGTCCTGCGCGACTTCTACGAGGAAGCCGCCCGCCGTCGGCTGGCGGTCGTGCTGTGGTGGGACTGAACGTTCCGACGTCGCCTAGCGGGGGTACAGAAAAGGCCGGACCCGCAGGTCCGGCCCCATCTGGTCGGGATGACAGGATTTGAACCTGCGACCCTCCGCTCCCAAAGCGGATGCGCTACCAAGCTGCGCCACATCCCGTGACTTCCCCGGTCTCCCGGGGGGTGTGCGCACAGCCTAGCGGGTCACGCTAAGCTGTTTTCGCACCCGGTACTCCGGGGGCACGCGGGTGTAGCTCAATGGTAGAGCCCTAGTCTTCCAAACTAGCTACGCGGGTTCGATTCCCGTCACCCGCTCCACAGCTCCACAAAAGAACCCGCAGGCGCCTGGCCTGCGGGTTCTGTCGTTTGATGAGGGATTTGGGACGCTCAACGTCCCAAATCCCTCATCAACGGCGCCGGAGCCCCTGCTCAGTCCGTGCCGGTTTCCGACGAGTCCGACGGCGTCACGGCCTGCGAGAGGCCGCTGGACGCGGCATCGGCCTCCAGGTGCGCGGCGATCAGGTCCAGCAGCTTGTCCGTGTCGACGGGCTTGGTCACGTAGTCGTCCGCGCCCGAAGCGAGCGTCCGCGCCTTGTCTTCCGCGGTCGCCTTCGCCGTGACGGCGATCACGGGCAGGTCTTCGTGCGCGGCCTCCGCGCGGATGGCGGTGATGGTGGCGTTGCCGTCCAGTTCCGGCATCATCACGTCCATCAGGACGAGCGCGGTGTCCTCGTGCCGTTCCAGCGCCCGGATGCCGGCGACGCCGGTTTCGGCGTAGATGACCTCCAGCCCGTTGCGTTCCAGCACGGCGGCCAGCGCGAAGACGTTCCGGAGGTCGTCGTCGACGATCAGGATCTTCTCCCCGTGGAACCGTTGTGACGGCGTCACCGGGATCACCTGCGGCACCGCCATGATCAGCGGGACACCGCTCGCCGCGGCGGTGGTCGGCACGACCAGGTTCGACGCGCTCACCGGCAGGTACAGCGTGAACGTGCTGCCCTTGCCGGGTTCGCTGCGGACGCGCAGTTCGCCGCCGAGCAGTTCGGTCAGTTGCTGGCTGATCGACAGGCCCAGCCCGGTGCCGCCGTATTTGCGGCTGGTGGTGCCGTCGGCCTGGCGGAACGCGTCGAAGATGATCGCGAGTTTGTCCGGCGCGATCCCGATCCCGGTGTCCTCGACGGCGAACGCGAGGACACCGGGGGCGTTGCGGAGCGAGTCGGCTTCGACCTCGCCCGGATCGGCCATCCGGATGTGCAGGCGCACGCCGCCCTCGTCGGTGAACTTCGCCGCGTTGGACAGCAGGTTCCGCAGCACCTGCTGTACGCGGTGTTCGTCGGTGTGGATCGACGAGGGCACCGGCGGGTCGATCAGGACGGCGAACTCCAGGCCCTTATCCGAGGTGAGTGGACGGCAGATCGATTCGACGTATTCGACCACCTCGGGCAGCGTGACGTCGGACATCTGCAGGTCGAGGTGTCCGGCCTCGACCTTGGCCATGTCGAGGATGTCGTTGATCAGCTGCTGCAGGTCGCTGCCCGCCGAGTAGATCGTCCGCGCGAACTGGATCTGCTTCTCCGACAGATTCCCGTCCGGGTTCTCCGAAAGCAGTTTCGCGAGGATCAGCGCGCTGTTGAGCGGAGTCCGCAGTTCGTGCGACATGTTCGCCATGAACTCGGATTTGTACTGCGACGCCATGGTCAGCTGCCCGGCACGCTCTTCGAGCTCCTGCCGCGCCTGCTCGATCTCGCTGTTCTTGACCTCGATGTCGCGGTTCTGCTGCGCGAGCAGCGCCGCCTTCTCCGCCAGATCCGTGTTGGACCGGCGCAGTTCCCGTTGCTGCGCCTGCAATTGCTCGGACCGGGCGCGCAATTCCTGTGCCAGGCGCTGGGATTCGGTCAGCAGCGCCTCGGTGCGCGAGTTCGACTGGATGGTGCTGACGTTGACCGCGATGGTCTCCTTCAGCTGCTCCAGCAGGTCGATGTGGACGGTGCTGAAGGCGTTGATGGTCGCCAGTTCCAGCACGCCGAGCACCTCACCCTGGAACAGCACCGGCAGCACGATCACGTTCACCGGCGCGGCCGAGCCGAGCCCGGAGGAGATGAGCGCGTACTCCGGCGGGGCTTCGTGGACCAGTATCGTGCGCCGGTCGACGGCGGCCTGCCCGATGAGCGACTCGCCGGGGGAGAACCGCAGCCCGGTCTGGGATTTCGCCAGCCCGTAGGTCGCGATGCTCTCCAGGACCACCTCTTCCTGCTCGTCTTCGCGGGCGAGGAAGAACGCGCCCTGCTGCGCGGAAACGAGCGGCGTCAGCTCGGAGAGGATCAGCGACGCCACCGACGCGAGATCGCGGTGCCCCTGCATGAGCGCGGACAGCCTGGCCAGGTTGGTCTTGAGCCAGTCCTGCTCGCGGTTCGCGCGGGTGGTCTCCTTCAGGTTCGCGATCATCTGGTTGATGTTGTCCTTGAGCTCGGCCACCTCCCCGGACGCGTCGACGGTGATGTGCCGGGTCAGATCGCCCGCGGTCACCGCGGTGGCCACCTGCGCGATCGCCCGCACCTGGGTGGTCAGGTTCCCGGCCAGCTGGTTCACGCTTTCGGTCAGCCGCGACCACGTGCCCGCGACCCCGGGCACCTCCGCCTGACCACCGAGCGTGCCGTCCGTGCCGACCTCGCGGGCGACACGGGTGACTTCGGAGGCGAAGGCCGAGAGCTGGTCGACCATCGTGTTGATGGTGGTCTTGAGTTCGAGGATCTCGCCGCGCGCGTCGATGTCGATCTTCTTCGACAGATCGCCCTGCGCCACCGCGGTGGTCACCGTCGCGATGCTCCGCACCTGGCCGGTCAGGTTGTCGGCCATGACGTTCACGTTGTCCGTCAACGCCTTCCACGTGCCCGCCACGTTCGGCACGCGGGCCTGGCCGCCGAGGATGCCTTCCGTACCCACCTCGCGGGCGACGCGGGTGACCTCGTCGGCGAACGCGCGCAGCGTCTCGACCATGCTGTTGATCGTCTCGGCGAGGACCGCGACCTCGCCCTGCGCGTCGATCGAGATCTTCTTCGACAGGTCGCCGTTCGCCACCGCGGTGGTCACCGTCGCGATGCTCCGCACCTGGTCGGTGAGGTTGGTGGCCATGACGTTGACGTTGTCCGTCAGGTCCTTCCAGGTCCCGGCGACGCCGCGCACCTGCGCCTGGCCGCCGAGCTTGCCCTCGGTGCCGACTTCGCGGGACACCCGGGTGACTTCGTCGGCGAACGCCGACAGCTGGTCGACCATGATGTTGACGGTGTTCTTGAGCTCCAGGATCTCGCCGCGCGCGTCGACGATGATCTTCTGGGTCAGGTCGCCCTTCGCGACGGCGGTGGTCACCTGAGCGATGTTCCGCACCTGGTCGGTCAGGTTCTTCGCCATGAAGTTGACGTTGTCGGTGAGGTCCTTCCAGGTCCCGGCCACGCCGGGCACCTGCGCCTGACCGCCGAGCCGCCCGTCGCTGCCGACCTCGCGGGCGACACGGGTGACCTCGTCCGCGAACGCCGACAGCTGATCCACCATGGTGTTCAGCGTGTTCTTGAGTTCGAGGATCTCGCCCTTGGCGTCGACGGCGATCTTCTGCGACAGGTCGCCCTTCGCCACCGCCGTCGCCACCTGGGCGATGTTCCGGACCTGCGCGGTGAGGTTGTTCGCCATGAAGTTGACCGACCCGGTGAGGTCGCGCCAGGTCCCGGCGACGCCCGGCACCTGCGCCTGACCGCCGAGCTGACCTTCCGTGCCGACCTCGCGGGCGACCCGCGTGACCTCGTCGGCGAACGACGAGAGCTGGTCGACCATCGTGTTGACGGTCGTCTTCAGTTCGAGGATCTCGCCGCGCGCGTCGACCGTGATCTTCTGGGTCAGGTCGCCCTTCGCCACCGCGGTGGTGACCTGGGCGATGTTGCGGACCTGGTCGGTCAGGTTGTCCGCCATCTGGTTCACCGAGTCGGTGAGCCCGCGCCAGGTGCCCGCCACGCCCGGCACGGTCGCCTGGCCGCCGAGACGGCCTTCGCTGCCGACCTCGCGCGCCACCCGCGTGACCTCGTCCGCGAACGAGGACAGCTGGTCGACCATCGTGTTCAGGGTGTTCTTGAGTTCGAGGATCTCGCCCTTGGCGTCGACGTTGATCTTCTGGGACAGGTCGCCCTGCGCGACCGCGGTCGCCACCTGGGCGATGTTGCGGACCTGGTCGGTCAGGTTGTCGGCCATCAGGTTCACCGAGTCGGTGAGGTCGCGCCATGTGCCCGCCGCGCCGGGGACCTGCGCCTGGCCGCCGAGACGGCCTTCGCTACCCACCTCGCGCGACACCCGGGTCACTTCGTCGGCGAACGACGAGAGCTGGTCGACCATGATGTTGACGGTGTTCTTGAGCTCCAGGATCTCGCCGCGCGCGTCGACGTTGATCTTCTGGGTCAGGTCGCCCCTGGCCACCGCGGTGGTCACCTGGGCGATGTTGCGCACCTGGTCGGTCAGGTTGCTGGCCATGACGTTGACGTTGTCGGTGAGATCACGCCAGGTGCCCGCCACGCCCGGAACCTCGGCCTGGCCGCCGAGCCGTCCTTCGGTGGCGATCTCGCGGGCCACTCTGGTGACCTCGGTCGCGAACCGCGAAAGCTGCTTGATCAGCCCGTTGACCGTCTTCGCGACTTCGGCGAATTGACCCTGCAGCGGCCGCCCGCCGACTTCCAGGGGCATCGGCTCGGACAGATCGCCCTCGGCGACCGCCCCGAGAACCCGGTTGAGCTCGGCCGTGGGCCTGCTCACGTCCTCGATCAGGCCGTTGACGACGTCGACCGCGGTGGCCCAGCCGCCGGGGCCGATCTCGGCCGCCACCCGCTCGGTCAGCCTGCCTTCCTTGCCGACCGCCTCGCGGACACGCAGGAGTTCGGTCACCAGTCGCTGGTTCCGTTCGGCGATGTCGTTGAAGGCGCCCGCGAGCTGGGCCGCGAGCCCGTCGCCGTGCGCCACGAGCCGCCGCCGGAAGTTGCCGTCCCCGAGGTCACGAGCCGCCGCGAGGAGGCGTTCCAGGGTGGCTTCGTCCACCTGGCCGCCACCACCTTCCACGGGGATCCGGTCCCTTTGGGAGTGCTGTGTCATCTGTGTCGACCCTCTCCACCACGCATGCCAAGCCATGGTCGTCGCATCAGCGTGCCATGATTCGACCTACACTTCGAGCCAGTCCGCCCGCTCACACTGCGCTACCCGCAAGGCAGGAGGAGGTCCGGGAATGGTGTCACGGCCCGCCCCGGCCTCGACGTCGCTCCCCTCGGAGTCGTCGCCCCCGGCGAGCGAGGGAGCCCTGCCCGAATCCGGGCGGTTCTGGCGTGAGCTGCTCGAAGACGTCCGTGACGCGGTGCTCGTGCAGGACGTCGGCGGCGCGCTGCGCTGGTCGAATCCCGCCGCCCGCGAGCTGTTCGGCGGCGGCCGCCCGGTACTGACCGCGGAAGGCCCCGACGTCGGGCATGTCGAGCACACCGGCCGCCGGTTCCCGGCCCGGATCCGGACGCTGCCCGGCGGCTGGCACGCGTGGACGGTGACCTCCGCGGTCGCGGCCGACGGCCCGCGCGTCGACGGCTTCCTCGCCGCTTCGGCGCCCCGGCTCGCCTCCGCGCGGGGGCGGCACGGGACGGCGAAGGTGATCGCCGAGGTCGCCGCGGCCGAACTCGGCGACTGTGTCTTCGTGCTCCTGCCGACCACACGTGGCCGGTGGGAGTGGTGGAGCTGCGATCACCGCACCACCCACGGGCACGGCCGGATCAGGCGCGTTCCCGCCCAGCTGGCACCGGTGCTCGCCGGCACCTTCGCCTCCACGGACGAACTCGAGGCCAAGGCGGTCCCGGAGGAGGAGATCGCGACCCTGCCCGCGATCGTCGCGGAACGGCTCGCCGTCCATTCGTCGGTGACCGTGGTCTCACTGGGCTTCGACGGCGGATCCGGGGTCACCGGCGCGGTGGTGCTCGGCAGGCGCGGCGCGCCCGCGTTCGGCGAGGACCATCCGCGAGCGGTGACCGAGTTCGCCCGCGCGGCCGGGACGGCGCTGGCGAACGCGCACCGCTACGCCCGCCAGGAGGAGGCCACCCGCGGCCTGGAGACCACGCTGCGCCCGACGCCGCCCCCGGACGTGCACGGCGCCAGGTTCGACGTCTGGTACGAGCCCTCTGGCGGCCTGCTCGACGTCGGCGGCGACTTCTACGACGTCCTGCCGCGCGAAGGCGGCGGCGCGATGTTCGTCCTCGGCGACGTCTGCGGCAAAGGTGCCGAGGCGGCCGCGCTCACCGGCCGGGTCCGGCAGACCCTCGCCGCGCTCGACCTCGTCGAGCACGACAACACGACGTTGCTGAGCCTGCTGAACTCCCTGCTCATCACCGGCGGCAGCGGCCGGTTCGCCACGCTGGTGCTCGGTTCGGTGCTGGCGGACGAAGACGGTCTCGGCGTCACCTTGGCCTCGGGCGGGCATCCCGCGCCGCTGGTGGTGCGCCGTCGCGGCGGGGTCGACGAGATCACCCTGCCCGGCACGCTGGTCGGGATCTCCCCGCAGGCCCGCTTCGCCGAGACGGCCATCCGGCTGGCCGAAGGCGACGTCTGCCTGCTCTACACCGACGGGATCACCGAAGCGCGGCACCACGAGCGGCCGTCGGACCTGTTCGGCGACGAGCGGCTGCGTGAACTGCTGGCCGGCTGCCAGGGAATGTCCGGTCGCGAGGTGGTCGCCAGGGTCCGCTCCGCGGTGCGGGAATGGCTCGGCAGCGGGACGCACGACGACATCGCCGTCCTCGCCATCGAAGCCTCACGACCCGTTCAGTAGCCGCACCACCGCCCGCTCCACGATGTCGCGGGCTTCGTCGGGGCCGGCCGCCTTCGCGGCTCGCCGTACCGCGCGTCCGATGGTCCGGTCCCGCCGGTACGCCTCGATCACCCGAGGGTCCACATAGGACCGTCGCGCCACGGTGGGCGTGTTGCCGAGCCCTTCGGCGACTTCGGTCATCACGGCCTTCTCGACCCGCTTCAACCCTCGTTCGCTGGACGGTTTTTCCGTGTCCGCGAAGGCCGAAGCCGCCAGGACGGTGGCGTTCCAGGTGCGCAGGTCCTTGGCGGTGAAGCCGTCGCCGACGATCTCCCGGAGCCGGTCGTTGATGTCGTCGGCCTGCACCTCGTGCCAGCCGTCGCCGTCGCGATAGGCGAGCAGGCGCATGTCACCGCCCCGCACCCGCCGGAGGGAGCGGACCAGCCGCACCAGTGCCTCGTCCCGCAGCCGGACCTTCCGCTGGATGCCGTGTTTCGCGGGGTAGTCGCACACCAGGCATTCGCCGCGGAGTTCGACGTGCTCGCACAGCAACGTCGCCGCCCCGTGGGTGCCGTGCTCGTCGGCGTAGCTCTCGCCGCCGGTGCGGAAGACCCCGAGGTCGATCATGCGCAGGGCACCCGCGAGCACGCGTTCCCGCTTCAGGCCACGCGAGTCGAGGTCCTCTTGGACCGCTTTACGCAGCTTGGGCAGCTTTCGTGCCAGCGCGAGGACTCGCTCGTGCTTCTCTTCGTCCCGGGCCCGTCGCCATGCGGGGTGGTAGAGGTACTGCTTCCGTCCGGCGTCGTCGATCCCGACCGCCTGGATGTGGGCGTTCTGGTGCGGGGAGATCCACACGCGCCGCCATGCGGGCGGGATGGCGAGCGCGTTGATCCGCTCGATCGTTTCCCCGTCCTTCAGCGGCTCGCCGTCCGGGGTCAGATAGCCGAAGCCACGACCTCTGCGCCGCCTCCGGATACCGGGGGACCCCAGGTCCGCTCGCCGAAGTCGCATGCGGGCAGATACCCGCCGTGGCGGGAGTTCATGCCCATGGTTCGGCGGTCGCGGTCCGGGGTAGTCCGAGAGCGACTACGACCTCAGGAGGGAACCCGATGGCGACATCGCTGAACGGACGCCGCGTGGCCATCCTCGCCGCGGACGGCGTGGAACAGGTCGAGCTGGTCGAGCCGCGCAAGGCGGTCACCGACGCCGGGGCGACGGCCGAAGTCGTCTCGCTGGAGCCCGGCGAGATCCAGGCCATGAACGGCGACATCGACAAGGCGGACAAGTTCACCGTGGACCGCGTCGTCAAGGACGTCACGGTCGCCGACTTCGACGCGCTCGTGCTGCCCGGCGGCACGATGAATCCGGACAATCTGCGCGCGGACGAGAACGCGGTCCGCTTCGTGCGCGACTTCGTGAACAGCGGCAAACCCGTCGGCGTGATCTGCCACGGCCCGTGGACGCTGGTCGAGGCCGACGTCGTCCGCGGCCGCACGCTCACGTCGTATCCCAGCGTGCGCACCGACATCCGCAACGCCGGCGGAACCGTCGTCGACCAGGAGGTCGTCACCGACGGAAACCTGACATCGAGCCGCAATCCGGACGACCTGCCCGCGTTCTGCGCCGAGATCGTCACCCGATTCGCCGGGTAAACGAGTGGCGCGCGTCACAGAACTGGGGGATCGTTGTGGCGGGGAAGGAGGTGCCGCGATGACCGTGCACGCCAGACGCTACGGCCGCTGGTGCCGTGAGCATTTCGAGGCCGAGCACGAGCCGGAACACCCGCGGCCCGCGGAGGCCACGGCCGCCCCGGAGGTCGCCGACGCCCAGGCCGAGCAGGCCCAGGCGGGTGACGCCCCGGACGGGAAACCGGGCTCGCTCAATTGACGGAGCGGCGGTACCAGACCCGTTTCGGGCCGGGGAGGCCGATCCGCGAGACCAGGTCGGTCACCACGCCGCCGATGATCAGCCACAGCAACGCGGCGAGACCGTCGTTGAACAGGGTGCGGAGCTTGAGGCCGTCCGGGGTGAACAGGTTCCGCAGCCCGAGCGAGACGGCGCGCGACCACTGGTCGATCAGCTGCGCGAACCCGTTGCCCGGGTTGGCTTCGCCGAACACCAGCAGGATGTGCACGATCAGCACCAGCGCGGAGATCCAGCACACCGCGTGGACGATGGCGTTGACGACACGCACGACGCGGATCCTGCCGGGTGTCTGTTCGACGATTTCTTCCTGCGGCTCTCGCGGGTCGTTGATGTAGGTCATCGCCGTCTCCCATCATCGTCCACAGTGGACACCCTGCTGCGCGGTCGCTCAGCCGGGTGGCCCTGGCCTGCTGCTCTTCGTCGGCGGGCCGGGCCTGGTCTTGCTCGGCTTGCCCGAGGTGCTCCGCCGGTCGCCGGCGGTGGTCGTGTCCCTCGCTGCCGAGGTGGCCTCGGTGCTTTCGGTGTGGGACGGCTCCCCGGAGGCCGGGACGGCCTCGGTCACCACGACGGTGCCGTTGCTCGCCTTCGGGCCGCTGGTCGGCACTTCGACGGCCTCCGAAGACTGCACGGCACGCGTTTCCTGGCCTGCCACCGGGGCGGACGAGCCGCTCACCGCCGGGGGAAGCAGGCCGCCCGGCTGGACCGGCGCGGGCGACCCCGTCTGATTGAGGGCCAGCATGACACCCAGGGTGATCGCGGCGGCGGGCGCGCTGACGGCGGCGACCACGGCCGCCCGCTTCCGGGTAGCGGGGGCGAGCCGGACCACCTTCGTCCCGGTGGAATCCTCCAGCAGGATCCGCGCGATGGCCGCGGCCGTCGGGCGCTGCGACGGCTTCCGCGCGGTCATCCCGCGCAACAGCGTCGTCATGGTCACCGACAGCCCGCTCGGGATGCGGGGTGGCCGGTGCAGCCGCCCGACCGCGGCCTCGACCGGGGTCCCGGTGTACTCGCGCTGTCCGGACAGGCATTCGAGCAGGACGAGGCCGAGCGAATAGATGTCGGCGGGCGGGCCGACGTTCTCGCCGCGGACCTGTTCGGGCGCCATGTACGCCGCCGTGCCGACGACGCCGCCGGTCTCGGTCACCCTGGTCGCGTCGAAGGCGTGCGCCACCCCGAAGTCGCCGATCAACGGGCCGTCTTCGGCGATCAGGATGTTCGCCGGTTTCAGGTCACGGTGGGTGATGCCGTGCGCGTGGACGTGCGCGAGCGCGTCGGTCAGCCGGGCGGCCAGCTCGACGACCTCGTCCTGGGGGAGCGGGCCGGACCGCAGGCGCTGGGCCAGGTTCGGGCCCTCGACCAGGCGCATCGTGAGGTAGGTGTAGCCGTCGTCTGAGCCCGCGTCGTACAGCGGGACCAGCCCGGGGTGGCGGACCGCGCTGAGGGTCTGGATCTCCTGCTCCCGGCGGCGCTCGTCCCTGGCCATCGTGTCCGCGTGGAACAGTTTCAGCGCGACTTCGCGCCCTTCGCGCATGTCCCAGGCGCGGAAGACGCGCGCGGTCGCGCCACGGCCGAGCAGCTCCCCGACCTCGTACCGGCCGGCGAGCCTGCGCGGCAGATGGTCCGGGTCGTGGACGTTCAGGCTGAACCGGCGCTGAGTGGTCCCGGGGTCTTCTTCCTCATCACCACCAGCACGCGCACCCGCGTCGCCCATCGGTGCTACCTCCGTCTCACCGGCCGAACGCCGTATACCCGGTCCGGCCCCGGGCGAAACAAGGTTTGCGAGAGTACCGGAGATGAGCTGGGGGTTCACCCCGAACGGCGGGCAACCCGGGCGGGGGCCGGACGTCCCGTGGTCATGAAGCCGAACCGGTGGGCCGCGCTCGCCGCCGCCGCACTGACCGCCCTGGCCACCTTCACCCCGCCCGCCGCCGCCGACGACGCCCAGGTGCCCAAGGGATTCGCCCCCGCGTCGACGAGCTGGACCGGGCCGCGGCACGGATTCGTCCTCGGGTTCTCGCCGTGCGGGAGACCCGGATGGTGCGCCTCGCTGCTGGCGACCACCGACGGCGGAGAACGGTGGCGCCGCGTCGGTGAACCGCCGATCTCCTTGCCGGACAACCACAATCAGGTCAAACTCACGGTGATCGACGGGCGCGACGCGTTCCTCTCCGACGGCACCCGGCTGCTCGCCAGCCACGACGGTGGCGCCAAATGGTCCGAAGTCCGCCTCGCCGGGGTGCGGGAACCCTTCTATATTTCGAAGATCGCCGAAGCGGGTCCGCGGGTGTTCGCGATGGTCACCGGATTCGGCACCCCGTCGACGACGACGCTGTACGCCGGGATCTCCGGCACGCGGCTGCTCCTGCCGGTCCCGGGATTCACCGTCACCGGCTCCTCGACCTACGGCGACATCGCCACCAGCGGCGGGATCCAGGTTTCGATGGGGGCGGACCATCGCGTCCAGAAGTACTGGACGTCGTCGGACGGTCTGACCTTCGCGGCCGCGCCACCGCCCTGCCCGGCGGACAGTTCGGCTTCGCTGAGCGGCGTCCGGCGAGGGCAGGTGCTGGCGCTGTGCAGCGGAGGACCGGGGACGCCGCAGCCGGGGGCGACCGTCCGGCGGCTGTGGCGCGCGCCGAAGCTCGGCGGGCACTTCACCGCGACGGCGCAGGCACCCGTCCTCGGGATCGACCAGAGCTTCAGCGCGGCTTCGCCCACGGCGGCGACCGTCGCGGCGGAAGGCGGCGGCACCGGATTCCTGCACAGCACCGCCGACGGCGGATCGACCTGGACGACGACCGTGCTCAGCGGCCGCGGCGTCTGCCTCAACGATCTGGACTTCCCGGACGAGCGGGTCGGCGTGGTCGTGGACGGCCTGCCCGACGCCGACGGCGGGTCCGCCGTGTACCGCACCACGGACGGCGGAGTCACGTGGCGTGAGCTCGCCTTCGGGTGATCGTCGCAGGTGAGCAAGGCCCTTGGGGAGGTTCACGTGACAGCACGCCATGTCGTAATCTGTGTACGGTCCGTCGATGTCGAGGGAGCCGTGGGCGCGTTCGCGCGGCCCGTGCGCGGCTGAAGGGTGGAACGTGTCCATGACTTCGGACGAGGTCCGGTCTGTGCCGAGGCGTCCCCTTCCCCTCGACTACAGCAAGCCCAACCTCGCCCGGATGAAGGACGTCCTTCTCGGCGGGCACGACCACTACGAGGTCGACAGGCGGGCGGTCGAGGACCTGCTCGCCCTCGCCCCCGACGCCGCGGCGATGGCCAAGGAGTTCCGCTCCTGGGCGAACCGGGTGGTCCGGTTCCTCGCCGGCGCCCGCGGGATCGACCAGTTCCTCGACCTGGGCTCCGGCCTGCCCACCTCGGAGAACACGCATCAGGCGGCGCAGCGGTACAACCCGGACGCGCTGGTCGTCTACGTCGACCACGACCCGGTCGTCCAGGCACACGGGCTGGCGCTGCTGGAGGACCTCCTCGTCCACGTCAGCGGCGCCGATCTGACCGACCCCGAGCAGACCCTCGCCGATCCGGTGGTCGCCGAGCACATCGAGTTCGACCGCCCGGTCGCGGTGATCCTGAACTCGGTGCTGCACCACATCGAGGACCTCGACGAGGCGCGGTCCGTCGTCCGCGCGTACGTCGACGCGATCGCGCCCGGCTCCTACGTGCTGATCACCCACGACTTCACCCCGGGCGAGGGCGCACGCGGCGCGCTCGCCCGGAAGCTCGACGACCTGATGGCGAGCACCGGGCACCGCACCGTGCACCGCGGCCGCGACGAGATCGAGTCGCTGTTCGACGGGCTGGAGATCCTGGAGCCCGGCGTCGTCCACCTGCACGAATGGTGGCCCGAGGGGCCGCGTCTCGCGCCGCTGACCGAGCTGAACCACCTGAGCCTCGGCGGCGTGGGGGTCAAGCCTTAGGGGTCGTGCGGGGCTCGGCACTGGCGCGCGTGTCGCGAAAGCCACTTTCGCAACGTTGAGGGTTGCGAAAGTGGCTTTCGCAACCTGTATGGGGACGGGCTGGCCGTCCTTCCACGTTCGATCGTCAGCGCGCGCTTCGCCCACTGGCGTCCGTGTCGCGAAAGCCACTTTCGCGACGTGCGTGGAGGGCCGTTCCTCCCGTGTGGCGGTTGGTGCAGTTTCGCCGCTGGCGGCTGGGTTGCGAAAGCCACTTTCGCAACGTTGAGGGTTGCGAAAGTGGCTTTCGCAACCTGTATGGGGGCGGGCTGGCCGTCGTTCCAGGTTCGATCGTCAGCGCGCGCTTCGCCGCTGGCGCGCGTGTCGCGAAAGCCACTTTCGCGACGTGCGCGAAGCGAGACCGAACACGAAAGCGCGCCTCAAGCCCTCAGCGACCCGAAGAACGCCGTCAGCTCGTCGTGGGCGGTCCCGAAATCCTCGGTGTTGCCGGTGAAGGCCAGTTCCAGCGTCTCGCCGTCGGACAGCTCCAGCGTCACGTACGCGGTGAGCTTCCGGCGGGGGAAACCGCCCGCGACGATGTCCGGGAACGGGATCCGCCGGGCGCCCGGTTCGGCGCGCAGATCGTCGAGGCCGCGCTCTCGCAGCTTCCGGATCCGCTTGCGGTCCGACACGCCGCGTGCCCCGATCAGGCCGGCGAGGCCGCGGCGGATCAGCACCGAACGCGCCATCGGCAGCAGCACCACTTCGGTGTCGCAGACGATCAGGTCGTAGAGCTTCCGTTTGGCCTTGAGAGCGGTGAACATCCCGAGCATCCGTGCTTCGGCGGGATCCGGCTCCGGCTGGGGCTCCTGCTTGCAGAAGTACCCGGCAGGCACGCTCAGCAGTTGCAGGTTGTGGACCAGTTCGTCGACCGCGCGCGGGCTCCGCACCGCCGGGCCGACCAGTTCGGCGACGTCGAACGGCTCGCCGTCGCCGAGACACAGTTCCCAGCCGCCGCCCCAGTTCAGGCGGTGGGCGGCGACGCCGTTGTCGATCATCGCGGCGGTGACGGTGTCGGCGAACAGTCCGGTGAGCAGATCGAGGCTCTCCTCGCGGGACGGCGCCCGCAGGGGTTTGGCGAGCGCGTCGGCGTCCCCGTCGCGCAGCACCCGCACGACCTCGCCGATCGTGCCGCGCGGAGCCAGCCTGCTCTCGATCCCGGCCGAGGTCAGCAGCCTCGCGCCCTCCGCCACCGACGCGCGGCCCGCGCGTTTGACGACTTCGTCCCAGTCGGCGCGCGGTCCGGCGTCGCGGACCAGCACGGCCAGCTCCGCCTCGGGCACGTCGATCTTCGGCGCGCCCAGGAGCGACCACCCCGGCCGCGCGTCCGGCTTCACCGGGTTGTCCGGCACGCCCGCCAGCGCGGCGATCCGCCGCTTCGTCGGCGGATGGCTGTCGTACTTCGACAGCTCCTCGCCGTCGATGATGTCGTCGGCGTACTCGGTCACCCAGTCCCGCTGGACGGGGTGGTTGAGGTACGACCGGAACCCCAGCAAAACGGCGGGAGTGCGCCGCGCCGCCACGCCGAGCGAGAGATAGCGCTCGGAGTAGTCCTTCCACAGCGGGCTCAGCGTCGCGACCTTCCGCAACGCCGCGGCCGCCGTCCGGCTGCCCGCCGCGAGCACGGACGCCTCGTCGGCCTGCAGTTCCTGCCGCCGGTTCGCCGACCGCGCGATCAGGAGGTACAGCTTCGAGTACGCGGAGAGCAACGCCCTGGCGGGGCCGCCGTCCAGCCTGTCGACGGTGAACGCGAGCGTCTGGGTGCCGCGGTAGGTCAGCGCGAGCAGGCGGGTATGGCCGCCGCTGTAATGGCCGAGTTCGTGCGCGAGCACCGCGCGCAGCTCGCTCACACTCAGCGCGGCCATCAGCGGCAGCCCGATCAGCATCGTGCGGCGGCCCGGCCGCAGACCGAGGAACCGGGCGTCCTCGCTGACCGCGGCGTTGATCTCGCCGATCAGCACGATCTCGTCCGGCGGCCGCGTCTTCACCTGGGCGGCGAGGTCGTCGATCATCCGCCACAGCGCGGGATGCGCTTCGCGGTCCAGCCGCGGCCCCTCGATCGGGGGACGCCGCGCCCGCAGCGCGCTCGCCAGCCCGAAGCCGAGCGCGATCATGATCGCGAGCCCGCCGAGCATGACGTAGGTGCCGATCTTGCCCTGGATCCGCAGGCCTGCCAGCACACTGGCGACACCCACCGCGACGACCACCACCGGGAACGCCACGAGCAGAAGTGTCGCGAGGACGGCGCGTCCTCGGGCCTGCATCGTCGGTTACCTCTTTTCGCACAAGTGCCGTCTGTGCGGCCGAATAGTAACCGGCTACGCAGCGGGCTCGTGCCGAAACAACGAGCTACGCCCGCGACCTGCGAACACCCAAAGCCTCGTGAGTGGTAAGGACGGTTAGAACCGTCCTTACCACTCACGAGGCTGACGACTAGGCGACGTTGAAGGTGTCGGGATCCGGTCCGGTCCGCTCGCCCCGGTCCAGCACGGACAGCGAAGCGATGTCCTCCTCCGACAGCGTGAACCCGAAGACGTCGAGATTTTCCTTGATCCGCGACGGCGTCACGGACTTCGGGATCACGACGTTGCCGAGCTGCAGGTGCCACCGCAGGACGACCTGCGCCGGCGTGCGGCCGTGCTTCGAAGCCAGCGCGGTGATCGCGCCCTCGCCGAGCAGGTCGCCGCCCTTGGCCAGCGGGCTCCACGCCTCGGTCGCGATGCCGTGCTTCGCGTCGAATTCGCGCACGGTGGCCTGCTGCAGGTACGGGTGCACCTCGACCTGGTTGACCGCCGGGGTCACCGAGCCGACGTCGAGAAGCCGTTCCAGGTGCGCGGGCTGGAAGTTGGACACTCCGATCGCGCGCACCCGGCCGTCGGCATACAGCTTCTCGAAGGCCTTCCACGTGTCGCGGTAAAGATCGCGCTCCGGCGTCGGCCAGTGGATGAGGTAGAGGTCCAGCTTCTCGAGACCCAGCTTGGCCAGGCTGGCGTCGAACGCCTTCAGCGTGGCGTCGTAGCCCTGTTCGCTGTTCCACAGTTTGGTGGTGATGAACAGCTCGTCGCGCGGGATCCCGGACTCGGCGAGCGCCTTGCCGACGCCCGCTTCGTTGCCGTAGATGGCGGCGGTGTCGATGCTGCGGTAGCCCGCGTCCAGCGCGGCCTTGACCGCGGCGGTGGTCTCCTCGTCCGGCACCTGGAAGACGCCGAACCCGAGCTGCGGCATCTCCACCCCGTTGTTGAGCTCGACGGTGGGAATGTCGGTCACTTGCGTTCCTTTCGTGGGTACTTGCGGGTCAGGCGGCGGGGGCCAGTTCGGCGCGACGAGCCTTTCGCCGCCCGCTGTCGAGCATGCCGGAGATGACCGCGACCAGCAGTCCGGCGAGCGCGAGCGCGGCGCCGATCCAGTTGGGCGCGGTGTAGCCGAGGCCGGCGTCGATGGCCTTGCCGCCGAGCCACGCGCCCCCGGCGTTGCCGAGGTTGAACGCGGCGATGTTGGCCGCCGAAGCCAGCGCGGGCGCGCCTTCGGCCTTGTTCATGACGCGGGCCTGCAGCGGCGCGACGGTCGCGAAACCGGCGGCGCCGAAGACCGCGATGGTGATCGCGGCGGGGAGCTGGGCGTGCGCGGTGAAGACGAACACGACCAGCACGGCCGCGAGCACGGCGAGGATGACGTACAGGCTGGGCATCAGTGACCGGTCGGCCGCCTTGCCGCCGAGCAGGTTGCCGACGAACAGGCCGCCACCGAACAGCACCAGCAGCCAGGTCACCGCGCCGGGGGAGAAGCCGGCGACCTCGGTCATCATCGGGGCGATGTAGGTGAAGGACGCGAACACCCCGGCGAAGCCGAGCGCGGTCATCGCCAGCGCGAGCCACACCTGCGGACGCCGGAACACCGCCAGTTCGCTCCGCAACCCGGCGCTCTTCGTCGTCGCCTGCACGGGAACCAGCGCGAGGATCCCGATCAGGCCGATCACGCCGAGCGCGCTGACCGCCCAGAACGTCGAACGCCAGCCCAGCGCCTGGCCGAGCGCGGTCCCGGCGGGGACACCGAGGACGTTGGCGACGGTCAGGCCGGTGAACATCATCGCGATGGCGCCCGCCTGCTTGGTCGGCGCGACCAGCGAGGCGGCGACGACCGCGCCGACGCCGAAGAACGCGCCGTGCGAGAGCGCGGCGACCACGCGACCGGTCATCAGCAGGCCGTAGGTGGGGGCCAGCGCGGAAACGACGTTGCCGGCGATGAACAGGACCATCAGGCCGACCAGGACCGTCTTGCGCGGCACCCGCGACGCGAGCGCGGTCAGCAGCGGGGCACCGACCACGACGCCCAGCGCGTATCCGGAGATCAGCAGTCCGGCGGAGGGGATCGAGACGCCGAAGTCGCCCGCGACCTCGGGCAGCAGGCCCATGATCACGAACTCGGTGGTGCCGATACCGAAGGCACTGATCGCCAGTGCGAGCAGAGCGGCAGGCATTGGAGGCTCACTTCTTCCCGTAGAGTGGTGTTGTCTGGCGTTGGCAACTACGGGCGTCTGAAATAGTTGCACGCGCCGTATATTGCACACGCTTGATGATGCATGACGCAACGAAGCTCGGGCAACCGGGGAAGAGGTGAACCGTGTCACTGGCCGACGACGCCGTGGAGGCACGCGCGCAGGGCTGGCGGACCTTGGCCGCACTGCACGCGCGGATCGAGGACGCGCTGGAGCGCGCGCTGGCACAGGAGCACTCGCTGTCCGTCAGCGAGTACACCGTGCTGGACGTGCTCGCCCGTCAGGACGGTTTCCATCTGCGGATGAACCAGCTGTCGAACGCCGTCGTGCTCAGCCAGTCGGCGACGACCCGGCTGGTGTCGCGGCTGGAGGACCGGGGACTGCTGCAGCGGTACCTGTGCCCGGACGACCGGCGGGGGATCTACACGGAGGTCACGCCGTCGGGGCAGGAGCTGCTCGCGGCCGCGCGGCCGACGCACGACGCCGTCCTCACCGAGGCTTTGGCCGCCGCCGAAGAACTCCCGGAACTCGCGCCCTTGGTCGCCGCGCTCGGAAAGCTCACCTTCGCCCGCTCCTGACCACTCCCGCGTTTCGTCCTCTGAATGCGGTAGTTGGCATCGCGAACCACCGCATCCAGAGGACTAAACGCGGCCGGGGGCGTACGCAAGGAGCGCATCCAGAGGACTAAACGCGGCTGGGCTGGCAAGGTGAGGGCGTGGACGATCTTCTGTTGCGCCGGGTCCGGGTCGGCTTGGCGGGTTCCCTGTCGGACGTGCGGATCGAGGGCGGCCGGATCGCGGCCATCGCGGGGCCGGGGCAGGCGGGTGAGGCGTCGGAGATCCTGGACGGGCACGGCGGCACCCTGCTGCCCGGCCTGGTCGACGCGCACGTGCACACCGCCCAGTGGTCGGCCGCGCGCCGCCGGATCCCGCTGGGGGAGGCGACTTCCGCCGCGCACACGGTCGAGCTCGTGCTGGCACATCTGCTGGCGAATCCCGCGCCGCCCGGCGAGCTCGTGCTCGGCGCCGGCTTCCGCGACGGACTCTGGCCCGACGCCCCGCACAAGGATCTGCTGCAGAAGGCGCTGCCCGGGCATCCGGTCGCGCTGTTCAGCGCCGACCTCCACACGTTGTGGCTCAGCCCGGCCGCGCTCAGGCTCATCGGCCGCGAGCATCCGACCGGGGTGCTGCTGGAGAACGACTGCATGAGCGCGACGGCCGAACTCCCGATCGCTCCCGAGGACGTCATCGACGGCTGGGTGGCCGATGCCCTCGACGCCGCGGCCGCCCGCGGCGTCACCAGGATCGTCGACTACGAATACGCCGACACGGTCACCGACTGGCGGCGACGGCAGGCGCGGAAACCCCTGCCGGTCCGGGTTTCCTGCGTGATCGCGAAGTACCTGCTCGACACCGCCATCGAACGCGGCCACCACTCCGGAGACGTCCTGGAGGGCAGCGGCGGACTGCTCACGGTCGGCCCGTTCAAGCTGTTCGTCGACGGTTCGCTGAACACGCGCACCGCGTACTGCGTCGGCCACTACGCCGGAACCGAGTCCCACGGGCTGCTCGAACTACCGCCCGGGGAGCTGGAACCGTTGATGCGCAAGGCTTCCGAACACGGTCTTTCGCCCGCGGTGCACGCGATCGGCGACCACGCCAACAAGATCGCGCTCGACGCCTTCGCGAAGGTCGGCTGCGCGGGCCGCATCGAGCACGCGCAACTGCTGCGTGCCGAGGACGTCACCCGCTTCGCTGAACTGGGGGTCGTGGCGAGTGTGCAGCCCGCCCATCAGCCGGACGACCGCGACGTCGCCGACCGGCATTGGCATGGCTGGACCGATCGGGCGTTTCCGTACGGCGCCTTGCACCGCTCCGGGGTGACGCTGGAGTTCGGTTCGGACGCGCCGGTCGCGCCGCTGGACCCGTGGGACGCGATCGCGTCGGCGGTCAGCCGCACCGACGACGAGCGCCCGCCGTGGCATCCCGAGCAGGCCATGCCGCTGGAGGCCGCGCTCGCCGCGTCGTCCGGTGGCCGGACGTCGGTGGCCGTCGGGGACGTGGCGGACCTGGTCGTCACCGCGGTGGATCCGGCGCGGCTGTCCCCGGCCGGGCTGCGCGACATCCCCGTCACCGCCACGGTCATGGACGGCCGTGTCACCTACGCGTCCTGAGTCTTCCCTTGCGGTGACGCAACGCCTCAATGGAAGGGCATGGATCACCGCCTGCTCGACCGGCTCCGGGACCTCCACGGCTCCTTGAGCGACGACATCGGCTTCGTCACCCGGATGGTCGAAGAGGACGTGCCGCGCGCCGACGTCCTCCGTGATCTCGGGGAACGGCTCACCGACCTCGGCACGGCACTGCTCGCCCGTTCGGACGACGTCAACGCCGACGTGCTCGCGAAGCTGCCGGACGACGGCTGGCTGCCCGAAGCGGGTGACCGCCACCGGGCGCTGCTCGTGGCCCACCACGTCGGCGAGCGGCCGCTGCGCTGCGGGCGGATCTATCTCGCCGTCTGCGGTGCGCCGTGCTTCCCCTTCTACGGCAGGGACCTCTCCGGGCGGATCGCGCGGCACGAGCGGTGCCCGGCCTGCCAGGACCGCCTGTTCCGGTGACGGCGGCTGCGAGCGGCGGCGAGGTGCGGCAGGGTCAGGTGACATGAGCACCGAGAAGCTGTTCCGGATCGCCATCGCCCTGAAGGGGCTCGACGGCGCATTGCAGCTGGTCGGCGGGCTGGTCCTGCTGATCGTGCCGGCGTCGGTCATCTCCGGCTTCGCGCACGCCGTCGTCACCCGGGACCTGCTCGGCGACCCCGAAGGGACGCTGGCCCGGCACCTCGAACTCGCCGCCGGCCACTTCGCCGAGGGCCGGACGTTCGCCGTCGTGTACCTCGTGGCGCACGGGCTGATCAAACTCGGCCTGGTCTGGGCGCTGGCGAAGAAGGTGATGCGGGCGTACCCCGTCGCCGCCGTGGTGCTCTCGGCGTTCGTGGTCTACGAGATCTTCCGCGCGATCCACACACATTCACTCGCGCTGCCGTTCTTCGCCGCCCTCGACGTGGTGATCGTCGTGCTGGTCCTGCGCGAATACCGGCAGCTCAAACGGGATCGCGTCGCGGCCTGACCGCCCGGTTCAGGCCGCGACGCGAAACTTTTCCGTGGTGACGTCCGCGCCGGGCGGATCCACCACGAGCGCGGTGGCGTTGTCGGAGCCACCGAGCGAGATCGCCGTCCGCACCAGCTCGGTGGCCGCCCTGTCCGGCATCCCGAGGATGTCGAGCATGGTCTGGCCGCTGAGCGTCTTGTGCACACCGTCGCTGGTGAGCACGAGCCCGCCGGTCGTGACGGTGGCCGTGCCGATCTCGTGCGCACCGGCCGTGCGGACGCTGGTGGTGACGACGTGTTCCATCCGCGGTGTCACGGGTTGTCCGTGGTCGCGGAAGTACTGCGCGAGCGTATGGTCCTTCGTCACCTGCCGCACGGTGTAACCGTCCCAAGCGTACGCCCGTGCGTCCCCGACCCAGGCGATGCCATACCCCTCGTCGGTCCGCACGGCCACGACGAGGACGCAGTCACCCGCCTCGCCGAGGGCGAGCACGGCCCGCTGAGCAGCGAGAACGGCCCCGATCGCCCCTTGCTCGGCCGGCGTCCTGGCCGCCGCCGAGGCCGCCGTCCGCGCCGCGTGTGCCGCGTTCGGGTGATCTCCGACTCCATCGGCCAGCGCGAACACGATCCCTCGTCCGCCTGGGGGCGCATACGCCGCGACGGCGTCCGCGTTGTGCTCGCGCGGCCCTTGCGCGCTCGCCGTGTGCCAGTGTGGAAGCTCCCTCATGGTCTTCTCCTCACCCCTGGGTGATTCCCTGCTTCCAGGGTGCGCCGTGAACCTGTGGGGCGGCTGAGGGGCAGGTGAAAGGCAGCTGTCGGTCCCGTCTCGTGAGTGGTAAGGACGGTTCTAACCGTCCTTACCACTCACGAGGTCGGTCAGCGCAGCCGTGTGATCAGCGTCCGCAACCAGCTCTCCGCCATCGCCGGTTCCTTCCGCAGATGCCGCACCAGCAGGTCCCGCCCGGCCTTCGAGCGGCCCGCCTCGACGATCTCGACCGCCTCGGCCAGCCCCCGCAGCCGCTTCTCCGAATGCTCCGGCGCGCGGCCGTTCTCGTCCGACCACCGCGGCCGCGGGAACGACGCCGTGAGCTTGGGCTGCGTGTTGCCGAAGTAGAGCCAGACCGGCTCGTCGAGCGAGATGTTCCGGACGCCGTTCGAGGGCAGGTCGGCGGGCCAGTCGAACTGCTGCTGCCAGCGGAAGGCCGACGGGCTCGTGTCCTCCCGGATGGTGATCCCGAGGAACCGGAGCCGCCCGCGGATGATGCTCCAGGCCTCGCGCTCATCGTCGATCCAGTTCCGCAGCAGTCCGTAGAGGCCGGTGAACGTCTGTCCTGTGTAGACGAGGTCGACGAACACCTTCGGCCGTCCGCGGGCCAGGTCGTGCGGGCTCAGTCCCGCCGAAGCGAGATACCCGCGAAGAGTGTCCACATCGGACTCGGTGAGACCGTTCCAGGTGCCGGCGAACGACAACGGCAACTGGTGGATCCGTTCCCGCCAAGGGGTTCCGCTCAGCAGGTCGTGCACGCTGTCCGCGGAGCGCCCGACGAAGTACAGATCCGCGTCACCGGCGCGGGCGATCACCTTCGCGGCGCATTCGATCAGTTCGTCCAGAAACCACAGCGACGGCTTTCCGGCGCGCTCCAGTAGCGTCCCGAGCTGGTCGGGGCGCACGAGATCCCAGCGGTACGGCCGATTCACGCCGTCCAGGATTCCCGTGCGCCCCAACGTTTGTCGACGTATTTTTCAGGAGAGCAGGTGGTACACCGTCTGCTCGCCGATCGTGGTGGCGGTGAAGTTCTCGGCGACCCATTCGGAGATTTCGTTCGAGCGTCCGCCGGGGCCACCGCCACGGCCGCCTTCGACGTAGTAGGTGATTTCCCCCTTCGCCACGTACTGCTGGAATTCCGCCAGTGTCGGGGCGGGATCCCCGCCGCTCCAGCCGCCGATGCCGATCACCGACTTCCCGCTCGCGAGTTCCAGGCTCGCCGCCGCTTGCGAACTCGTCGTCGCGGCGGCCCATTTCGTCGTGGTCGCGGCGAGCGCGGCCCCGATCTCCGCGGACGAGCCTTCCTCCATTCCCATGCCCATTCCCCGTTCACCGCCGGTCGACGGGCCGGAGAGCGGGATGGAGCCGGAGTGCGCCTGCGAAGCGGTTTCGATGCCGTACGCGGTGGTGCCGAGCCCGACGGTCAGGACGGCGGCCGTCGCGACGACGGCGACGAGTTTGCGCGCCGGCGGCACACCGACCAGCACCACGGTCGCGGTCAGCAGGCCGAGCCCGGCGATGATCCAGCGCAGCGCGGGCAGCCAGTCCGCGTCGCGGTCCAGCAGAATGTACGCCCAGACGGCGCTGGCCGCGATCATCAGCGACAGGAACACCCGAGGCGCGAGGTGCGCCCGGCCGCGCCACAACGAGGTCCCGGAGATCGCCACCACGGCGGCGATCGACGGCGCCAGCGCGACGGCGTAGTACGGGTGCACGATGCCGCTCATGAAGCTGAACACCAGCGCGGTGACGAGCATCCAGCCGCCCCACACGATCAGCGCGGCCCTCGTCCGGTCGGTCCCGGCGGCCCGCCTGGTGAACCACAGCCCCGCGACCAGCCCGATCAGCGCCGCGGGCAGCAGCCACGACACCTCACCGCCGAAACTGGCGCCGAACATCCGGGTCAGGCCGCTCTCGCCGCCGAAACCGACATTCCCGCCGACGGAGCCGACAGAGCCACCGGGGCCGACCACCATGCCGCCCCCACCCCTGCCGAAGATCCGGCCGAGTCCGTTGTAGCCCAAGGCCAGTTCGAGCAGGCTGTCGCCGTCCGAGCCCCCGATGTACGGTCGCGAGTCCGTCGGCCACAGGTCGACCAGCGCGATGTACCAGCCCGCCGAGACGACCACCGCGACCACCGCGCCTGCCAAGTGGAGCAGCCGTTTCCCCAGCGACGCCGGTGCCGCGATCAGGTAGGCGAGGCCGAACGCGGGCAGCACCAGGAACGCCTGCATCATCTTGGTCAGGAAGCCGAACCCGATGGCGACGCCGGCGAAGGCCAGCCAGCGCGGGCTCGCCTTCTCGATCGCGCGGATCGTGCAGTACCCGCCGGCGATCAGGAGCAAGGTCAGGAACGCGTCGGGGTTGTTGAACCTGAACATGAGCGCGGCGACCGGGGTGACGGCGAACGCCGCCCCGGCGAAGAGGCCGGCGACGGGGCCGGAGGTCCGCTTCACCGTCAGGTACAGCAGGCCGACCGAGGCGACACCCATCAAGGCCTGCGGGGCCAGCACGGTGAAACCGGAGAAGCCGAAGAGCCGGGCGAACGCCGTCGTCACCCAGAGCGCGGCGGGCGGTTTGTCGACGGTGAGCACGTTCCCGGCGTCGACCGAGCCGAACAGCCACGCCTTCCAGTCCTGCGTGCCGGACTGCACCGCCGCGGCGTAGAACGAGTTGCCGTAACCGGAGGCGGTCAGGTTCCAGAGGTACAGCAGCGCGGTGGCCGCGAGCAGCCCGAAGACGGCGGGCCGGACCCAGCGGCCGGGCGGTTTCGTGGCGTTCTCCGCGGCGTGGCCGGGGCCCACCCGGGAAGCGAGTGCGGTGGTCATGGGGTCAGCTCTCCATCTCGGTGGCGGGGCGGCGGCGGAACACCCAGCCGCGCAGCAGCAGGAAACGCAGGACGGTGGCCGCGAGGTTCGCGAGCACGAGCGCGGTGATCTCGAGCGGCAGGCCGGGAGCCGTCATCGTGTGCAGCAGCGCCAGCGCGCCACTGGTGAGCGCGAGCCCGAGGCCGAACACGATGAGGCCCTGGAACTGGTGCAGCCCGGCACCTTCCCGGCCGCGGATGCCGAACGTCAGGCGCCGGTTGAGCGCGGTGTTGCCGATCGCGGTCACCAGCAGTGCGACGAGGTTCGCCGCCTGCGCGCCGGTGAACGTCCGCAGCAGCAGGAAAAGCACGAGGTAGGCGATGGTGCTGGCGACGCCGACGGCGGCGAACCGCACCAGCTGCCGCACCAGGCTCGGCGCCACGCCCGGCGCCTGTACCTGGATCGGCGCGCGGCCGAGTTGTTCCCGCAGGCCGCTGATCGGGATCCGTCCGGTCATCGTCGCCTTGGCCAGCCGCGCGATCCCTTTGAGGTCGGCGGTCGCGGTGGCGATGATGTTCACCGACGAGTCCGGGTCGTCCACCCAATCGACGGGGACCTCGTGGATCCGCAGCCCGGCCTTCTGCGCCAGGACGAGCAGTTCGGTGTCGAAGAACCAGCCGGTGTCCTGGACATGGGGGAGCAGCCGCTCGGCGACGTCGGCGCGGATGGCCTTGAAACCGCACTGCGCGTCGCTGAACCTCGCCGCCAGCGTGCCGCGCAGGATCAGGTTGTAGCAGCGGGAAATGAACTCACGCTTCGGCCCGCGCACCACCCGCGCGCCGCGGGCGAGCCTGCTGCCGATGGCGAGATCGGAGTGACCGGACAGCAGCGGCGCGACGAGTGGTCCGAGCGCGGCCAGATCGGTCGAGAGGTCCACGTCCATGTACGCGAGCACCGGAGCGTCCGAAGTGGACCAGACCGAGCGCAGTGCGCGGCCGCGGCCCTTTTGGTCGAGGTGGCGGGCTTCGACGTCGTCGAATTCGCGGCTCAGCCGTTCGGCGACCCGCAGGGTGCCGTCGGTACTGGCGTTGTCGGCGACGGTGATCCGGAACGGGTACGGGAACTGCTCCACGAGGTGCGCGCGCAGCCGCCGGACGCACGGTTCGAGGTCGGTTTCCTCGTTGTGGACCGGGATGACGACGTCAAGCACGGGGGAGCCGTCCGGGGCGATGGCGGGGCGGCGGCCGCTGTCGGCGCCGGAGAGGATCGCGGTGGTCATGGTGTCAATCTCGGTCATCGCGCTGAGGTCGCCTTGTGTCCGAGCTGTGCTGTCGCTGTGTCCTGTCACGGGATTCACCGGCTCAGGTCGTAGACGGTGACCCCGTCCACAGTGGTCGGACGATAGGTGTCCGCGACCCAGGCGGCGATCCGCTCGGCGGCGTCGCTGCCGGTCTCGCCGCGCATCATCATGCCTTCGCCGAGGAAGTAGTGGATCTGTCCATTTCGGACGTAATCTTGGAACTGCTCCAGCGTGGGCGCCGGGTCCGTGCCGTTGAACCCGCCGACGGCCATCACCGGGGCCCCGCTTCCCAGCTGATAGCCCGCCGCGTTGTTGGAGCCCACGGTCGCCGCCGCCCAGGTGTATTTCGCGCTGTCCCGCCGGATCAGGGCGGCGAGTTCCTCTCCGGGCAGGCTCGTCCCGAGCAGCCCGCCGCCGCCCATCCGCATTCCCCGGCCCGTATCCGGTCCGGCGGAGGGAAGCGCGCCGGAATGCGGGGTGGCGGCCGTCGCGACCGTGTACACGCCGGTGCCTGCGAGAATGGTAATGAGCGTGCTTGCGGCGACCAGACGCCTTGTCGCGTCAGGCAATCGAGAGGCGAAGAACACCAGAAACGCGCACAGGAGACCGGCCACGAGGATCGCGATCGCGAGTCCGGGAAGCCAGTCGGATCGCCGCGACAGCAGGAGATACGCCGTCAACGCGGTCAGCCCGATCCCCGCGCTCAAGCTGCCCGCCGCGGCCGGATTCCCCCGTGCGCGCCACAACTGGGTGCCCGCGATCCCGGCGAGCGCGGCGACCGCCGGGGCGAGCGCGATCATGTAGTACGCGTGGATGATGCCGCCCATGTAGCTGAACACCACGGCGGTCACCAGGAACCAGCCGCCCCACATGATCAGCGCCGCCCGCCCGCGATCGGTGCACGGGGCGAGGCGGGTGAACCACAGCCCTGCGGCCAGCGCGACGACGGCGGCCGGAAGCAGCCACGCGATCCCGCCCGCCATCTCGCTGCCGAACAACCGGTCCCAGCCCGTGCCGCCCCAGCCGCCGTTGGGGTTCCCGCCGACACTGCCGACCTCGTCGCCGGTGATGCGGCCGAAGCCGTTGTAGCCGAAAGCCAGTTCCCACAGGCTGTTCTCCTGCGAGCCGCCGATGTACGGCCGGTCGGCGGCAGGCCACAGCGCGACGACGGCGAGGTACCAGCCGGCGGAGAGGAGAGTCGCGCCCAAAGCCCCGGACAGGTGCAGCAGACGGCGGCCCAGCGGCGTCGGCGCGGCGATCAGGTAGGCGAGCCCGAACGCGGGCAGCACCAGGAAAGCCTGCAGCATCTTGGCGAGGAAACCGAATCCGACGGCGACTCCGGCCAGGGCCAGCCAGCGCGGGCTCGCGTTCTCCAGCGCGCGGACGACGCAGTAGGCACCCGCGGTCAGGAGCAGGACGAGCAGCGCGTCGGGGTTGTTGAAGCGGAACATCAGCGCGGCGGCCGGGGTGAGCGCGAGGACCGCGCCCGCCAGCAGCCCCGCGGCCGGGCCGGACGTCCGCCGCACCGCGGCGAACAGCAACGCCACCGAACCGACGCCCATCAGCGCCTGCGGAACCAGGATGCTCCAGGCGTTCACGCCGAACAGGCGCGCGGAAAGGCTCATCACCCACAACGCGGCCGGGGTCTTGTCGACCGTGATCGCGTTCGCGGCGTCGCTGGAACCGAAGAACAACGCCTTCCAGCTCGATGACCCGGCCTGCGCGGCCGCGGAGTAGAAAGCGTTGGCCCAGCCGGATTCCCCGAGGTTCCAGAGATACAGGACGGCGGTCGCGAGCAGCAGCGCGGCCACGGACGGCCGGACCCAGCGCGGATCGGCCGGTCTGTCCCGGGCGGAGCGAGCGGTTCGATCGGCTTCGTCGCGGGAGGCGAGGAGGGTCATGCGCTCAGCGTCGGGGGCCGACCTGGGGTGTGGTTGTGCCGAAGCTGTGCACCCGCTGTGAGGATCCGATCACCGGCAGCCGGACCGCGAACTCGGTGCGCCCCGGGTGGCTGTGCACCTCGATCGAGCCATGGTGCGCCACCACGATGGCCGACGCGATCGCCATCCCGAGGCCGGTGCTGCCCGCCGTCCGGGACCGGGAGGAGTCGCCGCGGGCGAACCGTTCGAACACGCTCGGCAGGAGTTCGGGAGCGATACCGGGGCCGTCGTCGGTGACGGTGAGCACCGCGGCCCCGTCGGGCGAACGGGTCAGCGCGGTGATCACCGTGGTACCGGGCGGGGTGTGCGTGCGCGCGTTGGACAGCAGGTTCGCCAGTACCTGGTGCAGGCGCTGGACGTCACCGCGGACGAGGACGGGCACCGGTGGGAGCCGCAGTTCCCAGCGGTGCCCCGGGCCGGCGACATGCGCGTCGCCGACCGCGTCCGCGGTCAGCCGGGTCAGGTCGACCTCGCCGGCTTCGAGCGGGCGTCCCGTGTCGAGTCTCGCCAGGAGCAGAAGGTCCTCGACCAGGGTCGTCATCCGCGCTGCCTCGGACTGGATCCGGGCCATCGAGTGGGCGATTTCCGGCGGTGCCGGCGCGCTGCCGCGGCCCGCGAGTTCGGCGTACCCGCGGATCGCCGCGAGTGGGGTGCGAAGCTCGTGGCTCGCGTCGGCGACGAACCGGCGGACCCGGGTCTCGCTGGCGTGCCGCGCTTCCAGCGCCCGCGCGATATGCCCGAGCATGAGGTTCAGCGCCGAACCGACCTGGCCGACCTCGGTCCGCGGATCGGTGTCGATCTCGGGCACCCGCACGGAAAGCGCGACCTGGCCGCGGTCGAGCCGCATCGCCGACACCCGGCCGGCGGTCGCGGCGACCCGGTCGAGCGGCCGCAGCGTGCGCCGGACCGCGAACGCGCCGAGGAACCCCGCACCGGTGACCCCCGCCGCGGCGACCCCGAACAGGATCCACCGGACGGTGGTCAAGGTGTCCCGCATCGGCCCGAGCGGAAGTCCGGTGACGACCACGCCGCCGGGGATCGTGACCGCCTGCACGCGGTAGTCGCCCAGCCCGCCGAGCGTCATCGTCAACGGCGGCCGGTCCGCCGGGACGGCGAACAGGCCCGCCTCCTGCGCGGCCGACAGTTCCTGCGGAAGTCCTTGCACGGTAAGGACTCCCGCGTACAACACGCGGTCGCCGGACAGGCGGACGCTGAGCGTCCCGGAGGCCTGGCCCGGCGCGTTGAGCGGATCGGGACCGAAACCGTCCTCCGGTGGCCGGCTCGCGAAGTCGTGGGCGCGGGCCGACGCGGCCGAGAGCTGGTCGTCGATCTGGCGGGTGAGGAACGACCGCAGGGCGATTTCGCCGGCGACGCCGATCGCCAGGCAGACGAAGGTGAGCAGCAGCACCATCGAGCCGGTCAGTTTGGCGCGCAGGGACAGCCGCCCGGGCCGGGTCCACCGGCGCGGGCCGGTGGTCGGGACCGGACCGGGTGCCATGCCCCCGAGCGTGCGCCGCGGTCGTATGCGCGCGTTGTGTCCCGCCTGTGAGGTCGCTGTGTGCTGTGGTCCCAGCGAGGTGGGGCGATCCGGGAGGTGTTGCGAAAGCCACTTTCGCAACCTTCAACGTTGCGAAAGTGGCTTTCGCAACCTGCCTCGCTTCACCCGGCCTGCCGACCGCGTGGTGACTGGGCGGACGACACGTGTGATCAGACGGACGACACGCGTGACTGGATGGACGACACGCCGGTGCGGCCGGGTCCGCCGCGAGTCGTCCGCCTGGACACGCGTGTCGTCCGTCTGATCACACGTGTCGTCCATCCAGTCACGCGCGATCGCCCGACTGGCCACCGGGCCTCAGCGGTCGTAGTCCACGGCCAGCTCGGGAGAGGTGGCCACCGCGCGGCAGGTCAGGATCCGCCCCGCCGCGACCTCGTCCTCCCCGAGCGCGTAGTGCACGTCCATCCGCGCGCTGCCCCGCATCACCGTCGCCCGGCAGGTGCCGCAGGCGCCGCCGACGCACGCGTACGGCGCGTCGACGCCATGCCGGAGCGCGGCACTGAGCACGGTTTCGCCCACGGTCGCGGGGATTTCGGCGGTCTTCCCGCCCGCGGTCACCGTCAGGGTCGGGCCCGGCCGCCGCGAGGGGCGGACGGGAAGCGCGCCCTGGAACAGTTCGAAGTGGACGTTCTCCTCGGGGACGTCGCGATCCGCGAGGGTCCGGCGGGCCATGTCGACGAGGTCGCGCGGGCCGCACAGGAACCACTCGTCCACCTTCGCCGGGTGCAGCCGCGACTGCAGCAGCGCGCGGAGGCGGGTGGCGTCCAGACGGCCGCGCTGGTAGCGCTCGTGCGAGATGGCGAGCGCCTCGCCGACGATGTCGAACGGCCTTTCGAGCCGTTGCGTGCGCAGATCCGGGTCGCGTTCGTCGGTGCGGTAGTGCACCACGTGCAGCCGCCCGCCCAGCCGCGTGGCGAGGGCGCCGAGTTCGTCGGCGAACATCGTGCTGGCGCCGGATGTGTTGATGTAGAGCAGGGTCGCCTTGCTGTTCGGCTCGTCCTGCAGGGTCGCGGTCAGGATCGGCAGGATCGGCGTGATCCCGCTGCCGGCGGCGAGCGCGACGTACCGCCCGGCGCGGCTCCGCGCCGGGGTCAGCGTGAACTCCCCGTCCGGGGGCAGGACGTCCAGCGCGTCGCCCGCCTCGAGTTCCGTGGTGGCGAACGTCGAGAACGCGCCGCCGAGCTGATGCTTGATCGCGATCCGTAGCACCCCTGACTCCGGCGTGGAGCAGATTGAGTAGGCGCGCCGCACCTCTTCCCCGTCGACCTCCGCGCGGATGACGAGATGCTGGCCGGGGGCGAACCGGAAGGTCTCCCGCAGCCGCTCTGGGACGTCGAACGTCACGGTGACGGCGCCCTCGCACAACGGCCGGACCTCGGCGACCCGCAGCGAGTGGAACCGGCTCGGCTGCCGGGGCTGGGGCGCGGGCGGTTCCTCGTCGAACGAATCGGTGAGCTGACGCCATTCGCGGTACTCCGACGACGTCAGCTCGCGGCCCCACGGGGTCGCGATCGGGACGTCCCTGGCGAGGTACGCGTCGCGGTTGTCCCGCCACGTGCGCAGGTACCGGTAGAACGGGATCGCCGGGTGGAGATGGTGCACCAGGTGGTAGTTCTGGCACAGCATGATCGGCGTCATCAGCCATTCGAGCCCGACGCGGACGCGTGTGGCGCCGAACCGGTTCTGCCGCTGCGCGCCGAGGTCGTGATGCGGCAGCCAGTCGAACCACCAGGCCAGGACGGCCAGTCCGACGCGTTGCGGGATCAGGTAGACCATCAGCAGTTCCCAGCCGTGGCCGCTCACGGTCAGCCAGGCGAACGCGGCGAGGCTCAGCGTGACGACGGCCGCGGTCTCGGCCCGCTCCGACGGCGGCCGCGTGCGCTGCCGCGCCACGTAGAAGCGGGCGTACCAGAAGTCGATGGTCAGCCAGCGCAGCGGCAGCTGCCACCAGGGGCCGTGCGCGGTCCAGGCGTCGGGATCGGTGTGGGCGTCCTCGTTGGTGTTCCGGTGGTGCTCCAGATGGATGTAGCGCACCAGGGGAAAGGAGCCGTAGGCCGCCACGAACGGCATCGCGAGCCTGCCGAGCAGTTCGTTGACCCAGGTGAGCTGTCCGGCCGCGTGGTGCGTCGACTCGTGCAGCACGGTGAACATGGTGAAGGTGACGAGCGCGTGCAGGGGAATGGTCACCCAGAGCGGCGCGGCCTCGTTGACGACCAGCCAGGTGGCGCCCGTCCAGACCATGGCGCCGCCGACGAACAACAACACCGTCGGCACCGAGACCACCGGCAGTGGGAGACGCGGGTTGGGCACACCGCGTCTCGGTCTTCTCTCGGGTGATTCCCCCGTGTCCTCGGACCGGATTACGGCGACGGTCATCGATCGTTCCCCTCGGTCGATGCTACCGGGACAAGCTGTCACACCGTAGACAATTAGTATTGGTTTGTAAACTTCATCCGATAGCCGAAACGCCTCGTCGTAGCGCCCGATGGTGAGTCGTGGCGCGCATCCGTGTCCAGGGAAGGGCCGGTTCGTAACAGAGAAGAACCGAAAACTGGTCCGATCGGGTGGTCGGCGAGTGGTCGCTGCGACGTCGTTCGAAACCCGTGAGCGGCGGATGCGGGTGGGCTGGTGGCCCCGGGACCGGACCGGGAAGCGACACGGCCCAGGCCGCGTCCTGCGGGCCTGTCCGCGGTCTTCGCGCCCAGGCGGCCCCCGGCGGCACGGGCGGATGCGGCCGGGTACGACCCGGTACGAGGCCGATCCGCCCGCACCGCCGGGAACCACCTGGATCACGAACCCCGTCGAACAGACCCACAGGACACGGCCTAGACTCGGACGGCCCGGTCTGCAAGGTGACCAGGGCACATCCGCCGTCGACGACGTGCGGATGCTCAATCACATCGTTTACCGCTCGAGGAGAATACGTTGAAGAGCACCGTCGAGCAGCTCAGCCCGACGCGAGTCAAGATCAATGTCGAGGTGCCGTTCGACGAGCTCAAGCCGAACTTCGACCGCGCCTACCGCAAGATCGCCCAGCAGGTGCGCATCCCCGGCTTCCGTCCGGGCAAGGCGCCGGCTCGCGTGCTGGAAAGCCGGATCGGGCGGGCCCCGGTGCTCGACGAGGTCGTCAACGAGGTCATTCCGGCCAAGTACATGGAAGCCGTGCGCGCGGGCGAGGTCCGCACGCTGGGCCAGCCCGAGTTCGAGGTGACCAAGCTGGAGGACCGTGAGGTCCTCGAGTTCACCGCCGAAGTCGACATCCGCCCGGAGATCTCGCTGCCCGACCTCGAGGGCTTCTCGGTCAGCGTCGACGACGTCGAACTGACCGACGCCGAGGTCGACGAGCAGCTCGACGAGCTGCGCGCCCGGTTCGGCACGCTCACCGGTGTCGACCGCCCGGCCGAGAACGGCGACTTCGTCTCGATCGACCTCGCGGCCACCGTCGACGGCCAGGAGGTCGAGGAGGCCTCGACCACCGGCCTGTCCTACGAGATCGGCTCCGGCCAGCTCGTCGACGGTATCGACGAGGCGATCATCGGCGCGAACGCGGGCGAGACCAAGACCTTCACCACGAAGCTGGTCGCCGGCGAGCACACCGGCAAGGACGCGGACGTCACCGTCACCGTGCAGACCATCAAGCAGCGCGAGCTGCCCGAGGCGGACGACGAGTTCGCCCAGATGGCGAGCGAGTTCGACACGATCGACGAGCTGAAGGCCGACCTTCGCGAGCGCCTCGGCCGCGTCAAGAAGATGCAGCAGGGCGTCCAGGCCCGCGACAAGGTCCTCGAGGAACTGCTCGAGCGCACCGAGGTCGCGATCCCGGAGAAGGTCCTCGAAGCCGAGATCGAGAACCGCAAGCACGACGCGATCCACCCCTTCGACCACGACGAGGCGCAGTTCGCGAAGGCGCTCGAGGCCGAAGGCCGCACGATCGAGGAGTTCGACACCGAGGTCCGCGAGGAGTCGGAGAAGGCGGTCCGCACGCAGCTGCTGCTGGACAGCATCGCCGACGCCGAGCAGACGTCGGTCAACGACGGCGAGCTCACCGAACGCATCATCTACCAGGCGCAGCGCTTCGGCGTCAGCCCGGACGAGTACGTCCAGCGGGCGCAGCAGTCCGGTCAGCTGACCGCGATCTACGCCGACGTCCGTCGCGGCAAGGCGCTGGCCTCGGTGGTCCGCAAGACCACCGTGACCGACGCCTCCGGCGCCACGGTCGACCTCGAAGAGCTCTTCGGCCCCGCAGCCGAGGAGACGCAGGTCACCGAGGAACCCGCGAAGACTGCGGCCGAGTAGGGAATATCCGGTCCTTCTCGAAACGGACCGTAAAGCTGTAAGCGAACTTGGGCGGTGTCAGGCATTCTGCACCGCCCAAGTTCGTTAGGGTCGGTTGCAAGATCCTCAGCACCTGGACACAGCATCTGGACATACAGCGGCGGCCGAGGCACGGCTGGCCGCCGTCGGCGAAAAGGCAGGCAGACGTGACGCAGCACATGCCCGAGGCGCGGACCGGAACCGCGGGGCTCAACCTCACCGACTCGGTCTTCGAGCGGTTGCTCCAGGAGCGCATCGTCGTCCTCGGCTCCGAGGTCAACGACGAGGTCGCGAACCGGATCACCGCCCAGTTGTTGCTGCTCGACGCAGACGACTCCGAGTCGGACATCCGCTTCTACATCAACTCGCCCGGTGGCTCGGTCACCGCGGGTTTCGCCATCTACGACACCATGCAGCTGATCCGCCCGGACGTCGCGACCTACGCGATGGGCCTGGCCGCGTCGATGGGGCAGTTCCTGCTCTCCTCCGGCACGCCCGGCAAGCGGTACGCGCTGCAGCACGCGCGCATCCTCATGCACCAGCCCTCGGCGGGTGTCGGCGGCACGGCCTCCGACATCGCCATCCAGGCCGAGGTGTTCGGCAAGTGGAAGCAGGAGCTGGCCCGGATCACCGCCGAGCAGACCGGCCAGACGGTCGAGCAGATCGTCAAGGACGGCGACCGCGACCGCTGGTTCACCGCGCAGGAGGCGAAGGACTACGGCTTCGTGGACCAGGTCCTCACTCGTGAGAACCCGCTTCCCAACAGCTGATCCGCGCCCGGCACACAGGAGAATTCAATGAGCAACTTCCAGCTTCCGAACGGGTCGCAGGCGCCCGGGATGCAGTCGCGGCTCCAGCTGCCGCAGTCGCGGTACGTCCTGCCCTCGTACGTCGAGCGCACGAGCTACGGCATCAAGGAATCGAACCCGTACAACAAGCTGTACGAAGAGCGCCAGATCATGCTCGGCGTGCAGATCGACGACGCGTCGGCGAACGACGTCATGGTCCAGCTGCTGCACCTCGAGCACGAGGACCCGGACCGCGACATCATGATCCTCATCAACTCGCCCGGTGGTTCGTTCACCGCGCTGATGGCGATCTACGACACGATGCAGTACGTCCGCCCCGACATCGTCACGATGTGCATCGGCCAGGCCGCCTCGGCCGCCGCCGTGCTGCTGGCCGCCGGTACCCCCGGCAAGCGGTTCACCCTGCCGAACTCGCGCGTGCTGATCCACCAGCCCGCCACCGAGGGCACCTACGGGCAGGTCTCGGACCTGGAGATCCAGGCCAACGAGATCCAGCGGGTGCGGCGCCAGATGGAGGTCATCCTGGCGAAGCACACGAACAAGGACGCCGACGAGGTCAAGAAGGACATCGAGCGCGACAAGATCCTGACGGCCGACGAGGCCAAGGCGTACGGGATCGTCGACGAGGTGCTCGAGTACCGCAAGGCTTCGAGCAGCTGATCGTGGGAGGGATCCGGTGCGTGTCGGGAGACGACACGCACCGGATCCCTGGTCTATGGTCAGCTTCTGGCGTGCTCAGATGTGACGTTGGTTCTCCCGCCGACGGCATCGGGCGGGTACCGTCAGTGGCAGTGTGTGAGGCTCCGAGAGGTCATCCGTGACCGGGGCGGCAAGACAGTCAGGCGCGTATCGCGCCGGAGGGGACGAGGTCAACGGCCATGGCACGGATCGGTGACGGCGGCGACCTGCTGAAATGTTCTTTCTGCGGCAAGAGCCAGAAGCAGGTGAAGAAGCTCATTGCCGGCCCCGGGGTCTACATCTGCGATGAGTGCATCGATCTCTGCAACGAGATCATCGAAGAGGAACTGGCCGAGGCCGGTGAGGTCAAGCTCGACGAGCTGCCCAAACCCGCCGAGATCCACGAGTTCCTCGAGCAGTACATCATCGGCCAGGACGACGCGAAGCGATCGCTGGCCGTGGCGGTGTACAACCACTACAAGCGGGTGCAGTCCGACGACAAGGCCGGGCCGAAGGATTCCAAGGACGAGACCGTCGAGCTGGCGAAGTCCAACATCCTGATGCTGGGCCCGACGGGCTGTGGCAAGACCTATCTGGCCCAGACCCTGGCGAAGATGCTGAACGTCCCGTTCGCGATCGCGGACGCCACGGCGCTCACCGAAGCCGGGTACGTGGGTGAGGACGTCGAGAACATCCTGCTCAAGCTGATCCAGGCGGCGGACTACGACGTCAAGCGCGCCGAGACGGGCATCATCTACATCGACGAGGTCGACAAGATCGCCCGGAAGTCGGAGAACCCGTCGATCACCCGCGACGTGTCCGGTGAGGGCGTGCAGCAAGCGCTGCTGAAGATCCTCGAAGGCACCACCGCGTCGGTGCCGCCGCAGGGCGGTCGCAAGCACCCGCACCAGGAGTTCATCCAGATCGACACGACGAACGTGCTGTTCATCGTGGCCGGCGCGTTCGCCGGGCTGGAGAAGATCATCAACGAGCGGGTCGGCAAACGCGGCCTCGGTTTCGGTGCGGAGATCCGCACCAAGGCCGAGATCGACGAGAGCGACATCTTCTCCGACACCATGCCGGAGGACCTGATCAAGTTCGGGCTGATCCCGGAGTTCATCGGGCGTCTCCCGGTCGTCGCGACGGTGACCCACCTCGACAAGGACTCGCTGGTCAGCATCCTGACCACACCGCGCAACGCGCTGGTGAAGCAGTACAAGAAGCTCTTCGAGATGGACAACGTCGAGCTGGAGTTCACCAAGACCGCGCTCGAGGCCATCGCCGACCAGGCCGTGCTCCGCGGCACCGGCGCCCGTGGCCTGCGCGCGATCATGGAAGAGGTCCTGCAGCCGGTCATGTACGACATCCCCAGCCGCGACGACGTCGCGAAGGTCGTCATCACCGAGCAGACCGTCCGCGAGAACGTGAACCCCACGATCGTGGCACGTCAGCCGTCACGCCGTCGCAGCAGCGAGCGCGGCGAGAAGTCCGCCTAGCGAACACACTCTCGTCACCGATGCCCCGGCCGGATCCTTCCGGCCGGGGCATCGGTTTCTCCGGCCCGGTCCGGCCGGTGACCGGACCGGGATAGGATGCGAGGGTGCCGCTGACTTCCACGAAGGACGAGAACGAGGCTCCCGAGCTGGCAGCCGCGAGTCCACGCGAGGTCAGGGGACTCGTCGAGCTCACCGAACGTATCGTCGTCGGGGCCTATCGCGGGTATCCGTGGATCCCGCGCGCGCTGACGATCGCCCTGGGCGTGCTGGTGGCGACCTGCCTGGTGGCCGGTGTCGTCCGGCTGTCGCCGCTGCCGCTGATCCCGTTGCCGTTCTTCGCCGTTTCGGCGTACGCGCTCGTCCGGCTCAAGGCGGCGCGAAGCGCGGAGGCGAATCAGCCGCTCGTCGCCTGGACCGGTCTGTTCACCGGTGCGACGCTCGCCGGATTCTGGTTGATCTCGATGGCGGGACGCTGGCTCGGCTGATCGCCCGGCCTCTTTCCGGATTTCCCTCCGTTAGCAGGGTTTCAGAATCCCCTGGACGGGGTAAGACGAGTCCGTGACAGTCACCGCGGGGCCCTTCTCCCACGTGGGCCTGCTCTACTCCGGTGACGCCGAGTACCTGGACGGTACGATTCCGTACATCCTGGAGGGTTTGAAGCACGACGAGCCCGTGGCGGTGGCCGTGCCGAGCCGGAACCTCGCCCTGATCGAAGCGGCCCTGGGGGAGTCCGCCGCCGAGGTCGAGCTCATCGACATGAGCGAAGCGGGCCGCAATCCTGGCCGCATCCTCCCCGGCGTGCTGCTCGCGTTCGCGGACAACCGGCCCGGGCCGGTCCGGATCATCGGCGAGCCGATCTGGGCGGGCCGCTCGGCCGTCGAGTACCCGGCGTGCGCGCAGCACGAGGCATTGATCAACTTCGCCTTCGGTGACCGCGACCTCAGCATCCTGTGCCCGTACGACCGGACGCGGCTCGAAGACGACGTCCTCGCCGACGCGGAGCGGACCCACCCGACCCTTTCCGGCGCCGGCGGGGATCGCCCGAGCCCGGGCTACGCGCCCGACGCCGTCGTCGAGAAGTACAACCTGCCCTTGCCCGAGCCGCGGGTGGCCGACGCGTTCCGGTTCGACCTCGGCAGGCTCGCCGCGGTGCGGAGATTCGCGCAGGCCCGGGCCGAAGAGAACGGGCTCGCCGAGGAACGGGTGGAGGATCTCGTGCTCGCCGTGGCGGAACTGTCCGCCAACAGCGTGCTGCACGGTTCGGGGCACGGTGTCGTTCGGGTCTGGCGGGACGAGGGTCACGTGCTCTGCGAGGTCGTCGACGAAGGCACCTTGAGCGATCCGCTGGCGGGCCGCCGTCCCGCTTCACCGGGGCAGCTCGGCGGACGTGGCCTGGTGCTGGTGAACCAGGTCGCCGACCTGGTCCGGCAGTACCTCAGGCCGGGGTCGACCGTGACCAGGATCTACTTCCGCGTCTGAATTCAGGCGTGCTTCGGGACGTGCTTGCCGAGGAACGCGATCAGGCTCGGTACGACCGTGCGGTTGAAGGCGTCGCCGTGTTTGCCGCGCGATGTGTGCGAGACCATGGGCCGCGCCTCGGAGATGAACTTCCGCACCCCGCCGATGAACGGGTCTTCGGTCCCGCACCAGATGCCGGTCGGCACGCTCTTGGTGACGTCGATGTGGCGCAACGGATCCAGCGAGCCCCAGTCGGCGGCGTCGCGGAACGCGCGCCGCTTGCGCATCTCGGCCCACGACGTGATCAGCGCGGGCGCGAGCGCCGCGACCGCGGCGGGCGGACGACGGCGTTCCAGCCGGCGCCGGGTGTACAGCAGCGCGCCGAAGCCGCCCATCGAAAGCCCGGTGGCGGCGAACGGCTGCCCGTCCCGGCCGCCGAGGCCGCGTGCGGCCAGCCAGCGGGGGACCTCTTCGAGCAGCATCGCCATCGGGTTGTCGCCCGGTTTGTTCTCGTGCCAGTAGTGGTCACCGCCGTCGACGGCGACGAACCCGAAGGGCGGCACCGCCTTGCGGGCGACGTCGCTGCCGAGCTGCTTGAGGAGCCCGGTGGGGGCCGCGTGGCGCGCGGTGCCGTGGAGGCCGTGGAGCATCAGCGACATCGGCAGGCCCTTGGGCGGGGCCTTGGTCGGCAGCATGAGCACGAGGTCGACTTCGCGGCCGCGGGCTTCGGAGTAGACACGTTCGACGCGGGGGCTGCCCAGCTGGGTGGCCGGGGTCGGCGACGCGACGCCGAGCGCCCGCTGGAGCGCTTCGCTGAACGGCAGGGCTCCGGTGGCCGTTCCGGCGGCGAGCCCGGCGACTCCGAGGCCGGAGGCGCCGGCGATCAGCACGGACCGACGGCTCAGCCACCGGCGGGCGCCGTCCACCCCCGGCAGCGGCTTGTGCCCCTGGTCGTCCTCGTTCACCGATCCCCGTTCCCCATTCCCCCGTAGAGCTTCCACCAGGTCAGACGCGCGCTACCGTTCGAAGGTTGCACGATTCACCGACCTGTGACCGGGGTATCGCCGGATCAGGTGCCGATGTTTCCCTCTTTCGCGCGCCAGGCCTTGATCGACATCCGCGCGGACCGCGTCGCCGCCTCGTAAGTGTCGCCGAGACCCACGCCGAGGGCGGTGGCCAGGGGAATCAGGATGTGGTCCACACCATTCTCGCCGTCGCCGAAGTGACCGGCGACCTCCAGCGTGATGTAGCCGTGCACGGCGCTCCAGAGCTGGGCGGCGACTTCGAATTCCGAAGTGGGACGGAAGCGGCCGGCGTCGATCACCCGCTTCGCGGCGCGGACGAGGTAGCCGAAGGCCTCGATGCCCTCTTCGCTGGCGTTCTGGCGGGTCTCCTCCTTGGTCATGTCGCCCAGTGCCGCCTTTTGCCCGCTGGGCTGGCTCTGGCCGAAGGTCACCGCGTAGAGCTGCGGGTTGTCGACCACGGTCCGCCGGTAGGCCAGCGCCAGGGTGAGGATGTCGGCGACCGGGTCGCCGGTTTCCTCGACTTCGCCCAGATTCGCCGACAGCCGCCGGAAGCCTTCGCGCGCGACCTCGTTCACCAAGGCGCCCATCCCGCCGAAGTGGGTGTACACGGCCATGGTCGACGCACCGATCTCGGCCGCAAGTTTGCGGGCCTGGAGCGCCTCCGGGCCGCCGTCCGAGAGCAACCGGATCGCCGCCTCGATCAGCTTGGCCTTGACCTCGGCGGCGGAGGGTTTCGATGCCATGCTTGCCAGTATCCCATAACCCTGTTATAAATGAGCGCATAACATCGTTATTCCGCCGGTAGGGGGCCAGTGATGGGCAACAAGTTCCTCGAGGGCAACTTCGCCCCGGTCAGCCGTGAGCACACGATCACCGAACTGAGCGTCACCGGGCACATCCCGGAGTACCTGGACGGGCGCTATCTGCGGAACGGGCCGAACCCGCTGTCCGAAGTGGACCCGGCGACCTATCACTGGTTCATGGGCGACGGCATGGTGCACGGTGTCCGGCTGCGGGACGGCCGCGCCGAGTGGTACCGCAACCGCTGGGTGCGCAATCCCCGGCTCGCACGGGAACTCGGTGAGCGCTGGGACGGTGGGGACGCGGCCTCTTTCGGGGCCAACACGAACGTGATCGGCCACGCGGGCAAGACCCTCGCGCTGATCGAGGGCGGCGCCACGAGCTTCGAGCTGACCGACGAACTCGACACCGTCGGCGCCTGCGACTTCGACGGCACGCTGCCGGGTGGTTACACCGCCCACCCGAAGCGCGATCCGGAGACCGGTGAACTGCACGCCGTGTCGTACTTCTTCGGGTCGGGAAACAAGGTCCAGTACTCGGTGATCGACGCGCACGGCCGGGCGCGCCGCACGGTCGACGTCGAGGTCACCGGCTCGCCGATGATGCACGACTTCTCCCTGACCGAGAAGCATGTCGTGTTCTACGACCTCCCGGTCGCCTTCGACAGCGACCAGGCCGTCGCCGCGTCCGTCCCGTCGGTCCTGCGCACGCCCGCGCGGCTCGTGATGTCCGCGCTGGTGGGCAAAGTGAAGGTGCCGGATCCCTTCGGGGCGAAGCTGCGCCAGCGGATCTCGGGCAACGCGGGCCTGCCGTACCGCTGGAACCCGAAGTACCCGGCGCGGATCGGGGTCATGCCGCGGGAAGGCGGCAACGGCGACGTCCGCTGGTTCGAGATCGAGCCGTGCTACGTCTTCCACCCGTTGAACGCCTACGACGACGGTGACGACATCGTGCTGGACGTCGTCCGGCACCCGAAGATGTTCGACACCGAACTGCTCGGACCCGCCGAGGGGCCGCCGACCCTGGACCGCTGGACGATAGACCTGAGTGTCGGCAAGGTCGTCGAGGAACGTCTCGACGACCAGGGGCAGGAGTTCCCGCGCGTCGACGAGCGTTTGGTGGGACGACGGCACCGCTTCGGCTACTCGGTGTCCACAAGGGACGGATCGGCGTCCTCGGGGTCACTGCTCAAACACGACCTGTGGAACCGTTCGGTCGCTTCGCGGGAATTCGGTGCGGGCAGCCAGGTGGGGGAGTTCGTCTTCGTTCCGTCCTCTGTGGACGCGGGGGAGGACGAGGGGGTGCTGATGGGCTTCGTCTACGACGCCGCGACGCAGAAGAGCGATCTGACCATTTTGGACGCGGGGACACTGGAAACCGTCGGCGCCGTGCACCTGCCGGACCGGGTGCCGAACGGCTTCCACGGCAACTGGGTGGGCGCGGAGTAAGGGGCCACCGGACTTTCGCGACGTGACGCCGCGCTTGGTCGGAGGAGATCTGCTGCCTCTACCGGCGTTGCGAAAGCCACTTCCGCAACCTTCAACGTTGCGGAAGTGGCTTTCGCAACACGTCGCGCCAGGCTCAGTCCAGGCCGAGCACCCGCTGTTCCCCGCTGTAGAGGTTCATGCTGTCACCGCGCAGGAAACCGATCAGGGTCATGCCGTTCTCGTCGGCCAGTTCCGCGGCCAGCGACGACGGCGCGGAAACCGCCGCCAGCAGGCCGATCCCGGCCATGGCGGCCTTCTGCACCAGTTCGAACGAAGCGCGCCCGGACACCAGCAGCCCGACGTCCGCCGCGGGGATCCGGCCCTCCTGCAGCGCCCAGCCGAGCACCTTGTCGACGGCGTTGTGCCTGCCGACGTCCTCGCGGACGACGGCGAGGTTCCCGTCACCGTCGAACAGGGCGGCCGCGTGCAGGCCGCCGGTGCTGGAGAACACCTTCTGGTGTGCGCGAAGCGTGTCCGGAAGCTTCGCCAGTACGTCGGTGCTCACCGTGAACTCGGACTTCTCCGGCGAAAACCGGCTTTTCAGCTTCACCGCGTCGAGCGCGGCCTTGCCGCAGACGCCGCACGACGACGTGGTGTAGAAGTTCCGCTCGACACCCGTCTCCGGCGGAGCCACCCCTTCGGCCAGCGCGATGTCCAGGACGTTGTAGGTGTTGCGGCCCTGGTCGTCGACGCCGTCGCAGTACCGCGCGACCGCGACGTCCTCGCGCGAGGTGAGCACGCCCTCCGACAGCAGGAACCCGTGCGCCAGTTCCACGTCGTTGCCGGGTGTCCGCATGGTGACCGCGAGTGCCTTGCCGCCGACCCGGATCTCCAGCGGTTCTTCGGCCGCGAGCGCGTCGGGCCGTCGCACGTCCTTCGTGGCGGAGATCTTCCGCACCGGACGCCGCACCGTCACCCTGCCCACGTGGGGTCCACCCTTCTGACCGGTTACTCGACGCTGAAACATTCAACACCTGAGTACTGCAACGTCGGGAATTAAGTAATACATTCCCAGTGCACATCCTCAGAGTACGGAGGCGCCGGATGGCTGTCGGCTTCCTGGACCGTTCCCGCATCGTCGCATCGCCGGGCTGGAGCCGCTGGCTGGTGCCGCCCGCCGCGCTGGCCGTCCACCTGTCGATCGGGCAGGCGTACGCGTGGAGCGTCTTCAAACCACCGCTGGAGAAGACCCTCGGGCTCAGCGGCACGGAGAGCGCGCTGCCGTTCCAGCTCGGCATCGTGATGCTCGGGCTGTCGGCGGCGTTCGGCGGGACGCTCGTCGAACGCAACGGGCCGCGCTGGGCGATGTTCGTCTCGATGGTCTGTTTCAGCTCGGGCTTCCTGCTCTCCGCGCTCGGCGTGGTGACGTCGCAGTACTGGCTCGTCGTCCTCGGCTGGGGCGGGATCGGCGGCATCGGGCTCGGCATCGGGTACATCTCGCCGGTGTCGACGCTGATCAAATGGTTCCCGGACCGGCCGGGGATGGCCACCGGGATCGCGATCATGGGCTTCGGCGGCGGCGCGCTGATCGCCTCCCCGTGGTCCTCGCAGATGCTGGGCGCGGCGCCGTGGTCGGCCGGAACGGTCGCGACGGCCTTCCTGGTGCACGGCCTGGTCTACGCGGTCTTCATGACCCTCGGCATCCTGCTGGTCCGTGTTCCCGCCGACGGCTGGAAGCCGGCGGGCTGGGAACCGAAGACCGACCACGGCAACGCGATGATCACCACCGCGAACGTGTCGGCGCGCAACGCCCTCAGGACGCCGCAGTTCTGGCTGCTCTGGGTGGTCCTGTGCTTCAACGTGACCGCGGGCATCGGCATCCTGGAGAAGGCGTCGCCGATGATCGCGGACTTCTTCCGCGAGACCTCGACACCGGTCGGCACCGCCGCCGCGGCCGGGTTCGTCGCGTTGCTCTCGCTGACCAACATGCTCGGCCGGTTCGTCTGGTCGTCCACTTCGGACCTGGTGGGGCGCAAGAACATCTACCGGCTCTACCTCGGTGCCGGGGCCCTGCTGTACCTGGTGATCGCGCTGACCACCAACGCCTCGAAGCTCGTGTTCGTCCTCTGCGCGATGCTGATCCTGTCCTTCTACGGCGGCGGCTTCGCCACCGTGCCGGCGTACCTGAAGGACCTCTTCGGCACCTACCAGGTGGGCGCGATCCACGGCAGGCTGCTGACCGCGTGGTCGATGGCGGGGGTGCTCGGGCCGCTCATCGTCAACGCCATCGCCGACAGCCAGAAGGCGGCGGGCAAGGTCGGCCCCGACCTCTACTCGACGTCGCTGTTCATCATGATCGGCCTGCTGGTGGTCGGTTTCGTCGCCAACGAACTGGTGCGCCCCGTCGACCCGAAGTACCACGAGCCGGCGCCGTCCGGCGAGCCCGCGAGGAGTGAGGCCCGATGACCGAACAGGCTCCCGAACGCCGCCGCACCGGGCTGATGATCTTCGCTTGGCTGTGGGTCGCGCTCCCGTTCGCCTACGGTGTCTACGAACTGTTCCGCAAGGTGGTTCAGCTTTTCGGCGGCTGAGTAAGGTCGGGGCGTGGGAGTTCTGGTCACCGGGGCGTCGCGCGGCATCGGCCGTGCGATCGCCCGCGCCTTCGCGGAAAAGGGCGACCGTGTCGCCGTCCACTACGCCTCGAAGCGGGAGGACGCCGAGCGGACCCTCGGCGAGCTGCCCGGTTCCGGCCACGGGCTGGTCCAGGGCGACCTCTCAGATCCCGAGGTGGCGCAGCGGGTCGCCGACGAGGCCGAGGCGCTGGTGGGCGGGGTGGACGTCCTCGTGAACAACGCCGCCTTCGCGCCGTCCGCGCCTTCGGCCCATCCTGTCGCCGAAGTGTCCTATGAGGACTGGCAGCGGGTCTGGCGGCGGATGCTCGACGTCAACGTGCTCGGCACCGCGAACGTGACCTACTGCGTGGCCCGGCACATGATCGGGCGCGGCGCGGCGGGCCGGGTGGTCAACATCGGCTCGCGGGGAGCCTTCAAAGGCGAACCCGAGTTCCCGGCGTACGGCGCGAGCAAGGCCGCGCTGCACTCGCTCGGGCAATCGCTCGCCGTCGCCCTCGCTCCGCACGGGATCGCCGTGACCACCGTCGCCCCCGGCTTCACCGCGACGGACCGGGTCGCGGCGAAGGTCGAAGGCGCGAGCGGCGAGAGCCCGTTCGGCCGGGTCGGCACGCCGGAGGAGGTCGCGGCGGCGGTGCTCTACCTCGCTTCCGGCGACGCCGCGTGGGCGTCCGGCGCGATCCTGGACCTGAACGGCGCGTCGTACCTGCGGATGTGAACTGGATCACCTATGCATCAATGAGGGCCTCCCGCGCGTCTTAGGGATGTGCACAAGCTGGGGAAGGTCCTGGTCGCCGCGCTGGCGGTGGCGGTGTTCGGCGGGACCGCGTACGGGTACACGACGTTGGAGTCGCTCGACGGCGTCACGCGTGAAGACGTGATCGAAACGCCGGACCCGGGAGAGCAGCCCGCCGACGGTTCACTGGACATCCTCCTGGTCGGCCGCGACGCGCGGACCGACAACCAGGACCGGCCGCTCCCGCCGGAGGTCCTGCGCGAACTGCGGGCAGGCGCGAACGGCGACGACCTGACCGACACGCTCATCGTGCTCCGCATCCCCAACGGGCAGCAGGCCGTGAAGGCGTTCTCGATCCCGCGTGACTCGTGGGTCGCGCAGCCGGGCACGAAGGACAAGAGCAAGATCAACGAGATCTTCGGCCGGACCAAGTTCGCCTCGGCGAGCGAGCAGCGCGCGGCGGGCAAGACCGACAAGGCCGAGATCAACAAGCAGGCGATCACCGCCGCCCGGAAGGCGACCCTGAAAGCGGTCGAGGAGCTCAGCGGCGTCAAGATCGATCACTTCGCCGAGGTCAACCTGCTGAGCTTCTACGAGATCAGCAAAGCGGTCGGCGGGGTCGAGGTCTGCCTGAACAAGGCCACCAAGGACCGGGATTCCGGCGCGGACTTCCCGGCCGGGCGGCAGACGATCCAGGGCGCCGACGCGCTCGCCTTCGTCCGCCAGCGCAAGAACCTGCCTCGCAGCGACCTCGACCGCGTCCGTCGTCAGCAGGTGTTCCTCGCGGGGCTGGCGCAGAAGGTGCTGTCCGGCGGGACCCTCGCCAACCCGGCGCGCGTGTCCGATCTGATCGACGCGGTGAAGCGTTCGGTGGTGCTCGACGGTTCGTGGGACCTGCTCGATTTCGTCCGGCAGATGCGCGGGGTGTCCGGCGGCGGTATCGCGTTCGAGACGATCCCGGTGGTCAACCCCGACTACCGCTACGACCCCCGGCATCCGACCTGGACCGCGGTGCAGGTGGATCCCGCCCAGGTGCGCGCGTTCGCCGCTTCGCTGATCGGCGCGCAGCCCGCGACCCCGCAGGCGCCCGCCGGCCCCAAGGTCGACGTCGTCAACGCCAGTGGCAAGGACGGTCTCGCCGCCCGCGTCTCGGATCTGCTGGCGGAGAAGGGTTTCGGCAAGGGCGACACGAAGGCCGAGGCCGGGCGGCGGACGTCGGTCGTCCGGTACAGCGACGCGGCCGGGCCCGCGGCGGAGATCGCGAAACTGCTCGGTGGACTGGACGTCCAGAAAGCCGATTCGGTCGCCGCGGGCCAGGTCGAGGTCGTACTAGGCCAGGTCTACAAGGGACCTGGCGTGTCCGCGGGCGGGGGAGCGCCCGCTCAGGGCGACCAGCCGATCACCCCGGACGGTGCCGGCTGCATCGACTGATTCTCAGCCCGGCGGGACCTTGCCGTTCTTGGCCACCGGAAGGCCCAGTTGCACCGGTTCGGTGATGACGACCTCTTCGCCGGGAAGCCGCGCCAGCACCGGGTTCAGATGGGTCAGTTTCAGCGTGACCGGCCCGACGACGCTGGGCGCGGTGCCGACGTCCGCCTTCGCCAGATCCAGCCATTGGACGGTGCCGAGCACCTCCGGCGGGATCTCGTCACCGCGTTTGGCCACCGGGACGCACAACTGCCGCGCGTTGCCGACCTTGACATCCACCTTCGGCCGGTCGGCCAGCACCGGGTTGAGATGGCCCAGCGTCAGCGGGAACGGGACGGTGGGGATGCCGAGGACGCGCAGGGCGTAGCACTCGAGGTCGATGTGCCGCACGAACGACAGGATCTCCGGCGGCGGCAGCTTCCCGTTCTTCGCGACCGGGACGCACAACTGCTCCGGCGACAACATCGTGACGTGGGAATCCTGGATGCCGAGCTTCTGTACGACGGGGTTCAGGTGACTCAGCGTCAGCGGGAATTCCACCGCACGGCCTTCGATCCGGTAGCACGACAGGTCCACCCAGCGGATGTAGTCCACGATCCCCGGCGGCGGGATCGCGCCGTTCTTCGCGACCGGCACGCAGAGCTGTCGGCGTTCCCCCAGCTTGACCGTCTCCGACGGCAATTTCGCGAGGACGGGGTTGAGGTGCGTGAGGGTGAGCTCCACCGGGGGCGGTTTGTAGCCCTCGGTCCGGTAGCAGGACAGGTCGAGCTGGGAGACGAAGGACAACGGCGGCGGTGCGCCCGGAGCGGCGGTGGCCGCGCCGGGCAGGACCGCGACGAGCAAGAGCGAGGCCAGGGCGGCGAAGCAGCGCAGAGTCGATCTTCGTGACATGGCAAGGCCTTTCCGCGAAGTGGGTTGGCCACTTCACGGTGGACCCCTGCCGAGCCCTCCCGACACCGCCGACCGGGCGCGCTTAAGGTGCGGTCACCGGCTCCAGCCGCACCACGATCGCCTTCGACACCGGGGTATTCGACTTGTCGGCCACCGAATCCAGCGGTACCAACGCGTTCGCCTCGGGGAAGTACGCCGCCGCGCAACCCTTCGCCGTCGGGTAGGAGACCACCCGGAACCGCGGGGCCCGGCGGTCGCCGTCCCGCCATTCCGAGACCAGGTCGACCATCGCGCCGTCGGCGAGTCCGAGCGAAACCAGGTCCTCGGGGTTCACCAGCACCACGCGCCGCGCGTCCTCGATCCCGCGGTAGCGGTCGGAAAGCCCGTAGATCGTGGTGTTGTACTGGTCGTGGCTGCGCATCGTCTGCAGCAGCAGCCTGCCTTCGGGAACCTCGGGATACTCGAGTTCGGAGACGGTGAAGTTCGCCTTGCCGTTGGCGGTCCCGTTGAACTGCCGGGAATCGCGCGGCGCGTGCGGCAGGACGAACCCGTCCGGCTCGCGCACCCGGGCGTTGTAGTCGTGACAGCCGGGGACGACACGGGCGATCCGGTCACGGATGAGGTCGTAGTCGGCGTGGAAGTCCCGCCACGGCACGGCGTGCCCGGCGCCGAGCAGGGCCTCCGCGAGATGACAGATGATCGCGACCTCGGACAGCAGGTGCTCACTGGCCGGGGCCAGCCTGCCGCGTGAGGTGTGCACCTGCGACATCGAGTCCTCGACGGTGACGAACTGCTCGCCGCCCGCCTGGACGTCGCGTTCCGTGCGGCCGAGGGTGGGCAGGATCAGCGCGGTCTTGCCGGGGACCACGTGCGAGCGGTTGAGCTTCGTCGACACGTGCGCGGTCAGCGAGCACGACTTGAGCGCCTTCTCGGTCAGCTCCGTGTCCGGGGTGGCGGACGCGAAGTTGCCGCCGACGGCGAAGAAGACCTTGCCCTCGCCGTCCCGCATCGCGCGGATCGCGGCGACGGTGTCGTGCCCGTGGTCTCGCGGGACCTTGATGCCGAACTCGGCGTCGAGACTGTCCATGAAGGACTCGGGCATCTTCTCCCAGATGCCCATCGTCCGGTCGCCCTGGACGTTGGAGTGCCCGCGCACCGGGCACAGGCCCGCGCCCGGTTCGCCGATCATGCCGCGCACCAGCGCCAGGTTCGCGACCTCGGAGATCGTCTGCACCGCGTGCTTGTGCTGGGTCAGGCCCATCGCCCAGCAGTAGATGGTCCGCTTCGAGGTCGCGATCATCCGCGCCAGCCGCTCGATCTGCTCCCGCGGCAACCCGGTCGCCGCGTCGACCTCGGCCCAGTCGATCTCCCGTAGATGTTTCGCGTAGTCCTCGAACCCTTCGGAGGACGACTCGATGAACGCGTGGTCGACGATCGTGCCGGGGGTCTCCTGCTCCCACTTCAGCAGGAGGTGACCGATCGCCTGGAACAGCGCGAGGTCGCCGCCGAGCCGGATCTGCGCGAACTCGTCGGCCAGCGGGGTGCCCTTGCCGACCACGCCGCGGACGTTCTGCGGGTTCTTGAACCGCATCAGACCGGCTTCGGGCAGCGGGTTGACCGCCATGATCTTCGCGCCGTTGCCCTTGGCCTCCTCCAACGCCGACAGCATGCGCGGGTGGTTCGTGCCCGGGTTCTGGCCGACCACCACGATCAGGTCCGCCTGGTGGATGTCGGCGAGCGACACCGATCCCTTGCCGATCCCGGTCGTGGCCGCGAGCGCCGCGCCGGAGGACTCGTGGCACATGTTGGAGCAGTCGGGGAGGTTGTTGGTGCCGAAGGAGCGCACGAGCAGCTGGTAGAGGAAGGCGGCCTCGTTGCTGGTGCGGCCGGAGGTGTAGAAGATCGCCTCGTTCGGGTCCTGTAGCGCGCGAAGCTCGTCCGCGACCAGCGTGAACGCGTCGTCCCAGGAGATCGGCTCGTAGTGCGAAGCCCCCTCGCGCAGCACGAACGGCTCGGTGATGCGGCCCTGCTGCCCGAGCCAGTAATCCGTCTTGTCCGCCAGGTCGTGGATGGAGTGCGTGGCGAAGAACTCGCGGCCGACGCGGCGCTTCGTCGCCTCCTCGGCGACGGCCTTCGCGCCGTTCTCGCAGAACTCGGCGAGCTTGCGGTGCTCACCGTCGACCTCGCGCGGCTCCGGCCAGGCGCAGCCTGGGCAGTCGAAGCCGTCGCGCTGGTTCAGCAGGCGCAGCGTCTTCACCGTGCGCGCGGCGCCCATCTGTTCCATGCCGCGCATCAGGGAGACGGCGACCCCGGGGATCCCGGCCGCCCAGCTCTTCGGTTTCCCTACTTCGAGCTGTGTCTCGTCAACGTCGTTCGCGGGTGCTTCGCGGGTCATGACCCCATCGTGCGCCTTGCCGCTTCCGCGCGCGACCGAGGGGTCAGGCGTCGGTGACGAGCCGGGTGATCTGCGATTCGTCCAGCGGGAACCAAGGTGTCTCGTTGACGCCGCGTTCCTGCACCGCGTTCACCGTCACCGCGGCCACGACCAGCACGATCAGGGCGACGAGCGCGGCGACGCCGGGCCACCGGCTCGACCCCGGCGCGGAGTAGCCGCCACCGGCGGCCGCCTTGCGCTGCTTGCGGCGCTTCTTCTTGAGCTCCTTCTTCGCGCCGAGCCAGGCGTCCAGTTCGGCGTGCTTCTGCCAGCTCGGGTCCACCAGGTCCGGGTGGGTCTCGATCCGCCGGTCCTCTTCGTCCATCTGACTCGTGTCCCCCGGTTGGTGTGATCCGCCGCCGAATTCCACCGGCCACCTTACCCGGACCATCGCGGCGTTACGGCCGGTGAGGAACTCGATGGAGAGGGTTCGTAGACTTGTCAACTGTGACCGAGAACGCCCAGCCGCAGCAGACCGACCTTCCGGGTACCTGGAACCCGGCCGACGAAGAAGCCTCGCTCTACCAGCGTTGGGTAGACGCCGGCTACTTCACGGCCGACCCCACGTCGGACAAGCCGCCGTTCACGGTAGTCATCCCGCCCCCGAACGTGACCGGTTCGCTGCACATCGGGCACGCGTTCGAGCACACCCTGATCGACGCCATCACCCGCTACCACCGCATGCTCGGCGACGAGACGCTGTACCTGCCGGGCATGGACCACGCGAGCATCGCGGTCCACGCGCTGGTCGAGAAGCAGCTCCGCGCCGAGGGCACCAGCCGCCGCGAGCTCGGCCGCGAGGCCTTCGTGGAGCGCGTCTGGCAGTGGAAGAACGAGCACGGCGGCAAGATCCTCGCCCAGATGAAGCGTCTCGGCGAGGGCGTGGACTGGACCCGTGAGCGGTTCACCATGGACGACGGCCTGTCCAAGGCCGTCAACACGATCTTCAAGAAGCTCTTCGACGACGGCTTGATCTACCGCGCCGAGCGGCTGGTCAACTGGTCGCCGGAGCTGCGGTCGGTGCTGTCCGACGCCGAGGTGAAGCACGAAGAGGTCGAGGGCGAACTCGTCTCGATGCGCTACGGCGACGGAGAGAACGCGATCGTCGTGGCCACCACCCGGATGGAGACGATGCTCGGCGACACCGCCGTCGCGGTCCACCCGGACGACGAGCGCTACACCCACCTCATCGGCACCGAGGTCGAGCTTCCGCTGACCGGGCGCAAGATCCCGATCGTCGCGGACAAGCACGTCGACCCGGAGTTCGGCACCGGTGCGGTCAAGGTGACGCCCGCGCACGACCCGAACGACTTCGAGATCGGCCAGCGGCACGACCTGCCGATGATCACGATCATGGACGAGCAGGGCCGGATCGACGGCACCGGCACCGAGTTCGACGGCATGGACCGCTTCGAGGCCCGTGTCGCGGTGCGGGAGAAGCTGCGGGAGCAGGGCCGCATCGTCGCGGAGAAGCGTCCGTACCTGCACAGCGTCGGGCACTCCGAGCGGTCCAAGGAGCCGATCGAGCCGCGGCTCTCGCTGCAGTGGTTCGTCAAGGTCGGCCCGCTCGCGAAGGCCGCGGGCGACGCGGTGCGCGACGGCCGCGTGAACGTCCACCCGGCGGAGATGGAGAAGCGCTACTTCGACTGGGTCGACAACCTGCACGACTGGTGCATCTCGCGCCAGCTGTGGTGGGGCCACCGCATCCCGGTCTGGTACGGCCCGAACGACGAGGTCGTCTGCGTCGGACCGGACGAGGAGCCGCCTTCGGGTGAGGGCTGGACCCAGGACCCGGACGTCCTCGACACGTGGTTCTCCTCGGGGCTGTGGCCGTTCTCCACCCTCGGCTGGCCGGAGAAGACGCCGGACCTGAACAAGTTCTATCCGACGTCGGTGCTGGTCACCGGCTACGACATCCTGTTCTTCTGGGTCGTGCGGATGATGATGTTCGGCCTCTACGCCACCGGCGAGGCGCCGTTCAAGACCATCGCGCTGCACGGCATGGTCCGCGACCAGTTCGGCAAGAAGATGTCGAAGACCGCGGGCAACGGCGTCGACCCCATCGAGTGGATGGACAAGTACGGCACGGACGCGCTGCGGTTCACCCTCACGCGGGGCGCCAACCCGGGCACCGACGTGCCGATCGGCGAGGAGTGGGTCGCGGGCTCCCGGAACTTCACCACGAAGCTCTGGAACGCCACCAAGTTCGCGATGATGAACGGCGCGGACGCGAACGCCTCGCTGCCGCCTGCCGCCGAGCTCACCGAGGCCGACCGCTGGATCCTCGGCAGGCTCGGCAACGTCGTCGACGAGGTCACCGGCTACCTGGCGGACTACCAGTTCGCGAAGGCCACCGACACGCTGTACCAGTTCACCTGGACCGAGCTGTGCGACTGGTACCTGGAGCTGTCGAAGGTCCAGGTCTTCCAGGGTGACGAGGCCCGCGTGACGGCGACGCGCGCGGTGCTGGGGCACGTGTTCGACACCGTGCTGAAGCTGCTGCACCCGTTCATCCCGTTCATCACCGAGAAGCTGTGGACGGCGCTGACCGGCCGCGAATCGCTGGTGGTCGCCCCATGGCCGGTGGCCGACGCCTCGTACGCCGACGCCGTGGCGGACAAGCGGATCGCGGACGTGCAGAAGCTGGTCACCGAGGTCCGCCGCTTCCGCGCGGACCAGGGCCTCAAGCCCAGCCAGAAGGTGGCCGCACGGCTGTCCGGCGACGGGTTCGCCGAGATCACCGGGCACGACGAGCCGATCCGTGCGCTGGTCCGGCTCACCCAGCCCGAGGAGGGCTTCGCGCCGAGCGCGTCGCTCGAGGTCGGCCTGTCGGCCGGTGTGGTGACCGTGGAGCTGGACCTGTCCGGCACGATCGACGTCGCCGCCGAGCGCAAGCGCCTGCAGAAGGACCTCGGCGCGGCGGAGAAGGAACTGGCGCAGGCCGAGGCCAAACTCGGCAACCAGGCCTTCATCGACAAGGCGCCGGAGCCGGTGATCGGCAAGATCCGGGCCCGCAAGGAGACCGCGGTCGCGGATATCGAGCGCATCAACGCCCGGCTGGCGACGCTTCCCGCCTCCTGACCTCGTGAGTGGCAAGGACGGTTAGAACCGTCCTTGCCACTCACGAGGCTTTCAGCGGAGGTGACGGAGGATCACTCCGGCTACGCCTGCCATCCCCGTGCGATACGGGTGGTAAGCCGCCGCGGCGAGCAGTTTCGTGTGCTGCCCGTTGATCCAGGCGGCCCCGTTCTTCGCGCAGGCGTCGTGCCCGGCGGACGGACCGAAGGTGTCCACGAAGGTCGCCTTGCCATCGGCGGCGACGGCTTTCTCGATCGCCGAGTTCAACGCCTTCTCGACGTCGTTGAGCCACGCGTAGTCGCCCTCGGCGAAGGGCAGGATCTTCGGGCAGTAGCCGCGTTCCGGCGCGATCCGCGGGTAGCCGACGACGAGCACGTCGGCACGCGGCGAGCGGGCGTGGATCCCGGCCAGCACCTTCTCGACGTTCTTGCCGGTGTCGGCGATCTTGGCCTTGATGGTGTCGACGCCACCCACGGTGAACCGGTCCTGGCACGGGTTCCCCGTGGGATCGCTCGCGCGCAGTGACGGGCAGGTGCCGACGAGCGTGCCGAAGACGCCGTAGTCGTTGCCGCCGATCCCGACCGTGACCAGGTCGGTGTTCGCGCGCAGGGCACTGAACTGGGGCGGGTTGCTGCCGAGGGTGACGCTCTGCCGCCGCGTCATGTCGGTGGTGTCGGCGCCACCGCAGCTGATGTCGGTGAAGGAGCGGACCCGCAGTGCCGAGGCGAGTATCGACGGGTAGTTCTGCGTCGACTTGCCGCAGAAGAGCGGGTCGAGGCGGGGGAGCGGGATGAGCGGCCCGGAGGTGTAGGAATCACCCAGCGCGACGTAATTCCGGTAGGACCGCGTGGTGGCGGTGGCCGCCGTGGCGGAGGCGATCAGCAGGACGACGGTCGAGACGGCCGCGAACAGGACGCGTCTGTAGCGCATGAGGACCCCGATCTCCGGACTGGATGGCCTCTCAAAAATGAACCGGATCCGCTCCCGTCGGCGCCGCCGATCGGGTGGTCGGGTGCCGGTTTCACCCGCTTGGGGTGTCACATCGGGTGATCATCTTCCGGCCGCCGGTAGACGAGGAGATAGCGGAAGAAGAGCAGGTTCCGGACCTTGCTCCCCGGCAGCAGGCGGCCCGCGTCGCGCCGGATCCGGTTCATCGGCGGGTAGGTCTCCGCGATCGGCGCCGCCGGCAGCGGATCGACCCCGCCGTTCAGCCGGTCTCCGGCGTACACGATCACCCTGGCCACGGCGTTGACCGGGGTGGCCACGAGGGCCCGCGCGTAGTCGGCGAACGTGCTGGGCCTGCCGAGGCCGAGCACGGCCAGCACACCGCCCGGGACCAGCGCGTCACGCAGCTTCGTGACCGTGTCGAACGGCACGTGGTGGAGCGAAGCGAGGCAGGAGATGAAGTCGTACGCCGCCTCCGGCAGCTTTTCGGCGACCACGTCGGCCTGCCGGTACGAGATCGTGCCCGGTCCCGGTGAACCGGCGGCGCGGGCGAGCTCGATCATCGGACCGGACCGGTCGATCGCCTCGACGTGCATCCCGGTCGCCGCGAGCCGCCGCGCGAACCGCCCGCCGCCGCAGCCCACGTCCAGTGCCACGCCGGGGCCGGGAGGCAGCTGGTCGAGCAGCAGCGGGTGGTAGTGGTCGTTGTGGTTGAACCCCATGCGTCGAGAGTGCCAGGAAAAGCCGCACGTAGACTCGGTCCGACAGGTAGCAAGGCTAAGAGGAGAGTTCGTGCCGCGAGGTGACGGCCGGGATTCCGAAGATTTCAGGGAATCCCCGGACCTGGCAGATCTGGACAGTTTCGCCGGTGTCGACGAATTGGGGGCCCGCGCCCACGATCCGTCCGACGACACCGACCCGGATCTGGACGCACCCGACGCCGCGTACCAGGCGGGCGGCGGTGCACGGGGTGGCATCGGCGGGATCGGGCAGCTGGGGGACAACCTCGCGCTCGGCCCCGTGCCGGACCTCGTCGCCCCCGAGGACGTGGAACTGCACGAACTGGACGACCAGGGCGACGAGTTCGCCCCGGCCGACCCGAACGGGCAGCAGGCGCGCCGCGAACTGCTCGCCGTCGAGGCCGAGCTGAACCAGCGCTGGCCCGAGACCAAGATCGAGCCGTCCCTCGCCCGGATCGCGGCCCTGGTCAACCTCATGGGTGAACCGCACCGCGGCTACCCGGTGCTGCACGTCGCCGGGACCAACGGCAAGGGCTCGACCACCCGGATGATCGACGCGCTGCTGACCCGGATGGGTCTGCGCGTCGGCCGGTACACGAGCCCGCACCTGCAGCTGGTCACCGAGCGGATCGCGCTCGACGGTGCCCCCATCTCCGCCGCCGCGTACGTCGACCTGTACCGCGACGTCGCGCCGTACGTGACCATGGTGGACAACGCGGGCGGGCCCGACGCGGTGCCGATGAGCAAGTTCGAGGTGCTCACCGGTATGGCGTTCGCGGCCTTCGCCGACGCGCCCGTCGAGGCCGCGGTCGTCGAAACCGGGCTCGGCGGCTCCTGGGACGCCACCAACGTCGTGGACGGCGACGTCGCCGTCATCACCCCGATCGGCGTCGACCACGTCGAGTACTTCGGTGGCTCTCCGGCCAAGGCCGCGGTGGAGAAGGCCGGGATCATCAAGCCCGGCAGCGTCGCGGTGATCGCCGAGCAGGACCCCGAAGTGCAGAAGATCCTGCTGGAACGCGCCGTCGAGGTCGACGCGAGCGTCGCCCGCGCCGGCAGCGAGTTCGGCGTGCTGGAGCGGGAGGTCGCCGTCGGCGGGCAGATGCTCAAGCTGCAGGGCCTCGGCGGGGTCTACGACGAGATCTTCCTGCCGCTGCACGGCGCCCACCAGGCGGCCAACGCCGCGCTCGCGCTGGCCGCCGTCGAAGCGTTCTTCGGCGCGGGCAAGGACAAGCAGCTGGTCATCGAAGCGGTCCGCGAGGCCTTCGCCGAAGTCGAGACCCCCGGCAGGCTGGAGCGCGTCCGCGCCGCGCCGACCGTGCTGCTCGACGCCGCCCACAACCCGCACGGCGCCAAAGCGCTCGCGACCACCGTCGCCGAAGAGTTCGCCTTCCGCCGTCTCGCCGCCGTGGTCAGCGTGATGGCGGAGAAGGACGCCCGCGGCATCCTGGACGCCCTCGAACCGGTGGTGTCCGAGATCGTCGTCACCAAGAACTCGTCCCCGCGTGCGATGCCGCTCGACGAGCTCAACGACATCGCCATCTCGATTTTCGGCGAAGACCGGGTCGTGGCCGAGCCCAGCCTGGACGCCGCGATCGAGACCGCCATCGGCCTCGTCGAGCAGAGCGACGACCCCGAGGAACCCCTGGCGGGAGGGGGCGTGCTGGTCACCGGCTCGGTCGTCACCGCGGGCGAGGCCAGGACCCTGTTCGGTAAGGAGCCGGCGTGACCGACGAAACCCCGAAGCCGCCCGCCAAGGACCCGATGAAGTCCTTCCGCGGCGTGATGGCCGGTTCGCTGATCATGGAGGGCATCACCGTCGCGCTCGCGCTGCCGGTGGTGGCGAAACTCGGCGGCGGCGTCGGCTCGCTCACCGGCTGGTCGGTGATCGTCATCGCGGTCGCGCTGATCGTGCTGTGCGGGTTCCTGAAGAAGCCCTGGGCGGTGCCCGCGGTGCTCGTCCTGCAGGTCGCGCTGATCGCGTTCTTCGTCGCGCTGCCCGCCGTGGCGATCCTCGGGGTGATCTTCCTCGGGATCTGGCTGTGGCTGCTGTGGCTGCGCCGCGATGTGGCGCGGCGGATGGCTGCCGGGACGTTGCCCAGCCAGCAACAGGCTCAGTAGGCCTCGTGAGTGGTAAGGACGGTTCTAACCGTCCTTACCACTCACGAGGTTTTGTCAGCGCAGCCTCACCACCCGGAGCTCCGGCGACCGCGCGATGTCCGCGGCGCAGAAGCGTCCCCGCACCCAGCCGCCCCGCGAGTACAACCGCGTTTGGTCGGCGAAATGCGGTGAAGTGACGTCGGTCGACTGCGAGTACGTCATGATCGTCGAGACGTCCGGGCAGGCCTTGCCATCGAACCCGACCACCTGCACGTAGCTGGATCCGTGCCTGACCTCGTGGTTGCCTCGCGCCGGATCCCACCGCGCCGTGATCACGTTGAGCACGCCGAGGTCGCCCGGTCCGCCGTGGATCGGGATCCGTTGCCCGGCCCGGGTCACCGTCTGGTGGTCGCCCAGCCTGCCGCCGACTGGGATGCCGTTGGCGCGGAATTCCGCGAGCGTGTCACCGAAGGCCTTCTGCACCTCGGGGTTTCCGGTCGCGAGGGTGTTCGGCGTGGTGACCGGCTGCTTCGGGTCGAACGGGACCTGCCAGATGCCCCGCAGTCCGCCGATCCGGTCCACGAACCGCTCGAAGAAGAGCGCGCCGCGGCTGTCGAGCCGGAATGTGCGGTCCCAGGAAGCCAATGTCGTGCAGGCGTCGCCGACGGGCACCGGCCCCGACGTGGACGGAGCCTGTCCTCCCGGGAAAGCCGCGCACATCTTCGCCGTGTCGGCGGCGGCGAGTTCCGCGGTGCGGCTTCGGTCGCGGTACAGCATGTCCTTCATCGACGACGGCGTGAATCCCTTGCCCGCCAAGCCCTCTTCGGTGGCGATGAGCGCTTCCCGCGTCCGGTCCGACCGCTGGGTCCCGGTCGTGCCGACGATCCGGGGGAGCGGCGCGATCGGTGCGCGGGCGTTGGAGAGCCAGGCGCTGTCGTTGGCGTTGAGTTCGTAGTCGCGGCGCTGCTGCAGTGGCAGCCGGGATGGTGCGAACAGGCCCGGTTCCAAGGATCCTGGATCGGAACCCCAGGCGCACGACGACTTCGAACCGTCCAAAATGGAGAGTCCGGTGCCGGGGAAGAGTGCCCGGCCCAGCGGGGTTCCGCAGTCCGCCGCTCGCTCGTCGGTGACGTGCGGCACGACCTGGATGTCGCTGTACAGCGCGTTCCCCGCCCTGTCCGTGGCGATGGTGTTGACCCACGGGACGCCTTGGGTGCGCGCGAGCGCGTTGGCGACGTCCGTGGTGCCGCGTGCTCCGGCCAGTTCGAACCAGGTGTTGAGGCCGCGCAGGTTGCCGGCGTTCCCGTCTCGCAGCGCGTGCGCGGACTTCGTCGTCCACGGCGTGGGCACGCCGAACGCCGAACCGAGCACCTGGCCGTACCGTGTCCCGTAGAAGGTGCGGGCGACCTGCCGCCGCTCGCCGCTCGGCTCCCGGACCTCGACCTTCACCTCCTGGGCGGTCATCTTCTCCGGTTTCCCGTCGACCAGGTACGTCGTCGGGTCGCCGGGTGCCAGCGGTACTTCGAAGAGGCCGAACGTGATCGCCGTCGACACCGTATGCGTCCACGCGACGTCGGTGTTGTGGCCGATCTGCGGCAATGGGAGCCCCAGCAGGCTGCCGCCCGCGACGTCGAACCGGCCGGGAATGGTCAGCTGCGACTGCCAGAACCGGCGCCCGCCCTGCCACGGATAGTGCGGATTCCCGAGCAGCAGGCCGCCGCCGGACTTCGTCCCGTCTCCGCCGACGGCGATGCCGTTGCTGCCGAGTTCGCCGGTCTTCATGGTCTTGCGGAGGCCGTCGGCGATCTTCGGCGCGGCCTCCGGACCCGAGGCCGGAGCGTCCTTTGTGGACGGCGGCCGGGTGCGGACGAGGTCGGCCGCGAGCAGGCCCTGCCCGCCCACCGAGGAGACGGCGTAGAAGTGCCGGTAGAAATCGAGTTCGGTGATCGGCCGGACCCAGTCCGCGCCGCGGCAGACCGGATCGGTGATGCGCTGGACGCCGGTCTGCTTCAGGTACGCGTTGTAGCCCGCGATGTATCCGGCCGCGAGCTCCCGGACCTCGGTCCGCGGGCCGTGCGGCGCGGGCCGCGCGAGCAGCCGCTCGACCACGCCCGAGTCGTTGATCCGCTGGAAGTGCAGATCGCTGTCGAGGTTGTTCTCCGCCTCGCTCATCGCCGGGTTGCCCTGGCCGCCCGCGCCGAAGTACGCGGATCGCCGCGCGGACACCGTCAGGTAGGTGTTCGCGAGTTCGCAGATGTTGTCCTTGGCCGCGGCGAACCCGTAGCCGTAACCGAGCCCGTCGAAGTCTTTCGCCGCGATATGCGGGATGCCGTACTCGGTGTAGCGGATCACCGCCCGCGACCTGCCCAGCTCGTCCGCCGACGAAACCCCTGTCGTCAGGCTCGACACCGCCAAAGCCGCCGTGAGCAGCACGAGACCGCGCTGGAATCTTCGCATCGTTCCCCCATCCGGATCGACCATCCCCGTGATCGAAAGTACCGGCGCCGACACGGGGAGGCATCGACCGAACGGTTGAGCCGGCTACCGCCCGTTCGTTCATCACCAGGTCAACCGCCGTTGGCCCACCGGCCGTGACCACGGGATAGAACCGCGCCATGACCGCAACCCACCACAACCGCCGCACGCTGCTCAAAGCCGGTCTCACCGGCGCCGGAGCGGTCGCGGGCGGACTGCTCCTCCCCGGAACCGCGACCGCGAACGCCGTCCCGCTCCTCCGCCGCGACCGCCCGGTGCTCACCCACGGTGTCCAGTCGGGCGACGTCACCACCGGCTCCGGCATCGTCTGGTCGCGCGCCGACCGGCCGTCGCGGCTGATCGTGGAGGTTTCCCGGGATCCGTCGTTCCGGCACGCGCGCGTCGTGCGCGGCCCGGTGATGAGCCCGGAGACCGGCGGCACCGGCAAGGTCCGCGTCGCCGGCCTCATGCCGGGGACCGAGGTCCACTACCGCGTCACCGCCGAAGACCTCGACGGCCGCGCCCGCAGCGAGGCCGTCACCGGCCGCTTCGCCACCGCCCCGGTCGGCCGCTCGGACGTCCGGCTGCTGTGGTCCGGCGACGTCGCCGGGCAGAACTGGGGCATCAACCCCGAACGCGGCGGCATGACCATCTACCGCGCGATGGCCGATCGCCGTCCCGATCTGTTCCTCCACTGTGGAGACACGGTCTACGCCGACGGGCCGCTCACCGAGACCGTCGCGCTGCCCGGCGGGCGCGTGTGGCGCAACATCGTCACCCCGGAGAAGGCGAAGGTCGCCGAGACGCTCGACGAGTACCGCGGCCAGTTCGCCTACAACCTGCTCGATGAAAACCTCAAGCGCTTCACCGCGAACGTGCCCGCGTATGTCCAGTGGGACGACCACGAAGTCGTCAACAACTGGTACCCGGGTGAGATCCTCGACGACCGCCCCGAATACACCGAAAAGCGCGTCGACGTGCTCGCCGCGCGGGCGTTCAAGGCGTTCCACGAATGGCACCCGATCGACCGCCGCCAGGCCGTCGACGGCCGCGTGTACCGCAACTTCCGGCACGGTTCCCGCGCCGAGGTGTTCGTGCTGGACATGCGGACCTACAAGGACGCCAACACCTCCGACCAGACCAAGCCGGGCCGCGTCCTCGGCGACCGTCAGGCCCGCTGGCTCGTCGACGCGCTCGACCGCAGCACCGCGACCTGGAAGATCATCCAGGCCGACCTGCCGATCGGGCTCACCGTCCCGGACGGCAAGGCCATCGAGGGCGTCGCCAACGGCCTGCCCGGCGCGCCCGGCGGCCGCGAAACCGAACTCGCCTGGGTGCTGCGGGAGATCTCGCGGCGCCGCGTGCGCAACGTCGTCTGGCTGACCGCCGACGTGCACTACACCGCGGCACACCACTACTCGCCGGATCGCGCGTCGTTCACCGATTTCGACCCGTTCTGGGAGTTCGTCTCCGGCCCGCTCAACGCCGGCGCGTTCGGCCCGAACACCCTCGACCCGACCTTCGGGCCGGAAGCGGTGTTCGTGCACGCCCCGCCCGCCGCGAACACCTCGCCCGCCGACGGCTTCCAGCACTTCGGCGAGGTGAACATCGACGGACGGAGCGGCGCGCTCACGGTCGACCTGAGGGACGCTACGGGTGCTTCGCTGTGGTCGAAGACCCTGCGGCCCCAACGCTGAGCAGTTCGGTCAGGACCGCGATGCTGCGGTCGCCATGCCCGTCCTCGACGGCCCGCCGGACGAGGTCGTGCATCGGCTGCTGCCACGCGACGTCGACGCCTTCCTCGGCCAGTCCGAGGTCGGCGGCGGCGCCGGCGTGGAAGATGTCCACCGATGACGCGGGATCCGAGTAGTCGCCGCTGTCGATTTCCTTGGTGAACACCGGAAGCACCGAGATGATCATCTCGAACCACTTGGTGGCGTAGGGCAGGAGCGTCTCGGCCGCGAGCCCGCGCGACCGCAGCGCGGCGGCACCCTGGAAGAACCCGACCAGCGCGGGCAGCAGGGTGCCGCCGACGGCCGTTTCGTACAGCGCCGCGAGGTCGGTGTCCTCGCCGAGGTGGACGGTGTCGCCGCCGAGCACGCGCAACGTGTCCAGGTGCTCGTCGAAGACGGTCTTGTCGCCGCCGTAGTACAGCAGCGTGTCCGGCGCGCCCACGGCCGACGGCACGTTCTTGATCGCGCCGTCGAGGTATCGCGCGCCGTGCTCCTTCGCCCATTCGGCCATGCGGCGCGCCCCCGCGGGTGAGCCGCTGTTCAGCGTCACCAATGAGCGTCCGGTCAGGGAAGCGGGCTCCAAGGCCGCGCGGGTGTCTTCGTAGGTGGTCAGGCAGGCGATGGTCAACGGGCTCGCCCGCACCGCGTCCCCGGCCGTCGCGGCCAGGATCGCTCCACGCGCGACCAGCGGCTCGGCCTTCGAGGCCGTCCTGTTCCACACGGTGGTGGGATGCCCGGCCGCCAGGAAGGTGTCCGCCAGGGCCGAACCCATCGAACCGAGGCCCACGACGGTCACCGGCATCTTCGGCATTTTTCGCTCCAGTCCAAGGAAATCTTCGGGATGACTCCATGCTGGGCGGTCGCGTACATTCGATCAAGTACCTACTATTTCGCCAGGTACTGACAAAAAGGTATGTGAAGCGATGACCAAGAACCGCACGTTCACCTGCGGCCTCGACGCCGCGATAGCCGTCGTGGGCGGCAAATGGAAAGGGCTCATCCTGTTCGCGCTCCAGGACGGGCCACTGCGTTTCGGGGAGCTGCGGCGCGCGGTGCCCGGCATCAGCGAGCGGGTGCTGATCCTGCAACTGCGCGAGATGGAGACCACCGGACTGCTGCATCGCGAGGTGTACCACCAGGTTCCGCCGAAGGTGGAGTATTCGCTGACGGAGTTCGGGGATTCCCTCAACACCGCGATGGCCGCGCTCGGGGAGTGGGGCGAGGAGCACCTCGAACGGATCGAGACCATTCCCTGGTCCGAAGTGAAGTGAGCGGTGCGGCACCCAGTAGGCTCCGGGCGAATAGCACGAATCCCACCCAAGGAGTAATACCGCCGTGACTGAACGCACGCTGGTCCTCGTCAAGCCCGATGGCGTCGCGCGCGGCCTCGTCGGCGAGGTCATCGCTCGCATCGAGCGCAAGGGCCTGAAGCTCGCCGCCCTCGAACTGCGCACCGTCGAGCGCTCGGTCGCCGAGGAGCACTACGCCGAGCACAAGGAGCGCCCGTTCTTCGGCGACCTCCTCGAGTTCATCACCTCGGGCCCGCTGGTCGCGATCGCCGTCGAGGGCCCGCGCGCCATCGCCGCGTTCCGTCAGCTCGCCGGCGGCACCGACCCGGTCGAGAAGGCCACCCCGGGCACCCTGCGCGGCGACTTCGCGCTGGAGACCCAGTACAACCTGGTGCACGGTTCGGACTCCCCGGAGTCGGCCGAGCGCGAGCTCAAGCTCTGGTTCCCCGAGGTCTGACAGAATCGTGGACGGCGCGGGACAGCCGTGCCGTCCACGAACCTGGGGAGCCACGATGACACCGGACGAGTACCTGGAGCGCTTGCGGGAACTCACCGCCGGTTTCGCGCGGGTCGCGAGCACCGGGGACCACGCCGCGCCCGTGCCGTGCTGCGGCGAGTGGCGCCTGCGTGACCTGGTCGTCCACCTCGGCAACGTCCATCGCTGGGCGGCCGGGATCGTGCGCACCGGCGAGCCGGCCCCGCAGGACCTCGACGCCGAACCGGGCGTGGATCTCGCCCCGTGGTACCGCGAAAGCGCGGACGAACTCATCGAGGCGCTGCGCGAGGCAGCTCCCCAGGACGGCGCCTGGAACTTCACCGCCGCCGCCAAGACGAAGTCCTTCTGGTTCCGCCGCCAGGTCCACGAGACCGCGGTGCACCTGCTCGACGCGCACCGCGCGGCAGGGACCGAATACACCTTGGACCCGGCCCTCGCCGCCGACGGCGTGGACGAGGTCCTTCTCGGCATGCTGCCGAAGGTGAAGCGCTGGCACACCCCGCCGGCGGTCACCGTTCCGTTGCTGCTGAAGACATCCGACACCGGACACGCCTGGTTGATCACACCGCCGGGTGAGACCGACGTCCCCGGCTCGCGGCAGGCGGACCCCGCCGAAGCGGCCGGCGCCGTTGTCGCGGGGACCGCGGAAGCGCTGGACTTGCTGCTGTGGCAACGGATCGAGCTCGACGGCGCCGGCCTCGAAATCACCGGTGACGCCGCGGCGGCGAAGACCTTCCTCGCCGGGCCTCTCACGCCCTGACCTTCGCGCCCTACGCCGTTCGGTTCACGTTCACCTCGGGGTCTTCTCCTGGCGGCTCGCGTCCGCTGTGCTGAGCGATGCTGCCTATCACTCGATCGTGGGGTAATTCGTGAGAAATTCACGCCTGTTGCTGCTCGCTGCCCTGCTGCCTGGATTGTTCGTCGCCCCACCGGCGTACGCCGATCCCTTGGCCGCTCCGCTCGGCCCGGCGCCCGTCGAAGCCGCTCCAGCGGCCTCGTCGGCGAAGGAGGGGCCGTCCGCGTACGCCGTGGCCGCGCCGGACGACGGTCTCGTCACCACCAGCGCCACTTCGCGCGTGGCGCCGGGGCTGAGTCTCACCGAGTTCGACCGGTACGACCCGGCGGGCTGGATCCGCGGCGACACCCTCGCCGTCGACCTCACCAGCAAGACCCTCAAGCCGACCTACCTCAGTCCCGGCACGGTTTCCGCGCGGACACCGCTTTCGCAGCAGGTCGCCAGGGCCGGTGCGGTCGCCGGGGTCAACGGGGACTTCTTCGACATCAACGCTTCCGGCGCGCCGATCGGCGTCGGCATCGACGCCGGGAACCTCCAGACGGCGCCCGCGCGCGGCCACAACCTGACCGCGTCGATCACCGAAGAAGGCAAGGCACGGCTCGCGGAGGTGTTCCTCGAAGCATCGGTGACCTTGCCCGACGGCGAGGTCGTGCCCGCTTCGAACTTCAACAGCCCCGTGCTGAGCGGTGACGCGATCGGCGTCTACACGCCGTTGTGGGGCGCGTCTTCGCGGCGGACCTCGATCGCGGGCGCGCAGCGTGTCGTCGAGATCGAGGTCTCCGACGGTGTCGTCACGCAGGTGCGGCCGCAGCCCGCCGACGGCCCGATCGCCGCGGGGGCGACGATCCTGCTCGCCCGTGACGGCGGCGTGGACTCGTTGTCCGGGGTGAAGCCCGGTGACAAGGTGGGCGTCACGTACGCGCCGAAGAGCGACGCGGGCAAGCTCTCCGTCTCGGTCGGCGGGAACAAGGTCCTGCTACGTGACGGCGCGGTCCAGCCGGTCGACAACGTCGCCATGCACCCCCGGACCGCGGTCGGGTTCTCCGCCGACGGCACGAAGATGTGGCTGGCCACGGTCGACGGTCGCCAGGCGGACAGCCGCGGCATGACCGAACTCGAACTCGCCCGGCACATGAAGTCGCTCGGCGCGGACGACGCCCTCAACCTCGACGGCGGCGGCTCGTCGACGATGCTCGCCCGCGAAGAAGGCGAGAAGTCGCCGCTGGTGCGCAATTCGCCGTCGGACGGCGGGGAACGCCTGGTGCCCAACGGGATCGGCATCGCCACCGTGCCGGGAAGCGGGCGGCTGACCGGGTTCGCGCCCGCTCCCGCGCAGGACACCACCGACGCGACGCGGGTGCTTTCCGGGCTGACGCGGAAACTCGTCGCCGGGGGCCACGACGAGACCGGCGCCGCCGTCGACGGGAACGTCCGATGGCTCAGCACCAACCCCTTCCGCGGCACCGTGACCGGTGGCCTGTTCACCGCGCACGCCGACCGGCTCCGGCCCGACGCGCCCGCGAACGTCGACGTCTACGCGAAACGCGGCGGCGTGATGGGCAAGACCACGCTGAACGTCCTCGGCTCACCGGTCCGGCTGGGCACGAGCACCGAACAGGTCGCGTTGTCCGGCGAAGGCGCGAAGAGCACCTTCAAGGTCTTCGGCTACGACGCCGACGGTTACGGGACGTGGATCGAGCCCGACGACGTCAAACTCGACTACGACCCCGCGGTGGTGCAGATCGAACCGTCCGGCGACGGCTTCGCGGTCACGGCGCTCAAGGCGTCGGGCGCTTCGGCGATCACCGCGACCGCGGGCGGGAAGGTGACGCATCTGGTGGCTTCCGTCGGCACGGAATCCCGGCTGGCGTCGCCGCTGGACGGTCCGGCAGGCTGGACCGCCAGCGTGTTCCCCGCCGTCGTCGGCGCCGCGCTTTCCGAGGCACCCGGCCGTGACGGTGGTCGCGGTCTCGCGCTGGACTACCGGCTGAACGGGACCAACGCCACGCGCGCGGCCTACGTCAACTCGGCGGCGCCGCTCGCGCTGCCGCCCGGCACCCAGCGTGTCGGGCTGTGGGTCAACGGCGACGCGAAGGGCGCCTGGCTGCGGGCGGAACTCCGTGACGCCGCCAACGTCCCGTCCGTCGTGGACCTGTCGCTGAGCGTCGACTGGACGGGCTGGCGCTACGTCCGCGCGGCGATCCCGGCCGGGCTCCCCGACGGGCAGCGGCTGACGAAGTTCTACGCCGTCGAGAACGTTCCTGCCCAGCAGTACGAGGGACGGCTGGTCTTCGACGACCTCACCTTCGAGGTCGCGCCCGCGGCCGCCGTCCCCGCCGATCCGGCACCGCGTGACCCGGCGCTGATCACCGACGGCGCCGCGACCGGTGGCCTGCGGATCGCCGTGGTCAGCGACGCGCAGTTCACCGCCGACCAGTCGGACGGCCCGCTGGTCGCCCAGGCCCGGCGCGCGCTGCGCGAGGCGGTGGCGGCGAAACCGGATCTCGTGCTGATCAACGGCGACTTCGTCGACCGGGGCACGGCCGCCGACTTCGTGCTGGCGAAGTCGATCATCGACGAGGAGCTCGTCGGCAAGGCGCCGTGGTACTACGTTCCGGGCAACCACGAGGCCGACGGCGGGCACGGGCTCGCGGAGTTCCAGGCGGCGTTCGGGGAGACCCATCGCGTCGCCGACATCGCCGGGATTCGGCTGGTGCTGATGGATTCCTCGCGCGGATCGCTGCGCGCGGGCGGATTCGACCAGATCCGGATGCTGCGCGAGGCGCTGGACGGGGCGAAGGCGGACAGGCGGATCCGCGGCGTGGTCGTCGCGATGCACCATCCGGTGAAGGACCCGAGCGCGAGCGGGAATTCGCAGCTGGCCGACCGCAAGGAGGCCGCAATGCTGACCGGCTGGCTGACCGCCTTCGAACGCGAGTCGGGTAAGCAGGCGGCCGCGATCGCCTCGCACGCGGGCGTTTTCACCCTCTCGCGCGTCGACGGCGTGCCGTACCTGGTGAACGGCAACTCCGGGAAGTCGCCCGCGGCGGCTCCGGGTGACGGCGGGTTCGTCGGCTGGACGATGGTCCGGTTCGAACCGGGGGACAAGGCGCAGCCGGTGCGGTTCGAGACGCGGCCGAACGTCGACACGCTGACGCTGTCCGGGCCCTCGTCGCTGGCTCGCGGGGAGAAGGCGGACGTCCGGGCCGTGGTGACGCAGGGAGCGCGTCAGGTGCCGGTTTCGTATCCGGTCAGCGCGGACTGGAAGGGCGGCTGGGGCACGCATGTCGCCGGCGGTTTCCTGCCCGCGATGCCGTGGGATGTCGCGTCGTTCGACCCGGCGACCGGGGTGCTGACCGCGCTGCGGCCGGGGACGGCGAGCCTTTCGGTCACCGTCAACGGGGTCACGAAGAGCCTCTCGGTCACCGTCCGCTGAACCACCTCGTGAGTGGTAAGGACGGTTCTAACCGTCCTTACCACTCACGAGGCTCAGACGGCTTCGTGCGCCTCTTCGACCGTGCCCGGAAGCGCGGGACCCCGCGGCGGGATGGCCTCGGCGTCGGCCGGGTCCACCTTCCGCACCGAACCGTCGGCCGCGGACCGCGCGATCGCGACCATCGAGGCCAGCGCGTCCTGGATCTGCTGCTGCTCCCGCTCCGGGATGAGGCTCAGCTCGATCAGCACGCTGCCGTTGCCGAGCAGCCCGTAGCCGTTGCGCGCGATGCCCTGGTAGTCACCGCCGGGGTACTGCGAAACATAGCCGCCGTTGGCGTCGATCGACCGCTGCACCACGACCGCGATCTGCTTCGCGAAGTCCACATCGGACGGTTTCACGCCCGGATGCGTCGGCCACATCGTGGAAGCCGTGATCTCCCTGCCGTCGGCGTCCCGGTAACGGCCCTGCATGTGGTAGTCGACCATGATGTCCGGCTTGAACGACGCGTTCCGCCGCTGGATCAGGCCCGCCTCGGTGGCCGGGTTGTCCTTCGGCGCCAGGGCCGGGTCGTGATAGCGGTTGATGTCGTACCCCTTGCCCTTCTCACCGTATTCGGGAGTGGCGTCCGGGTCGTAGTTGTAGCGCCAGTCGCGCTCGTGCCCGTCGGGGTTGGCGCGCACGACGATGTCGACGGTCACCTTCGCGAGCAGCTTCCGTGCCCACGCGCTGTTCCCGACGCCGACCTCACGCAGGAACTCGAGCGCGGCGGGCGTGCCGAGCGGCTCGTTACCGTGCTGCTGGGTGACGTACTGGATCCGTGTCTTGCCGTGGCCGACCCTGGCCGCCCACACCGGTCGGCCCTCGTTGCTGCGGCCGATCTTGTCCACGCGGATCTTCCCGTGGCTGAGCGCCGCCAGCTTGTGCAGTTCGAAGGCCAGCTTGGCGGTGGACGGACGTGGGTCCACAGTGGCCGCGGTGGTCTCGGCCGCCTGCGCGGCGGGCGCCACCAGGAGCCCGGCGCTGACAAAAACGGACAACAGGGCGATTTTCGGCTTGAGACTCATGGTCGGTGAGTATCGACGAGCGGGCAACGGGCGACAAGGGCCCGGATAAACGGGTCGAGTTTTGTCGGTGGCAGGTCCTAGGGTGCCTACCGTGGGTGACTCAGAGCACGAACCGGCGATGGTGCAGGCGAAGGCGTTGGTCAAGCGGTTCGGCGATTTCGAGGCCGTACGCGGGATCGACGTCGAGGTCCGCCCGGGGGAGGCGTTCGGCTTCCTCGGGCCCAACGGCGCGGGCAAGTCCTCCACCATGCGGATGATCGCGAGCGTCTCCCCGCGCACCGACGGTGATCTGCGGGTCCTCGGCATGGATCCGGACGTCGAGGGGCCGAAGATCCGTGCCCGGCTCGGGGTGGTGCCGCAGCAGGACAATCTGGACACCGAGCTCACCGTCCGGCAGAACCTGCAGATCTACGGCCGCTACTTCGGACTCTCCCGGTCGCACGTGCGGAGCAAGGCCGAGGAGCTGATGGAGTTCGCCCAGCTCACCGACCGCGCGAACGCGGAGGTCGATTCGCTCTCCGGCGGGATGAAGCGGCGGCTGACCATCGCGCGGTCCCTGGTCAACGACCCGGAGCTGCTCCTGCTCGACGAGCCGACAACGGGGCTCGATCCGCAGGCCCGGCACCTGTTGTGGGACAGGCTGTTCCGGCTCAAGGCCGGCGGGACCACGCTCATCATCACCACGCACTACATGGACGAGGCGGAGCAGCTCTGCGACAGGCTGGTCGTGATGGACAACGGCCGGATCGCCGCCGAAGGCTCGCCCGCGGACCTGATCAGCCGGTACTCCACCCGCGAGGTCGTGGAGCTGCGCTTCCCGAACGGCGAGCAGGAGGCGGCCGCGAAGCGGATCGAGGGCCTCGCGGAACGCGTCGAGGTCCTGCCGGATCGCGTCCTGCTCTACACGATGACCGGCGAGGCCACCCTCGAGCAGGCGCACGCGCGCGGGCTGCGTCCCCTGTCGAGCCTGGTCCGCCGCAGTTCGCTGGAGGACGTCTTCCTCCGCCTCACCGGCCGGACGCTGGTGGACTGATGACCACTGCGCAGACGAGGGCGTCGACGGGCCGCGTGGTCTCGCGCTGGGCAGGAGCCTGGCTGCGGGTCGAGGGCCATTGGATGTGGTACCGCCGGTACTGGGTGTCCACTTTGTACTCGACAGGGCTGCAACCGGTGCTCTTCCTGGCCGCGATGGGGCTCGGCTTCGGTTCGCAGGTCCAGGCCGGTGCGGCGACGGGCGGGTTTTCGTACCTCGAGTACGTCGCCCCCGCGCTGCTCGTGGCGGGTGCCGCGCAGCTGGCGGTGGGGGAGTCGAGTTACCCGGTGCTTTCGGGGTTCAAGTGGCAGCAGGACTACATCGCCGTCACCGCCACCCCGATCACGGCGGGGCAGGTGCTCGGCAGCCAGATCATGTGGGTGAGCCTGCGGCTGACCCTGGCGGGCGTGATCTACGCCGTCATCGCCGCGCTCTTCGGATCCTGGACGAGCTTCGGCGTGCTCGCCGTCATCCTGATCGGGACGCTCACCGGGATCGCGTGCGGCACCCCGGTGATGGCGCTCGCCGCGACCACCTACGACGAGGGCACCCGGTTCGGCCTGGTGTTCCGGTTCGTCCTGATCCCGATGACGTTGTTCTCCGGCACGTTCTTCCCGATCACCGAGCTGCCCGCCCCGCTGATGTGGATCGCCTGGATCTCCCCGCTGTGGCACGGCAACGAGGCGGCAAGGGCGGTCAGCCTCGGCACCGTCGGCCCGCTCGCCACGCTGGGCCATCTCGCCTTCCTGGTCGTGCTGGCCGGGGTGGGCTGGGCGCTGGCGCACAAGTACTTCTACCGACGGCTGGTGGTCTGAAATGGCGGTGCTCACCGAAGCCCCGCGACGCGGGGTGCTGTTGCGCATCCTGCCGTCCGCGCTGTACAGCGGCCGGTCGACGGCGGTGCTGGAGCGCACCTTCCTGACGTACTCGCACGCCTGGATGTTGTTCGTGTCCGGCGTCTTCGAGCCGCTGTTCTACCTGATGGCCTTCCAGCTCGGCTTCGGCAAGCTCGTCGGCGAGGTCGTCGGGCCCGGCGGGCAGGCGATGAGTTACGTCGCCTTCGTCGCGCCCGGGCTGCTCGCGGCGTCGGCGATGAACGGCGCGATCCTCGACTCGACGTACAACCTGTTCTTCAAGCTGAAGTACGCCAAGCTGTACGACGCCATGCTCGCCACCCCCATCGGGCCGTTGGACATCGCGCTCGGCGAGGTCGGCTGGTCGGTGCTGCGCGGCGGGATCTATTCGGCGACCTTCCTCGGCGTGATGACCGTGATGGGGCTGCCCGGCTCGTGGTGGGCCCTGCTGATGATCCCGGCGGCGCTGCTGATCGCGATGGCGTTCTCGGCCATCGGCATCGTGCTGGTGACCTTCCTGCGGTCGGTGTCGCAGTTCGACTACATCAACCTCGTGCTGATGCCGCTGTTCCTGTTCTCCACGACGTTCTACCCGCTTTCGGTGTACCCGGCCGGGATCCAGTGGATCGTGCAGGTCTTCCCGCTGTACCACGGCATCGAGCTGATGCGCGGGCTCTCGACGGGCGTCCTGTCGTGGGGCATGGCCGGCAACGTGGCGTATCTGGTGGCGCTGGCGGCGGTCGGGATCTACGCGTCCTCGAAGCGGTTCGGCAAGCTGCTGCTGCGCTGACCGGTCAGCGAGCCGGGTTCGCCCCGGTCCGCCGGGGTGCGACCGCGGCCAGCGCGTCGACCATCCCGTGCCCGTAGAAGCCGTTGAACCCCGCGTACCCGGTGCAGTACGCGTCCTGCGAGCCGTCACCGGTCAGGTCGTAGTCGGCGGGGCACGCGATCGGGGTGGCCTGGGCGTCCAGCGTCCGCCGCAGCTGGCGGGCGCTGTGACCGGGGTGCTTCGAAGCGAGCAACGCCGCCACACCGGCGACGTGCGGTGCTGCCATCGACGTCCCGCACAGCGGCGCGTATCCGCCGGGAACGGTCGAAAGCACGCACTGCCCGGCCTCGCCGCCGGGAGCGGTCACGTCGATCACGCCCAGCCCGTACGAGCTGTACCCGGCCTTGACCCGCTCTTCGCTCACGGACGACACCGCGACCACGTCACGCAGGCCCGCGGGCAGCGCCTGGCAGCCCTCGGACCCGGACCGGGCACCCGAACGCGGTGACGGCACCAGCTCGGCGGCCTCGTTGGTCGCCGCCGCGATGCTGAGGGTGCCCGCCGAGGTCGCGTACTCGACGGCGCGGGCCATGACCTCGTTCACCACGCCCCGCGCGTCGTTGTGGGCGCACGAGAGCGACCACGGGTCGACGAAGTAGCTGCTGTTCGTCACCGCCATGCCCTGTGAGGCGGCCCACATCAGCCCGCAGACGGCGGCCTCGGGGTCGGCGTAGCCACGATCGTCGATCACCTTCACCGAGGCGATCCGGACGCCGGGCGCCACCCCGGTGACGCCTTTGCCGTCGTCGGCCGCGGCGATGATCCCCGCGACGTGGGTGCCATGCGCCGAGGTCGTCGCGGCCCAGTTCCGGTCGGGCACGCCGGTCAGGCAGCCCGCGGACTTCGCGGGGTCGAGGGCGCTCGTCAGTTCGGGATGGGCGGGGTCGACGCCGGAGTCGAGGACGCCGACGACGACGTCCCGGCTGCCCGGTTCGATCGCGTGGGCCTTGTCGGCACCGATCGCGCGCATGTCCCACTGCTCGCCGGTGCGGTCGGTGGAGGGGACCTTCGCCGGATCCGTCGGCTGGAGTTCGGCACGAGCGGGCGCGGACCTGACCGGTGACGTGCCGTTGGCCCGCTGCACCGCCAGCCGTTCCGCCTGCGCGCTGAACGCGGCGGCGGGCCGGACCAGGTCGGCGAACGCAGGATCGGCCGAGGTCGCCACGGCCACCGCGATCTGCGGATAGTAGGTCGTCGTGCTGCCACAGCCGTCCGCGATGGCCGCCCTGGCCTCGCCCTCGGCGGTTCCCTTGTCGAAGGCGACGACGTAACGCAGCGCCCGTCCCTGAGGATGACACGAGGACTCGGCCTCGGCCGTCGCCACGGCGGCGACCGAACCGCAGAGCACCACGAAGGCGCACACTGCCGCTCGCAGGGACCGCCCCAGCAGGGACACCGGACCTCCCACCGGAGAACATGACGACTACGGGAGCCACCGCCGCCTGGGCTGGGCTGGACGCCGGCACCCCCCGAGCGGCACGCTAGCCACCCTCGGCCGGGTCGACAAGCTCTTCCGCGAAGTTCGCCCGGGCGGTGGCCGCGGCGCGCCCGGGAGCCAGCTCTGTGGCACCGAGTACACCGGAGTGGGGCCGGGGTGTGGGATACTCGCGGTGGCCGCTGGCCGACGGGCCCACGTGAGAGGTGGCGCTCGCGGTCTTGTGGCCCGGTGGTGTGCTGCACATCCTCCACACGCGTCGCCGCTGCATGCGGCTCGACGACGTGGCGGGCGGCCCGATGTCGCGAACGTGGCCAGCGCTCCGCCGAGCAGACCTTCAGCCGTACGCGGCGCCCGGACAACCCCGGCGCCGTCGCGGTGCCGGGCAAGGATTCCCGCTGCTGGTGACCACCACGGCGGAACGAACAGAAAGGGGCCCCTGCGCGGCCGCGTCGAGCCGGTGTGAGCCAGCCGACGCGCCCGGGGGCGGAGGAGATATATGTCGAACGCGGACACACCCGCCGTCACCGGCGGGAATACCGCCACACCCATCGCAAGCCAGCTGGGCGAGCTGCCTCCCCGGATCCGGGTGCACGCGCTGGCGAAGCTGCTGGGATCCAACAGCCGTGAACTGATGGCCAAGCTCGGTGAGCTCGGCGAGACCGTCCGGAGCGCGCAGTCCAGCGTCACCCGTGAGGTGGCGCACAAGCTCGCCGAAGCCCTCGCCGGCGGCGACGAGCCCGAGACCGCTCCTGCCGCCGAAGCTCCTGTCGCCGAGACCCCGGCGGCTCCCGAGCCGAAGCCTGAAGCCGAGCCGGAGCCCGCTCCGCAGGCGGAGGCCCCTTCGCGGCGTGTTCCGCCCGCGCTCGCCGCCCCGGTGACGCCGGAGCCGCCGCAGGCGACGACCAGGCCCGCGAAGGCCTCCGTGCACGTCCCGGTGTTCGCCGCGCCGTCGCCGGTGTTCCTGCCGCCGGAGCCTGTCGCGGCGAAGCCCGCCCGCAAGCCGGAGCCGGCCTTCACCCCGACCGAGGAAACCGCCTCCGACGAGGACGAGACGCAGACCGACCAGGCCGAAGGCCACGGCACCGACGAGGACGGTGACGACGCCAACAGCCGTCGCCGCCGTCGTCGCGGACGCCGTGGCCGCGGCCGGGGCAAGGGCGGCGACGAGAACTCGGCCGAGTCCGAGAACGAGGACGAGCAGCCCGCCGAAAGCCCGCGAGGTCGTCAGCAGCGCACGAAGGACGCCGACACCGAAGAGGCCGGCGCCGAGAGCACCGAAGAAGCGTCCACCGAGGCCGATTCGGACAACGACGGCGATTCGGACGGCGGCAGCAAGCGCCGCCGTCGCCGTCGCCGTCGCAAGGGCGGGGACGACGACAACGCCGAGACCACCAGCGACGACCCGCCCAACACGGTCGTCCACGTGCGCCAGGCCAAGGCCGCCGAGACCGAGCGTCCCGCCAGGGACGAGGTCCGCAGCGTGCGCGGCTCGACCCGGCTCGAGGCCAAGCGCCAGCGCCGCCGGGACGGCCGCGAGGCTGGCCGCCGTCGCGCGCCGATCCTGTCCGAGGCCGAGTTCCTCGCCCGCCGCGAGTCGGTCGAGCGCACCATGGTCGTCGCCGAGAAGGGCGAGTCCACGCAGATCGGCGTGCTCGAGGACGGCGTCCTCTGCGAGCACTTCGTGACGTCGTCGGGCACCGGCTCGATCGTCGGCAACGTGTACCTGGGCCGTGTGCAGAACGTGCTGCCGTCGATGGAGGCCGCCTTCATCGACATCGGCCGCGGCCGCAACGCCGTGCTCTACGCCGGTGAGGTCGACTGGGACGCCGCCGGTCTCGAGGGCAAGGCCCGCAAGATCGAGCAGGCGCTCTCCACCGGCGACTCCGTGCTGGTCCAGGTCACCAAGGACCCGGTCGGGCACAAGGGCGCCCGGCTGACCACGCAGATCTCGCTGCCGGGCCGCTTCCTGGTCTACGTGCCCGCGGGCGGCGCCACCGGTATCTCCCGGAAGCTCCCGGAGAACGAGCGCCGCCGCCTGAAGGACATCCTCAAGCGCATCGTCCCCGAGGACGCCGGTGTGATCATCCGCACCGCGTCCGAGGGCATCAGCGAGGAGGAGCTGGACCGTGACGTCCGCCGCCTCAAGGCGCAGTGGGACGTCATCAAGGAGAAGGCCGAAGCCGGCAACGGGGGCAAGAAGAACAGCGCCCCGGTCATGCTCTACGAAGAGCCGGACCTGCTGGTCAAGGTCGTGCGCGACCTGTTCACCGAGGACTTCGCCAAGCTGGAGATCCAGGGTGACAAGGCCTGGGACACCATCTACAACTACGTGCAGCACGTGGCGCCGGACCTGGCGGATCGCGTCAAGCGGTACACAGGCACCGGTTCGGCCTTCGCCGACCACCGGATCGACGAGCAGATCACCAAGGCGCTGGACCGCAAGGTCTGGCTGCCCTCGGGCGGTTACCTCGTCATCGACCGCACCGAAGCGATGACGGTCATCGACGTCAACACCGGCAAGTTCACCGGATCGGGTGGCAACCTCGAAGAGACGGTGACCAGGAACAACCTGGAGTCGGCGGAGGAGATCGTCCGCCAGCTCCGGCTCCGGGACATCGGCGGCATCATCGTCATCGACTTCATCGACATGGTGCTCGAGTCCAACCGCGAGCTCGTGCTGCGCCGGCTGACCGAATGCCTCGGCCGTGACCGCACGCGTCACCAGGTCGCCGAGGTCACCTCGCTCGGCCTGGTGCAGATGACCCGCAAGAAGATCGGCACCGGGCTGCTCGAGGCGTTCTCGACGCCGTGCGAGCACTGCAAGGGCCGCGGCGTGGTCGTCTCGACCGAGCCGCAGCGCACCGGTGGCGGCGGAAACGGGCACAACCACGGCGGTGGTGGTGGCGGTGGCGGCAAGGAGCAGGGCTCCCGCCGGTCCCGCGGCCGGGGCAAGGGCGAGGACCAGGGGCAGAACGAGCCCGCCGCGGCCAAGACCGAGGCGCCGCCGGCGCCCGCTCAGCGTGAGTCGGTGGTTTCGGCGGTCCAGGCCGTGGCCAACGCCACCAAGGCGGCCAAGGGCGAGCACTCGCCCGAGGCCACCGAGAACGTCGAGGGTGCCGCGCTCAACGGCCACGCCCCTCAGGCGGCTGAGCCGGTTTCGGAGCCCGTAGCCGAAGCGACCGTCGAACAGGCGGCCGAGGCGGCCGCTGAGCCGGTTTCCGAGCCGGTCGCCGAGGCGCCCGCGACGGAACTCGCCGGTGAACCGGTGACGACCCCGGACGACGAGGCTCCGGCCGTGCGCGAGGAAGAGATCGCCGTCGTCGCGGAATCGGGCCCGGAGCCCGAAGCGCCCGAGATCCCGGTGACTCCTGAGGCTGTCGTGACAGAAGAGGTTTCGGAGCCCGAAGCTCCTCCGGCTCAGGAGGAGAGCGAGCCCGAGGTGGACGTCCCGGCCCCGGCCGTGCGCTCCACCACCCGCCGTCGTCCGCGTCGGGCGGCCTCGCGGCCGGCCGGTCCGCCGGTCAAGGCGTCGGAAAAGAGCTAGTGAACACCTAGGGGCACCCCGGTGTGATCGCACCGGGGAGCCCCACGTAACCTGTAGAACGGCCCGCCACCTAGAGCGGGCACCTTGCGCAGCATCCGGACCACCGAGCTTTCTCAGTGGGCCGATCACGCAAGCCCCCACCCGTTGTCGAGTAAGCAGGAGACTTCCGTGTCGGCGTACGCGATCGTCAAGACTGGCGGCAAGCAGTACAAGGTGGCCGTCGGCGACGTCGTCGAGGTCGAGAAGCTCGAAGGCGAGCCGGGTACCGAGCACACCTTCCCCGCAGTCCTTTTTGTGGACGGTGGCGACGTCACCACGGACGCCGACGCGCTGGCGAAGGTCTCGGTCACCGGCAAGGTCGTCGAGCAGACCAAGGGTCCGAAGATCCGGATCCACAAGTTCAAGAACAAGACCGGCTACCACAAGCGCCAGGGTCACCGGCAGAAGCTGACCCGCGTCGAGGTCACCGGCATCTCCAAGTAGGACTTTCTCCGGATCTTCGTCAGAAAGAGGATTGAGCCATGGCTCACAAGAAGGGTGCGTCCAGCTCCCGCAACGGTCGCGATTCGAACGCGCAGCGACTGGGCGTCAAGCGCTACGGCGGCCAGGAAGTCAACGCGGGCGAGATCTTGATCCGCCAGCGTGGCACCAAGTTCCACCCCGGTGTGAACGTCGGCCGTGGCGGCGACGACACGCTGTTCGCGCTGGCCGCCGGTGCGGTCCAGTTCGGCGAGAAGCGTGGCCGCAAGACGGTCAACATCGTGCCGACCGAAGCCTGAGTTCCGGCTTCGAGTTAGAACCTCTGACGAGGGGTGGGGCCGGAATATCCGGGCCCACCCCTCGTTTGTTTTGTGTATCCCCTTTTCTTCGCGAGTGAATAGAGGCAAGTCATGGCGTCCCGGTTCGTGGACCGAGCGGTGATCCATCTGGCCGCCGGTGACGGTGGGAACGGCTGCGCCTCGGTGCACCGCGAGAAGTTCAAGCCCCTCGGCGGCCCGGACGGCGGCAACGGTGGCAACGGCGGCGACGTGCTGCTGGTCGTCGACCCGAACGTCCACACCCTGCTCGACTTCCACTTCCGCCCGCACGCCCGCGCCGGCAACGGCAAGCTGGGCCAGGGCGGCAACCGCGCCGGCGCGGCGGGGGAGACGCTGGAGATGCGCGTCCCGTCCGGCACCGTCGTGATGACCGAGGACGGCGAGATCCTGGCCGACCTGGTCGGGCCTGGCACCACCTTCGTCGCCGCCCAGGGTGGCCGTGGCGGCCTCGGCAACGCCGCGCTGGCCTCCAAGGCCCGCCGGGCACCCGGATTCGCGCTGCTGGGCGAGCCGGGGGAGGCCCGCGACCTCGTTCTGGAGCTGCGCTCGGTCGCCGACGTGGGTCTGCTGGGCTTCCCGTCCGCGGGCAAGTCGTCGCTGATCTCGGTGCTGTCGGCCGCCAAGCCGAAGATCGCCGATTACCCGTTCACCACCCTGGTGCCGAACCTGGGCGTGATCACCGCCGGCTCGACCGTGTTCACCATGGCCGACGTGCCGGGGCTGATCCCCGGCGCGAGCGAGGGCAAGGGGCTCGGCCTCGACTTCCTGCGCCACATCGAACGCTGCGCGGTGCTGGTGCACGTCGTCGACTGCGCCACCTTCGAGCCCGGCCGCGACCCGCTGTCCGACATCGACGCCCTCGAAGAAGAGCTCGCTCGCTACACCCCGAGCCTCGGCGGCGACCTCGCCGACCGGCCGCGCGTTGTGGTGCTGAACAAGATCGACATCCCGGACGCCGCCGAACTCGCCGAGTTCGTGCGCCCGGAGCTGGAAGCCCGTGGGCTCAGCGTGTTCGAGATCTCCACGGCGTCGAGGCAGGGACTGAAGGAACTGACCTACGCGCTCGCTGCCGTCGTCGAGAAGTACCGCGCCGACCAGCCCGCCCCCGAGCCGGCCAAGGTCGTGCTCCGGCCGATGGCCGTCGACGACGCCGGCTTCACCGTCGAGCTCGACCCGGAGGAGGAAGGCGCGTTCATCATCCGCGGCTCCCGCCCGGAACGGTGGATCCGGCAGACCAACTTCGGCAACGACGAAGCCGTGGGTTACCTCGCGGACCGGCTCAACCGGCTGGGCGTCGAGGAAGTGCTCGCACGCAAGGGCGCCGTACCCGGCAGCCCTGTCACCATCGGCGACGTCCAGTTCGAGTGGGAGCCCTCGACCCCGGCCGGGGTCGCGGTGCACCTGTCGGGCCGGGGCACGGACGTACGGCTGGAGAACACCAGCCGGATCGGTGCCGCCGAGCGCAAGGAAGCCCGCCGGATCCGCCGTGACGGCCCGGACGGCATCGAAGACGAAGACGAGATGGACGACGAGTGAGCTCAACCCGGGTGGCGATCGCCGACGCGAAGCGGGTGGTCGTCAAGGTCGGTTCCTCCGCGCTGACCACCGCCGGCGACGGTCTCGACGTGACCAGGCTGGACGCACTGGTGGACGCGATCGCCGACCGGGTCTCCCGCGGCACACAGATCGTGCTGGTGTCCTCGGGCGCGATCGGTGCGGGGCTCGCGCCGCTCTCGCTCGGCAAACGGCCGCGTGATCTCGCGACCCAGCAGGCCGCGGCCAGTGTCGGCCAGCTCGCGCTGGCGCACGCCTACGCCGAGTCGTTCGGCCGGTTTTCCCTGACGGTGGGCCAGGTTCTGCTGACGTCGGACGACGTCGTGCGCCGCGCGCACTACCGCAACGCGCAGAACACGTTCACCCGGCTGCTGGCCCTCGGCGCGGTCCCGGTGGTCAACGAGAACGACACCGTCGCCACCGAAGAGATCCGCTTCGGCGACAACGACCGGCTGGCCGCGCTGGTGGCTCACCTCATCGGCGCCGACGCGCTCGTCCTGCTGTCCGATGTGGATGGTCTGTACGACGGGGATCCCCGTGACGGTGCGACCCGCAAGATCGCCGAGGTCGCCGGTGAGTCCGATGTGGACGGAATCACGGTCGGCATGTCGAGCTCCGGGCTCGGCACCGGCGGCATGGTCTCGAAGCTCGCCGCCGCCCGTACCGCCGCCGGCGCCGGGATCCCGGTCCTGCTCGCCGCCGCTTCCGAGGCCGCACGCGCCCTGACCACCGCCGAAGTCGGCACGGCGTTCGCCGCCGCCGACTCCCGGCTGTCGGCCCGCCGGTTCTGGCTGGGCTACGCCGCAGGCGCGTCCGGGAAACTGCACCTCGACGACGGCGCGGTCGCGGCCGTCGTCCGCCGCCGCCGCTCGTTGCTGGCCGCCGGGATCACCGGCGTCGACGGTGACTTCCAGGCGGGCGACGTCGTCGACCTGGTCGATGTCCGGCAGCGGACCGTGGCGCGCGGCGTCGTGGCCTTCGACGCCGGCGAACTGCCCGACCTCATCGGCCGCTCCAGTCACGACCTCCCCGCCGAGCAGCGGCGCGAGGTCGTCCACGCGGACGACCTCGTCCCACTGCGCCGCTAGGGCACCAGGCCAGGGGTCAGGGCGATTTCGCGGAGCTGGGCCTCGCTCAGAGGCGGCTGCGCGTTTTCGCCGCCGTCCGTGGAGACCTCCACGATCGCCGTCCCGGTTTGATAGGCGGCCCCGTAGGTGAGGTGGCCGTCGTTCTCCTTGGTCGTCGTCTCCACCAAGGTCCCGCCGTCGATCAGGCTCGCCGAGCACGTCGCCGGTGCCGGATCCAGCCTTCGACAGGCCAGCCCGGCCGAGAGCAATGTCCCGTCGTTGGGCATCACGGCCACGGAAAGCGAACCGTCGCGAACCGGGTGGTTCAGGAGGTAGCCGTTCCCTTTGCCGATCGGAACGGCCTTCAACTCGAAGGGCGTGTCCGAGCCGAGGGTGACCCTGGTCCGGACCGCCGTCTCGATCACGCAGGAAAGCCGGGCCTTCGCCGCTTCAGTCGTTTCCTCTGGCGGCTTCTCGCCGCAAGGTGAGGCCGCGGCCGGCTCTTGCCGGTCGGGAAGCGCGACGAGTGCCGTTCCCGCGGGGAAACCCGCCGCGGCCAACGCGACCACCGCGATCACGGTCGTCAGCCGTCGCCGTCGGGCACGGCGGCCCGCGGCGAGCACGACGTCACCGTTGAGCCCGATCGGCGGCTCGGCTTCGGTCACGTATTCCTTCAGCGCGGAGCGGACGTCCTGGTCTTCCATGACTACTCCTTGCTCGTCTGGGAGGGCAGGGCGGCGCGCAGTGCCTCGATCCCACGGGCGGTCTGGCTCTTGACGGTGCCTTCAGCGACGCCGAGCAGCGAAGCGACTTCGGCGACCGAGAGGTCTTCGAGGAAGCGAAGGACGACCATCGCGCGTTGGCGCGGCGTCAGATCGCTGAGCACCCGTTCGAGGTCGATCCGGTCGTGGCTGTCGTGACCCTGCGGCGCGGCCCGGTCGGGCGGCGTCGAGGTCACCAGTTCCCGGCGGTTCTTTCGCCTTCCATTGAGGAAGAGGTTCAGCAGGATCCGGCGCGCGTAGGCGTCGACGGTGTCCGGCCGGACGCGCCGCCAGCGCCGGTACAACTGGATGAACGTGGCCTGCACCAGGTCCTCGGCGCCGTGCCAGTCGCCGCACATACCGAACGCCAGCCGCCGAAACCGCTGTACACGGGCCGCGAAGTACTCGCTGAAGTCGGCGTCTCTCGCTTGTCCCACCGGCCACCCCCCTCTTCCTCGTGCCCTCTCTAGTCCGGCGGGGGCCCGAAAGGTTCAAGCGACAGCGGGGGACCTTCGCTACCGCTTCCCCGGATCGGCGAGGTGACCGACGAGTCGTGCCAGTTGTTCGCCGTAGGCCTCGGCGAACTCGGCAGACGCGGGATCCTGGCCCGAGACGGCTCGTACGACGCGAGGCAGCGCCACCGCGGCACTGGACGCGGCCATGAAGATCACCAGCAGGAATGCCGGCTCGAGGTCGGCGGGGAAATCCCCTGCGGCTTGACGGGCCCGGACATACTCCACCTGGCGTTGGAGGAAGTCGCGCTGGCCCTCCACGCCGACCGCGTCGGGTGCGCCGTCGGTCAGGTTCTCCCAGAGAACCAGCTTGGCGAGGTCGTGATCCCGGACTCCTGACTGAACGAAGAACCGGACGACCTCCGCGAACGGCTTCTCGTGGTCCGCGGCCGCGACGTAGTCGTCGTACATCGTCGCGGTCAGCGCGTTGTACAACCCTTCCTTGCCGCCGAAGTAGTACGAGATCAGCTGTTTGTTCACACTCGCTTTCGCGGCGATCTCGCTGACGCGTGCCGCGGCGTAACCCTTCGCGCCGAACTCGGCCTTCGCCGCCTCCAAGAGCTGTGCCTTCGTGCGCTCAGGATCGCGCTGGCGTTCGACGGGGGCGCGGCGAGAGCTGCGCGGGGCGGCTTCGGACATGCGGTTCAGCTTAGCCGCTGACTCTTTCAAACATGCAGTTGACTGTATCATCCGTTTGGTTGATAGTTGGAGGCGAGAGAGGGAGGAACTCATGACCACGAGAATCGCGATCATCGGCGGCGGAACAGGCGGACTCTGCCTGGCGCAAGGTCTGCGCAAGGCGGGAATCGACGTGTCCGTTCACGAACGCAGCCGCACCCGGACCGAACGCCTGCAGGGCTATCGCGTGCACATCAACCCGCACGGTTCGGCCGCGCTGCACGAATGCCTGCCGCCCGAACTCTGGCAACGCTTCCTGGAGACCACGGGCACCACGAGCGGACCGTTCACCTTCGTCACGGAGCGGCTGAAGGACCTGATGGTGATCGACAGTGAGCTCACGTCGAGCCCGGATCCCGCGTCGAACCACCACTCGGTCAGCCGGATCAGCCTCCACCAGGTGCTGTCCGACGGGCTCGACGGAGTTCTGCACCACGGCAAGGAGTTCGTCGGCTACCGCCGTGAAGGCGAGGTGGTCGTCTGCGAGTTCGCCGACGGCAGCACCGTCGAGGCCGACTTGGTCATCGGCGCCGACGGGGCCAATTCCCGGGTGCGCAAACAATTTCTTCCCGGAGCCGAGCGAGTGGACACCGGGATCATCGCGATCGCGGGCAAGCACCCGCTGACCGATGAGGTCCGCAAGCGTTTGCCAACCCGGCTGACCGACGGCCCCAGCATGGTGATGCCGCGGACCGGCGCGGGTCTGTTCAGCGCGCCGCACGAGCTGAGCGGCGTCTCGTCGGTCAACGACGAGACCGCCGACCACGACCCCGTCCTGTTCGACAACACCTCGAGTTACGTCATGTGGGCGTTCGCGGCGGACAGCAGGCGATACCCGGGCGACCTGTCCTCGTGGGATGGATCCGCTCTGCGTTCTCTGGTGCTGGACCTGATCGACGGCTGGGCCCCCGCGTTCAAGGAACTGGTCGCCGGCTCGCCCGAGGGGTCGGTGTCAAGGTTGCCGATCTTCACTTCGCAGCCCATCTCTTCCTGGCCGACGAGCAACGTCACCCTGCTCGGTGACGCCATCCACAGCATGACGCCGTTCCGCGGCATCGGGGCGAACACCGCCCTCCGGGACGCGCAACTGTTGTGCCGCAACCTCGTCGAAGCACGGAAGACCGGCGCGGTGCGCTCCGCGGTCGCCGACTACGAGCAACGGATGCGGGACTACGGTTTCGCGGCGGTGCGCGACTCGGAACGCAGCGCCCGCCAGTTCGTGTCGGAGAACCGGGCGGGCCGCACGATGGCACGAGGGATGTTCCGCTTCTTCCAAGCGGTCCCTCCGTTGAAGCGCAAGGTCTTCAGCGACCACGGCGACTCATAGCCGGGCAGGGGTGGAGATGCCGAGCAGGGACAAACCCAGCGTCAGCGTCTTCGACGTGAGCTCGGCCAGCAGGAGACGCGAGTCGCGGACGCCGGGGCCTTCCGCGTTCAGCACCGGGCACTGTTCGTAGAACCGCGTGAACACGACCGCGGTTTCGTACAGGTAGGTGCACAGCTTGTGGGGGAGATGCCCGGCGGTCGCCGCGCCGACCGCTTCGGGGAAGCGGGCCAGTGCGAGTGCCAGCGCCCGTTCCGCGGGATGGCCGAGCAGGATCCGCACACCGGTGAGATCCTGGTCCGCCTTCGCCAGCACGGAACGGATCCGCGCGTTGGCGTACTGCAGGTAGACCGACGTGTTCCCGTTCTTGGAGAGCATCCGGTCCCAGGAGAAGACGTAGTCGCGCTCGCGATCGCCGGAAAGATCGGCGTACTTGAGCGCACCGGTCCCGATGGCCTTGGCGACCTCTTCCCGCGCGTCGGGGGAGAGGTCGCCCCGGCCTTCGATCACTTCGGCGGCGTGGGAGACCGCCTCGGCGAGCAGGTCGGAAAGACGGATCGACTCACCCGCCCGGGTCTTCATGGCACGGCCGTCTTCACCGAGCACCGAGCCGAACGCGATGTGCTCGGCCCGATGCTCCTCGCGGAGCCAACCGGCGGCCCGGCAGACGGCGAACACCATCGCGAAGTGCTGCGCTTGCGGTGCACCGACGACGTAGAGCAGGTCGGTCGCCCCACGTTGTTCCGTCCAGTACCGCAAGGTCGCGAGATCGGTGGCCGCGTAGCCGTATCCACCGTCCCGTTTCCGCACGATGAGCGGTAGCGGATCGCCTTCCCGGTTGCGGAAACCGTCGGGAAAGACGCATACCGCGCCATCGCTGGTCTCGGTCAGCCCGGCTGCGGTCAGGTCGTCCACGACGGCGGCGAGAAACGGGTTGTAGAAGCTCTCGCCGTAGATGTCCCGACCGGTCAGGTCGATGCCGAGGAGTTCGTAGATTTCAGTGAAATGCCGTCTCGACTCGTCGACCAGGCGCCGCCACAACGACAAAGTCTCGTCGTCGCCGCTTTGCAGGAGCACCACACGGTTCCGCGACCGGATCGCGAAGTCGTCGTCGCTTTCGAACTTCGACCGGGCGACCCGGTAGAAGCCGTTGAGATCTCCGATCGTGTACGGATCCGAGGGGCGCTCGTCGAGCAGATGCTCGATCAGCATGCCGAACGGTGTACCCCAGTCACCGAGATGGTTGTGCGGGATGACCTCATGCCCGGCGAACCGCGCCAGCCGCGTGATCGCGTCACCGATGACGGTCGACCGGAGGTGTCCTGCGTGCATTTCCTTCGCCACGTTCGGACTGCTGTAGTCGATGGCGATCCGTCGCGGCCGCGACGTCACCGTTACACCTAGCCGTGGGTCACTGTTGAGCGCCGTCGTCCGCGCTTCCAGCCAGGAGGAGTGCAGCGTGAAGTTCAGGAAGCCCGGCCCCGCGACCTCGGGTGGCTCGGCGAGGTCGGCGACGTCGAGCCTCGCCGCGAGGTCAGCGGCGATCTCCCTCGGTGGCCTGCCGAGCCGCTTGCCGAGACTCATCGCGAGATCGCACTGATAGTCGACCCCGTCCCGTGCGGAGACCCGCACCAGTGCGGACGGAGGCTCGAAGTCGGTGACGTGACGAAGGGCATCCACCACGCGTCGCGCCAATTCCTCGCTTACATCGCCGAACAACACGGTGCCCCTCCTTCGCGCTCGTCGTAGGAGCGCGAGGGTAACCACCTCGCCCCGTCATCGGCGACGGAGTTTCACCGCAGATCGCTGCCCTTGGTCTCCGGCAGGGTGCGGATGACGAAGAACGCGACCACTGCTCCGGCGGCCACGTACCAGAAGAACAGCGTCGACAACCCCGCGTCGGACAGCGCGGTGAGCACCAGGGGAGCGGTCCCGCCGAACAACGCGACGGTCAGGTTGTACCAGGCGCCGATGCCGAGACCGCGCAGTTCAGTGGGGAACAGCTCGCTCATGATTGCGGGCGCGATCGACGTCATCGCCGTGTACAGGCAAAGCCCGACGCAGAACACGACCAGCAGGCCCGGCAGCCCCGGCCGGACCAAAGTGGACAGCGGGACGATGAGGATCGCGGTCGCCGCCGCCCAGACGAGGAGCTGTGGCTTGCGGCCGAAGCGATCCGACAAGGCGCCCATCGGGTATTGGAGCGCGACGAACAACGCCGTCGCGATCGACAACGCGAGGAACACGTCGACGTCGTCGGCCTTGCGGGTCTTGACCGCGAAGGAGGTCAGGGCGCTGAAGAACGTGTAGTAGCAAAGGGTCGACAGCATCGAGAAGCCCACGAGCTGCACGACGGCCCGCGGGTGCTCGCGAAGGGTGGTGCGCAGCGGACGTTCGACCCGGCGCGCCGTCGACTTCCTCTCCTCGAAGATCTCGGTCTCGGCGAGACTGCGCCGGAGCCACAGGCCGATGATGCCGAGAACACCGCCGAGCAGGAACGGGATCCGCCAGCCGTACGCGGTCAGATCCGCTTTGGACATCGTCCGCGCGAGCACGAACCCGAGGATCGAGGCGAGCAGGACGGCGGAACCGGTCGAGATGTAGAAGAAGGCGGAGTACCGGCCGCGACGGGCGGGCGGCGCGATCTCACCGAGGTAGGCCGAAGCGTTGGAGACCTCACCGCCGAGCGAAAGCCCTTGCGCCACCCTGGCCAGCAGCAACAGGATCGGGGCCAGCCAGCCGACCTGGTCGAACGTCGGCAGGAGGCCGATGGCCACCGATCCGCCCGCCATCAGCACGATGGTCAGGATCATCGCCGGCTTCCGGCCCCTGACGTCGGCGAACCGGCCGAGCAACATCCCGCCGAGCGGGCGGAAGAAGAACGCCAGCGCGTAGGTGGCGAAGGTGTTGATCAACGCCAGAGCTTCGTTGCCCTTCGGGAAGAACTCACTGGCGAAGTAGATGCTGAAGGTCGCGTAGATGGTCCAGTCGAACCATTCCAGCGCGTTGCCGACACTGGCGGCGAACAACTTCTTCACCGGGAGCCGATGTCCCAGCCGCTCCGTCGTTGAGTCCGCCATCGGCACCTCCGTACTCGCGCGTGGACGGAACCTTGCCAGAAAGTCCTCGCGCGGGAAAGAACCTGTCGAATGTCGGGATCGGGCTCTTCGGTTACGAGGTACTGGCGAGAGCGAACGGCAGTACCGCACGGGCTCCGGCCTGGCGGAGCAGCCGCGCGGACAGCGTCATCGTCCACCCGGTGTCGATAAGGTCGTCGACCAGCAGGATCGGGCCGTCGGCCGCGGCCACTCGCGCCGACAGGTCGTCGGGGAGGCTGAGGCGTTTCCAGAGATCGGCCAGCCGCTGTGCGCTGTTCGCCTGACGCGGGGGCGGCCCCGCCGAGGCGACGGCGCCCAGGTACTCCAGGCGTCCGATCGACGCCAGCTTCGTCGCCAGGCTGTGGACCAGCTGAGGTCGCGTGGCGGAGGGCACCTCCACCACTGCCACCGGGCGCTCCGTCCACTGCCAGCCCTTGAGTACCTCGATACAGGCTTGGAAGACCGGTTCGGGGAGTTCGGTGTCCGCCGCGGACGGGCCGACGAGTTCGCGCAGCCGCGTGCCCCACCCGACGTCGGTCACCCGGCCGACGACCTGGCCGGTTTCGGCCTGCTCACCCGCCGGAAGCCGCCCGGAGAGCGGGACCTCCAGCCCGGCCATCCCGGTCGGCCACATCTTCCGCGGCGCGACCTCGACCCCCGGACGGCGCAGCCGTTGCCGGGTGGCGTCGACGACGTCGTCGGAAATCGTGGTGTCCCAGTGTTTTCCGGTGCAGTTGTCACAACGTCCGCAGGGGGTGGCTTCGGGATCGTCGAGCTGTTTCCGCAGGAACTCCATGCGGCAGCCGGTGGTCTCCAGGTACGCCAGCATGGCGTTCTGTTCGTTGGTCCGCGCCGCGCTCACCCGCGCGTAGCGTTCCTTGTCGTAGCGCCACTCTTCGCCGGTGCCCTCCCAGCCGCCCTTCACCCGGCGCACGGCGCCGTCGACGTCCAGCACCTTCAGGACCATCTCCAGCCGGGAACGGGAGAGCTCGACGAACGGTTCGAGCGCCGGTGTCGACAGTGGACGGTCCGCGTACGCCAGCGCGTTGAGCACCTGGGTCACCCGGAGTTCGTCCGGGAACGCCAGCGAACCGAAGTACGCCCAGATGTCCTTGTCCTCGTGGCCCGGTAACAGGATCACTTCGGCGCGGTCGACGCCACGCCCGGCACGGCCGACCTGCTGGTAGTACGCGATCGGGGAGGACGGAGCGCCGAGATGGACCACGAAGCCCAGGTCCGGCTTGTCGAAGCCCATGCCCAGCGCCGAAGTCGCCACCAGCGCCTTGACGTTGTTGTTCAGCAGGTCGTCTTCGGCCGCCTGCCGGTCCGCCGGGTCGGTCTTCCCGGTGTAGGCGGCGACCGGATAGCCGCGCTCGGTCAGCAATCCCGCGACGTCGTGCGCGGCGGCGACGGTGAGCGTGTAGATGATGCCGGAGCCCGGCAACTCCGCCAGGTGCTCGGCCAGCCAGGCGAGCCTGGCCTGCGACGTCGGCAGCTTGGCCACCGACAGATGCAGGCTTTCGCGGTCCAGGCTGCCGCGCAGGACGAGGGTGTCGCCCCCGTTGCCGATGCCGAGCTGCTCGGCGACGTCGGTCGCCACGCGGTCGTTCGCGGTCGCGGTGGTGGCGAGTACCGGGACGCCGTCGGGCAGGTCCTTCAGCAGGGTCCGCAACCGCCGGTAGTCCGGCCGGAAGTCGTGGCCCCAGTCCGAGATGCAGTGCGCCTCGTCGACCACGAGCAGGCCGGCGGTCGCGGTCAGCTTCGGCAGGACGGTGTCGCGGAAATCCGGGTTGTTGAGCCGCTCCGGGCTGACCAGGAGGACGTCGACCTCGCCGGCCGCGATCGCCGCCTGGACCTGATCCCACTCCTGCGGGTTCGCGGAGTTCATCGTCGCCGCGTGGATACCCGCCCTCGCCGCCGCGGAGATCTGGTTGCGCATCAGCGCGAGCAGCGGCGAGATGATCACCGTCGGGCCGTTGCCCCGCTCCCGCAGCAACGCGGTGGCCAGGAAGTACACCGCGGACTTCCCCCAGCCGGTGCGCTGCACGACGAGCGCGCGGCGGCGATGCGCGACCAGCGCCTCGATGGCCGTCCACTGGTCGTCACGCAGCCGGGCGCCCTCGCCCGCCAACGACTGGAGGAGGGTCTCGGCGCGGTCCCGGAGAGTCGATGTGTCCACGTCCCCACCTCTACCCCATGCCACCGACGAAGTCGCGATCGGCATGTCGTGAACGGACCGTTCATCCATGGAACGGACTGTAATGTGATCCAGATCACGCCTGGTCGGTGGATCCGGCGACCCGAGCGTGAAGCCTCGCGCGCTGTATAGGCTCACGACCCATGTCACCACGCAGGATCGGGGTCATGGGCGGCACGTTCGACCCCATTCACCACGGGCACCTCGTCGCGGCCAGTGAGGTCCAGTCGCGGTTCGCGCTCGACGAGGTCATCTTCGTGCCCACCGGTCAGCCGTGGCAGAAGTCCGACAGGGTGGTCACCCGTGCCGAGGACCGTTATCTGATGACGGTGATCGCGACGGCGTCCAACCCCGTGTTCTCGGTCAGCCGCGTCGACATCGACCGCGTCGGGCAGACCTACACCGTCGACACCCTGCGCGACCTGCGTGCCGAATACCCGGACGACCAGCTGTTCTTCATCACCGGCGCCGACGCGCTCGAACAGATCCTCACCTGGCGCAACGCCGACGAGCTGTTCGACCTGGCCCATTTCATCGGCGTCACCAGGCCCGGCTACCGCCTCAATTCGCAGCATCTGCCGAGCGGGAAGGTGAGCCTGGTCGAGGTGACCGCGATGGCGATCTCGTCCACGGCGTGCCGCGAGCGCGTCGAAGGCGGGGAGCCCGTCTGGTACCTCGTCCCCGACGGTGTGGTGCGCTACATCGCCAAAAAGGACCTCTATCGGAAAGACCGGGGTTCGTGACCGGGTACCCTCGTCGGGCGCACCCGCGAGTAAAGCCATCTGTTTGAGGAGAACTGTGACAGCCACGTCCGAGGCACGAGAGCTGGCCGTAGCGGCCGCCCATGCGGCGGCGGACAAGAAGGCGAGCGACGTGGTCGTGCTGGACGTGTCCGACCAGCTGGTCATCACCGACGCCTTCGTCATCGCGTCCGCGCCCAACGAGCGCCAGGTCGGCGCCATCGTCGACAACGTCGAGGAGCAGCTCCGGCTCGGCGGGCACAAGCCCGTCCGCCGTGAAGGCGCCCGTGAGGGCCGCTGGGTCCTGCTGGACTACGTCGACGTCGTCATCCACGTCCAGCACCAGGAGGAACGCTCCTTCTACGGTCTCGAGCGGCTCTGGAAGGACTGCCCGCGGATCGAGGTCGCCGGTCTGGAGACACCCGCCGAGGAGGACCCCGCCGACGCGCAAGGCGCCTCGTGAGCCCGCGGCGGCTGGTGCTCTGGCGCCACGGCGAGACCGACTACAACGCGGCAGGCCGGATGCAGGGGCATCTGGACTCCGCGTTGACACCGGTCGGCTGGAACCAGGCCAGGTTCGCCGTACCCGCGCTCGCCCGGTTCTCTCCGGATCTGGTGATCGCCTCGGATCTGCGTCGGGCCACCGACACGGCCACCGTGCTCACTGAGGCCATCGGCGTCCCGTTGCGGATCGACAAGCGCCTCCGGGAAACCCACCTGGGTGAATGGCAGGGCTTCACCGGCCAGCAGGTCGACGAGAAGTACCCGGGGGAACGCGCGCGCTGGCGCGTCGACGCGACCTGGGCACCGCCCGGCGGTGAGTCGCGGGTCGACGTCGCCGAACGCGCGATGGAGGTCGTCGCGGACCTGGACCGGCCCAATTCCGACGCCGGCGACGCGGTACTGCTGGCCACGCACGGCGGCCTGATCATCGCGCTGACCGCGAAACTGCTCGGCCTGCCGGTCCCGTCCTGGCCTTCGCTGGGCGGGATCGCGAACTGCCACTGGGTCGAACTGACCAGGCGTGACGGCAACTGGCGGCTGGCCGCCTACAACGCGGGCATCACCGGCTGATCCATGGCTCCGCGCCTGCTGGTGTTCGGCGATTCCCTCAGCTTCCACGGTCCGGACGGCCCGCACGCCGCCGACGACGCGCGTCTGTGGCCCAACATCGCCGCCGAAGCGCTAGGTGGCGACGCGGACCTCGTCGCCGGGTTCGGCTGGACCGCCCGTGACGCCTGGTGGTCGTTGATCGGTGATCCGCGTGTCTGGGCCGATCTCCATCACGTCGACGCCGTCGTGCTGGCCGTCGGCAGCATGGACACCCTGCCCTCGCCGCTGCCCACCTACCTGCGCACCGGTCTCCGCTACCTGCGGCCCGACCCGCTGCGACGCGTGGTGCGCAAGGCGTATCTGGCCGCTCAGCCGCGGCTCGCGATCGCCCTCCGGGGCCGCCCGGTGGTCTTGCCGTCGAAGCTCACCGTCCAGTATCTCGACACCGCGGTCGGAGCTTTGCGCACGCTGCGACCGGAGCTGCCGATCTTCGGCATGCTGCCCTCCGTGCACCGATCCGACTCGTACGGCCGCGTCCACACCGCCCGCGCCGGTGCCGCCGCCGCCCTCGCCGGCTGGGGCCGTCGCGCAGACGTCCCGCTGCTGGATCTCGAAGCCGTCGTCGGCGAGCATGTGCTGAGCGGACGGGGCAATCCGGACGGAATGCACTGGGGGTGGGAGGGACATGCCGCCGTCGGCACGGAAATGGCCCGCCTGATGGCCCCGGTGCTCCGCCCCGCGGCAACGTAGGCTGACTGCCGTGTCGGTCGCCGTAGTCACGGATTCCACCGCCCACCTGCCGGAAGGCTTCGCCGAACGGAACGGGATCCGGGTGGTCCCGCTGCACGTCCTCGTGGACGGCGTCGTCTTCCTCGACGGCCTCGAAATGGGCCCCGCTGCCCTGGCCGAGGCGCTGGGCAAACGCAGCTTGGTGACGACCTCCCGGCCGACGCCCGCCGAATTCGTCAAGGAGTTCCGGGCCGCGCTGGCCGAGGGGGCGGACGCCGTCGTGTCGGTGCACCTGTCGCGGGAGCTGTCCGGCACCTGGGAGGCCGCGGTGCTCGCGGCCCAGGAGGTCGGGCCGGACAAGGTGCGCGTGGTCGATTCGCGCAGCACCGCGATGGGACTCGGCTTCGCCGCCCTGCGCGCGGCGAGTGCCGCCGCGGACGGGGCGGGCCCCGCCGAGGTGGAGGCCGCCGCGGTCGACGCCGTGGGCCGCTCGGAGACCCTGTTCGCCGTCGAAACCCTCGAATACCTGCGCCGCGGTGGGCGGATCGGCCCGGCGGCCGCCCTGCTCGGCACGGCGCTCGCGGTGAAACCGGTGCTCCACATGTCCGAAGGCCGGATCCAGCCGTTGGAGAAGGTACGGACGATGAATCGCGCGGTGGCGCGGCTGGTCGAACTCGCCGTGAAAGCGGCCGAAGGCGGACTCGCCGACATCGCCGTCCACCATCTGGCTTCCCCGGAGCGCGCCGTCGAACTGGCGAACCGGCTCGAGGAATCCATCAACTGCCCGGACGGGTGCGTGGTCTCGGAGATCGGCGCCGTCATCGGGGCCCACACCGGCCCCGGCGTGCTCGGCGTCGTGATCCAGCGAGCTGGTTGAAAGCCGGCAAGCCTCCCACACCGCACCGACGGAAACCGGTGAACAGGCCTCGGCCGCGGCCGGGTTGTCCACAACACCCCACTTGTCCACAGCCTCGGGATTCACCACTGCCGCCCGCCACTCCCGCTCCGTAGCGTCGTTCACGTGTTCGACCAAACCGCCCGTCCATCGGGACCCTCCGTCAACGCCAGGCTGGCGTGGCTGGCAGCGCAGCTGTCGTCGCCCACCCAGGGCCCGCCCGCGGGCAGGCTCGTCCGCCGCTGGGTGCCCGCCCGGTTCACGGCGGACGGGATCCCGGTGAACCGGCGGTGGTTCGCCGTGGCGGCCGTGCTGATCGCGGTGGCCGTGATCGTGACCGGTGCGATCGCCTTGTTCGGACACCGGCCGGGGGCGGAGACCCCGCCGCCCCTGCCGTCGGCGAAGGCCGCCGGAGACGTCCCCGCCGCGGCGGGCAAGGCGCCTCTGGTGGTCAGTGTCGTCGGCCGGGTTCTGAAACCCGGCCTGGTCAAGGTTCCTCCGGGCGCACGGGTCGCCGATGCCCTCACGGCGGCCGGTGGGGCACAGCCCGGAACGGATCTGACCGGAGTGAATCTGGCCCGGCGGCTCACCGACGGCGAGCAGGTGGCCGTCGGCGTCGCTGTTCCCGCCGCGGCGGGCACAGCGACGCCACCGGGGAAGCTCGACCTGAACTCGGCCACGGCCGAGCAACTCGACACCCTGCCCGGGGTCGGCGAGGTGATGGCGAAACGCATCGTCGACTGGCGGTCCGGGCATGGTGGGTTCACCAGCGTCGAGCAACTCCGTGACGTAGAAGGGATCGGCGAAAGCAAGTTCAAGAAGGTCCGGGAATTGGTGTCCGTCGGATGAACCCGTCCGCCGATCCGTCCGAAGTGGACACCGCGTCGTGGCGAGGGCAGGACTTGCGGCTGGTACCGGCCGCGACGACTGCCTGGCTCGGCACTCTTTCCGGGTTGCTGGGCGGCTGGTGGATCACGATGCTCTGCGGCGCGGCCGCCGTGGTGCTCGCGATCGCCGCCGGTGTCCGCGCCCGCCGGACGGCGTCCCGGTGGGTGGCGGGCCTGGGTGCCCTGGCGGTCGTCGGCGTGCTCACCGCCGGTCCGGTGGCGCTGCGGATCCGGGCCGCCGAGCACGACGACCTCCGTGCCGCCGCCGCACGGGGGAGTGACGTCGCCACGAGGGTGGTGGTCACCGAGCGGCCACGTCCGGTCCGCGGTGCCGGATACGCCGACCGCCGGGCAGGCACCCGCCTGGTGGTCATCGCCGCGACGGTGGACACCGCGGTGACGGGTGAGCGGGTGGTGGATTCGGCCGGCCGGATCCTCCTGCTCGCTCCCGCCGAGGGGTGGACGGACCTGTTGCCCGGGCAGCAGGTCACCGCCTCGGGGCGGCTCGCGCCGTCGAAAGGGGCCGGGCTGACGGTCGCGGTCCTCTCGGTGCGAGGCCCGCCGTCGGCCCTCGGTCCGTCGCCCTGGTGGCAGCGAGCCGCGGAATCGCTGCGCGCCGGGCTCCGGGAGCTGTGCGCCGTACTCCCGGAGGAGGAGGCCGGTCTCGTGCCCGGGCTGGTCGTGGGGGATACGAGCACCCTGTCCCCGAGGGTCGAACGCGAGTTCACGGACTCCGGCATGTCCCACCTGATGGCCGTGAGCGGAGGCATTGTTCGTGCTACACATGCGACATGTCAAGTGACCTCGTGCGCGTCGGCCAATACGGCCGGGCCTCCCACCTGAACGAGCGCAGCGTGGACGACCAACTGGTCGAAAACGACGCGTGGGTCGCGCGGGAGCCCACGTGGCGCACAGTTTGGGTGAAGCGCGACGACGGCCGCAGTGCTTCGAAGTTCGCCACCAAGGCCCGGCCGGGTTGGGAGCAGGCGATGGCGTCGATCGACGCCGGTGAGATCGACGTGCTTCTGTGCTGGGAGCTGAGCCGGGCATCCCGCGATCGCAGGGTCTTCGCCGCATTGTTCGCCAGCTGCGAGGAAAATGGGGTCAAAATCGGCGTCGGCGGCCGGGTCTACGACCTCGCCGACGAAGAGGACGCGTTCCAACTGGACCTCCAGGCGGCCCTTGCTGTGCGGGAGAGCGGGAAAACGCACAAGCGCGTAAAGCGCGGCAGCAGGTCGTCACTCGCATCCGGGCGTCCGACGGGGAAGCCGCCGTTCGGCTATCGCCCGATGCGCGACCCAGAGACCGGCAAGCTGGACTCGTGGGTTGCGGACGAAGTGACAGCGCCGATCGTCGCGGAGATGGCCGAGCGGGCTCTGGACGGGGAGCCTCTCGCGACGATCGCGAAGAGCCTGAACGCGCGCGGCATCCGCACCAGGCCGACGAAGGCCTTCCCCGAGGGAGCCGAGTGGGACGGGATTCGCGTTCGTCGCACAGTGATCAACCCGACGAACGCGGCATTTCGGGTCCACAATAACCAGATCGCGGCAGGCGTAGAGGCTCAGTGGCCGGCCATCCTGGTCCAGGACGACGACCCAGAGAAGGCGCGCGAGAAATCCCGCGAAATGCTCGATCTACTTGTCGCGAAGCTGTGCGACCCGAGTCGGAAAAGCTACGCCGACGGCTCGACGAAACATCTCTTGGTAAATATCGCGCGATGCGGCAAGACACTGGAGGGCGGCGAGATGTGCGGAGCCCGCTGCCGCCGCATCAAGAACCGCCGCACCCCGAGCTATGCCTGTGAACGGGCGTTCTGCGTCGCGCGCGAGCAGGCGCTCGTCGATCACTTCGTCACAGAGGTTGTCCTCGGCCGACTGGAGCGTGAGGACGCCCTGGAGCTGCTCGTGCCAGACGAGAGCGGGCAGGCCAGCGCGGCACGGCAGGAGGCCGCGGTCTTGCAGGCGCGCCTGGAGACGTTTTATAGCCGGGGCGCGCGCGGCGAGATTTCAGACGAGGGTGTCGCTCGCATCGAGAAGGAGTTGATCCCGCTGATCCGGGCCGCTGAACGGCGTGCTGAGCAGCACGCGGCCGCCGCGTCCCCGCTGCTCGCCCAGGTGGCCGGGCCGGGCGCGCGGGACCGGTGGGAGCGGCTGACGGTGCCGCAGCGGCGCGAGGTGGTCCGTGTGCTCGGCGTGCCGGTGATCCTGCCGACGGGGCGTGGAAAATGGCGCGACCCGGCGGCGCTGGACTTCCGCTGGCACCACGAGGCCAGGTAACGATTTCGTCGCGCAAACAAGGGCCGTTCCCGTTGGGAATGGCCCTTTTTCTTGCCCGGGTTCGTAAACGTGCTGGTCAAAATTTTCGAGCCGCTTTCGGGTTGGCTATTGAATAGCCAATTGATTAGCCGTTCTCGGGGCGGCTAGGCTCTGACTAGCGGTAATAGAGGCTTGCGCGCGTTACTGAATCCGCATTAGCGTGGAGTCATCCTCAACCGGCGAACGCGGCCGGGAAACCACCTATTCGAAATGGTGCCTGCTCATGTCTGAAAACGCCAGTAGCGCAGCGCGTGCGTTAGCCCGTCGGCGCTGGGACAACGCCGGGCCGCGAGAACGCCGTGCGCACGGTGCCGCCGTTCAGGACGGCCTCCGCCGCCGGTTTGCCCGCGAGATCGACCCGGAAGGCCTGCTTGACGCCGAGGAACTGGCCGTGCTCGTCGAACAGCGGCGGCACGACCACTACGTCGAGATAGGCCGCAAGGCCGCTGCCGCAGCGTTAAAACGAGCTAAGGCGGGATGACCCAGCTACCCGAAGAAGTCAAGGACCGGCTAGCTGCGCGCATCGCCGAAGTCCTCGCTGCCGCACCGCCCCTCTCGGCGGCGCAAAAAGCAAAACTTGCATCGATCTTGAAGGGTGGCGCCCGGTGACCGACGAAAAGAACGCCGCCCCGGCTCGAATCCGGGGCGGCGTCGGAACTACTAACAGCAGCCGTCGCCAGTTTAGCGCATTGCGCCTTGTCGGTGGACCGCTCGACCAGGAAATTGAGGCCGCCGTGGCACGTCACCCAGCAGGGAAGCAGCGCAGTGAAAACGGGTCTTCGGCGTGCACCGGATGTGTGCGGGAGAGAGAACAGCGCCGTCGCATCATCGGGTTCCACCACGATCGGTGTGCCCGGGGTGTCCTTATCCGGGACACGTTGATCGCGGACTATCGCACGTACGCCCAGCTCGGCTATTACGACTACGAGCGCCCGGTCCTGTCTCACGAGGTCGACGACCTCCTGGCCGAGAACCCCGACCTCACGACAGAAGCCCTCCAAGGCGCGTACCTCGACATGGTCGGCAACGCGAACCGTGCGATGGAATTCGCGTACCGGCTGGCGTGTGGGCAGCGGTTAACCGCGTGGATGCGGGTCTCTGCGCAGCACGGCGACCGGTGGATCGGCGGTGGCGCGTGATGGCTACCCGGGAAGAATGGATCGCCGCCGTCAACGCGGCTAGTTATCCCGAGTACTCGCGGCTCACGAAGCCCGCCGCGCGCATCGACCTCGCCGACCAGCTCGCCCTGCTCGACGTGCTGTGCGTGCCGCTGCGGCGGTTCCTGGAGCACCTGCGCGTCCACGGCGTCCCGGAGGACGCATGGCGGACACTGGCCGCGCTGGCGCACCCAGACCGGGCCGAGGGCCGCTTCGCCGTGGCGAAGAAGTCGCTCGACTCGGGACGTGCGTACACCGACCTCGGCTTGGCCGAACGCGTCGCCGACCAACATTCCGCGGACCTCGCGTGGTGCCGAGGGCTCGGCGGGTGGGTCGGCTGGGACGGCACGCGGTGGCGAACCGGCGACGGCGACCAGGTCGCGCAGGCGGCCGTCATCGCCACCGTCCGCCGCCTCGGCCACGAAGTGACCCGTGCTGAGCGTGAACTCGCTGCTGCGGACGACGAGAAGGCGACGAAGTTGGCGGAAAAGAAGGTCACGGCGGCAGCCAAGTTCGCTCACGCGGCACAGGGCGCCAGCAAGATCAGCGCCGCCGCCACGCTCGCGCGGAGCGAAGGACTCGCCGCCGACCCAAACGACTTCGACCAGCGGGCCGACCTCCTGGCCGTCTCCAACGGCACCCTCGTGCTCGGCGACACCGTCCAGTTCCGCGAACACCGCCGCGCCGACCGCGCCACGCTCGTCGCGCCCACCGAGTACGAACCCGGTGCGCCGTCGATGCAGTGGGACGCCTTCCTCGCGCGCGTCCAACCGGACCCGGAAATGCGGCAGTACCTTCAGAAGCTCGCCGGATACTCCCTCTTCGGCGCGAACGACCGGCGGCTGCTCGTCTTCCTGCTCGGCGACACCTCGACCGGGAAAAGCACGTTCGTCGAAACGATCGGCGCCGTTCTCGGCGACCACGCCGCCGACTTCAAACTCTCGCTGTTCGCGTCCAAACAGGAGGAGTCCGCGCGGCCGGATCTGCTGGAGGCGCTGCCCAAGCGCTTCGTGCATGCAAGCGAAACGTCGAGTCGCTGGAAGATCCACGGTGATGAGATCAAGACCTTGACCGGGCACGACACGCAGCGGGCGCGGGCATTACACAGCTCGGTCTTCGTCTCGCGGAAGCCCGCGTTCACGCCCTGGATCGCAACCAACGCCGCTCCCACCGTCACTGGTGCCGACACCGCGCTCTACCGGCGCATCGTTGTCGTCCCCTTCGACGTGGTCATCCCGCAGGACCGCGAACACGCTGGGCTCGCCGAGAAGATGGTGCGCGACGAAGGCCCGGCCATCCTCGCGTGGCTCGCGCGAGGCTGGGCGCTGTATCGCACCGAAGGACTCGAACCGCCCCTCGCGGCACAGAAAGCCGCCGCCGCCCTCCGCAGCGACCTGAGTGTGCTCGACACGTGGCTGGCCGAGGAGACCGAAGCGGGCGAGGACTACAGCGCCGACGCGGCCGACCTGTGGAGCAGGTACACGTCGTGGGCGCGCGACGCCAAGATCCCCGACGCCGACACCGGTTCCAAGATCGCCTTCGGTAAGGGCCTCAGCGCGCGCGGCTACGGCACCGCGTTCGGCGGCACGAAGAACAAGCGCCGACGGCTACGCACAGGACTGCGGCTCAGCGCCGCCGCCGAGAGCATCGCCATCTGAGAGGTGCACGGGTGCACGGAAGGGTGCACGGGTCTCCACAGGAGACTCGTGCACCCTTTTTGCTGGTCAGAGGGCGCACGAGGGGAAGGTGCACGGGTGCACGGGATTTTGGCGAAAACTACTTCCCCCACGTAATACACACCCCACTCCTTACGCGTTATGTAGAAAAAGCCCGTGCACCCGTGCACCTTCGCGTCGATCTGTGTCCTGAGCTGGGCAAACACGGTGCACGGATAGCTGTCTCAACCCGTGCACAGCCGTGCACAGCCGTGCACCTCCTACGCGCCGCCCTTGTCGAGGTCGTCGACAACCGCGGCCAGGCGACGGAGTGCGTCGGCGGCGTCCACGGCCGGCACCCCGTCTGCTGTGATCTCACCGGAAGGGATGAAGGTGTTCAGGTGGAGTTCCGTGCGGCTGTCGCCGGTGGCGGTCCGATCAACGAGGTAGGACTTGAAGCCGTGCCGTTTCAGTGCGGCTTCGGCCTCTCCATAGCTCACGTTCCGGTCCACTTTGAGGGCGACGCCGACGCTACCGCCGAAAAGTTCGATCATCCCGAGGCTCCCTTGTGGTCACGCATATGTGCACAGTGGTCGTTCTCGCCCGGCCGAGCGTTTCAAGCGCTCGAACAGGGCCGTTGACACTGGCCCCTTGACGTAACCGTCTAAACGAGAACATCGGTTACCCTGATCTTGCGATGTTCGTGCAGGTCAGGAGGTCACGATGTCCGAGTTGATGGAGTTGCTGGACCACGTCGTCGCCCGCCAGGCGGTGACCTCCCGGCCGGGTGCGATCCCGACGAAGGGCGGCTTCGGCTCGGCACCGCCGATCGACCTGGACGCGCTGGCGCTGCGCGACGCGCTCGTCGGGGCGGCCGGTTCGGAGTATGTCGACTTGGTGGCGGCAGCCATGGCGCGGATCGAGCGGCCGTTGCGTGTGCCGCTCGGCCTCTGCGAGTGCGGTGTGCCGGTCGCGTGCGAGTTCGACCGCGTGGCCGCGCAGTGCGGCGGCTGCGGCGAGTGGATGAACCGTGCGGAATCTGTTGCTGCTGCTCGGGAGTACGTCGAGACCACGTGGCTCACGCCCGCCGAGATCGAGCGGGAGACGCGTACCTGGGGTACCCCGGTGTCGGCTGGCCGCGTGCGGGTTTGGCGGCACCGGGGGCGAATCGGCGCCGATGAGTACGGACGCTATCGGCTCGTGGACGTCCTGGCGTTGATCGACGAGGTGGGCGCTTCCTAATGCGACCGAAGTTGCTTTAGTGGAGTCGATCGCGTACGTTACAAAGCAGGCACCGTCGTGCCCGAAGATCCCAGTTGCTCGCTCGGGGGTTGCTGGAACGGCGAGACGACGGCCCGAGAAAGCCCCCGAACGCGTCGGTGTTCGGGGGTTCCTTCTTGTCCAGGAGGTGATCGCGATGCCGAGCGGCGGAACGAATCACCAAGCCTCGGGTGCTGTCGCAGCACATGCCGAACGCCAGGTGCGTGCCTTCGAGTTGTCGCTGGAAGGTCACAGCCTGCGCGCCGTCGCGGCGATCATGACCGCCGAGGGTGAGCGGGTCTCGCACGAGACTGTGCGGAAGTTGATCGAACTGGAGGCCGCCGAACGCGTCGGCCCCGTCGCGGAGCAGTACCGCACGATCCTGATCGAGCGCACGAACGCGCTGCGCCTCAAGGTCGGCGAGTTGCTCAACGTCGACCCGGCCCCGGTCACCGCGGGCAAAGACGGCGACGTCGTCCGCGACCCCGAGACCGGGGAGTTCGTCCGGGACTACGGGCTCCGCTTGTCCACCGTGGACCGGCTGATCAAGCTCGACGAGCGGCTGGCCAAGCTCACCGGTGCCGATGCGCCGCAGAAGGTCGAGGGCAACCTCAACGCCGTTGTGACCGAAGTGCCGGCCGACGTGGCCGAGCTGCTGCGGCAGGCGCGGGAGCGGAACGAGGCCCGGCGCGGTGAGATCAGTTGAGGCTGGGTAAAAAGCCACTGTCATTCGGAGTTGTCTCGTGGTGAAGCCTGCCGTCCGGCTCGCGAACCCAGCGGACCCTGTTGGCGTCAGTGAAAGTGAACGTGATCGAAGCCGCGTTGATAAGCATCAACATGGCCGCGTCGACGTAGCGCTCATCAAGCAAGATCGGCGTGATGCCTGCGGGCATGTCGTCCAACCCATCACGAGTCAGCTGGGCTCGGAGTAGGTCCCGCTCCCTGAACAGTGCGGCCAGCAGGATTTCGTTGAAGGTCCGAGGGTCGCGTGCAAAGTTCTCCGGGGTAGTGGTTGGCCGCAGCATCAACTGGGCGTCGATGTACGGGGCTGGGCCGTGGGGGAACGTCACCGTCGCCTCAGCCTGGTAGATCGGCATGCCGCCGCCGTTGATGTACTTCAGAACGAACTCGGGTCTTGACGTTGGATCCGTTCGGCCCGGAAAGTCGGGTACCTGTTCGACCCAGAGCGCGACTTTGAGCGCCAGTTCACGTTCTTCCTTCTCCTTGGCTTCTCGATCACTTCGCCGCCAGCCCTCGACTGCGATCCATACGGCGACGGCAGCAGCTCCGATCGAGCCGATGCCGCCAATCCACTGGCCCCAGGCGGACCACCAGTCGGCGCCTTGGTTCAGCACGACACTCATGATGATCAACAAGATGAACGCGAGCGCGAGCACGCCGCCGAGGTAGCGCACATCGACCTTTCCGAACTTCATGCCGCGAAGTATCGCGCACCCAAGGAGGTTCGATGCGGATTTTCTACTGGCTCGCCGACTACTCTGGCTGCGGCTTCTACCGTGCCCTGCTGCCCGGCTCCGAGCTGGCGAACCGCGGCCACGACGTGATGGCCGACGGCCGCGTGGTCCCCGCCGAGGTGCACGCCGGGGAGTGCGATGTGGTCGTTGGGCAGCGTGTGTGCAACGAGGCCGCCTCGGTCACCTGGCGGAAGCTCGCCCGTGCTGGGCACACGAAGCTCGTCTTTGAGACCGACGACCTCTTGTCCGCCGTGGACCCGTCCAACCGGCAAGCCGCGCACTTCTACGACGCCGAGACCGTCGAGCGCTACCACGAGAATATGGCGATGGCCGACGTGATCACGGTGACCACGGACCGGCTGGCCGACTACGCGGCCTCGGTCAACATGACCGCCGAGATACACGTGCTTCCGAACCAGGTGCCGGGCTGGCTGCTCGACCACGAGAAGCCATCGGCCCCGGACCCTGAGCTGCTGACGATCGGCTGGCGCGGCGGGCTCTCGCACAACCGCGACTTCGGCGAGCTGGCCCGGCCGCTGCGTGCCTTCCTTCAGCACCCGGTGTACCGAGGCCGCGTCGAACTGCACTGCATGGGCGCCGACTACACGTCCCGGGCGGCCAGCAACCACAGCCGAACCCGGTGGACCGGCTGGCACGAAGCCGTCGGCGACTTCCTGCGCGCCGTCGACTTCGACCTGGCCGTGATCCCGCTACGGCCGTCGATCTTCAACGAAGCGAAGTCGGACCTGGCGCTCGTGGAGATGTCCGCGCTTGGCATCCCGGCCGTCGTGTCTGGCTGGCACGGCTCGCCCTACCGCGTGCTCAAGGGCTACGCCGACCCGGTCGCGCACCTAGCCAGCAAGGCCAGCGACTGGACCGAGCACCTGCGGTACCTCGTCGACAACGTCGAGGCGCGGGAGCACCTCGGCAAAGAGGCGCGCGAGTGGGCCGCCGGCCGAACCATCGAAGCCAATGTGCATCGCTGGGAGACGGCCTACTCGGGCGGCTGACGCTATGGATCACGTCTCCGCATACATACGGTGCTTTTGCCGAGAATCGGCCATAGCGTTGTTCGCATGGATATCTGCCCTGTATGCCACGAAGGCGAACTGACAGACATTTCGATCGAAGAGCAACCCAACCTGTGGAAGTGCAACGCCTGCGACGGCTACTTCCGCAAGGTCGGTCCACGTAAATACGAGAAGTCGGACGACTGAGCCTGTGGGGCTGCCCTCCAGCGCTGCGAAATTCTGGAGGGCGGGTCCATGGGTGTTGCTGTTGTCGTTCCTTTTGGACGCCCAGCTGGTGACGCTGGCGTGATCCGCGAAGGCGTGTGGCGTCGGCTCCGCTTCGAATGGGAGCGCACCGGCTGCGACCTGATCGTGGCCGCCGACCCGGCTTTCGCGGCTCGCGGGAAGTTCTCCGTATCACGCGCGATCAACAACGCTGTCCGGCTCGCCCCGGCCGAGTACGACCGGTTCGTGTGCTTTGGTGCGGACATGCTGCCGTGTCCCGCGACAGTGGCATGGGCGGCGGCCGAGCTGGACGCCCAGCCGTGGACGCTCTTGTTCGACCGGGGTACGTCGGCAGGCGAGGAGTCCACCAAGAGGTGGATCGAGGCCGGTCTCAAGCCCGGCATTCCGAACCCGGACATGTTCGCCTCGCCGTGTGTCGGCCCGATCGCCTTCACCCGCGCCACCTTCGAGAAGGTCCGCGGCTTCGACGAGCGGTACGAGGGCTGGGCTTACGAGGACGTCGACCTCTGGTACCGGCTGCAACGCGACGTGCCCCGCACGGCGCCGCAGACGTACCCCGGCACGCCCCTGATCCAGTTCTGGCACCCCGAAACGCACCACGACCTGTCGCAGGAGAACCCGAACGTCCGGCTGTTCGCCGAAACCTGGGGTTGACCGGCTGCCCGGCGGAGTTGGGTAGAGCCCTCGGTCACGGCCCGCGCACGGGCAGGACGCGGAGGGTATCTACCCCTTAGCCAACAGCAACGCCCGGCTTCTTGATCTCGGCTGTGCCGACTCTGCTGGTATTCGTCCACTGGCCGGGTGCGAATGTCGCGATCGCGTCATTGGCCTGGTTGTAAACGAACAGGTGTCCGTCGTGGACGCGCGTCATGGTCGCAACTTCGAACGTGTAAGTGGTCTTGCCGTCGCGTACCTCGAATGCCATCTGGGCTCCTCCTGGGGTTGGTGTTGATAGGTCGGTCGCACGCCTTGATCCGTTACGGGTGGTGAGCGATGTTCGACCTCGACGCCCACCTGGCCAGCCTCGACGAGCGGCTGCTGGCGCTGCCCGAGGGCCGCCGGGTCCTGACCGAGCTGGACCCGCTGCTGTTCGCCGTGCTCTACCTGCCGCACCATCTGCGGGCACAGGAGACCGGCGAGAACATCACGTTCAGCGAAGCCCACCTCGAATGGTGCGAGCTAGCGCAGCGCTACGTCGCGCCGATCAGCACCTTCGAGCCCGGCGCCCTGCGGGACGCGATCATCGCGCCGCGCGGACTCGGCAAGAGCACGTGGTGGTTCCTGATCATCCCGATGTGGCTCGCCGCGCACGGCCACCGCAAGTTCGTCGCCGCGTTCGCGAACAGCGACACCCAGGCCACCGACCACCTCGGCTCGTTCAAACGCGAGCTAGAGAACAACGCACTGCTGCGGTCGGACTTCCCGAAGCTGTGCACCCCGGCCCGGCGGCCGTCCGGCACAACGGTGTCCGACAGCCAGCACATGTACGTCGCCGCCTCGGGCTTCGTGTTCACCGCGCGCGGCATCGACTCGCAGGTGCTCGGCCTGAAGATCGGCACACGGCGGCCGGATCACCTGATCCTGGACGACGTCGAAGGCACCGAAGGTAACTACAGTCCGACACAGAAGGACTCCCGGCTCAAGACGATCACGTCGGGCATCCTGCCGATGAACAACCTCGCCTCGGTCACGATGGCGGGCACCGTAGCCATCCCCGGCGCGATCATCGACGACATCGCGGCGAAACAGCGCGGCGAGACCTACCCGGACTGGGTCGACGACGAGCGGTTCATGCCGCGCTATTACGACATCATCCAAACCGGCGAGGACGGCACCGAGCGCAGCCTGTGGCCTGAGCGCTGGACGATGGCGTGGATCAACACGGTCCGGCACACCCGGTCCTTCCAATCGCAGATGCGCAACGACCCGATGGCCGCAGACACCGCGTTCTGGTCCGGCGACGACTTCGCCTACCGCGCGGATCTGCCGATCGTGCGGCAGCTGCTGTCGATCGACCCGGCCGTGACGACGAAGGCGAAGAGCGACTTCACCGCCCTGGCGGTGATCGGCGCGACGCTGCCCGGCCCGGATCGCGTGTGCGTGGTGCGGTTCGCCCAGCAGGTGAAGATCCCGCCGGGGGAGAAGCTGCGCCTGCGCGTGCTGGAGATCCTGAACGAGTACCCGGACATCACCGGCGTGGTCGTCGAAACGAACCAGGGCGGCGACACGTGGCTGGCCATCCTGCACGACCTGCCGGTCCAGGTCCGCACCGTCCACCAGGACCGTCCGAAGGAAGTCCGCGCCGGATCACTGCTGGCGAAGTACCAGCGCGGCCGCGTCTTCCACGAGAAACGCTTGCACCGCCTCGAAGCCCAGATGCTGAAGTTCCCGCTCGACGCGCACGACGACCTCGTCGATGCCGTCGGCACCGGGGTCGAGGTGTTCCTGAAAACCGATGCCCCGCCGCAGCGGGCGAGCGTGCGTGAGGGGGCGGCATGAACAGCGATCTCGATGACGCCCTGGAGGCGATGCGCGGCGCCGAGGACGGCTACGACACGGCCAAGGCGTACTCCGATGGCCCGGTCGAAGAGGTGTTCACGTCCCGCCGTGTGCGGCGCTTGCTGCACAACCAGGGCATCAGTTTCGAGACGCTCATGGGCGACGTCGTGATCGACGCGGTCGCGGACAAGCTCACCATCGAGGCGATCACCAGCGACACCGAGGCGCGCACGAACCTGATCACCGACGTCGACGAGGCGAACAACATGGCGCAGGTTCGGCCGGCGGTGATGCGCCGGGCGCTCCAGCTCGGGGACTCGTACCTGTCGGCCTGGCCGGTGCTGGACGTGGCCGGTGAACCCGTGCCGGGCAAGGTGCTGGTCTCGGTCCACTCGCCGAAGGCCATGCGCGTGCTCTACGACGAGGACCAGCCGGGCACGCCTCGGGTCGCGATCCAGAAGTGGACCGTCAAGACACCGCTCGGCGCCAAGCGCACGAGGGTGGATCTGCTGTACGACAACCGGATCGAGCACTTCATCTCGAAAGGCGCGCGGTCGAGCCGGGCGGGCGACTTCGTGCCCTACGAAGCCGAGGACCGCGACGCCGTCGAGGACAACCCGTACGGCTTCCCGGTCTTCCACTTCCACGGCACCGGCCTGCCGGGCGAATACGGCACACCGGAGCACAAGTGCTTCTACGGCACGCAGAACAAGCTGCTGAAGCTGGAGATCAGCCACATGGCGGGCGTGGACTTCAACACGCTCCCACAGCGGCTCGGTCTTCGCGACGCCGGAAAGCCTGGTCCGTCCCCGGTCGACGACCTCGACGAGGACGAGTTCCTCGCCAGCCCGGACGGGCAGCGCACCAGCTCGACGACCGGCGACCGGAAGTCGAAGCTCTCCAGCGAACCCGGGTCGTTCTGGGACATGGAGGGCTACCGCGACGTCAAGCAGCTGGAGCCGACCACCGCAGCCGTGTTCCTCGACCCGCGCGTCGCGTACCTGCGTGAGGGCTCGGTGGTGTCCAAGACGCCGCTGCACCTGTTCGACCGCACCGGCCAGATCCCCAGCGGCGAGTCGCTGAAGACGGCGAATGAGCCGCTGGACAACAAGTCCGGCCGTCGGAAGACCGCGTTCGATCCGACGTGGCGGGCGTTCTACCGGTTCGTGCTCAAGATCCTCGGCCACGACGATGCGCCGGTGACGTTGGCGTGGGCGCCGATCGAGTCGACGGACGAGACCACGAAGTTGGCGCAGGCCAAGCAGAAGCAGGAGATCGGCGTGCCGGTCGATCAGTCGCTGACGGAGCTGGGCTACAAGCCCGACGACGTGAAGCGATGGATGGACGACGGCGACGGCGGCCTGCCGCAACGGATCGCGTTGCTCGCCCAGCTCGGCGACGCCGTTGGCGACTTCGCCTCGGCGGTCGCGGCAGGGCTGATGGACCAGGCGACGGTTCAGCAGGTGATCACGAAGCTGGTCGGCGACGTGACAGGCCCGGACGATGACGGCTCCGGCTAGCGTCATCCCGGCGGTCATCGTCGAACACGACGGCGAGGCTCTGGCACTGGAGGACGCGGCGGTTCTGGCTGCCGCCGGACCGGTGCGGGACGCGTTGAAGGCAGCGCTCTCGTGGGCGCACGTGGTGTGGTCGAAGCGATTCGGTGCGCCGCGCGGCCTGCGGTCCGGCGATGAGTTCGACGCGTACGTCGCCGAGTTGGCCGACCGTATCCGAGCGGTGGAGATCGACCCGGCGCCCGTGCTGCTCGACTTCGCGCAGCGGGCCCGGGTGCTCGGCGTCTCGCAGGGCTTGATCGAGGCGGATGTGCAACAGCGGGATCTCGGCAGCGCCATCCGCGAGGAGACGCGGCGGCACATCGACGAAGCCGCGGTGGCGGCGCACGTGAAGCTGGCGCAGGCGGCCGATCTCGTCGAGGCGCTGAGGCGTGGCAGCTTCAAGACGATCAACCGGCAGCTGGCCGTCGCCGACCAGGCCGGGAACATCGTCGAACGCACGGCGCGCACCGTCACCAACGACGAGCTGAACGAGGGCCTGGCCGCCGCCGCTGAGCACGTCGGTGGACGTCTGGTGTGGATCGCCGAGCGGGACGCGTGCGTGTCGTGCCTCGCGCTGTCCGGCCAGGTCGTCGAGCCCGGCGACGTCTTCGATTGGCGGCTGACCTTCGGAGCCAAGGCGTACCAGCCGAAGGCGTACAACGCCGCCGGTGACCTCGTCGACACTGAACTGGAGCGGCCACCCCGGCATCCGTACTGCCGGTGCCGGGTCTCGCCCTGGCTCGGCCACGACGAGACCGCCTCGCGAGCCGTGACCCACGACTGGGCGCAGGCCATCAAGAACGCACAGGCGAACGGCGACCAGGCGGCGGTCGACGCCGCACGCAAGGCCGCTGCGGCGGCTCAGTCCTCTGCCGCGTTCGACCTCCCGGCCGCGCTCCGGCGTGAGGCCGAGCGGTCGATCCTGCGCGGCGACGCGCTTCCGACCGAGTCGGAAAACGTGCGCCTGGCCGCCGCTGATCGGTTGCTGGCCCGGATCGGGTCCGGCAAGAACTCGCCCGCGCCCTCGGGGTGGCGGGTGCCCGCGTCGGTGAAGACGCGGGCCGAGCGGGCCGTGAAACGCGGCCGGTTCACCCGGTAGCCCGCTGGCGGGCATTCACGAGAGGAAGCCGAGATGGCTGACGACCCCACCCCTGCCCCCACGACAGACCCGGCGCCCGCCCCCGCGCCCGCTCCGGCCCCGGAGTGGAAGCCGCCGACGAAGGCCGAGTGGGAGGCCCACCAGGCCGAGCTGTCCCGCGTCAACGCCGAATCCGCCGGCCGCCGCGTGAAGCTCAAGGAGCTGGAGCAGAAGAACGAGACCGACGCCGAGAAGGTGAAACGGGAGGCGCTGGAGGCCGCCACGGCGCTCTATAAGCCGACCGCGATCAAGGCCTTGGCGAAATCTGCCCTGCTCGAAGCCGACGCCAAGACGGACCGCGTGGCCGCCTTGGCCGGTCTGCTCGACGTGTCCAAGCTGGACATCGACGACAAGGGCGAGATCACCGGCCTGGACGCCGAAGTGAAGCGCGTCAAGGCCGAGTACCCCGAGTTCTTCAAGGCCGAGGGCGAAGGCGAGAAGCCGCGCCCCGCGAAGCTCACCCCCGGCGGTAAGACCACGGCCGCCACCGAGAAGACGGCGGGCGAGATCATCGCCGCTCGCTACGGCGGCTGATCCAGCTCGCCACCCCTGCACCACGAGCAGCCCGTGAGGGCGTCCAACCGCACCCGTGACGGGGAAGCGGTGACTTTCCCTTTTATCCCAATAGAAACGGAGAGCCATCATGGCTGTCGCTTTCACCGGGGCGGGCTGGATCCCGATCGAGACCAACCCCGAGGTCATCCAGAAGGTCCAGCAGACCTCGGCCGTGGAGCGCTTCGGCCACCACGTGCCGATGGGCTCGAACACGAAGTACACGCCGCGTTCCGGTGGCGTCGTGCTCGGCCGCTGGGCGAAGTCCACCTCGGCTCCGGCCGACAGCTCGCCCAACGACTCGGTGCTGCTGTCCTCGGACAAGATCGGTGGCAAGGTCACCATCGCCGAGGAGGACATGTCCGACTCGCTGGCGTCCATCGTGGACGCCAAGAGCGTCGACGCGGGCACCTCGTACGCGAAGCTGTTCGACAACGTCTGCCTGGGCATCACGGCGGCGAAGGGCACCAGCGGCTGGCTGTTCGACTCGCTGTACTACATCCTCACGCAGAACGACACGGTCACCGGTTACACCGGTGGCGCCAACCTGTCGACCGGTGCCACCGCCGCGACCTACGACAACCTGTCGGCCGCCCTCGGCGTGTACGAGCAGGGCGACTACTTCGACGAGGCCGAGACCGTCGTCATCGCGCACCCGGCCTTCAAGCAGATCCTGCGCGGGATCAAGGACAACTCGGGGTCGCCGATCCTGAACGAGTCGTCCAACGGCACCGCGGGCGGTGGCCAGGGCGGCACGCCGAAGCTGTTCGGCTACGACCTCCAGTGGTCGATGGGCTGCAAGACCAGCGCGGCCGGGTCGCAGGCGCCGACGGGTAAGCCGTTCATCGTGTACGGCAACCGGCAGTACCTCCAGGTCGGCGACCGCAACCCGCTGGCGGTCAACTTCCAGGACGCCGAAACCGGCATCGGCGTCGACACCGACGAGAACGTCCTGTACTTCCGCGCCCGCAAGGCGTTCGCGGTCGGTGCGCCCGGCGCGTTCTCCATGCAGGTCATCGGCTGATCGACGACGTGACGGGGCCGTGTGGCGTGCTGCGCGGCCCCGGCCGGGAGGGAGCGGGCCATGCCGGACACCTGGGCCACTGTGGCCGACGTGCTCACCTACGCCAAGGCCACGGTCGACGAGGGCGAGCTCTTGTCGGCGCAGGCGGTGATCGACACCTACGCCGGGCGGTTGCCGATGGACGCCGAGCGGATCGGCGCCCGGGACCAGTACTGGTTGAAGCTCGCCGTCGCCTATCAGGCCGCGTGGCAACCGGCGCAGCCTGACCAGTTTGAGCGGCAGGACATCACGTCCACCGGCGGCGGTCAGTCGACGCAGGGCACCGAGACCTGGTTGACCCTGGCTCCGCACGCGGCGCAGGCGCTGCGGCGGGTGTCCTGGCTCGGCTCGGGTTCGCTGCACGTCCGCGCGCCTTCCGAGGAGGTCGATCGTCGTCGTGCCGTCTACGGCGACGACGGAGATGACCCCGGCACGTGGTGGAGGCTCTGATGTGGGCGCGGGCGACGTGCCGGGCGTCGATCTACCGGGGCACCACGCCGTCGGACTTCGGCGACCCGGTGCCGAACAATCTCACTCCGGCCGCCAGCGGCGTGCTGGCCGCGATCGAGGAACGGGACTCCCGGGTCTGGGACCCGGCAACGCAGACCGCCCGCGTGGTCCGCGTCGCGAAGGCGGCGCTTCCGTCCACAACGGACATTCTCACCGGCGACCGGCTCAGGGACGACACGCACGGCGTCCTGTACTTCGTGCAGAACGTCACGCGTCCGCGCACGGCAGGCCGTGTGCCGGACGTGCAACTGGACCTCAAGCGGGTCGGCGACGACGGGGGGTGAGCCGTGGCGGAGTACCGCGAGGTCCCGGATTGGCGGGAGCAGATCGCCGCCGACGTGCGTGGCCTGTTCTCTCAGCTCGTCGGGGAAGTCCTCGACGACGCCAAGCGGCTCGTCCCGGTCGACACCGGGCACCTGCGCGAGTCGCTGTCGGCTGAGATCCACGGTGACACGGCACGGATCGGCTCGGAGCTGAACTACGCCCTGTACGTCGAGGAAGGTCACCGGGTCGCCTATGCCGGGCCGGACGGCGAGACCGTCTTCACCGGCGACGTGGTGCCGCCGCAGCCCTACCTGCGTCCGGCGCTCTACCGCAGGCGGGGTGGCTGATGACGGCCCCGTTCATCTATGCCTCCGACGAGGTGGTGACGACGGCGTGGCTGGCGCAGCTCAACGGTTTCTCCGCCGGGATGGTCGGGGAGGCCCTGCCGCGCGACGCAGGCAGCTGGGCGGCCTCGGGGTTCGTGACCGTGGCGGTGGCCGGCGGTTCGACGGTGCCGGAGTTCCGGCTGGAGTCGCCGGTGATGGACGTGCGCGGGTGGGCGACCACGCCGGGCACGGACGCGCCACCGTGGAACAAGGCGCGGAATCTCGCGCTGAGCGTGCAGGCGGGAACCTACCGGCGGGAGCCGTGGTTCGTGCCTTTGCCCGCGTGCAGTGAGAACGCCGTCGTGAAGACGGCCTACGTCCTCGGGAAACCGAGGCGGGCGTACGGCGACTTCGGCGACTACGCCGTGTACGCCCTGGACCTGGTCGTGAACTGGGTTCCGGTCGCCAAGAGCACCCCGTGAGGGGACTGGCAATCAACCTTCCGGGCCGAACGGCCCACAGTCCTCTTTGGAGCGATCATGGCCGATACCTTTGGCCTCCAGCCGGGAAACCTGGTGATGGGTCCTGCCCGGCTCTACATCTACCGTCTCGCGTTCGACCCGACGCTGTCCTACGAGCCCGCGCTGGCGGACATCAACCTCGCTCCGGCCGCGTCGGCCTGGTACGACACGGGCATCACGCTCGGCGGGACGAACCTCAACATCGCGCCGACGTGGACGCCGCTCACCGGTGACCAGCTCGTCGACAAGCTCGGCGCGCGGCTCACGGACCGCGACATCAAGTGCACGGCGAACTTCGCCGAGATGACGCGGGCGAACCTGGCCTACGCGTGGAACATGACCGCGGGGCCGACCGGTGCGAACTACCGGGTGTCGGACCTCAACGCCGGGCAGACCGCGAACCGCGCGCCGTACCGGACGGTTCTGGTCGACGGTCTCGGCCCGGACGTCGAGGACGGTTCGCAGTCGTTGAAGCGACGGGCGATCCTGCGGAAGGCACTGCCCTCGGGTGACACCGCGCTCAACTGGGAGAAGGCGAACCAGCAGGCTCTGGCCGCCGAGTTCCAGGCGTTCTTCGTGTCCGAGTCGATCAGTCCGATTCGGATCATCGACGAAGAAGAAGTCTGATCCACCCCTAGACGCAGCCTCGTTCTGCGCGCACCTGACGGCGTGCGGGGCGGGGCTGCCCCCATTTTTCCTTGTCCTGTCAGGAGGACCGTGTCATGGCCGCATCCACCCCGCGCAAGACGACCACCCGCAAGGCCGCGCCGCGCAAGCGCGCGTCCACGCAGCCGAAGGCCGACCTCGGGATCGTGCTCGACGACAGCGCCGCGCAGGCCGAGATCGACGCACTCATCGGCGACCGCGAGCCGCTGTTCACCATCGGCGGCATCACCTACACGATCCCGAAAAAGGTCCCGCCGTCGTGGTCGCTGAAGGCGTACCGGATCGCGGTCGAGCAGGGCAGCGCGGCGTCGTTGCAGTTCGCGGCGGAGAAGCTGCTCACACCGGAAGCGTGGGACGCGCTGACCGAGTGCGAGACGATCACCGAGACGGCGATGCGCACCGTGTTCGACGCCCTGGTCGCCCGGATCCTGCCGGACGGGGTGCTCGGCCCAAAAGCGTGATGGACGCCTGGCGTGCGCGGCTGTCGGCGGTGGGCTGGTTCTTCGAGCATCTCGACGACGTGCTGAGTGACATGTCGGTGTTCCACCGGGTCGACCAGCTGGATCAGCTGCCCGCGTCGGTGTTCCTGCCGCGCATGGTGCGCCTGGCGCTCTACGACGGCGCCGTGCGCCACGCCCTTCGCCGTGATGCCGAGAAACCCGCATTGCCTGCGCCACAAGCAGAAACCCGGCCCGCTGCCGCACCGCCGGAGCCGGTGCGTGCGCACACCAGCGCTGAGTTGAAGGCGCTGAACAAGACCCGCGAGTACGGGCCGCTGGGCGTGAATCAGGCCGGGGTCTTCGACTTCGGCTGACCGGGGAGGGGGCACACGGTGACCGCACCTGGTGGGGATTTCAAGCTGGCGGGCGCGTACGTCGAAGTCCGGTTGAAGGACGAGACGTCCGGCGATGAGAAGCGCATCCGGGCGAAGATCGAGGGCGAGAAGCCTGTTTCGCTCGACACGGCGCTGAAGGATCCGAAGAACGCCCGCCTGATCAAGGAGAAGATCGAGCGGGAGACGAAGCCGGTTCTGCGGCCGGAGGTCGACGAGAAGTCCACGCGTGACTCCGCGCGCAAGGCGGGCAAGGGCGCCGAGGACGAGCTGAGCCGATCGGCACGGCGTGCCAACGCCCAGTTCGACGCCTTGAAGTTCGTCGGTTTGTCGGTCGGATTGCCCGCTGCCGCAGCGATCGGCGCGGCAGGGGCGACGGCGTCCCTCGCTCTGGTGGCCGGCGGATTCGCCGCGCTCGGCGTGTATGCGGCGTCCTCGTCGGAACAGGTACAGGCCGCCGCCAAGCGCATGGCCAACGGCGTGCTCACCGACGTGCACAGCATGGGCAGCGCGCTCGAAGACGATGTCGTCGGGGCGCTGGGGCACGCCGGGCAGGCGTGGGACCGGCTGGCACCGCAGGTCCGCAGTGCGGTGAACGCTTCCAAGCCCGCCGTGCGCGAGCTGACGGGCTCGGTGACCGACTTCGCCGAGAACGCCATGCCGGGCATGGTCACCGCGGTCAAGGCGTCCGAACCGGCCCTCAAGGGCCTGCACAGCCTCGCCTCACAGGCTGGCACCGGGCTCGGCCTGTTCTTCGCGAACGCCGCGCAGGGCAGCGAAGGCGCGCAGCGCGGGTTCGTCGTGCTCGGCTCGACGGTCGCACTGCTGGAAGCGCGGCTCGGAACGCTGTTCGCGAACCTCGCGCGCGGCAGCTCGGGGCCGCTGTCGTCGCTGTACGTCCTGGTCGATCAGGCCACGGGCGCGCTGAACGACATGACCGCGCAGGGCTCGGCGGTGATCGGGTTCCTCGGCGGATTCACCAACACCGGAGTCGGCGCGGTGTCGATGCTGCGGCTGCTTGTGTCGCTGTTGTCGATGCTGCCGCCGGGGATCGGCCAGTTCGCTGGGTCGCTGACGGCGGCGGCGATGATCGCGAACCGGTTCGGGGTCGACGTTGGCGCCGGATTCCGGGGCATCGGGGATCAGGTCCGCAACGCGCAGGGCGCGGGGAACAAGTTCACGACCTTCCTCGGTGGCCTGGCGGGCGGGTTCACCCCGGCCACGTTGGCGGTCGGTGCGTTCGGGCTGCTGCTCTCGATCCTCGGGCAGAAGCAGGCCGAGGCCGCCGAGCGCGCCGCGCGGCACACGCAGGCCGTCAACGACATGACCGAGGCGTACCGCCGGGACAACGGCGTCATTGGGGAGAACGTCCGGCAGACCGCGCTGAAAGCCTTGGCGGACAAGGGCGCGTTCCACTCCAACGAGCGGCTGGGCGTGTCGATGGGCACGGTGTCGGCGGCTGGCATCGGCCAGGCCGACGCGCTCAAGACCGTCAACGACAGCTTCCGCGGCTACCTCACGAACCTCGTCCAGTCGCACCAGGTCGGCGGCGACGTCCTCGACATGGTGCTGCGCCAGGCCGACGCGTACGTGAAGGAAGGCGGCTCGGCGGAGGACACCGTCGACGCGATGACCGCGCGTCGTATGGCGTCGCTGGAGCTGTCGGACGCCGAAGAGGCACAGCTGGTCTCGACGTTGAAGAACGTCCGTGCGATCAACGAGCAGGCCGGGGCCTCGGCCGAGGGCGCGCGCAAGGCGGCCGAGCTGGAAGCCGGAATCCGCAAGATCGAGTCCATCGCCGCGCGGGGCATGTCCCCGGCGATGTACGCGGCGAAGGCCGCGACGGCAGACCTGGAAGCCGCGTTCGCGACACTGAACGCGACCGGCGGGGACGTGGCCGCCAAGGGCCAGGCGATCATCGACGTGATGCTGCGCCTGTCCGGCCAGACCCCGAGCGTCGAGGAAGCGTTGCAGGCGTGGAACGACGGGCTGCGCGGCATCGGAGAATCCTTTAAGGGCGCCAACATCCCGGGTCACGCGAAGGATCTGGTCGACGCGTCCGGCGCGATCAACACTGTGTCCGACGCGGGATCGAAGCTCCAGGACACCGTGCAGAAGGGAGCGACCGACTTCGCCGCCTACGCCCAGTCCCTCAAGGACGCGGGCACTCCGGCGGAGGAGATCAAGAACAAGCTCACCGGCATGCGCGGGGAGTTCGCCGCACAGCTGAAGCAGCTGGGTCTCAACGACGCCCAGATCGGGAAGATCCTCGATCACTACGGGATGTTGCCGGACAAGGTGATCACACAGCTGGGGTTGGAAGGTGACGCCGAGACCCAGCGGCAGCTGACGGACATCCGGTCGCAACTCGCGGCCGTGCCGGACAACAAGGGCATCGCGGTCAAGGCACTGACCGACCCGGCGATCCGAGCGCTCGGCGAGCTGGGCATGAAGGTCGTGAAACTGCCGGACGGAACGTTCCGCGTCTTCGCCGACACCGAGCCTGGCAAGGCGGCGGCGCAGAAGCTGCTCGACGACGTCGGGAACAGCGACGCGACCGCCACCGTGTTCGCCAACACGAATCCGGCGGACAGCGCCGTGACGAACTGGAAGAACGTCACGACCAAGACCGACGGCCGCACGACCACGTACACCAGCACCGACCCGGCCACCGGTGCGGTGCGGCAGTGGAAGGCGACGACGGACGCGACAGGGGCGGTCACCCGGACCTTCTCCGACATCAACCCGGCCACGGGCGCGGTGCGGGTCTGGAAACAGCAGGCCGACGGCACGTGGGCGGAAACCCACGCCAGGGCGGACGTCGCGGCGGCGAACGCGTCGATCGACTGGGCGGCGCGGGATCGCACCGCGTACATCCGCACCATCACCGTCGGGACACCGGGCGGTGGCGGCACGATCAACAGCGCCTATCGGCCGAACGCGGTGGGGAACATCCTGACGGCCAACGCCAAGGGGAACATCCTCAAGTTCTTCGCGGGCGGTGGCTTCGAGGGCCTGACGCCGATGTCGTCGATGGCGCAGATCGTGCCGCCGAACACCTGGCGCGTCGTCGGGGACAACATGCGAGTTCCCGAGTCCTACATCCCGCTCGACCCGCGCTCGGCGCGGTCGCAGCGGCTGCTGGACGAGACGAACGCGCGGATGGGTCGGACGGCGGTGGCCGGCGGCGGGGTGACCAATCACATCACCGTGCACACCGCCGCGATGGAGCCGTACGCCGTAGCCGCGGCGGTCTCGGCGGAACTCGGCTGGGCCATGAGGGGAGGCTGAAGTGCCTACCTCGGTGATCCTGCCGGTGTACTCGATCGGCGGCTGGTCGGCCAATGTGGACGACGACTTCGGCTGCCGGTGGGTGGTCACGGCGCAGACGTTCAACAGCGGCTCGGGTCGCAAGCTGCACGTGACGGAGCGGCCGTTCGGGATGGGCGCGTACCGCGCGCGCTCGTACTCGGCGGCCCGCTCCGACACGCTCCAGGGCTGGTGCCAGGCACCGGACTTCGCGGGAGCGGCAGCGGCACGGGACCGGTTGCTCGGCGTGTTCCCGGACGGCGCGCAACTCGCGCTCGTGAGGTCCGATGGGCTTTCGACACGGCAGCTGGTGGTCGAGCTGAACGCGGACGCGCCGAAGATCGACGGCTGGGCGGACGCGCAAGGTTTCGACTGGCAGCTGCCGCTCTACTCCGCTGATCCGCGCTGGCTCGACACAGCTGTGCAGACGGCCGGGCCTTTCACCGTCGGCGGCGCGGCGACCGACGGCCTCGACTGGGGCAGCGGCGGCCTGGATTGGGCGAACGGCGGCCTGGACTGGGGCAGCAGCGGGAACAGCGGCGTGCTGTCGCTGAGCAATCTCGGCACCGCACCGACGTGGCCGGTCTTCACCATCGTCGGGCCGCTGACTAACCCGACGTTCACCAACCCGGCCACGGGCGACGTCATCGCCTACACCGGCACCGTCGAGGCCGGTCAGACCCTGGTGATCGACACGAATCCGTTCACCCGCTCGGTCGCGCTCAACGGCGTCGACCGCTTCGGATTCCTCGCCTCCGCACAGTGGATCGAGATCCCGCCCGGCGGGCAGGTGACCGTCCAGTTCTCCGGTACCGGCGCGGGAACCGTCACCGCCACCTGGCAGTACGCCTACAACTGAGAGGGGGCCCGATGCCCACCAACGCGGCAGCGACCGGCTTCTGGTCCGCGATGCCTGGCGGCTCGCGCGCCAACAACGCCCGCCAGGGCCGTGCCCTGCTCCAGGGCATCTACCAGAACAACGACGCGACCCCGATGAACGGCACGCGCTCCGGCGTCATACCCACCACCGGGCTTACGGTGATGTCGGACCTGCTGGTGTTCAACGTGTCTGGGCTCTCCATGAGTGTGGCGCCGGGGACGGCGGTCGCGCACCGCAACGGGCAGGGGCCGTACGAGGGATGGCTGACGGCCACGGCATCCGTGACGTGTGATCCGGCGCCCGCCACGAACCCGCGCAACGACATCGTCGTGATGCGCTGGTACGACTCGGCTCTGGGCGACACGTCGCCGGATGGGAACCCGTGCCGTATCGAGATCATCACCGGCACGCCGGGTGCGGTGCCGGTCGACCCGATCACGGTGAACAGCCTCGGCGTGTACACCAGCTTCCCCACGACGGGCGGTGGGATCGGTATTCCGCTCGCACGGGCGCAGGTGTCCACCGGCGGCGTCATCACGCTCACCGATATCCGCCGCTCGGCCGGGATTCCCGGCGCGGTCAGGGTGCTGATGCCCGGCGACTCCGACACCAACGGGCGAGTCGGCGAGACCCGCTACAACCCGGCCACCGACACGTTCGAGGTGCGTGATAGCGCGGGGAACTGGCGCAAGATTCGGTTCGGATCCGACGTCGGCGGCGAGTGGCGAGCATCCGCGTCACAGTCGCTACCAGTCGGTGTGACCAAGCTGCAGTTCCCGACCCAGACTGTGGCGCCTAACGGAATCACGTTCAACGGCACGGATATGTGGACCACGCAGACCGACGGGATCTACGGATTTCATTGCAACCTCCGCAAGTCGATAGCCATCACTGGCGGCGACACGATCCACATCACCGGTCCCGCCTATTCGGACGGAACGCTTCTGCTGCCCGGAAACTCGCTGGGGTCGGGGTACGGCGACGTCTCCAACTCCGGCTCCATGTTCCTGGCGGCGGGTACGCAGATCTGTGCTTGGTACTACAACGGCAACGGAGCAGGCAGCACGTTGTATTCGACCAGGCCGCCGAAGATGCGCATTTGGAAGCAGCAGGCTGCTGCGTGACGATCGGAGCGAACACATGAGCTGGGTTCCCGTGGTCCCGAAGACTCGCTTTCTGGAGTGGACTGGCAGCAACTTGGCCGAGTGGCAGGAACGCTGGCCCAATGCGGAAATCGTCCAGGGCAACAAACTGTTCTACGGTCCCTCGATCGTCATCGAGGTGGGCGACGGAATGGTCGAAGGGGGCGGGATCTCCATTATGTGGATTTCCGCCGCCGACCTCGCCGCGCAGTTCGACGTCGTGGCCGAGGAGTAGGCCGTGGCCGCCGCCGAGCGCGTGTACACCGCGCTGGCCTACGACACGGTCACCGGCCGCGTCCTGTTCGAACTGGACCTGACCACCCAGCCGGAATGGTCGGCCCGGATCAACGACGTCGGCGGCTGGAAGATCACCGTGCCACTGCACGGCCAGGACCGCGCGGCGAAAGTCCGGGAGTGGTGTGTGCCGTGGAGGTTCTCCGTCGCGATCGTGCGCGGGCGCGGCGTCCCGACTGACACGGTGTGCCAGGCCGGACCGATCGTCCCGTACGCTCCGGACGACGACAAGCCTGTGCATACGGTGTCCGGCAAGGGTTTCTGGGAACTGTTGAATCGCCGGGTCTTGCACAACAAGGCGTGGAACCCGAGCGCGAAGCGAATCACGGATGCCTCGGCCGACCTGACGATCAACGACAGCCTGCCGAACATCGCTCGGGGCATCGCCGACCACGCCACGTCGATGACGTACCGGGCGGGCTCGGCGTTGCCACTGGACCTGCCGACACCGACGGCAGTCGGCACGAACACCCGCACCTTCCACGGCTACGAGATGCCGTTCGCCGGTCAGCGGCTCCAGGAACTCACGCAGGTCGACGGCGGCCCGGACGTCCTGTTCGAGCCGTACTTGACGGTGATCGGCGGGCTCCGCTACATCCGGCATCGGATGCTGGTCGGGAACCCGTACCTCGTGCAGCCGGGTGTGCCGTTGCTGTTCGACTACCGGTCGAACCTGGTGAAGCTCACCATCGCCGGTGACGGCTCGAACCAGGCCAATACCTCGTTCGTCAAGGGCGCCGGGAACGAGGCCGGTCAGCTCTACGGCTACGCCACCGACACGTCGCTGACGTCGGCGGGCTGGCCGATGCTGGACATGGTCGACACCGGTCACACCTCGGCGTCCGAACAGGCCACATTGGACGGATGGGCCAGTGCCGATGTCACGCTGTACAACTCGCAGCCTGAGCAGTGGCAGGCCACCGTGCTCGCCGACGCCGAACCGCGGCTGGGCTCGTACCTGCCCGGCCACTTCGCCGACTACAGCGTGAAAGACCACCACTGGCTGCGCAACGGCAAGTACTCCTACCGCATCCTCGGCGTCTCGAACGCCCCGGAGCGAGACAAGGTGCTGCACCAGCTCCAAGCGGTCAGGGGGTCCTGAGTGGTCGCCAACCAGCCGATCGAGCGCCCGCAGTCGCTGGACTACCTGATCAACCAGCTCCGAGACCTCCAGCAGACCGTGAACGAGCTGACCCGGCAGTCGAAGTTCCCGTTCGTCGTCTCGCATGGCGGGGTCATCGACTTCGCCGTCGTGCCGCGTGAGGACTCCGACAGCGCGGTGGTGCAGGTGTTCGACGGCACCGGAAAGCTCGTGCTCGGCTCGGACGCCGACGTCGGGTACGGGCTGGCGCAGCCGTTCATCCAGGTCCCGATGTACCCGACGAACCCGGGCCTGATCTTCAACAGCGGTGGGTCGTTCGCCTCCTACTACACGGGCCAGGCGCAGCAGCTCAACAGCTGCTTTCTCGCGCAGTGGCGCATGAACAACAGCTGGGGCGGCGTCGGTGCGGCGTCGGTGGTCGAGAGCTACGTGAAGATCACCGACTCGGTCACCGCCTGGACCTGGCAGAGCCCGACCGTCACTTCCCCGGCCTCCACGACGACCGCACCGGGCGTGCTGACCACGTGCGGCCCGTACGCCGTGCAGGTGCCCGACACCTCGATCGGCAACACCGTCGGCGTCGAGATCTTCTCCCGGCTGGTGTCCGGCGGCGCCAGCTCGGCCGTCGCCGTCACGCCCGTCTCGATGCTCGGCACGTCGAAGGCGTTCGCGTCGCCCTGGCTCACCTGAATCTGAAAGGGGGTGACTCGTGATCACGAGTACCCGAAATCCGTTCGAGACGCTGATCGTCGCGGCGTTCGGCCTGTACTGCGCGGTGGCCCTGTCGATGTTCGACAAGGTCGCCACCACGACCTTGCGCGGCTACCCGCCGCCGTTCGGGCACGTGTTCCTCGCCATCGGGCTCGTCACGTGCTCGGTGGCACTGACCGGCATCATCCGCGCCGCCACCGTGCGCGGCGTGCTGCTCGAACGCGCCGGGCTCACCGGATTGGCCGGCGTCGGCTTCGCCTACGCGTGCTGGGGCATCGGCACCACCGGCGTCCGGGCGCTGGCGTTCTGCCTGTTCCTGCTCGCGATGGCCATCGCCGCGGCCTGGAGGGCGTGGCAGATCTCGCTCGCCAGAAAGGCGGCGCTGCGATGACCGATGTGTGGACGTGGCTCGGCGGTTCCGGCGGCGCGCTCGCGGTCGCGAAGGCCGTCTTCGACCTCGTGAAGAGCCGGGCGGACGCCCGGAAAGTCAACGCCGACAGCGCGGCTGTGCTCATCCAGACAGCCGCCGAGTCCAATAAGGACCTGGGCGAAGACCTGAAGGAGGTCCGGACCGAACTTCGCGAGGTCCGCGCCACGCAGCGCCGTCACGACGACGTGCTGCGTGTGCACCACCGCTGGGACGAACAGGTCGTGGACCAGCTTCGTCAGCTCGGCGGCTCGATTGCCGACCCGCCGCCGCTCTATCTGCCGGAGGTCCCCTGATGTCCTGGTATATGGCGAAGTCCCTCGACGTGCTGCTGGGGCAGCTGAACGCGAAGGCGCCGAAGCGGAGCAAGGTCTCCGATGGCGGGATCGGGGACGCCGCGCACTCGGCCCGGCTGTCCGACCACAACCCGACCGCGTCCGGGCAGGTGTGCGCCCGGGACTTCACCAACGACCCGGCTGGCGGACTTTCGGGTCAGTGGCTCGCCGACACGTTGGTGGCCAGCCGGGACCCTCGGATCAAGTACGTGATCTTCAACCACCGGATCATCGACAGCCGCGCAGGCAACAACCCGTGGAAGTGGATGCCGTACTCCGGGACCAACGCGCACGAGCACCACGTTCACGTCTCGGTGTTCGCCGGGGCGCTGGGCGACAACACCGCGCCGTGGAACCTCGGCGCTGGGACCAACGGCGGAGGCGGCAGTGCCCCCGGCCGGACGAACACGGAGGACCTGATGGCTCAGGGAGTGAAGGGAACCGGGCAGATCTCGATTCCGGTCAACGGCATGCGGTCGCTGTTCTGCCTGATCGGTGGCAAGGGGGCCGTCGTGAAGGGCCGTATCTACTACATCGGCGACACGCCGTCCGGCCAGGGCGGGAACTACGTCGGCGACCGGGACGTGCAGTTCGACGCGGACCGCCCGGGACCGGTACCGCTGCCTGCGGGCGTGCGCGGAGCGACGTTCTTCTACACCGCCTCCGCCGACTTCAGCGCCTGGGCGGCGTAGATGGCAACCACCGAGCCAACCAGTGAAGGGAGCCCGCCCATGAGCGAGCAGGAGTATCATCCCAGCGCCCAGTTCAACCCCGCTCACCCGGATAACGCCGCGTGGGCGAACGGACCGAAGCCGCCCGACATGCCTGCCGAGGCTGGAATCGTCGAGCAGTTCAGGGGCGACGAGGTCGCCTTGGCGAACGCCCCTGCCGAGGCCGAGATCGTCGCGGCGCACACCGTTGCCGAGGACGACGGCGGCAAGCCGAAGACGTCCCGCAAGCGCTGATCGAGCACGAGGCCCCACTCTCCGCACCGGAGAGTGGGGCCTTTTCTGCGTCTTCGGCGGTTGAGAAATCGACGACTTCGCTGAGTAGCCCACTAGTCGCTGAACGATGCCCTATGCTCGGCCGTCGAGGGCCGATCGAGATGAACATTAGGGGAGGGGTTCCGCGATGGCGGGAGTTTCGAGGTGGCGTCTTTCGGGCAGAGGGGGAACTCGTGCCTGAGGGGCCGCCTGCCTACGAACCCGGGCCTGACCTGGGTGTGTCCGGTTTCTTCCGCCCCTCTGGTGGTTCGTACGGTGAGCCCGTTCCGGAGGGCGCTGGGTTCAAGTACGACGAAGCCACGCTGCACGAACTCGTCAAGGAATGGCGAGAGCTTGCCAAGGAATACAGGCGAGACCTTGCTGACGCGGAACACATCGCCAAGGCTCAGCCGCCGGGCGCCGAGTACGCGAGCGGCGACAACGCCCAGCTCGTCCGGTCGTCCGGCGAAGCGCTCGTTACAGCGCTCAACGAGCGGGCCGCCTACTGCGACAGTATGGCCGACAAGTACGTAGCCGCGCTCGGCAAGTACGCGACCGCCGAAGAGCGGGCCACCGAGGACATCAACCAGCAGTCGAAGGGTATCTAGGTGACGCGACGCACGATCGTTGTTCTCGGCGCGGCGGCGCTGGTGCTGTCCGCCTGCTCCACCCCGAAGGACGGGACCCCGACCCCAACTGGTGGTGCCACCAGCCCGGTGCCGTCGAGTTCGGCCGGCCAGAATCCCGGGCCTGATGTTCCCAAGGTCGGCGAACCGGTCGATCTGGCCAAGTTCCGGGCGGCGCCCTGCGATGCACTCACCAGCACGCAAGCTCAAGATCTCATCGGGCCCAAAGTCGAAGCCACGCCGCGGAACGAGTCGGCAGGGCCTGCGTGCGAGTGGTCTACCCCGGGTACTTCGCGCCCCACAGTCAATGTGATCTTCGGCAAGGGGCCTGACGGGGGCACGGCCGCCGTCTACGCAGCCAAGGGCAAGGCTTACAAGCTCGTCGAACCGCTCGAACCGATCGAGGGCTACCCCGTGACCGCGTATGGCGTGATCGACAGGCGTGCCGAGGGCGGGTGCAATGTCGCGCTGGGCACCAGCGACACGGAATCCATCACTGTCACGGCGGAGCAGTCCGAGGGCAACATCGGCAAGAAGGACCCGTGCGACGCCGCGCGCCTGGCCGCGATCAGCGTGCTGGCCACGCTTCGGGCGGCGAAGTAGCGGAGGCCTAAGCGAGCCGACGGCCTTTCCGCCGGGGCGTGACTCCCGCCGCGATCAGCTTCCGCCGCATCATGCTGTACGTGAAGCCGAAGCTGGTGGCGACCTCGGGGATGGTCATCCCGCGTTCGTAGGCGATCACCATGCTCCGCGACGCCGGTACGACTGGTGACAGCCCGTTCTTGCGTAGCGTCGTGCCCGCCGCCAGCAGCAGCGCCCGCGCCCGGTGATAGGTGAGGCCATGGCGAGCCTTGAGGTTGGCGATCGTCGCCCCGTCCTCGTATTCACGCCGGAGTGTCGTGCCCAGATCGTCCACCGCGATGTCGTTGTTCCGCATTGTCATCCTGTCGTTGGTGCGGGGACACGAGGCCCCGGCGGGTTGCTGCCTCGCCGGGACCTCGCTCCCCATACGGGCCCGCTCGCCAGGAGCCCTCACCGCGCCTGTCGTCAGGACGCGGTGTGGTCTTGGAACCCGGTCGACGCACGAGCGAGGGGCAGGCACGTCGACCGGGGGATCAGGTGCGCCGCGCGCCCGGCGGTGAAGCGATGTTGTGGCTTCGCCGGTAGGCCGTGTCGCATTCCCAGCACGTCTTGAGCGCGCCGGGGCGTAGCGCGGCGGGCTTGTACTCGATGTCGTCGGTCTCGCCACAGAGGGTCGTCAAGGTCCCGTCGGCGAAGCTGATCATGGCGACCCGGTGCCAGGCATCGTCGAGGACCGGTTGAAGCCGAGCCTGATCGAGGTACAGGACGACGCTCATGGCCAGTACCCGCAGACGGGCACGCGGACTTCGGTTCCATCGTCGTAGGTCTCGACCCTGATCCATGACGGTTCGTTGCCACACGGGCATTTCTCGTCCGGCAACGGCCGAGCATTGCGAGTCCTGACAACGGCCGGAGGGTTCTCGGTCTTCATGACGGCCGCCCCTGCCGCATCTCGTGACGCTCATGGACGCACGGCGGGCAGAGCTGATGCTTGGAGTGCCGCGCGACCGGGTGTCTGTCGACCTTTCGCCGTAAGTGCTGAGCGGGCAGGAGTTTCCCCCGCTGGCACCACGGAGTCAGGTGGACGAAGCCGGGGTCGGCAAGCTCGCGCTTGAGGTAGTCGTGGACCAAACCGTCGTCGGTGTAGTAGCGCTGCGCGTAGTCGGCTTCGGTGACGTGGTTCAAGCCCGCCGCTTCGGTGACGTTCGTCCCCATGGCTACATCCTCGCCGTTACTCGTCATGACGTCTTGACCACTTAAAGGTGACATGTGCCGGGCAACTGGTCAAGACGAGTTGGCGAGTGGAGAATGCTTGCCATGATGGATCGCACGAGTGGAGTGCCAGCGTTCCGGCAAGTCGCGACCGATCTTCGGAAGAAGATCCACGCCGGTGAGTACCCACCTGGCGCCAAGCTTCCGAGTGAACGCGAGTTGATCGATACCTACGGCGTATCTCGGCCGACCGTCCGCGAAGCGGTCAACCTGCTTCGCTCCGAAGGCGTGGTCAACGTCGAGCACGGGCGCGGCGTGTTCGTCCGGCCGCCGTCGAACATCCAGCGTCTGGCACGGTCGCGGTTGTCGCGTGCCGCCCGCGAACGCAACGAAGGCGCCTTCCTGGCGGAGGCCGCAGCGAAGGGCTTCGCCGCGTCGAGCAACGTCAAGGTCCGTTTCGAGCGCGCCGATGAGCGAGCGGCCGAGTTTCTCCGGGTGGACGTCGGAACCGAACTGACCGTGAGAGATCGGGTGATGCGGGCCGATGGGCTGGTTGCTCAGCTCGCGGTGTCGCGCCTTCCTCGCGAGCTGACGCGCGGCACCCTGATCGAGAAGGTCAACACCGGCGAAGGCGGCGCCTATGCACGGCTGGAAGAGGCCGGTCACATCATCGGCACTTTCGCCGAACACGTTGGTGCGCGAATGCCGAAGCCCGACGAGGTGACGCTTCTCCAGCTACCGGGTGGCGTGCCGGTCATAACGATCACCCGCGTCGCCTACAGCACAGACGACAGGCCGTTGGAGATGAACGACATCGTCCTTCCGGCGAACCTGTACGAGCTGACGTACGAGTGGCCTGCCGAGTGAGCAGCCCGTGAAGAAGCCCCCGGCACACATGTGCCGGGGGCTTCCTTTTGTTGATCAGTCCAGGTCGTCGAGCGCGTCCTCGATCGCTTCCACGAGCGCCTCGATCCTCGGGAGATCCGCCTTCGAGAACCAGAAGGCGTTGGTCGGAGCCTTCGACGACATCGCGGGCATGATGCTGGGCAGGTCGGGCGATTCCCCGGACAGGCGGAACGTGAGCATGCCGCCGGGTTCCAGCCTGGACGGTCGCTGGACCTCGATGGCCTGGATCTTGCGCAGCCGGAACCGGTGTACCAGCTCGGCCCGGGAGACCCAGCTTCCGGTGACGATCGTGATCGTCACCGCCTTGCCGTCGAACTTGATGCTCCGGTACTTGCCCGAGATCTCGTGCACCGCTGTGTCCGTCACGTCGTCGCTCCTCGTCCTCAAACCTGGTCATTAGCTCGGTCAGACTGGGCCAGCCGTTACAGATTCGGCCGTTCACCTGCGATTTCGCGCTACGTTCTGTGATCTCCGAACGCTCACCGAGCGCTCAACGCTCGCCCTCGCCTGCGTGTATGGGGTTGAGCGTGAGCGTTGAGCGCTCCGTGAGCTGATCACTCAGCGTTGACCCACTTCCCCCGGCCCTCACGCCGCGCCCGGCCCTCGGCCTCCAGCTCGGCGAGCAGCCGCCGCATCGTCGACTCGGCGAAACCGGTGGCTTCGCGCAGCTGGGCGGGGCTCACCGGGTCCGCGCTGAGCAGCCCGGCGACCTGGTCGTGCTTGCTGGCCACCCGCTGCACCGGCACCGACGGCACCGCCTGCGGCGCCACCTCCGGGCGCTCGATCCGTTCAGCCTCCGCGTGCACCAGCTCACCGTCGGCGCCGAGTAGCCGCGCCGCCGACCCGCTGTCCAGTAGCCGGGCGCCGGACAGCCCCGCGAGGAACCGCGCCCGCTCCGCCGGGGTCACGAAGAACCCCTTCGACTGGCGCGGCGCGTCGTGCTCCTGGTCGTGCAGGAGGAACACGCCGGTCGGCAGCCCCACCGACGTGTAGCCCCGGCCGCGCAGCTCGCCCCACGACGTCTTCGACTGCTGGGAGTCCAGCCGGAACCCGGCCATGCCGAGCTGGGCGCGCAGCTCCGTCGACCCCATGTCAGTCTTGGTCGAGTTCTGGGCGGCCAGTACCAGCGTCGTCTTCGTCTTCCTCGCCCGCTTCGCGATCCGGCCCACCAGCTTCACCACCTGCTCGCCGCCCTCGGCGACCAGGTCGGGGAACTCCTCCAGGATCGCCACGAGCCATGGCATCTCCGGCGAGACTTCCAGGACGTCCGGCCCCGCCCCGCCGGCCGCGCGCTTCCCCTCGGCCAGCAGCCCTTCGCGGTACTGCACGACCTGCTCCAGGCCAACCAGCAGCCGCACGGCGTCCTCGGTGGTCGTGGCCAGCGGCGCCGCCAGTGCGGATTCCCAGGCGCCGAGCGTGGCACCGGCCGCCATGTCCGCCCCGATGACGGCGGCGTCCACACTGGACAGCAGCCACACCAGCAGCGACTCCAGGAACGCCGACTTCCCCGAGCCGTTCTGTCCGACCACGGCCAGGTGCCGCAGCTGGAACAGCTGATCCCGGCCGTCGTCGAGCACGCCCATCGGCAGCAGCGACGACTCGGCCAGCGAGTGCGGGCGAGGGCTCGCGATCAGCGGGTGCTCGATCCGTGCCTGCCACGGGTCGCGCGGCAGGATGCGCACCGCCACCTGCCGTTCGGTGCGGCCGGGGGAGATGGTGACCGCGCCCTTGCGCAGGTTGAAGACCGAGCCGACCGCCGGTGCCCTGTACGCGACGTCCTCGATCGTCTTGCCCGAGGCCAGCTTCACCGAGAGCACGGTGCCGCCCTTCGTCCCGGCGATGGACTCCACGCCGGTCGGCAGCACCTTCGACCCCCGGAACGCCAAGACGTCCTCGGTGACGACCGGCCAGCGGCGGGCGAACCGGTTACCGCGGCCAGTACGGCGGATGCGGCGGTGCCACCACCAGGGCGCGGCCAAGAACAGGAACAGCAGCCCGCCCACCTGCCAGACACCCGTCGTCCCCGCCCCTCGCGCGCCGAGGATCGCCACCCAGCCGCCGCTGACCGCGAGCATCACAGCCAGGTACGCCCGTTCGATCTCCCGGTCGAGCACGCCCTTGCGTCCCTCGTCGAAACCGTCCGGCACGAAGAACGCCAGGACCCGCTGAACGGGCTGAGCGAGCCGGGCGCCCCACACCTGGACCGTGACGCCAGCCGCCGGGCCGCCGATGGCGGGCACCAGCCACCAGGCGCCCGGCACCAGGAACAGCACCAGCCCGGCGATGGTGAGCCCGGCGGCGACCCAGACGGGCACCAGGGCGGCCCGGTGGTGCCAGGCGCGCCGCACCAGCCAGCTGGCGAACCACCTGGCGGCTTTCCCGATCAGTGACCGCCGCCTGGTGCGATACCGGCGGCTCACCGGGCGTCCTGGCGAACGACCGCCAGCCTGGCGGGCGGCGCCTGGCGCAGCTCGGCGAGCACCTGGCGGACCTCGTGCTCGCTGGCGCCGAGCTGGCGAGCGATCGCGGCACGGCCGGGCGGGCGCTGGCCCGCCGCCTCCGCTTCGGCCAGCACGTCGGCGACCCGCGCATCCAGCGGCGACACGTCCTGGTGAGCGTTCTCGCTGGTCACCAGGTATTCGCCAGACTCCTGGTGATCGTCACCAGCGTCCTGGTGCGGCTCCTGGTGGGCTGGTGACTCCTCTCCAGGTGTCTCGGCCGGGCTGGCGTCGACCTGGCGGACGAGCGACATCACCAGCTCGAAGGCGAGCGCGAACGCCAGCGGCGGCCACGCGGCCACCAGGCGGCTCGCCAGATCCGGACCGGCCGCCGCCACGTTCGCCACCAGCGACACCAGGATGCCGATCACGACCGCCAGCCACGCCAGCCACGGCGCCCGGCCGCCCTCGCGGCGGGCGCGCAGGATCGCCAGGCTGGCGACCACCAGGAGACCGTCGACAGACAGCGGGCTGAGCCAGGACAGCCAGTCCTCGCCGTGCTTCGCCGCCAGCGTCCGCATGTGCGTGTACGAGGCGACGGCGGCAACGAGCGCCACCAGGCCGCCGAAAGCGATGCCGCTCGTGCGATACCCGTTCACGCGGACCTCACCCGGCAGGCGAGCGTGTGCGTGTTCTCCAGCGGCACCGGCTCGGACTGCGCGATGACCCGCCCGTCGAAGGTGACCGTGCAGCTGGCCGAGTCGTCGCCGATCGGCGCGGCCACATACACGACGAGGTCGAGCTGACCGGACGACTTCGCCGTCCCGAACCGCGCTTCGTCGCGTCCGGCCGCCGGGAGATCGATCGGACCGGTGTCACCGAAGACCTCGCCCAGCACCCGGAACTGGGTGCCGGGCGCGCCGGTGATCGTGATGACGACCTCGTTCCGGGGTGCGGGTGACGGCGCGGTGACGCTCGAAACGACCGTCGGCGGCGGAGTGGCAAGGCTGGGCACGGTGAGCGCGCTGGACGCCCACAGGGCCAGCAGTGCCAGGGCGACGATGAGGGCGACGAGCCCGAGCAGGGCGGCCAGCACGGCCGCTGCCCGCTTCACCGCGCACTCCACGCGGCGTCGATGCTCTCCGGCGTCGGCCCGGCGTGCAGCGCCTTGTTCACGCGGCCCGCCAACCGCATCGCCGCGTCCCGCACATCCGCGTCGGCCGCAGGCTTGACGCCCCGGCGGAGGTCGAGCAGGTACCGCAGAACCCGACTCGTGTCGTTCGCCTCGGTGATGTTCATCGGGCGTCACCCGCCCGGTCGGCGAACGCGAGCACGGCGCGGCCGATGAGCCAGCCGACGCCGATGCCCACGACGATGCCGCCGAGGACGGCGAGCGCGGGCAGTACTCCGAGGAAGACCAGCACGATCACCACGGCGGCGCTGACCAGCAGCGTTACCGGCAGACCGAGCCTCATGAACCCTGACATTCAAGCTCCCGGGGGTCGGGGTTCGTCAGGTCGCATGTGCCTGACGAACATTGTCAGGCGGGAACGTGGCGATCGTCTGCGGCTCGATCCTTCTCCTGCTGAGGGTGCTCCGGGTCGGGCCGCGGACCTCCGCCGCCGCGGCCGCCGCGGGGCTCGCCGGGTTCGTGGTCCTTGCCGGGCCCGCGCCCAGCGTGCTCCGCGCCGGGGTGATGGGGGCGGTCGGGCTGCTGGCGCTGGCACTGGGGCGCCGGGGTTCGGCGCTGCCCGCGCTGGCGTTCGCGGTGGCCGGGCTCGTCGTGGCCGACCCCGCGATGGCCGCCGACTTCGGGTTTGCGCTTTCGGTGCTGGCCACGGCCGGTCTGGTACTGCTGGCGCCGAGGTGGGCGGAATGGCTGGTCGGACGCGGCGTTCCGGCCGGCTACGCCGAGGGGCTGGCCATCCCGCTGGCCGCGTTCGTGGTGACGACGCCGGTCATCGCGGGCATGGCGGGATCGGTCAGTCTCGTCTCGGTGGTGACCAACGTGCTCGCCGCGCCGGTGGTCGCCCCGGCCACCGTGTTCGGTGTGCTCGCCACCGTCGTCGGCCCGTGGTGGCCGTCGGCGGGAAGGTTGCTGGTCCGCCTGACCGAACCCGAGGCGAGCTGGCTCATCACCGTGGCCCGCCACGGCGCCCGTGCGCCGGGAGCGGTCCTGGACTGGCCCGATGGCTGGTGGGGCGGGCTGCTGGCGGCCGGATTACTCGTCATCCTGCTCGTCGCCATCCGGCTGCGGCACGCCAGGATCCTCCTGGCGGTCGCGTTGGCCGCCGGGCTGCTCGTCTTCGTGCCGGTGCGAGTGCTTGCTCCGGCGTGGCCACCGGCGTCGTGGAGTGCCGTCGCCTGCGACGTCGGGCAGGGTGATGCCGTCGTCCTCGCCACGGGCGAGCAAGGGAGGGCGGTCCTGGTCGACACCGGGCCGGAACCGGGACCGGTCGACGAATGCCTGAGCAGGCTGGGCGTCGACCGGGTGCCGTTGATCGTGCTGAGTCATCTGCACGCCGACCACATCGGCGGTCTCGAATCCGTCTTCGAGGGCAGGTCGGTCGGGGCGGTCGCCGTCGGCCCCGGCCGGGCTCCCGCGTGGGCGTGGCAGCAGGTCGCGGACGAGACCGCGCGCCGCGGGATTCCCCTGCTGGAGCTGGAGATCGGACAACGGCTGGACTGGCCGCGGCTGTCGCTGGACGTACTGGGGCCGCGGTATGTCACCAGCCGATCGGTCCGTGAACAGGACGGAACGGTGATCAACAACGGTTCCGTCGTCCTGCGCGCCGGGACCCCGGCGGGCCGGGTGCTGCTGACGGGCGATGTCGAGCTTGCGGCGCAGGCCGACCTGATGACCGAGGGCGCGGAACTCCGTGCCGAGATCCTGAAGGTCCCCCACCACGGAAGCCGTTACACGGCACCGGATTTCCTCAACGCCGTCGCGCCGCGGGTGGCGTTGGTGAGCGTTGGCGCCGGAAACACCTACGGGCATCCGAACAAGTCCACTTTGGACAACTTGGTGGCCGTGGGTGCGTCGGTCGCGAGGACGGACACGGACGGCGACACCGCTGTCATCGCCGACGCGCGAGGTCTCGCCCTGGTACGCCGGGGTGAGCCCCGCGGCCCGCCTCGTTCTTGAGGCGGGCCGCGGGGAGCTCAGATGCCCAGAGCTTCGCGGACCGCGTCGGCCGAGGCGCTGACGGTGGCCTTCGGGCCGATCTTGTCCTCGACGGCGTCGAGGGTCTTGAGGCCGTCGCCGGTGATCAGCAGGACGATCTCCTCGTCCGGGTTGAGCTTGCCGGTCTCGATGAGCTTCTTGGCCGTCGCGACGGTGACGCCGCCGGCGGTCTCGGTGAAGATGCCCTCGGTGCGGGCGAGCAGCCGGATGCCCTCGACGACCTCTTCGTCGGTGACGTCTTCGATTGCGCCACCGGTGCGGTTGACCACGTCGAGGACGTAGGGGCCGTCGGCCGGGTTCCCGATCGCCAGCGACCGGGCGATCGTGTCCGGTTTGACCGGCTGGACGACGTCGTGCCCGGCGCGGAAGGCCGCCGAGACGGGGGAGCAGCCGGTGGCCTGCGCGCCGAACACCTTGTACGGCGTCTCCTCGACGAGGCCGAGCTGCCCGAACTCGCGGAAACCCTTGTCCACCTTGGTGAGCTGGGAACCGGAGGCGATCGGCACCACGATCTGGGAGGGAAGCCGCCAGCCGAGCTGTTCGGCGACCTCGAAGGCCAGCGTTTTGGAGCCTTCCGAGTAGTAGGGCCGGACGTTCACGTTGACGAACGCCCAGCTCTCCTGCTCGGCGGCGAGCTGGGTGGCGAGCCGGTTCACGTCGTCGTAGTTGCCGTCGACCGCGATCAGGTCACCGTCGTACACGGCGGTGGTGAGGATCTTGGCGCGTTCCAGGGTCTTCGGGATCAGCACGACCGACCGCCAGCCGGCGCGGGCCGCCGCGGCGGCGACGGCGTTGGCCAGGTTGCCGGTCGAGGGACAGGCGAGCACGTCGAACCCGAACTCGCGCGCGGCCGCCAAGGCGACGGCGACCACGCGGTCCTTGAAGGAGTGCGTGGGGTTGCCGGTGTCGTCCTTGACCCAGACCTTCTTGACACCCAAGGCTTTCGCGAGCCTGTCAGCCTGGATGAGCCGGGTGGCGCCGGGTTCGGTGTTGGGAATCTCTTCGACGTTCGAGGGAACGGGAAGGAGTTTCTTGTAGCGCCAGATGTTCTTCGGCCCGGCTTCGATGTCCTCGCGGCGCACGCGGCCGAAGTCGTAGGCGACTTCGAGCGGCGAGAAGTCCTCGGCGGAAACGAATTCTGGAGCGAGCGGCTGCCGGTGTCCCTCTTCCTTCGACACCAGTTCGACGGCCGGTCCGAGATCCGGGGTCTTGGTGGTGGAGGTCGTGCCGAGGGTTGCGGTCATCGCGAGGTTCCTTTCCTCATCTGCCCCGCCATGGCGGGCCGGAATTGGCACCGTGTTCGTCAGCTATCCCGCGATCGCGGAATGACAGGCTGACGCCGGTTGCCGGGGCTTCATCGGGCCGTTCCCTCTGCCCCTCTGGATGAGCGGTATTCGATTGTCGGCACGCGTGTGATCGCGTCGCCTCGCCAACACCGTACGACATGAGGCTCAGGTGGGGCCACCGTGCCCGCAACACATCACCGGACAAAGCACACGAGAGGAGGAGTGGCAGGATCGTCATCGTGACGACGCAAGCTTCCGCCCCATCGCCGCTGGTCCTGGTTCTCGGTGAGGAAGAGCTGCTGATCGAACGCGCGGTCCGCAGCGCTTCGGACGCGGCCAAAGCGGCTGATCCGACGGCGGATCTCACCCGGATCCGGGTGTCGGACCTCACAGTCCCGGCGCTCGCGGAGATGGTCAGCCCCTCCCTGTTCGCCGAAGGGAGGGTGATCGTCCTCGAGTCCGCGCACGACATCTCGCAGGAGCTCGCCGACGGGGTGATGGCCTACGTCAAGGCCCCCGCCGACGGCATCGTGCTCGTCGTCGTGCACAGCGGAGGTGGCCGGAGCAAGGCCGCGAAGGGGCTCCCCGCCGCCTTGAAGAAGGCCGGTGCGGAGGTCGTCGAATGCCCGAAACTGACCAAGGCCGCTGAGCGGGAGTCTTTTGTCCGCAACGAGGTCCGCCGCGTCGGCGGGAAGATCGACGGTGCGGCCGTGCTCGCGCTGATCGACGCGGTCGGCTCGGATCTGCGTGAACTGTCGTCGGCCGCGACCCAGCTGGTCGCGGACGCCGGCGGAGTGGTCGACGAGCAGGCGGTCCGGCGCTATCACCGGGGCCGTGCGGACGTGAACGGGTTCGCCGTGGCGGAGAAGGCCGTCGCCGGGGACAAGGCGGCGGCACTGGAGTCGCTGCGCTGGGCGATGCAGCTGGGCGTCCCGCACGTGCTGGTGGCGGACGCCCTAGCCGACGCAGTCCGCACGATCGCGCGGGTGTCCGGTGCTGGTCGAGGCAACCCGAACCAGATGGCGGGTGAGCTGGGGATGCCGCCCTGGAAGGTGCGCAAGGCGCAGGGGCAGGCCCGCGGCTGGGGCCAGGACGGGCTCGCCACCGCGATGCGGGTGGTCGCCCGGCTCAACGCCGAGGTCAAGGGGGTCGCGGCCAACCCCGAGTACGCGTTGGAGCGTGCCGTCCTGGAGGTCGTCGACGCCCACGGCACAAGCCGCTGAACACGGCGAAGGGCCCCGGTGACTGGCGTCACCGGGGCCCTTCGAAAGCCGATCAGAGAGAGTTCGCGCGCTTCGCCAGCGCGGACTTCTTGTTGGCGGCCTGGTTGGCGTGGAGAACGCCCTTGGTCACGGCCTTGTCCAGCTTCTTGGCCGCGTCCTTCTGCAGCTCCAGGGCCTTGGCCTTGTCGCCGGCGTCGGCGGCCTCGCGGAACTTGCGGATCGCGGTCTTCACCGAGGACCGGATCGCCTGGTTGCGCTGACGCGCCTTCTCGTTGGTGGTGATGCGCTTGATCTGCGACTTGATGTTGGCCACGGGGGCGCTCCTCTTGAATCTCTCGGTGGTTTCATCGCCGCGCTGTGACCGGCCCTGCGTGCTCGTGGGAGCGCGCGGGTTTCCTCCATGACGGAATGCCACACGACGGTGAGAGGCAAGCTTAACAGCCGTCCGGGGATGGCTCGCGGCCACCTCGGGGCGGGGGCTTGAGGTACGGTGCGAAGCGTAGTGCCTAGGGTTCCGCCGCCTGCCCGCTCAGGAAAGCACACAATCAGGGCAGACGGGACAGGTCCGAGCGGCACCATCGGCGGGGCCGGAAGCGCCGCCGTTCATCTGACGGGACAAAAGCCTGGAGGACCGGTGTTTTCCGCATGCGCGGAAAACGTGAAAGGTCCGCCGTGAACGCCACCGCCCTGTCCTTCGTCCTCATCGCCGCCGTCATCCACGCGGGCTGGAACCTCGCGGCCAAGCGGATCCGTCGTGGCGGAGCCCGGTTCGTCTGGGCTTACTACAGTCTCTCCGCCGTCCTGCTCGTCCCCGTCATGGCCGTCTCGCTGACCGTGGAGCCGCAACGTCCACAGTGGACATGGTTGTTCGCCGCGGTGGTCACGGCGGTGTTCCACGTCACCTACGGGATCGTCCTCCAGCGGGGCTACGCCGTCGGCGACCTTTCCGTCGTCTATCCCGTCGCCCGCGGTACCGGACCGCTGCTCTCGGTGCTCGCGGCCGTCGTGTTGCTCGGCGAGCGGCCGGGCGTGCTCGGCCTGGTGGGCGCGTTCCTCGTCGTAGCCGGGGTGCTGGTGATCGGCTCCGGGCGGGCGCCGGCGCATGCCGATGCCGCCGATCGTGCCGCCCGCCGCAAAGGCCTGGTCTACGGACTGCTGACCGGGCTCACGATCGCCGCCTACACCCTGTGGGACGCGCATTCGGTCACGGGCCTCGGGGTCCCGCCGATCGTCTACTTCGGAACCGGCGCGATCGTGCAAAGCCTCCTGATGACGCCATACGCGCTGAAGGACCGCGACGAGGTCTCGTGGCTCTGGCGAGAACACAAGCGTGAGGTGCTGATCGTCGGCGCGCTCTCGCCGGTCGCCTACCTGCTGGTGCTCTATGCCCTCCAGATCGCTCCGGTGAGTCTCGTCGCACCAGCGAGGGAGCTGAGCATCGTCCTGGGTGGGCTTGCCGCCTGGCTGGTCCTGGGGGAGGCGAACGCCGTCCGCAGGCTGGCCGGCTCGGTGGTGGTGCTGGCGGGGATCACCGCGATTGCGATGGCCTGAACCCATCCGGTAGGGATTGAGCCATGGACGTGCTGAGCAGCAGGGTGCTGATCCACCCGAAGGACCTCGACGTGTCGACGGCGTTCTATCGGGACACCCTGGGCCTGGCCATCGACAAGGAGTTCCCTGGCGGGACGGTGTTCTTCGCCGGGAACGGCTCGATCGAGATCGTCGGTACCGGGAAGACCGGCCCGACCCCTGACGTCGCCTTGTGGCTCCAGGTCCGGGACCTGGCGGCGGCGCTCGAGGAACTCGTGGAGAAGGGTTTGGAGCCCGTCCGCGGGGCACAGCGCGAACCCTGGGGTCTGGACGAAGCGTGGATCGCCGACCCGGACGGCACCAGGATCGTGCTGGTCGAGGTGCCGCGTGAGCATCCGTTGCGCACGGATCCGCGTTAGTCCAGCGGCTTGATCGCGCGCAGCTGAGCGGCGAGTGAGGCGCCGAAGCCCGGCGGTTCCCAGGTCCAGGTCTGCAGGTCGGTGAAGCCGGCGGCGGCCACTTCGTCGGCCAGTTCGTGCCGGGACACCGGCAGCCACTTCTCGTGCGAAGACAGCAGCAGTCTTCCGCCGGGACGCAGCACGCGGAACAGCTCGGCGAAACCGGCCGCCCGGTCCTCCCACAACTGCACGTTGTTGACGCTCAGGACCACGTCGACGCTCTCGTCCGGCTGGCCGGTGGCGTCCGCGGTGCCGTGCCGCAGCTCCACCTCGTCGCCGCAGCGGCGGCGCGAGCGGGCGAGCATCTCCAGGGAGGGGTCGACGCCGATCGCGCGGCCCGCGCGTTCGGCCGTGGCCTCAAGGCCGACGCCCGGGCCAGGGCCCACGACCAGGGCGGTTTCGCCCGACTCGATCGACGCCAGCTCGACGACGCGAAGCTCGGTGGCGGCGTTGCCGTGCGCCATCGCCCGGCCGCCGAACCGGCCGAGCAGTCCCCGGGGATGGCCGAACGTTCGGTCGAGTATCTGGGACAGTGAAGTGCTCATACTTCGAGGGCACCACAGCTCATCACGGGCCGCATCGGGGATGACCCCCACTCGCACCCGGAGCGGCATGGGAGCATAGAGATGGCACACCCCGACCTTCGCGAGGAAACCCGTTGACGACGTTCGCCGACACGACCTTCACGCCCCCGGAGCTCATCCGGAACTTCTGCATCATCGCGCATATCGACCACGGCAAGTCGACCCTGGCCGACCGGATGCTGCAGCTCACCGGCGTGGTCGAGGAACGGGCCATGCGAGCTCAGTACCTCGATCGAATGGACATCGAGCGGGAGCGCGGCATCACCATCAAGGCGCAGAACGTGCGCCTGCCCTGGAAGGTCGACGGGCAGGACCACGTCCTGCACATGATCGACACCCCGGGCCACGTCGACTTCACCTACGAGGTCTCCCGCGCCCTCGAGGCGTGTGAAGGCGCCGTCCTGCTGGTCGACGCCGCGCAGGGGATCGAGGCGCAGACGCTCGCCAACCTGTACCTCGCGCTGGAGAACAACCTCCAGATCATCCCGGTGCTCAACAAGATCGACCTGCCGTCGGCGGATCCGGACAAGTACGCCGCCGAGATCGCGCACATCATCGGCTGCGAACCCTCGGACGTGCTGCGCGTGTCCGCGAAGACCGGTGTCGGCGTCGGTGACCTGCTCGACGCGGTGGTGAAGCAGGTGCCCGCGCCGCAGGGTGACGCCGACGCCCCGGCACGGGCGATGATCTTCGACTCGGTGTACGACACCTACCGGGGCGTCGTGACCTACATCAGGGTCGTCGACGGCAAGATCACGCCGCGCGAGCGGATCAAGATGATGTCCACCGGCGCCACCCACGAACTCCTCGAGGTCGGGATCATCTCGCCGGAGCCCAAGGCCAGCAAGGGGCTGGGCGTCGGTGAGGTGGGCTACCTCATCACCGGGGTGAAGGACGTCCGGCAGTCGAAGGTCGGTGACACCGTCACCTCCGAACGCCAGGGCGCGAAGGAGCCGCTCGCCGGTTACCGCGAGCCGAAGCCGATGGTCTACTCAGGCCTGTACCCGGTGGACGGCTCGGACTACCCCGACCTGCGCGAGGCCTTGGACAAGCTTCAGCTCAACGACGCCGCGCTGGACTACGAGCCCGAGACGTCGGTGGCGCTCGGCTTCGGCTTCCGCTGCGGCTTCCTCGGCCTGCTGCACCTGGAGATCACCCGCGACCGGCTGGAGCGCGAGTTCGGTCTCGACCTGATCTCCACCGCGCCGAACGTGGTCTACGACGTGGTGCTGGACGACGGCAAGGAGATCCACGTCACCAACCCGTCGGACTGGCCGACCGGGAACAAGATCGACAAGGTGCTCGAACCGGTCAGCAAGGTGAGCATCCTGGCGCCGTCGGAGTTCATCGGCACGATCATGGAGCTGTGCCAGAACAAGCGCGGCACACTGCTCGGCATGGACTATCTGTCCGAGGACAGGGTCGAACTTCGGTACAACCTGCCGCTGGGTGAGATCATCTTCGACTTCTTCGACACGCTGAAGTCGCGGACGCGTGGTTACGCGTCGCTGGACTACGAAGAGGCCGGTGCGCAGGCGGCGGACCTGGTCAAGGTGGACATCCTGCTCCAGGGCGAGGGTGTCGACGCGTTCTCCGCGATCGTGCACAAGGACGACGCCTACAACTACGGCAACCGCATGGTGAACCGGCTGCGCGAGCTGATCCCGCGGCAGAACTTCGAGGTGCCGATCCAGGCCGCCATCGGCGCCCGCATCATCGCCCGCGAGACCATTCGCGCGATTCGCAAGGACGTGCTCGCGAAGTGCTACGGCGGTGACATCTCGCGTAAGCGCAAGCTGCTGGAAAAGCAGAAGGAAGGCAAGAAGCGGATGAAGACCGTCGGCCGGGTCGAGGTCCCGCAGGAAGCCTTCGTCGCCGCGTTGTCCACAGAGGACTCAGGCAAGAAGAAGCAGTAACGGCAGGAAAGGCCGCCCGGATCACGATCCGGGCGGCCTTTTCCTGTCAGCGATTCCCGCTGATGCGGTTCGCCGTGACGAAGACGGCGACCCGGCGTTCGGCGGCCATGACGCGGTCGTATTCGTCCCAGTCGTCGTGGGTGCCCGTCGCCGCGACGAAGACCTCGCGCAGCAACCGGGGAAGGCCGGCCGGGTCGAAGTCCGGGTCCGGGTCGTCCGGTCCGATGAGGTGCGTGCTTCCCTGGACCGCCGCCCACTCCCAGCCACGCCGGAAGGTGACCGTGGCGTGGCCTGCCCGGCGGAAGAGATCGAGCTTCTTCACCCCGCCCATCGCCACGAAGGCGACTCCCGGTGCGTTGGTGACCGGGTCTTCGAAGACGCCGGCGTTGACCACCGAGGAGTGGACGGTGCCATCCGCGCGGACCGTCGAGACGGTCGCGAGTCCGTTTTCGCGCAAGGAAAGTGTGCGGACGAGTTCGAGGTCTGCGGCCATGGCACCACCGTAGCCCGCCGGCCCGGTGAAGGGGGCCGAGCGGGCTACCGGACGGGTCAGCAGGTGCCGTTGTCGCGCCAGACACCCCATTGGCCGGTCGTCCCGGGCTCTTCGCCTTGCGTCCACCACTGCGCCGTCCACTTGTGCCCGTTGTGGGAGACGGTCGCTCCGCCCGTGTAGACCGAACCACGGTCCCAGGCGGGAAGCGAGCAGGTGCCCGGGTTACCGGAGCCGGTCTCCCAGGGCACCTGGCTCGACTTGTAGTAGGCGAGGCCCTGGGCCTGCCACCGCGGGGCTTGGGCACCGAGGCGTACCCGGAAGGTGTTCCAATCGTGGGTCGACCACGGCGACCAGCCGAGTTCGGCGTGCGCGGGGAGCCGGGGGAAGGCGAGGTAGTCGATGTTCGCCGGGGTGACCACGGTTTCGGTCCACAGCGGGGATTCGACGCCGCGGACGGCGGATTCGGGCACGCCGGAGAGGTAGGCGCCCGGGTTCCAGTTGTAGGCGTCCTGGACCTCGATGTAGCCGGCCCACGAGAGCCCGATCGGGGTGCTGGAGTTGTACTTCATGTCCAGGTAGGCCTTGTTCGCCGGCGACAGGATCACCTTGCTGCCGCGGGCGACGGCGTTCGAGACCTCCGTGCTGGACGTCGTCGTGCCCCAGAACTGCGGAGTCGCCGTGGCGGGCAGGGTGGCCTTGCCGATCTCGTGCCAGCCGACGACCTGCTTGCCCGCGGCGGCCACCATCGGCAGCACCCGGTTCATGAACGTGCGGTAGTCCGCGTCGCTGGTGGCCTGGGCCTCGTCGCCGCCGAGGTGGAAGTACGGCCCGGGCGTCAGTGCGGCGACTTCGCGGATGACGTCGTTGACGAAGGTGTAGGTGATCTCCTTCGAGATGCAGAGCGAGCTGTAGCCGACGGCGGTGTCGGTGCGCAGCGGGGGAGCGGTGTTGTTGCAGTTCAGCTCGGCGTACGAGGCCAGGGCGGCGTTGGTGTGCCCGGGCATGTCGATCTCCGGGATGACCGTGATGAACCGCGAGGCCGCGTAGTTCACGATCTCCGTGTACTGCGCTTTCGTGTAGTAGCCGCCGGCGCCTCCGCCGACCTGGGTGCTGCCGCCGTAGGTGGTCAGTCGCGGCCAGCTGTCGATCTGGATGCGCCAGCCCTGGTCGTCGGCGAGGTGCAGGTGCAGGTTGTTGATCTTGTACTGCGCCAGCTGGTCGATGTACCGCTTGACGGTGGCGACCGGATGGAAATGCCGGGCGACGTCGAGCATCGCGCCTCGGTAGCCGAATCGCGGGTAGTCCAGGATGTCGGCGCCCGGGATCGTCCAGGGGCCCTGCTGGACCGTGGAGCTTTCGATCTTGCCCGGCAACATCTGTCGCAGCGTCTGCACGCCGCCGAAGAGACCTTGCGCGGTTGTCGCGCGCAGGACGACCGAAGCGGATGTCGAGTTGAGCTGGTAGCCCTGGTCACCGACACGAGAGTCGGCTCCGGACAGCAGGAGTGAGATTCCGTCGGCCGGGGTCGCCGAGGGCGCGTCGGAGACGGGCAGCGGGTAGCCGGTGGACGCACGGAAGATGCCGGCGAGGTAGTCGCCGACGGCCCTGGCCTGCGCCGAACCGGCCTGGGTGTAGATCTTGGTGTTCGCGGTCAGGGTGTGGTCGGCACCGGTGACCGCGCGGACCGAGACCGGGACCGGGACGATCGCTTGCAGTGGCGGGGTGGCCGCGTCGGCGACGGGGGCGGCTGCGGTGGTGGCGCCGGCGAGCAGCGCCACCCCGACGAAGGCGCGCCCAAGTCGCGCTTTCAAGGTCTTCACCGGGTGCCTCCAGGGGACAGGGGGACGTGACGCGCGTCACGACCTGTCCGATGGTCGCATTTTCGGCGTTAAAGGTCTAGACCACCACGGTGGAACGTCGGAGTGGCTCGAACGTCACATTCCGTGTCGCGGTGAGGGGACTATCGTCGGAAACGTGTTCGATGATCTGCGTTTTCCCGTGATCGCGGCCCCGATGGCCGGTGGGCCGACCACTCCCGAGCTCGTGGCCGCGGTGACCGCGGCGGGCGGATTCGGCTTCCTGGCCGGGGGCTATCTGAGCGCCGACGCCCTCGCGGACCGGATCGCGAAGACCGCCGGGCTGACCGGCGAGCCGTTCGGTGTGAACCTCTTCGTCCCGGGCGCCGCCGCCGAGGCGGATCTCGGCGCGCATATCGAGCGGTGGCGCGCGGAGGCCGAGCGCCTCGGCGTCGAACCCGGCGAGCCGCGCTGGGACGACGACGCCTATGCCGCGAAGCTCGAAGTCGTCCTTGAGCGCAAGGTGCCGGTGGTTTCGTTCACGTTCAGCACGCCCTCGGTCGAGGACGTCGAACGCCTGCACGCCAACGGGAGCAAGGTGGCTGTCACGGTCACCAGCCCGGCGGAGGCCGATCATGCCGTGGCTGTCGGCACGGACGCCCTCGTGGTCCAGGGATTCGAGGCCGGAGCGCATCGAGGGCTCTTCGCTGACGAGCCAGGAGCCGAAGGCGGGGGTGCGCAGTACGGCGTCCTCAGCCTGCTCCGGCTGGTCTCGGCGCGGACGGATTTGCCGCTCGTCGCGACGGGTGGGCTGGTGCACGGAGCCGACATCGCGGCGGTGCTGGCGGCGGGGGCCGTCGCGGCACAGCTAGGCACCGCTTTCCTGCGGGCGGACGAGGCTGGGACACAGCCCGCGCACCGGCAGGCAGTCGCGGACGGCGGAAGGCCGACGGCGTTCACCCGGGCGTTCAGTGGACGTCCCGCCCGGTCACTGGTCAACCGCGCGGTCGCGGACTTCTCGGCCACGGCGCCGTCGGCGTATCCGGAGGTCAACAACCTGACCAAACCGGTCCGCGCGGCGGCGGGCAAGGCGGGCGACCCCGAGATCATGTCCCTCTACGCGGGGCAGACCTACGAACTCGCGGGCTCCGGCCCGGCGGCGTCGATCATCGAACGCCTCCAGGCCGAAGCCCGCGAAGCCGCTACGCGTTTGAGTCGTCTCCACTGACCTGCTTCGCGTCGCCGTTGTCCGCGTTCATCGCGGAGTGTCGACGGCTGTAGGCGAAGTAGATGATCAGGCCGACGCCGAACCAGGCGGCGAACCGCAGCCAGGTCTCCGGGTTCAGGAACGTGATCAGCCAGATCGAGAAGACGATCCCGATGATCGGCACGACCGGCATGCCGGGGGTCTTGAAGGACCGGGGCAGGTCCGGCTGCTTGTAGCGCAGGACGATCACCGCGACGCAGACGACGACGAACGCGAGCAGGATGCCGATGTTCGTCAGTTCCGCGGCCTCGCCGATGGGCAGCAGCCCGGCGATGACCGCCGACGCGACACCGAGCACCCAGGTCATCCGGCTCGGCACCTTGCGGACCGGGTGGGTCTTGCTGAACCACTTGGGCAGCAGGCCGTCGCGGCTCATCGAGTAGCCGACCCGGCTCGCGCCCATGAGGAAGGTGAACAGGACCGTGGTGATACCGATGATCGCGCCGACGGCGATGATCAGGCCGAGCCACTTCATGCCGAGGCCGGCGAAGGCGCTGGAGAAGGCGGCCTCGCTGTCGATGTCCTTGTAGTTGACCATCCCGGTCAGGACCAGGCAGGCCAGCACGTAGAGCACCATCGAGATGGCGAGCGAGTAGATGATCGCCTTCGGCATGTGCTTCTGGGAGTCGGTCGACTCCTCTGCCGCGGTGGACATGGCGTCGTAACCGAAGACCGCGAAGAACACGGTCGCCGCGCCGGTGAACGCGCCGCTGAGGCCGAACGGGAAGAAGTTCGAGTAGTTGTCGGTGTTGATGTGGAAGACGCCGACGACGATGACCAGCAGGACCAGGCCGACCTTCAGGTAGACCAGCAGCGTTTCGAACCGGGCCGCGTTCTTCATCCCCTGGTTGAGGATGAAGGCGATCAGCAGGCACAGCAGCACGGCGAACAGGTTGATCTTGTAGGACCCCGGTGCGACATCGCCCGTTTCGGTGCCCGGAGCGCCCAGCATCCACGTCGGGAGCTCGATGTTGAGATAGCCCAGCAGTTCGTTGAAGTAGCCGGAGATGCCGATCGCGACCACCGCCACGATCGCGGTGTACTCCAGCAGCAGGTCCCAGCCGATGAACCAGCCGACGATCTCGCCCAGCACGGTGTAGCCGTAGGTGTAGGCCGACCCGGCGCGGGGGATCAGCCCGGCGAACTCGGCATAGGAGAACGCGGCGGCGGCGCTGGCGATACCGGCGATGAGGAACGAGATGAGCACGGCGGGGCCTGCCGTCTTGTTCGCGACCGCGCCGGCCAATGAGAAGATCCCCGCACCGATGATGCCCCCGACGCCGATCGCGGTCAGCTGCCGCAGGCCGAGCGTGCGTTGGAGCCCTCCGCCCCCATTGAGCTCTTGGATCTGATCGATCGGTTTACGGCGGAAAATCCCGGATCCCGAGCCCAGGCTGCGCGGTGCGGACATCGTCGTCTCCCAACAGGTTGTGCCCTTCGGACTGGGTCACAGTCCGAATGGAGACTAGGCAAGCGCCGCGAAGCGGCTCCATTGAGGGTGGTGGCGGGGGCATGGATGGACGTAGCGGGAGCCGGGACTTCGCACCTATCCGGCGACGGTGTCCTCGCTCACTTCGGCGGCCACGCGAGCGGCGATCTTCGACGGCCTGGACGCGCCGGCGGAGAAGTAGGTCAGCAGTTCGGAGATCTCGACGGGGTCGTCCAGCTGCGGGCAGTGGCCCCAGTCCTCGCGAACCATCAGCCTGCTGTGCGGGACCAGCGCGTGCAGCTGACGGCCGGAGGCGGCGCTGACCAGCTTGTCCTTGCCGCAGACGACCACCAGGAGCGGGATGCGGACCTCCTCGAGCCGGTACGCGTTCGCCAGCTCTTCGACGAGCTGCCTCGCCTGTTCCAGCCTGGTGGTGGTGGACCGGTAGTCCGGGAACAGCGAGGTGAACCGGCGGACCTGGGTGGCGTCGGCGGCGGAGGAGTCGGCGTACAGCAGCCGGGGGACGACCTGCTCGGCGACGGCGCGCACGAGGAAGCCCGGGATCGGCAGCGGCAGGGCCGAGTACATCCGGAGCGGCAGCGGATACCGGGCCACGGTGCGGATGAGCCAGCTGTCCACGAAACCGGGCGCGGCGATCGACACCACGCCCGCGACGGGCAGCCGGTGGTTCTCGGCGGCTCGGAGGCTCATCGTGCCGCCGAGCGAGTTGCCGGCGAGCACCACCGTGCCGAGTACGGCCTGCTCCTTGACCACGGCCGCGGTGAACGCGTCCAGCTGCGGGAGCATCGGACCCGGCCGCAGTGGCTGAGCGTCACCGAATCCGGGCAGATCGACCGCGACCGCCGGAACACCGGCGGCCGCGAGCAGCTCCAGAACCGGGCGCCAGGTGTCGGCGCTGTCGCAGTAGCCGTGCAGCAGCACCAGCCTCGGCGCCGTCGGTTTGACCTGTCCGCGGGCGGTGGTCCGCTTGCCGAGCACCCGCCGGGGCGCGCGATCGGTGGATTCCACCGGCTGCGGCCCGACCTCGAGCACTCTGGTGCGGACACCGGCGTAGCGCCGGAACGAGACGCGGATCGGGTCGGTGTCGCTGGTGGTCCGGCCCCCCGGGTCCGCCGGTTCGGGCCGCTGCGATGCGGTCATCTTCCCAGGCTAACCGCGAGAGGTCGGATTTTGGTCGAACTTTGGTCGTGAAAAGCTCCCTGAGTCATAACGTTCTTGACACTTGACAAGACTGCGAAATGACTGCTTGACCTGGGCGGAACGCGCGGACGTGCGCCTGTGTGCGCGTTTCATCGGAGCACGGGGGAAGAGTCACCCCTCCGATGAATGCGTGAAGACCACCTTGCCGGAGGTTTCCCCGTCGAGCATGTTCTTAAACCCGGTTTCGGCTTCGGCGAGCGGCAGTTCGGCGCCGATCTGCGGGCGGACCCCCGTGAGCTCCAGGTAGGCGAGGAGATCGTTCAGTTCGTCCCTGGTCCCCATGGTCGAACCGGCGATACGCAGTTGCAGAAAGAACACGCGCTGCAACTCCGCGTGAGCGTCCGGACCGCTGGTCGAGCCCGAAACGACGATGATGCCGCCCGGTTTGAGCGACTTCACCGAGTGCGACCAGGTCGCCTTCCCGACGGTTTCGAAGACGGCGTCGACTCGTTCCGGCAGCCGCGCGCCGGACTCAAAGGTCTGATGTGCGCCCAGACTCTGGGCCAGCGCACGCTTCTCCTCGCTACGACCGGTCACCCAGACCCGGAAGCCTGCCGCACGCCCGAGCTGGACGAGGGCGGTCGAGACGCCGCCGGCGGCGCCCTGCACGAGCATCGTCTGTCCCGGTCGCAGCCCGGACTTCACGAACAGCATCCGGTACGCGGTCAGCCACGCCGTGCCCATGGTCGCGGCTTCGGCGAAGGTCAGGCTCGACGGCTTCGGCACGACGTTGCGCGCCGGAACCACGACCTGCTCGGCGAAGGTGCCTTGGTACTTCTCGGTGAGCAGGGTGCGCTTCGGGTCGAGCGTGTCGTCGCCCTGCCAGCCCGGGGCGTTGATCACCGAGTGGACGACGACCTCGGTGCCGTCGTCGAGGGTGCCCGCGCCGTCGCAGCCGAGGATCATCGGGAACTGCTCGGGTTTGATGCCGACGCCGCGCAAGGTCCACAGGTCGTGCATGTTGAGGCTGGCGGCCTTGACGTTGACCCGCACCCAGCCTTCGGGCACGTCGGGCTCGGGTCGCTCGCCGATCACGAGCGAGTCCAGCGGCTTTTCGGCGTTGGGTTCGGAAGCGTAAACGGCGAACATGTCAGCAACTTACCCGGCCTGACCGGCGGTGGCAGTGCCTGCGAGCGTAGGCTCACAATTGTGTTCGACGGGCTTGCAGACTGGTGGGACGGCGTGGAGCTGTGGCTCGCGCAGGCCCCGTTCCCCGTACAGTTCGTGCTGGTCATGGCGGTCGTGGTGCCGCTGTGCCTGGTCGCGGCCTGGGTGCTCGACACGGTGTTCGGAAAGCTCGCCCGGTTCTTCGGCGCGGCCCGCGATGCGAACGACTCCGACCGGCCGTCCTAAGCTGGCACACCATGTTCAACCGTAGGCGGATCACCGCCGCCCTGATCGGCCTGATCGTGCTGGTGCTCGCAGGCTGGTTCGTCAAGGACGGCATCAGCGGTGACGACACAAAGAGCGCTCCGGCGAGTTCGTCCGCTTCGGCCACGCCGTCGGGTGACGCCGCGGCGGGCCAGGCGAAGGGCAAGGTCGCGGGCGCGGAGTCCGGGCTTCCGGTCAAGCCGCTCACCGGGCTTCCCTCGCAGGCGTCCGACACCTGGAAGCTCATCCAGGCGGGCGGGCCGTACCCGTATCCGCGCAACGACGACGTCACCTTCCAGAACCGGGAGAAGGTCCTGCCCGCCAAGGGTTCCGGCTACTACCGGGAGTACACGGTCAAGACGCCGGGCAGCCCTGATCGCGGGGCCAGGCGGCTCGTGACCGGTAGCGGCAAGGAGCTGTACTACACCGAGGACCACTACAAGTCCTTCGTCGTAGTGGATCCCAGCCGATGAGCGCGGGCAAGGAAGCGGCGGACAAGGCGTTCGCCCGCGGCGCGTATCCGCATCTGATCGACGGCGCGCGGACGATCGACAAGGACACCACGCTCGACGCGATCGCGGAGGCGCTGTCGTTCCCCGACTACTTCGGGAAGAACCTCGACGCGCTCTACGACTGCCTCACCGACCTGTCGTGGCTCCCGGCCGGCGAGCACGTGCTGATCTGGTCCGGCTCCTCGGGCCTCAGGGAACGCGATCCCAAGGCGTACCTGGCCGTCCGCAGCGTGCTTTCCGACGCGCAGCGGGCGCTGGGACCCTCCGGTGACCGGAAGGACTCCCGGCGCCTCACTGTCGTCTTGCCGGACTAGGCCTCCGGAACCCAGTTCGGCTTGCGCTTCTGGGCGAAGGCCGTGATGCCCTCCTGGCCTTCTTCGCTCGCGAAGAACCCGGCGGACAGCTTGTTCATGGCCTCGAAGCCTTCGGACGGCGTCGCCGGGCGAGGCTTGCTGAGCAGTTCCTTCGTCGCCGCGAGCGCCTTCGGCCCGCCGAGGGCGAGCGCCTTGACGTAGCGGGCGACCGCGCCGTCGAGTTCGTCGGCGGGAACGGCGGAGTTCAGCAGGCCGATCTCGACGGCGCGCTTCGCGTCGAAGGTGTCACCGGTCAGGAAGAGCTCGTGCGCGGCGCGGGCGTTGAGCCGCGGCAGCACGGTGAGCGAGATGACGGCGGGCACGACGCCGATCCGCACCTCGGAGAAGGCGAAGGTGGCTTCGTGGACGGCCACGGCGATGTCGGTCGCGGCCACCATGCCGATACCGCCCGCCCGTGCGGGGCCCGCCAGCTTCGCCACGACGGGTTTGGGGCTGGTCCACAGCTGCTCGAGGATCTTCGGGAACTCGTTGACGCCCTGGGCGCCCGCACCGGCGCCGCGGGCCTCCTTGAGATCCATGCCCGCGCAGAACACCGGACCGGTGTGGGTGAGCACGATGACCCGCACCGCGTCATCGGCCTGCGCCTTGTCCAGCGACTCGCTCAGTTCACGCCGCAGCTGGGCGGAGAGCGCGTTGCGGTTGTGCGGGGAGTCCAAGGTGATCGTGGCGGTGCCGCCCACCACGTCGTAGTGCACCAGTTCGTCAGCCATGCCTCACCTTCGCATGAGCGAAGTCGGGCCGGGCAGTGGCCTGCGCCACCATCGCCGCCGATGGTGGCGCAGGCACGGGTCAGCCGATCGTCGTCGTGGTGAAGGTCGGGCTCGGGTTCGGGAAACAGGCGGTCGGGGCGGAGACGTCGAAACCGGCGCTGACCACGGCGGTGAACGTCAGGCCCGGGTCGCTGTAACTGGTGCCGCCCAGTTTCGTCTCGATGGTGCCGGACGATCCCGCGGTCAGGTGCGCGGTGACGGTCGGCAGTTCGAACGTCGAGCCGCCCGCGATCGGGCCGGGGAAGCTCAGCGTCGCGACGCTGCCGGAGACGGTGATCTTCGGCGGGGTCGAGCCGATGCCGGAGCCGCCGGCGAGGTCGGCGCTCACCCAGGTCGAGTTCGCCGGGATCGGGATCTTCAGGGAGAAGTCCTTGATCTGCTTGACCTGGTAGCCGCTGACCTCGGCCGGGACGGTGTTCGGCGCCGGGTCGATGACGACGTCGAGCGCGGCGCCGGGTGCGACCGTGGCCGGTGCGCTGACGTCGGCGTCCTGGTTCAGCTTGAGGTACTTGTTGCCGACGAGCGGCGGCTTCGCCTCGCAGTCGAAGACGACGGTGGTCGCCGCGGAAGCCGGTGCGGCGATACCGACGAGCGGGACGAGCACGGCCGAGGCGCAGACCAGGGCACGGATGGCAGCCTTCATGTTCCACCTACCTGGGGGTTCGATGGGGAGAGAGGGAGCTGCGCAGCGTTTAGATAGTTACCGGCAAGTTAAGTAACTCGTCAAGAAATCTCCGTTCCCATACGCGGGGCGTCACGGAACTGGGAATGAGACCCACCGAAGATCGGTATCAAGGGTCCGAACGGGACGAAACGTGCTACTGAGCCGATGAACGATCAGGCGGCGAGCCGGGCGGCGGCGACGTCGTAGCGGTCCAGGACGAGCCCGGCGATCCGCGGATCCGGCCCCAGCGGCCCGGCGACGATCACCGACGGGTCGGCTTCGCGGGCCAGGCGGGCGATCCGGTCCGGCAGCAGCCCCGGCGCGAGGAACCAGCCCGCGACCGCGAGCCGTTGAGCGCCGTTGAGCCGCAACCGCGCGATGGCGGCGGGCACGTCCGGCTGCGCGGCGCTGGCGAAGGCCGGCGTCGCGAGCAATCCGCGACGCAGCTGCCAGCGGGTGGTGATCCCGGCGACCGCGTCGTTCGCCGCGACGTTCGACGAACCGACACCGGCCAGCAGGACACCCAGCCCGGGATCGTCCAGGTCCGCTCCCGCCTCGCTGAGCCGGTCCAGCGCGACCGTCTCGATGAGCGGGTCGATGCCCAGGACCCCGGAAACCCGCACGTCGAGGCCTGGGCAGTCCGCGGTCGCCTCGGCGACGAGCGCGGGCAGGTCGACCCTGGCGTGGTACGCGACGCCGAGCAGCAGGGGCACCACGACGACCTCGCGGTGGCCCTCGGCGTACAAACCGCGCAGGGCGTCGGTGAGCAACGGCTCCGAAAGATCCAAAAAGGACTCGCGGATGTCGACTTCCGGCGCCAGTCCACGGGAGACGTCGAGCAGGGCGCGGATGGTCGCGGCGGACCGCGGATCGCGGCTGCCGTGGGCGACGGCGAGGAGCGGTGGGGTCATGCGAACCTTTCGCCGACGAGTCCGGCCGCCAGTGTATCGCCGTCCTTCGGGTCGATGACCAGGAAAGCGCCCGTCCGCGGGCTGACGCCGTAGTCGTCGACGCCGATCTCCTCGGCCAGCCGGAGCGTGACCCGGCCGATGTCGTTGAGTTCCAACGTGCCCGGATCGTCCACACTGGACAACGTCTGCTCGTCGAAGCGGGCGTGGAGTTCGCCGGCCAGTGCCTGCACCGTCCGCGTCCCGTGCTTCACCAGCACCCGCGCGCCCGGTTTGAGCGCCTTGGCCGAGAGCCAGCACAGCGTCGCGGTGATCTCGTCGGTCACCGTCGGCTGCCGGTCCGCGGCGGAGATCAGGTCGCCCCGCGAGATGTCGACGTCGTCGGTGAGCAACAGGGTCACCGAGGTGCCGGCGCCGGCTTCGGCGAGTGGCCCGTCGGCGGTGTCGATGGCCTCCACCCGGCTGCGGATTCCTTGCGGTAGCACGACGATCTCGTCACCCGGCCGGACGGTGCCCGCCGCGATCTGCCCCGCGTACCCGCGGTAGTCGGGGTGGTCGGCCGTGCGCGGCCGAATCACGTACTGCACCGGGAAGCGGAACGCCGAATCGTGCGGATCCGGCGCCACGGGCACGGTTTCCAGGTGCTCCAGCAGCGTCGGGCCGGAGTACCAAGGGGTCTTGCCCGACTTCTCCGCCACGTTGTCGCCCACCAGCGCCGAAACCGGCACCGCGAGCACGGAACCCCGTTCGTAGCCCAGCGACGCGGCGTGCTCGGCGAACTCCTCGGCGATCACGGTGAACGTCGCTTCGTCGTAGCCGACGAGGTCGATCTTGTTCACCGCCAGCACCAGGTTCGGGACGCCCAGCAGGGCGAGCACCGCGGCGTGACGACGGGTCTGCTCGATGACGCCCTTGCGCGCGTCGACCAGCAGTACGGCCAGCTGCGCGGTGGACGCCCCGGTCACCGTGTTCCGCGTGTACTGCACGTGGCCCGGCGTGTCCGCGAGCACGAAACTGCGCTTCGGCGTCGCGAAGTACCGGTACGCCACGTCGATCGTGATGCCCTGCTCGCGTTCCGAGCGAAGGCCGTCCACGAGCAGGGAGAGGTCCGGAGTGGACAGTCCTTTGTCGACACTGGCGCGGGTGACCGCGTCCAGCTGGTCGGCGAGGACGGATTTGGTGTCGTACAGGAGCCGCCCGACCAGGGTCGACTTCCCGTCGTCCACACTGCCCGCGGTCGCGAGCCTGAGGAGGCTGGACATCAGAAGTACCCTTCCCGCTTGCGGTCTTCCATCGCCGCCTCCGACATCCGGTCGTCGGCGCGGGTGGCGCCGCGTTCGGTGAGCCGGGAGGCCGAGACCTCGGCGATGACCTCGTCCACCGTGGCGGCGGTCGATTCGATGGCGCCCGTGCACGAACCGTCGCCGACGGTCCGGTAGCGCACGGTCAGTTCCTTGACGACCTCGTCCGGCCTCGGCCCGCCCCATGGGCCTTCGGTGAGCCACATGCCGTCGCGCTGGTAGACCTCGCGCCGGTGCGCGTAGTAGATCGACGGCAGCTCGACCTTCTCCCGCGCGATGTAGTTCCAGACGTCCGCCTCGGTCCAGTTGGACAGTGGGAAGACGCGGACCTGTTCGCCGGGGCGGTGACGGCCGTTGTAGAGGTTCCACAGTTCGGGGCGCTGCCGTCGCGGCTCCCACTGGCCGAAAGCGTTGCGCAGACTGAAGATCCGCTCCTTGGCGCGGGCACGCTCCTCGTCGCGGCGCCCGCCGCCGAAGACGGCGTCGAACTTGTTCTCGGCGATCGTGTCGAGCAGCGGCGTGGTCTGCAGCGGGTTGCGCATCCCGTCGGCGCGCTCTTCGAGCCTGCCGTCGTCGATCCAGTCCTGGACCTTCGCCACGACCAGCCGCAGCCCGTGCTGCTCGACGACGCGGTCGCGGAAGTCGATGACCTCGTCGAAGTTGTGCCCGGTGTCCACGTGCAGCAACGGGAACGGCACCGGCGCGGGCCAGAACGCCTTGATCGCCAGGTGCAGCAGCAGTGTCGAGTCCTTGCCGCCGGAGAACAGGATCACCGGCCGGTCGAACTCGCCCGCCACCTCGCGGAAGATGTGGATGGCCTCGGATTCCAAGGCCGCCAGGTTGTCCTGTGCCGCGGCGGCGACTGGTTCGAGCGTGGTCATGTCGTCCCTTCTCACCCGTGCAAACCGCACTCGGTCTTGCCCTGCCCGGCCCACCGGCCGCTGCGCGGGTCCTGACCCGGAGCGACCTTGGCGGTGCACGGCGCGCAGCCGATCGACAGATAACCGATGGACACCAACGGGTTTTCGAGAATCCCGTGCTCGTCGATGTAGTGCCTGAACTCGTCGTCGGACCACGGCGCGATCGGGTTGATCTTCACCAGCCCGTTGCGGTCGTCCCAGGTGACGATGGGGGTGTTCGCGCGGGTCGGCGCGTCGACGCGGCGGACGCCGGTCACCCACGCCGAGTACTTCGCGAGCGTGTTCCGCAGCGGCACGACCTTGCGCAGGTGGCAGCACTGGTTCGGGTCGCGTTCGTGCAGCTTCGGCCCGTACTCGGCGTCCTGTTCGGCGACGCTCTGTGCGGCCTCGGCGTTGACGATCCGCACGCCGGGGTACACGGCCTGCACCGCGTCGCGGGTGCCGATGGTCTCCGGGAAGTGGTAGCCGGTCTGCAGGAACAGCACGTCGACGTCGGGTTTGACCTGGGTGGCCAGATCGATGAGGACGGCGTCCTGCATGTTCGACGCGACGATGAAGTCGTCGCCGAAGGTCTCCGCGGTCCAGCGCAGGGCTTCGGTCGCGGTCGCCTCCGCGAGCTCCTTCGCGGCCCGTTCGGCGAGGGTCTTGTAGTCGGCAGTGGCGGTCATCCTTGCGACACCTCCGGAAAGGACAGTCCGAGGAACTTCACGGTGAAGACCCGGCGGCAGCCCGAGCACAGCCACGAGCCGCCCTCTTCGGGCCGCAGGTCTTCATCGCCACAGAAAGGGCAGTGGTACGGGGTCGCGCGTTCGGTCATTGCAAGACGCTCTCGTCGGCCCGCAGGACCCATTGGGCGAATCGCTCGCCGGGTTCGCGGCCGGCGATGTACGCCCGCACGACCCGTTCGACGTACGCGGTCAGCTCGGAGGCGGTCACCTTGTGGCCGCGCAGTTTGCGGCCGAACCCGGCGTCCAGGCCGAGCCCGCCGCCGAGGTGCACCTGGAAGCCCTCGACCTGCTTGCCGTCCTCGTCGGTGACGATCTGGCCCTTGAGCCCGATGTCGGCGGTCTGCACGCGGGCGCACGAGTTGGGGCAGCCGTTGAGGTGCACGGTCACCGGGTTCTCGATCTCGGCCTGGATGTCGGCGAGCCGCTTCTCGAGTTCGGTGACCAGTTCGATCGCGCGTGCCTTGGTCTCGACGATCGCGAGCTTGCAGAATTCCAGACCGGTGCAGGCCATGACCCCGCGGCGCCAAGGCGAAGGCTCGGTCTCCAGGCCGAGCTCGGACAGCTCGCTCTTCAGACCGTTCACCTCGGCCTCGGGGACGTCGAGGACCACGAGCTTCTGGTGCGGGGTCAGGCGGACCCGGTTCGACCCGGCCCGCTCGGCGGCCTTGGCGACGGCCAGCAGGATGGCGCCGGAGACACGCCCCGCGACCGGCGCGGCACCGACGTAGAACTTCCCGTCGATCTGCGGGTGCACGCCCACGTGGTCGATCTGGGCGGCGGGCACCTCGGGTGCCGGGCCGTCGATCAGCTTGCGCTCGAGGTACTCGTCTTCCAGTACCTGGCGGAACTTCGCGGCACCCCAGTCCTTCACCAGGAACTTGATCCGGGCGCGGGCGCGGAGCCGCCGGTAGCCGTAGTCGCGGAAGACGCTGATCACGCCTTCCCACACGTCGGGGACCTCGTCGAGCGAGACCCAGGCACCGAGGCGCTGCCCGATCATCGGGTTGGTCGACAGGCCACCGCCGACCCAGACGTCGAAACCGGGGCCGTGCTCGGGGTGGTTCACGCCGACGAAGGCGACGTCGTTGATCTCGTGCGCGACGTCCTGCTGCCCGGAGACCGCGGTCTTGAACTTGCGCGGCAGGTTCGAGTAGCGCGGGTCGCCGATGTAGCGGCGTTTGATCTCGTCGATCGCGGGGGTGCCGTCGATGATCTCGTCGGCGGCGATACCCGCGACGGGTGAGCCGAGGATGACGCGCGGGCTGTCCCCGCACGCCTCCAGCGTGGTCATCCCGGCTTTTTCGAGCTTGTCCCAGATCGTCGGGACGTCCTCGATCTGGATCCAGTGGTACTGGATGTTCTGCCGGTCGGTGATGTCGGCGGTGTCGCGCGCGTGGGTCTGCGAGATCTCGGCGAGCACGGCCAGCTGCTCGGTGGTCAGCGCGCCGCCGTCGAGCCGCACCCGCAGCATGAAGTAGCGGTCGTCGAGCTCTTCGGGTTCCAGCGTCGCGGTGCGGCCACCGTCGATCCCCGGCTTGCGCTGGGTGTAGAGACCGAACCAGCGGAACCGGCCGCGGAGGTCACCGGGGTCGATCGAGTCGAAGCCGCCGCGGGCGTAGATGTTCTCGATCCGCGCACGGACGTTGAGCGGGTTGTCGTCCTTTTTGGACCGCTCGTTGGGGTTCAGGGGTTCGCGATACCCCAGCGCCCACTGACCCTCGCCCCGTTTCTGTTTCACCCGGGGCGTGCGGGCAGGGGTCTCGCGCGTGGGCGACGACATGGGAGTCCTCCGGCAGATCGTGGTGGTGGCGGGGAGTCAGCGGTTCGTCGCACAGAGCGCGCTCGCCACACGACGGAGATCCACGTGGCGGCGTGCCACGAGGGTGATTCCGGCGCGGGTCATTGATTCAGCGTGCCACGCGCCCACTATGTGGTCCAGGCCGGTCCGAATGCTGAGAACGCCGCCCGGATTCGACTGTTTCCGCTGGTCAAGGGCCTTACTTGAGGGTCAAGTCCGGGTTCGCGGCCGGGCATTGTGACGCAGAACGCGCGCTGCTCACGAGGGGAGAACGCGGTCCACGATGATCCGGATGACCTCTTCGTCGGTGACGTCCGCGAGCACCTCCGGCAGGGTCAGCCGTTCGACGGTGAGCCCGGTCAGCGCGAGGTACATCAGCAGGACCTCGGGGCGTCCGCCCGGCATCCCCGCCGCGACGTGCCAGTCGACGCTCATGTCGATGCCCTCGCGGACGGTCTTGGTCAACGCGGCCGAGAGATCCGGGCGGCGGGTGGCTTCGAGGCGGAGTTCGAGCAGGGCGAGATAGGGCTCGCGGTGGGCGGTCAGGCGGCCCATGAGCTCGCCGAGCAGGACGCCGACCCGGTCGTGTGACGGCGATTCCGCCTGCGGGTTCGCCATCACCTCGGCCGGGGCCGACAACCGTTCCTGCACGCGGACGCCCACCTCGCCGAGCAGCTGGTCCCGGTTGCGGAAGTAGTTCGACGTCGTTCCCGGCGGGACGTCCGCTTCGACGTCCACGGCGCGGTACGTGAGCCCGCGGGCGCCCTCGCGGGCGAGGACGGTGATGGCGGCGTCGGTGAGCGCGGTCCGTCGCTCCGGGTTCTGTCGCATCGGAACATTCTCCTTGCCTCGTCCAAACCACTATGTCTATAGTACTACGCATCAAGTGGTTTAGAACTGGGAGGAAACACCAGATGCAACTCAGCGGTTTCGGTGCCTGTGTGCTCGTCGACGACATCGCCGAGACCACCGCCTGGTGGAAGCGGCACATGCAGTTGACGGTGACGATCGAGCTCGACTGGTTCTCCAGCCTCAACGTCGGCGTCCCCGGCTACGAGATGAGCTTCGCCAAGCGTGGGCACAAGGCCACGCCGGAGCCATGGCGGGCGCAGGAGGCGGCCGGCTCCATGGTCGGCTTCATGGTCGACGACGCGGCGGCCGAGTACGAGCGGCTGCGCGAGGAGGGGGTCAAGATCGTCACCGAGCTCGTGGACGAGGAGTTCGGTCAGCGGCACTTCTACATCGAGGATCTGAACGGCTTCCTGATCGACATCATCGAGGTGATCCCGCCGTCGCCGGAATGGCTGGCCGCGAACGGGTTGGCCTAGTACCGCTTCGGGTGAGTGAGGCCGCGCGGGGCCGCCTTCGCCGCTAGCTTCGGTCTCCGATCCACAGAGGACGGAGGAGTTGCGCATGCGCCGATGGGTGGTCGCCGCGATGGTGCTGGCGTCCCTGCTGATCCCCGGTACCGCTTCCGGGGCTCAGCAGGGGTGCAGGCTGATCTCGCCCGACGAAGGGGCGGTGCTCCACAAGGGTGACTCGTACCGGTTCGAGGCGGTCGGCTGCTCGCCGGGCGTCCGCGGGCATGTGGCCCATACGGTGCTGGTGGAGGTCGCCATGAGCCGCGACGCCGTCACGGACCGCTACGGCGACTGGTCGGTCGACCACGTGGTCAACGACTACTCGCTGAGCATGGAGACCCTCGTCTGGGTGCGGTTCGAGGACGGCACCCGCTCCACGTCGGTCAGGGTGCGCATCGCCGACCGATGACGCGTTCCGCGAAGGCCTCTTTCCCCCGGGAAGGAGGCCTTCGCGGGGTGGGGGACACTGGGGTGTGCCCGCGTTGCTGCCCGAAACCACCACGCCCGTCGAGTCCGCGCTCCCCGAGAGCGCGCTGGAAGGGCTCGGCACGCGACCGTTCGGTGTCTACGTGCACGTCCCCTTCTGCGCGACCCGCTGCGGCTACTGCGACTTCAACACCTACACCGCCGGCGAGCTGGACAGCGGTTCGTCGCCGCAGTCCTGGCTCGAAGGCCTCAAGCGCGAGTTCGACCTGGCCGCGCGCGTGCTGGGGAAGCCGCCCGCGGTCGACACCGTCTTCGTCGGCGGCGGAACCCCGTCCCTGCTCGGCGCCGACGGGCTTCGAAGCGTTCTCGACGCCGTCCGGGACACATTCGGGCTCGCGCCGGACGCCGAGGTGACGACCGAGTCCAACCCCGAGTCCACCTCGCCCGAGTTCTTCGCGGGGATCCGCGACGCCGGGTTCAACCGGATCTCGCTCGGGATGCAGTCGGCCGCACAGCACGTGCTGAAGATCCTCGACCGCGTGCACACCGCCGGCCGTCCGGTCGCGGCCGCCGAGGAGGCCCGCGCCGCGGGGTTCGAGCACGTCAACCTCGACGTCATCTACGGCACGCCGGGGGAGCGGACCGAAGACCTCCAAGCTTCGCTGGACGCGGTGCTGGCCGCCGGGGTCGACCACGTCTCGGCGTACGCGCTGATCGTGGAAGAGGGCACCGCGCTCGCCCGCCGCATCCGCCGCGGCGAACTGCCCGCGCCCGACGACGACGTGCTGGCCGCCGACTACGAGATGATCGACCGCGTCCTCGCGTCGGCGGGGCTGCGCTGGTACGAGGTGTCCAACTGGGCGACCTCGGAGGAAGCCCGCTGCCGGCACAACATCGGCTACTGGCGCGGCGGCGACTGGTGGGGCGCCGGGCCCGGCGCGCACAGCCACGTCGGCGGGGTCCGGTGGTGGAACGTCAAGCACCCGGCCCGCTACGCCGCGTCCCTGGCGGCCGGGGAGTCACCGGCCGCGGGCCGCGAACTGCTGACCGGTGAAGACCGGCATCTGGAACGCGTGATGCTGGAACTCCGGCTCTCCGAAGGGCTTCCGCTCGACGCCCTCGACGACGACGGCCGGGCCGAAGCCCGCGCCGCCGCCGCCGAGGGGTTGCTGGATCAGTCCGCTTTGGACGGTCAGGGCCGTGCGGTGCTGACCGATCGCGGGCGGTTGCTGGCCGACGGTCTGGTGCGCCGGCTCACCTGAGTCCCAATGCCCGGTCCACCCACCGGCCGACCGGCAGCGCGACCACGATCGCCGCCAGCACCAGGTGCACCAGCATGAACATCACCGCGACCGGAACGCTCGGCGGCCCGCCGAGGAACACGATCATATGCGACGCCCACTTCAGCTCGGTCGGTTTCGTACCCGCCGCCCAGACGTCGTTGAGCGCCCAGAACGTCAGGTCGTTCGCGCCCGAGATCACCACGAGGATCGCCGCGACCCCGGTCTTGAGCACGTTCGCCGTCCGGCCGCCGCCCAGCCGGTACGCCATCAGCCCGAACAGGACGATGAACGTCACGATGAACAGTTCGAACTGGTACACCGGCTGGAAGGCGTTCTCGTCGGTGGCCGCGTTCCTGGCGAACGCCTGGATCCGCATGATCAGCTCGGTGTCCAAATAGGACATGTAGACGAACACCGCGAGCACGATCAGCGCCGGACCCCATTTGGTCCGCGGGAAGAGCGCCACCGTGGCGACCGCGAACACGAACGGGCACAGCTTGAACGCCCAGTCGACGACGTTGTCCAGCGTCTGGTCCGGCGGCAGGATCACCATGATCAGCAGCGTGGTCACCACGGCCGGGACGGCGGGCACCAGCCACAGCCATTTCCGCCGCCGGTAGAGCGCGGGAACCCAGCCGTCGGTGTCGGGCAATGTCGCGGTCACAGGTCGTCCTTCTCTGCCCAGAACGGCCCGAGGGCGAGGGCGTCGACGTCGGTCTTCAGGTAGCAGGCCACCGCGTCGGCCGGGCTGGCGACGATCGGTTCGTTGTTGTCGTTGAACGAGGTGTTGACCACCATCGGCACGCCGGTGAGCTTCTCGAACTCGCTGATCATCCGGTAGTACAGCGGGTTGTCCGCTTCGGTCACCGTCTGCACGCGGGCGGTGCCGTCGACGTGGGTGATGGCCGGGACCTCGTCGCGTTTGTCCGGCAGGACGTCGAACACCAGCAGCATGACCGGTGACGGGTAGTCGCTGACGAACCAGTCGCCCGCGCGTTCCGCCAGGCACGACGGCGCGAACGGCCGGAAGGCCTCGCGGTGCTTGACCTTCTCGTTCATCCGCGTCTTCGAATCGGGGTCGCGCGGGTCGGCCACCAGCGAACGGTTGCCGAGCGCTCGCGGCCCGCACTCCATCCGTCCCTGTACCCAGCCGATGATCTTGCCCTCGGAGATCTTCTTCGCCGTGTGCGCGGCGATGTCGTCGACCTTGGTGTAGCGGACCCCGGCGTCCTGCAGCGCCAGTTCCATCTCCGCCTCGGTGTAGTCGGGGCCGGTGTAGGTGTAGCCGTCGCGGGGACGCGGCTTGCCGTACTTGCCGACCGACACCTCCAGCGCCGAACCGAGTGCGCAGCCGTCGTCGGCGGCGGCGGGCTGGGCGAAGAAGTCCTCGAACGGTGTCTCCAGCAGGATCCGTCCGTTCATCACGCTGTTCAGCGCGACACCGCCCGCGACGCACAGCCGCCGCGATCCGGTCTCCCGCTGCAGCCAGCGCGCGATGTGCAGCCCGGCTTCCTCCAGGGTGACCTGCAACGCGTAGGCGACGTCGCAGTAGTGCTGCGGCACCGGGTTCTCCGCGGTGACGCGGGTCTTGGGCCGCGCCGGGCCGAACAGGTCCGTGAACTTCTTCGACATCACGTGCTTGCCGGTGCGGTGGTGGCCGAAGAAGCTCAGGTCGAGCTCGTAGCCGCCGTCGTCGTCGAGGTGGATCAGCTGCTTGAACGCGTCGACGTAGGTGTCGTTGCCCAGCGGCGCCAGGCCCATGATCTTGCCTTCGTCACGGGTGGGGTAGAAGCCGAGGTAGCCGGTGACGCCGGCGTACATCGCGCCGAGCGAGTGCGGGAACTTGATCCGCCGGATGTCGATGATCCGGTTTCCCTTGCCGTGGCCCAGATAGGTCGCGGTGCCGTCGCTGCCGATCCCGTCGAAGGTGAGCACCGCCGACTCTTCCCACGGCGAGATGAAGTACCCACTGGCGGCGTGCGCCTTGTGGTGGTCGACCAGATGCGTCTTGAACTTCGCCGGGCCGGTCCAGCCGACGGCCTCCTTCACGTCGCGTTCGAGGGTGAAGGATCGCTTGATGTGCGCGAGCACCGCGCCGCCGACGTGGTAGTCGTCGACGCCTTTGCCGCCACCGGTCTTGAACGTCTCGACCATTCCCGCCGAGGAGCCGCCCTCGTCACCGTTCTGGTTGCGGAAGACCTCCAGCGTCGCCGGGAAGTACTTCGCGAACACCTTCGCCGCGTGGATGCCTTCGCGCCAGCGCTGCCAGTAGTAGGCGACATGGTCGACGTCGGCGAGGGTGATCCCGCCGCGCTCCAGGCAGAACTTGATCGCCTCGGCGGGGAAGTCCCCGTCGTGCTTCTTCCGGGTGAAACGTTCTTCTTCGGCGAATGCGATGATCTCGCCGTCGCGCACGAGCGCGGCCGCCGAGTCGTGGACCCTGCTGATTCCCAGTACGTACATTTCCTTCTCCAGTGCGACGTTCAGAGTTCGGGGTGGTGGCGGCGCAGCAGCCGCCGGAGGACGATCGCCCGCGCGCCGATCGCGAAGACGAGGGCGGCGAACCCGCCGACCGGCCCCATCGCCGGGACGAGTGCGACGGCGGCCAGCGGGGTGGCGACCAGACCGGCGATCGACGCCGACGCGGTGAGCGTGAGGACCTTGCTGTTGGTGTTCTCGATCAGGAAACCCGCGTAGAGCTGGACAGCGAACAAGACCGTCTCGACCAGGACGAAGACACCGAGGACCACGTACGTGCCGACGGTGTCTTCAGCGGTCAGCACCGCGCGGGCCGCCGGGATCACGAGGGCGATGCCCACGAGGAGGAGGAACGAGAGCGAGCCTCGCTCGACCACCTTCAGCAGTCCGACCGCGCGAGCCCGGCCCGCCGCCGCCCCGCTTCCGCGCAGCCGCGCCGAAATCGCCGGCTGGTGCACCCGGAGCTGGTAGAACAACAGCGAGCAGAACGCGCTGCCGGCCAGCAAGGCGACGTAGAACGGTCCACTGTCGACGGTCCGGCCCGCCAACGCCAGCACCCCGAACACCGTCGACGTCGCGAGGACGTCCAGCACCTCGGTCATCCCGAGCAGCACGGTGGTCCGGCCGAACGCGGGCAGGAGCCGATGTCCCTCGATCCGGTGGACCCGTAGCCACTTCCTCGGCAGCAGAGCCGCGGAGAAGCCGAGGATGAGCAGGATCCCGCCGAGCAGCAGGCCGAGGTGCGTCAAGGGCGGCCAGCGGACGAACCAGGTGCCCACGGTCACGGCGCCGACCACGAGCGCGCCCGCGGTGAACGCCAGAGCGTCCAAAGTGGACTTCCCGGTGAAGCGGTGCAGGCCGGAGACCGTCATCAGCAGGCCGCCGGAGATCGACCAGCCCGCGGCCGTCAGGTACAGCGCGGCGTCAGAGTCCGGCGCGACGATCAGCGCGACCGCCATCGCCGCCAGGATCATCAGGACCGGGACGACGGCGACGCGGACGGCCAGCGCCGCGACCGCGTCCCGGGTCATCCGCAGCCTGGGCAGGCATTTCAACGCCGACTTCTCCGCCGCGGACGGCACGAAGTTGAGCCAGGTCATCAGCCCGAGCGCGGTGGCGAACCGGCCGTAGTCGTGCGCACCCCACGCGGTGATCAGCACCAGGCCCATCGCCTGGATGGCCAGCCGGAAGACACCGCGCCCGGCGAGCAGCCGGAGCACCATCGACGGCTTCGGCGCCGCGATCGACGCGGTGCCGGCACCGGTGAGCGAGGTTCCGGTCAAGGGAGCGGTACCGCCATCCCCTGCTCGTCGAGCAGGAACTTCAGCGTGCCGCGCAACTCGTCCTCCGCCGCGAGCACGTCGGACACCGTCGACGCCGAAAGCACCGCGTATCCCATCTTGTAGCCGGCCTGCTCGTACGGTTTGACGTAGGAGTCCTGCTCCGCGAACAGTTCCAGGTTGTGGACCGCGGGCATGGCCCGGACCTCGTCGACGCCTTCGATGCGCACGATCCGGCCCCCGCGGTCGGAGGCGAGGATGTGGATGAGCGTCGGCCGCGGGTCGCGCGGCGAGAGCACGACCTCGCCGCCGGTCGCGGCGGCGATCCCCGCGGCGATCAGGTCGACGCCGGTGCTGTGCTCGATCGCCTCGGCGAGGCCGTTCCCGCCCATCCGGGCGCCCATCTCGATCAGGTAGAACTTCCCGTCGCGGCCCAATACCGCGTCGAGCGTGAGCGGTCCGGTGCGGTAACCGAGTTCCCCGCACAGCGCGGCCAGCATCACCGGCAGCGCGCGGTCCACCACCGGCGGCAGCCCGGCGGGCAGAAGATGGGACGCCGTCACGAAGAACGGCGGCGGGGTCAGCGTCCGGCGGGTGACCGCGTGGAACACGATCCGGCCGTCGACCACGAGCGCTTCGATCGTGTAGTGCGAGCCGTCGAGGTGTTCCTCGACGACGAGCTTGCCCGACGGCGAGAACGCGAGCGAGTCGGAAAAAGCGGTGGTCAGGCCGCCGGGGCTCGCGCACGAGACGACACCGCGGCTCCCGGAGGAGTCGACCGGCTTCACCAGCGTGGGAAACCGCAGCTGCTGCGCGGCGAGCGCGAGATCCGGGCCCGGTTTCCCGCCGACACTGCGGTAGGTCGGCAGGCGCAGCCGGTCACAGAGATCCCGGAAGACCGACTTGTCGACGGAAGCGGCGACGGCGGCCTCGGGCAGTGGGTCCGGCAGGCCCCAGTGCCGGGTGAGCCAGGCGAGCGCGGGCAGCCCGACGTCGCTGGCGGGACAGAGCACCCCGGCGATGTCGTCCCGTCCCTCCAGCGCCGCCGCGATCTGCTCCGGCGCGCGGACGCTGACCTGGACGAACTCGTCGGCCAGCGCCACGGCGGGCGCGCTCGCACGGACGTCCACGCAGATGGTGCGGAACCCGAGTTCCCGCGCCCGGTGGTACGTGCTGACCGAACCGTCGGCGCCGCCCAGGATCACCAGGCTTCGTGCGGCCGTCGTGTCTTCGGTTTTCTTCACTCCCGCTTGCCTTTCCCCAGGATGGATCTCGGCCATGGCCGAGGCGTAGAGCCGGTCGTCCTCGTCGACCGGGAAGTTGGCTTCCCTGATGTAGAACTGCCGTGGCCGCGGCTGTCCCGCGCCGACCACGACCAGGTAGCGGACGGTCAGCGCGAGCACCGTGAGCAGCACGGAGAACAGGACGAACGTCAGCGCCGACGCGGCGGTCAAGCCGAGCAGCCCGGTGGCGGCCGCGACCCCGGCGAGTACCGAGATCCCGGCGGTCAGCATCGCCGTGCTCGAAGCCACTGTCGTCAGCCGCCGGGTGAAGCCGACGAACAACTCGATGGCGTGCGAGGAAAGGAAACCGAAGCCCACTTTGGACTCACCGCGTTCACGGGCCCGGTGTGCCACCTGGACCGTGGTGTAGCGGCTGGTCAGCCTCGGCACGGTGGCGAGGAAGTACGGGGTGCCCAGGCGGAGATCGACGATCTTGCGCGCGAGTTCCGTACGCACCAAGCGGAACGCCGTCGCGCCGGGCGGGATCTCGATGCGCAGCACGCGCCGGCCGAGGAAATGGAAGGCGGCGGTTCCCCAGCGTCTTAGTAAGGGATCTTGCCTATTGGTGCGGACACCGAAAACGGCGTCGTGGCCTTCCTCGGCCGCGTTGATCAATTTCCCCGCTTCGGAGGCTGGGAACTGCTGGTCGGCGTCGATGTGCAGAAGCCACGGTTTTCCCGCGTACCGATAGCCGGCGGAAAAGGCCGCCTCGAAGCCGAAGTTCCTGGTGAAGGACACGTACCGCACCCGGGGGTCGGTGTGCGCGAGCGCCCGGACGACGTCCAGCGTCCCGTCGGTGCTCCCATCGTCCACATAGAGCAGTTCCAGGGGAAGATTTCCCAACTCGGCGACGATCTCCCGGTAGGAGGGCTCGACGTTGTCGACTTCGTTGAAGCACGGGACGACTACGGTGAGTCCACTCCGCGTGGGTCCGGGTATCGACCAGCTCATCTGGCGAATCCCCGCGGTGAGTGCGCTATCGTGTTCGTAACGTCACTCGTCGTGATTTCACGGTTCATGAGTCCCCTTGCCCCAGGTGCCGGCAGGTCGTGCCGGTTCGAAAGTTCCCGTGTTATAGGCAGACTCGCTTTGTTCCCGCCAGCACATACCGAAAGTTCGTCCTTTCAGCTCAGTCGAAAAGATGGGAAGTCGGGCGAAAACCGGATGAACCTGGCGCGGGGTATTCCCAAACCGGCATCGATGACGCAAGCTTGCGCGCCATGTGGACAGTGGGGGTGAGTGCCGCCTGGCGTGCCGCCTACCGGCGGTCCGTGCGGTCGGCCTTCGCGACGGTGCCGTTCTACCGGGAGCGCTGGGCGCTCGACGGCAGAACGGATCCCGTGCTGGTGCCGGGTCGCACCGGAACGGATTCCGGCGCGGCGCCGCTGGCCGAGGCGGTGCACAAGATCGTCGACCTGGTACCGCTCGCCGGTGGCACACAACGGATCGACCCGAGTCGAGGGCTGGGTCCCGTGCTGCGCAAGGCACGTTCGGTGACCGGGGACGCACTGGTCGTCGTGCTCGGCGGGGACGAGGTGCGGGCGCCGGTGGACCTGCCGCGCGGAGTTCGCTGCTGCGTGGTGGATCCCGACGTGCCGGCGCCAAGTGTCCTGGCGGAACTGTCGGCCGAGCTACGCCGCGGTCGCCGCGTGCTCGCGATCGGTGACGACAAACAACTCGCCGTGTTCGCGGCGGCGCTGCCCGAGGACCGTGCGTACCGGGTCGAATCCGTACCGCGACGAGAACTGGACACAATGGACTCCGGCCCGTACGGGGTGCTCCACGATCCGGCGCTGGGCTACCTCGGCGCGATCGATGAATGCGGTCGCTGGCATCTCGACTGGACCCGCGTCTACGCCCGGCCGACGACCGGCGGTCTCGCGTTCACGTTGCTGCGTCAGGAGTCCCCGCGCTTCGTGGACGTGCTCCCGGCGGGCGGCGTCCGTGGTGAGATCGCGCCGTGCCCGCGACACGGGACACCGGTCGTGCTCACGTGATGGCGACGACGAAGGTGGCGGCACGGAGCACCATGTTCGAGGTCGAGGTGCTCGATCCGAGAAGCGCGGCCGAACCCGAAGGCTGGCGTGGTTTCCTGCGGCGGGCGCGGATGTGGCCGGTGTGGGAGTACGACGTCCTGCGCCGGGAAGCCTGGATGGCGAAGAACCCCGCGGTGCTCGCGGTGCTCCGCCGGAACGGGACGATCGTCGGCGCGTTCACCGTGATGGTGTGCCGGAGCTGGCGGGCTGGTGACTTCGCGCCGCTGACCGTCCGGGGTGGACGGTTCCGGCCGCGCTGGGCGGAGGCCTACCTCTGGCAGCTCAGCGGGTATCCCGCCGGGGTGCTCGACGAGCGGCTGGACGAGACCGAACGGCGGGAAGTGGTCCGCCGGTTCGAACGGGCACTGTGCGCCCACCTCGGGCCGGGACTGCTGGGCTTGATCTATCGCGCCATGAATCCGGAACTCCTTCCGGCGCTGGACGGCCGCGGCCGGATGTCCCGCGAGATCGACCCGGCCGCCGTGCTGACCAACGAGTACTCCACTGTGGACGAATGGGAACGGTCGCTCGACGACGAGATCCGGAAGACGCTGCACGACCTGCGTGAAGACGGGGACCTGCGCACCGAGGCGGCGACGGCCCGCCGGGACCTGGACTGCCACGAACTCGCCGTGCTGCTGAACGCCCACCGGTCCAGGCAGGACGACCGCGCCTGGGCAGGTGGCCAGCGGTCGCGGTTCGGCGGGTTGCACATGGACACCCGAAGCCCGATCGCACCGTCCTATCTGGACGCGCTCGTCCGCCGTCCGGACGTCGTCACCCGTACTTACCGCGACGGATCCGGGCGCCTGCTGGGATTCGGCACGGTGTTCGACGCCGACGACGGCTGCGCGCTGCACCAGTGGGCCGCGCTGCCGAGCGCGGGCGGCGGGCGGAAAGGACTCTATGTCGACTTCTACGCCAGGGGAGTGGAGCACATGATCACGCACCGGCGCCCCGAACTGACCGCCGGCCGGGCGATGCTGGAGAACAAGACCGCGCTCGGCTTCGGTACCAGGTCCCTGGTGTCGGTCGCCGTGCCGAGACCGGTGCTGGGCCGATGACCTGGGAAGTGCGGGTGCTCGACCCGCGGACCGATCCGGAACCCGAGGGCTGGGCGGGATTCCTCGTCGCGCAGCAGGCGCCGGTTCCGTGGGATTACCAGTTGCTGCGGGTGGAGTCGCGGTTTTCCCGCAGCCCGAACGTGCTCACCGTGATCACCGACGGAGGCGAGATCGTCGCCGCGGTACTGGCGATGCTGTGTGCCCCGGTCTCGCCGGACCGTCCCGGTGCCGTGCGCGGCGTGGCGCGGCTCGGCCCGCGCTGGGTCGAGGTGCAGCACGCGTGGCTTTCCGGATACCCGCCGTGGCTGTTCGCCGACGGTGCCGACGCCGCCGACCGGCGGGAGATCATGCGCCGGTTCGAGCGCGCCGTGTGCCGCTTCACCGGGCCGGGGTGCCTGGGCGTCCTCTACCGGACCGTCGAGCCGGAGTCGCTCGACATGCTGACCGGGCGGGGCAGGCCCGTGCGCGACACGATGCCGACGTCGGTGCTGGAGAACCGGTTCGTCGACGTCGACGGATGGCTGGCGTCCCTGCGCCGGAGCAGGCGGCTGAGTTTGCGCAGCCAGTCGAAGAAAATCTCCGCCGACCCGGACGTGATCGTCCGCACCGAGGCCGGCCGCACCGACCTCGACGCGCTGGAGCTGGCCACCATGCTGCGGGAGCACCGCGAGCGGATGGGACCGGTGAAGTTCGACCGGCGCGGTCCGGTCACCGCCGAGTACCTCGGCGAACTCGTGCGCAGGCCGGACGTGATCACCTCGACCTACCACGACGGCGAGGGCAGGCTGCTCGCGTTCACCAACGTGCTCGACCATCCCGTCGCGCCGCTGCACCAGCATTGGGCCGCGCTGGCTCCGGAAGAGGGACGGCCGAAGCACCTCTACTTCGAGGCCGTCGTCCGGAATGTGCACCACATGATCGAAGGCAACCGCAAGTCCCTGTCGATGGGCCGGGGGCTGACCGAGCTCAAGGCGACGCTCGGCTTCCAGCCGGTGCCGCTGCTCGGGGTCATCGTGCCGAGACCGGTGACGCGATGGTGATCGAAGTGCTGGACCCCCGCCGCGATCCGGAGCCCCCGTACTGGAAAGCGTTGCGGACCAAGGCGGGCCTGCGCGCGGACTGGAGCTGGGAGGTGCTCACCACCCAGGCGTGGGCGGCGCGCACCGAGCAACCGGTCACGGTCCTGCTCGAAGACGGGGAACCGCGGGGCGTGGTCAGCTCCGCCTGGGTCACCGGGCTCACGCGGCGGCACCGGTTCGCCCGCCCGGTGGGGCGAGGGCGGCTCGGCGGGCTCGACGTCCGCTCGCCCGGGTCGGGAGCTATGCCGGGCTGGTGGTTCGACGGCGCGGACGAGGACGGCGGCGTCGGCATGCTGCTGGACGCGTTCGTCCCGGCCATGCGCGCGGAACTCGGTTTCGGCCTGCGGGCCCTGCTGGTCCGGCAGGTCGGCGAGTCCGGAGTGGACAGTGTCCGCGGCAGGCTGAAGATGGTGCGCCGGACCGAGGACGTCGCCGTCCTCGACGTCACGCCGTTCTCGGGCCGGGACGACTGGATGCACTCGCTGGCCAGGAAACGCAAGCAGAACCTGCGCAAGATCTTCCGGACCTTCGATGCCGACCCGTCGATCGGCGTGCGCGTGCGGCCCGGCACCGAGGCCGATCCGGTCGAGATCGCGGAACTGTTGCGGCACAACGAATCCAAACATCACGATGTACCGATCGTGCCGCTTCCGGCGTTCGTGGGCTACGTGGGCGCGCTGCTGCGGCAACCGGACGTGCACGTCATCGAGTACCGCGAGACGGCCACGGGCCGGGCGATCGCCGTCGCGACCCTGCTCGACCACCCGGCACTGCCGATCGCCCGGCACTGGGCGGCGCTGCCACCGGAACTCGGCGGGCGGCCCGATCTGTACTTCCACTTCTACGGCGAAACGGTGCGCTGGGCGGTGGAAACCGGGCGGTCGCGGGTGGTGTTCGGGAAGAAGATGTCGGAGATGAAGGCTTCCCTGGGGGCGCATCTGGTGCCGCAGTACGCCGCCGCGGTGGCGCTGCTCTGAGGTGACCCGGCCGTCACGCGTGATCAGACGGACGACACGCCGGGGCCGAGGCCAGGCCGCGTAAGAAGAGATCGATGGCGAACTCGAAGCGTTCCCGCGCGGTCTCCGCGGTGAAGTACTCGCCCGAAGCCAGCAGGTTCGGGAAGGCGCCGGGCGGGAACGACGTCATGTACTCGACCATCCGCTTGCCGCGTTCCTCCTGTTCGGCCGGATCGATGTCGCCGTGTTGCCAGCCGGCGCCTTCGTAGGCGAAAGCCTTGGCGTAGAGCCATAACGCGTCGGCGGCGAACAAGGCCCGCTTGAGGTCGAGACCGCCCGCGCGCAGCACCGCGAGCATCGCTTCGGCCTGCTGCAGGGCGTTCGCGCCGACCGGGACGGGGATGGCCCACGCGATCTTGGCGATCCCGGGGACCGACGTCAGCGCGCGCACGTTGTCGCGCAGCAGGTCCTTCGCCTGCTCGACCCAGCGTTCCGGATCGGGCTCCGGGAACGGGCCGAAGGCGAGGACGTGGTCGACCATCAGCTCGTGGAGCTCTTCCTTGTTCGCGACGTGGGCGTAGAGCGACGCCGGGCCGGTCTCCAGCGCCTGGGCCACGCGCCGCATGCTCACCGCCTCCAGCCCCTCGGCGGCGAGGAGGTCCAGTGCCGTCTTGACCACGAGCTCCTGGGACAGCACGGGTTTCTCGGCGCGACGCCGGGGCCTGCTCACTTCGTTCGCCTCCTGGTCCGGGGTTCGCCGGGAACTCTACTTGACGCGAACACCGTTCGCCTGTAGAACGGTGTTCGTCAAACGAACAGTGTTCGTCCACTGGAGGAATCATGACCGAACGGCAGACCGAAGTACTCGCCGTGCTGGGCAAACTGGCCGACGCGTGGAACGACGGCGACGCGGCCGCGTACGCGTCGCTCTTCACCGAAGACGCCGACTACGTGACCTTCTTCGGGATGAACATGCCAGGGCGCGCGATGATCGAAAGCGCGCATCGGTCGCTGTTCGAGGGACCGCTCAAGGGATCGAAGCTGGTGGCGGGCGGCGGCGAGCCCAAGGTGCGGTTCGTCCGGCCGGACGTCGCGATCGTCGTGTCCGGCGGCGGATCGTCCCTGTCGGGCGGGAAGCCCGAGCCGGGCCGCGAGTCGACGCTGACGTATGTGCTCGTGGAGGAGCCCGGCGGCTGGCGCGTCGCGTCGTTCCAGAACACCCGGGTGAGCGATCCGGCCGCGAGGGCTTCGTGAAGCTCCTGGTCGAGGTGTCCGGCGTGGTCCGCGCGCCGGCCGCCGAGGTCTTCGCCCGGATCGCGGAGACTTTGCGGGCACGGCCGGACAACCCCGGCTTCGAGCTGGATGCCGAGCGCCATTTCCTCGCCCAGCAGGGTGGCTGGTGGTATCGCGGTGAGTACCTCGTGGAGGAGGATCCGGCCGGTGCCCGGGTGACCTATCGGGTGTACAACGTCGCTACCTGGAGCCGGTGGGCGGTTCCCCTGGCGAACCGATTCTTCATCGGATTCGCCGACCGGGTCGGGGAGGGCTTCGATCGGATCCTGGGAGACCTGGCCCGGCTGGGCGGCGAGAGGCGTACGCTCGGTTAGGTTCACCTAACCAAGGAAAGGGAGTGTGCATGGCCGAGGCGCGGAGAGCGGTGTCGGCGACCAGGCTGCGGGTGCTGCGCACCGAGCGGATCACCCCGCATATGGTCCGGATCGTCGCCGGGGGCGAAGAGATCGCCTCGTTCCGGCCAAACGAATTCACCGACGCCTACGTCAAGGTGCACTTCCCGGTGCCCGGCGTCACCTATCCCGAACCGTTCGACCTGGCCCGCGTCCGCGAAGAGCTGCCGCGCGAGCAGTGGCCGCGGATGCGCTCGTACACCGTCCGGGCCTTCGACGCGAACCTCGGCGAGCTGGTGCTCGACTTCGTCCACCACGGTGACGAGGGCGTCGCCGGGCCGTGGGCCGCCGCCGCGAAACCCGGCGACGAACTGCTCATTTCCGGCCCCGGCGGAGCGTACGCACCGGGCGAGGAGGCCGACTGGCATCTGCTCGCCGGTGACGAGAGCGCCCTGCCGGCGATCGCCGCGTCGCTCGAGGCGATGCCGGCGGGTGTTCCCGTGCACGCGTTCATCCTGGTGGAGGACGCGGCCGAAGAGCAGTCGCTGACCACCAAGGGCGACGCGCGGATCACCTGGCTGCACCGGAGCCGGGGCGACGACCTCGCGGCCGCCGTCCGCGCGCTCGACTGGCGCGAAGGTGTCGTGCAGGCGTTCGTCCACGGTGAGGCAGGCTTCGTCCGGGACCTGCGGCGTCATCTGCTGGACGACCGGGGCATGCGGCGCGACCTGCTGTCGATCTCCGGATACTGGCGGATCGGGAAGACCGACGAGGCGTGGCGACTGGAGAAACAGGCCGAGCGGAACGCGTAGCCTCGGTCGCATGATCGAGCTGAAAGTGGACGTCGACCCGGCCGAGGTGGGTTTCGACGCGGAGCGGCTGCGCCGGATCGACAAGCACTTCGACGGGTACCTGGAGCGCAACCGGCTCCCCGGGTATCTGGCCGTGGTGACCAGGAACGGGAAGGTCGCGCATCTCGCGTCGAACGGGCTGCGCGACATCGAAGCCGAGCAGCCGGTCGAGACCGACACGATCTGGCGCGTCTACTCGATGACCAAGCCGGTCACCTCCGTCGCCGCGATGATGCTCGTCGAAGACGGCCTCATCGACCTCAAGGACCCGATCTCCCGCTGGCTGCCGGAGTTCGCGGAACCGCGGGTCTTCGCCGGCGGCTCCTCGGTGAAGCAGGCGACCGTGCCCGCCACCGAACCGATCCGCCTCTGGCATCTGCTCACCCACACCGCCGGGCTCACCTACGGATTCCACCGCACGCATCCGGTCGACGCGGCCTACCGCGACGCCGGCTTCGACTTCGGCACCGCGCCGGGGCTCGATCTGGCGGGCGTGTCCGAGGCGATCGCGCGGCTGCCGTTGCTGTTCGAGCCGGGTTCGGAATGGAACTACTCGGTCGCGACGGACATCCTCGGCAGGCTGATCGAGGTCGTCTCCGGTCAGTCGCTCGACGTCTTCTTCGCCGAGCGGATCTTCACCCCGCTCGGCATGCACGAGACGGGATTCCAGGTCGCCGACGGCGATCTCGACCGGCTGGCCGCGCTCTACGTGCCGCATCCCGCCACCAAGGAGCCGTTCCGCCACGACGAGCTGGGCAACGTCGGCCGCGTGAAGCCTTCGTGCTTCTCGGGTGGCGGAGGGCTGGTCTCCACGGCGGGTGACTTCCACCGTTTCGCGCAGATGCTGGTGCGCGGCGGCGAACTCGACGGCGTCCGGCTGCTCGGCCCGCGCACGGTGCGGCTCATGGCGACCAATCACCTGCCCGGTGGCGTCGACCTGGAGACCTGCGGGCGGACCGGGTTCTCCGAGGCACCGTACGACGGTTTCGGCTTCGGGCTGGGCTTCTCCGTGCTCGACGACCCGGTGAAGGCCAAGACCCTCGCCAGCGCAGGGGAATTCGCCTGGGGCGGCGCGGCGAGCACCGCGTTCTGGGTCGACCCGGACGAGGACGTCACGGTCCTGTTCTTCACCCAGTTGCTGCCCTCTTCCACCTACCCGATCCGCGTCGAATTGAGGAACCTGGTGTACCAAGCCTTGGTCGACTGAGGGGGAGCCACACGCCGGATCGTGGTGGCACAGCACGCGACCCGGCTGAGCAACGATCTGCTCGCTTCGCCGCCGGATCACGTGCCGGCCACCCTGGAAGCCGCGCGGACGGCGCCCGAGGTGGCGCGCCGGTTCGCGAACATCTTCTCCGACCCCGTCGGCTACGCCGGTTGGCTCACCGGCGAGGGCACCGCGCGGGCCTACCTGGCATCGAACGGCGCGTGATCTGGGGCACAGACGGTGCCGCGCGCCGGAAGGCGTCCGTGGGACAGATAGGCGTCGAGAGCCGCGTCGACACAGGCGCTGCGGTTCGCGGCGCCGTGTCCCCAGGCGTCCAGCGTCAGGAGCCGCGCGTTGCCGAGGATGCGTTCGGTGCGCTTCGCCCCCGCGTACGGCGTTTCGGGATCGCCCTTGCCGTTGGCCAGCAACAGGATCGGCGCGGTCGGCCGGTTCCACGGTCCCGTGTACCGCGCCGGGTCGGAGGCGGGCCAGAAGGCGCACGGCAGGGAGAGATACGCGTCGTAGGAACCGAAACCACGGCTCTCCCGGTCGGATACGCGGGCCGCGCGGGGCCAGGCGGCCGGGTCACGCGGGTTCGTGGTGTCCGCGCAGATCGTCCCGCCCCCACCCATCGCGGAGTCGAAAGGCGTCGCGATGGCCTTAGCCGCGACGGGTTTCGTCGCGGATTGAAGGAATTCCGCCAGCGCGGGGGAGCGGGCCTCGTCGGTCAGCGCGCTGTGGGTACGCCGGATGACCTCCTGATAGGTGACCGGCCCCGGTGAAGCCGCCAGCCGGTCGAGGAGCGCGTTGTACTTGGCTCGCAAATCCGTCCCCGGCTCGCGGAACGCGCATCGGACGTCGGCCGCGCACGCGTCGAGGAACGCCTGGAGCGCGCGGTCCGCGTCCCGGAAACCGCCGAGCCTGGTGCTGAACGGGACGTTCGCGTCCTCCGGGCGGTGTCCGGTCGACCAGGCGATCGGATCGTTGACCGCGTCCAGCGCCAACGCCCCGACGCGATGCGGGAACAGGTTGGCGTACACCTCGCCGAGGTAGGTGCCGTAGGAAAGCCCGTAGTAGCGCAGGCGGGGTTCGCCGACGGCTTCGCGCAGTCTGTCGAGGTCCCTGGCGACGTTCGCGGTCGACAGGTGACCCAGCAGCGGCCCGGCGTTGCGGCCGCACGACGCGGCGACCTCGCGGACGTCGGCGAAGTGCCGGGTCTCCTGTTCCGCGGTGATCGGGAAGTTGCCCAGGATTCTCTTGAGCGGCTCGGTTTCCGCCTCGCCGGTGAAGCAGCGCACCGGTGTGCTGGCGCCGATGCCGCGCGGGTCGAAGCCGACGATGTCGAACTGCCGGTGCAGGGACGGGGTCTGGAACTTGCTGAAGCGGCCGGGGTTCCCGGGGCCGCCGGGGTTGGTGAAGAGGGTGCCGCGTTTGTGCTTCCGGTCCGTCGCCGGCAGACGGCCGAGCGCGATCGTGATCCGAGGTCCACCCGGGTCCTGATAGGACAGCGGGACCTCGATCTCGGCGCAGTCGTACCCCGGTGGAGAGCCGGACGGGCAGGGACCCCAGGCGAGCCCCTTCGGCGCGGCCGAGACCGCGGGCGCGATCGTGACGGCGGCGAGGGCGGTGAGAGTGAACACAGTGAGGACGCGGATTCTGGTCACCCGGCCAGCGTCTCGCCTCGCGGGCGCGCGATCCCTGGTGCTCGTACCCGGAAAAATGGTGGGGTACGCCCCTCCATGTTCAACATATAGCGCACCGGGGGGCTTGCGGCAAGACCCCGGTCGTGCCGCAGAATCCTCGGCCGTAGCAAGAACAGGCCGAACAGGAGTGAAGATTTGACGGACGTCGACGTGATCATCGTGGGTGCCGGCCCGACCGGTCTGATGCTGGCCGCCGAACTGCGGCTGGCCGGTGCGCGCCCGCTGGTCCTGGAGCGGCGGCCGGAACAGGGGAAGACTCCGAAGGCCCATGGCCTCAGCGGGCAGATCCTGGACCTGCTGCATTATCGCGGCCTGCTGGACCGGGTGCGGGGGCTCGTCACCGACCCCGTCCCGCCGCATCGCTTCCCGTTCGGTGGGGTGCACGTGGACCTCACCCGGTTCGAGGAGCCGCCGCTGAAGGCGCTTTCGGTTCGTCAGCAGTCGCTGGAGCGGCTGCTGGAGGAGCACGCCATCGAGCTCGGCGCGGAAGTGCGTCGCGGGCACGAAGTCCTCGGGCTGCGCCAGGACGACGACACGGTGACCGCCGAGGTGCGCGGCCCGGACGGGGCGTACGAGGTCACCGCCCCGTACCTGGTGGGCTGTGACGGCGGGCGCAGCCCCGTCCGGTCGATGGCCGGGATCGGTTTCCCCGGCACCACCTATCCCGAGGTCAACCGGATCGGGCAGGTCGAGATCCCCGACGGGCTGACCGTCCACGAGAACGGTGACATCGAGACGCCGGAACTCGGCCGGATCAAGGCGGGCTTCACCCGTACCGACGCGGGTGTGTTCGCGCTCGGCTCGCTGACGCCGGGGATCCTGTTCATCCAGACCACGGAGGACGATCCCGGCGAGGTCGACGACGACGTGCCGATGACGCTCGCCGAACTCGGGGACAGCATCCGCCGCGTGCTCGGCGGCGACATCCCGCTGGGCGATCCGGTCCGGCTCTCGCGCTACCAGTTCTCCGCCCGCCAGGCGGAGCGCTACCGCGAAGGGCGGATCCTGCTGGCGGGCGACGCGGCCCACCTGCTGCCTTCGACCGGCACGGCGATCAACGTCGGCATGTCCGACTCGGTCAACCTGGCCTGGAAACTGGCCGCGGAGCTTCAGGGCCGGGCGCCGGAAGGACTGCTGGACACCTATCACGCGGAACGGCACGCCGCCGGTGCGCGTGCGCTCCTGCAGTCCCGGGCTCAGGTCGCGTTGCGGCGCGGGCACGACGAAGCCGCCGAAGCGCTACGCGCGGTCTTCCAGGAACTGCTGGACGACGAGCAGGCGGCGCGACGGCTGGCCTCCCACGTCGCCGGGACCGACACGCGTTACCCGACACCGGGTTCCGGGCACGCGCTCGCCGGCAGGTTCGTCCCGGATCTCGCGCTGGAGACCGACGAGGGCACGACCAGCGTCGCCGAGTTGCTGCGTCCGGCGCGGCCGGTCCTGCTCGACCTCGCCGGACGACCGGAACTCCGCGAACTCGCACAGGGGTTCGCGGACGTCCGCATCGCGAAGGCCGAGGATCGGCCCGCCGACGTCCTCCTGATCCGCCCGGACGGCTACGTCGCCTGGGCGGGGGACGACGCCGAAGGCCTGCGTGAGGCCGTCGCCACCTGGTTCACCGGCTGATCCCCCACGCATTTCGTCCTCTGAATGCGGTAAAACGCATTCAGAGGACGAAATGCGGGCGTCAGCGGTTGATGACCTCCGAGCCGTAGCGTTTGAGGGTTTCTTCGCGCTGGTCGTGCATCAGGTACAGCGAAAACTGGTCGACACCGAGCGAAGCCAGCTCATCCAGCCGTTCGACGTGCGCCGAAGACGGCCCGAGCAGGCAGAACCGGTCCACGATCTCGTCCGGGACGAAATCGGTCGACGGATTGCCCGCCCGCCCGTGGTGCGAGTAGTCGTAGCCCTGCCGCTCACGGATGTAGTCGGTCAGTTCGTGCGGCACCGGCCCGGAATCGCCGTACCGCGCCACGAGATCCGCGACGTGGTTGCCGACCATCCCGCCGAACCAGCGCAACTGCTCCCGCTGATGCGCCAGATCGTCGCCGACGTACGCCGGGGCCGCGAGACAGATCGTGATCCCAGCCGGATCCCGCCCCGCCGCGCGCGCCGCCTCACGGACCGAACCGATGGTCCACCGGGCGATCGCGGGATCGGCGCACTGGAGGATGAAGCCGTCGGCGTGCTCGCCGACCGTCTTCAGCGCCTTCGGCCCGTATCCCGCCATCCACATCTCGAGCCTGCCGTTGCGGATCCAGGGGATCTGCACCGGCTTGTCCCGCAACAGGACTTCGCGTCCCTCGGCCAGCTCCTTGACCACGTGCATGCAGTCGCGCACGGTGGCCAAAGTGGACGGTGGCATGCCGACCACGCGGTGCGCCGAGTCGCCGCGGCCGATGCCGCAGACGGTCCGGTTGCCGTACATGTCGTTGAGCGTGGCGAAGGTCGACGCCATCACCGACCAGTCCCGGGTGGCCGGGCTGGTCACCATCGGGCCCACGATCATCGACGACGTCGCCGCGAGGATCTGCGAGTAGATGACGAACGGTTCCTGCCACAGCACGCACGAGTCGAACGTCCAGCCGTAGCGGAACCCCTGGTCCTCGGCGGCCTTCATCAGCCGCACCAGGTCGCGTGCGGGCGGATCGGTCTGGAGAACAATTCCGAAGTCCACGGCCACCGCCTCAGTTCAGGTACTGGTTCAGAGCGCGCGAGAGGAATTTCCCGTGCGTCGTACTGCCCGAGAAACCGGACGGAGACACGACCACGCGGCCGCGGGACAGCACCGTCTCGACCTTGCCGGTGATCTCCATCCCTTCGTAGGCCGAGTAGTCCACGTTCATGTGGTGTGTCTCGACCGAGAGGGTCTGCTTCGCCGCCGGGTCGTAGACGACGATGTCCGCGTCCGAACCCGCCGCGATGACGCCCTTGCGCGGGTACAGCCCGAACATCCGCGCCGGGGTGGTCGAGCAGGTCTCGACCCAGCGGCCGAGGGTGAGCTCGCCCGCCACGACACCTTGGTGCAGCAGGTCCATCCGGTGTTCGACGCCGGGGATCCCGTTGGGGATCGCGCGGAAGTCGCCGCGGCCGAGTTCCTTCTGGTCCTTGAAACAGAAGGGACAATGATCCGTGGACACCACCGAGAGGTCGTTGGTGCGCAGGCCCCGCCACAGATCCGCTTGATGCGACTTCTCACGCAGCGGGGGAGAGGCGACGTACTTCGAACCCTCGAAATCCGGTTTCGCCAGGTCCTCAATGGACAGATAGAGATACTGCGGACACGTCTCCGCGAAGACGTTCTGCCCGTCGTTACGCGCTTCCGCGACCGCCGCCAGCGCCTGCGACGCCGAGAGATGCACGATGTACAGCGGCGCCCCGGTCACCTCGGCCAGCCGGATCGCGCGCGAGGTCGCCTCGCCCTCCAGCTCCGGCGGCCGGGTGAGCCCGTGCTGCACCGGGTCGATCCTCCCGGCGGCGAACGCCTGCGCCGCCAGCTGGTCGATCGCGATGCCGTTCTCCGCGTGCATCATGATCGTCGCGCCGATCTCGCGCGCCTTCTGCATGGCCAGCAGGATCTCGCCGTCCGTGGAGTAGAAGACGCCGGGATACGCCATGAACATCTTGAAACTGCCGACCCCGCCGTCGACGCAGGCCCGCATCTCCTTCAACGACGAATCGTTGACGTCGGAGACGATCATGTGGAAGCCGTAGTCGATGGCGCAGTTGCCGTCGGCCTTCTCGTGCCATTTGTCCATAGTGGACAGCAGGGAGGTGCCCTTGGCCTGGACGGCGAAGTCGATGATCGTGGTCGTCCCGCCCCACGCCGCCGCCGTCGTCCCGGTGCCGAAGGTGTCGACGGAATGCGTCCCGCCGAACGGCATCTCCATATGGGTGTGCGCGTCGATCCCGCCGGGCAGCACGTACTTCCCGGTGGCGTCGATGGTCTCGTCGGCGGGTCCGAGCGTGCCGGGGGCGCCGACGGCCGAGATCGTCTCGCCGTCGACGAGCACGTCCGCCGCCGAAGCGCCCATCGTGGACAGCACCTGCCCGCCGCTGATGAGGGTGGTCATCACGCCTCCGCGAGGGGTCCGTAGCTGTCGGGACGGCGGTCTCGGTAGAAGGCCCACAGATCCCGTACCTCGGCGAGCTTGCCCATGTCGAGGTCGCGGACGACGATCTCCTCCTCGGTGTCGGACGCGGCTTCGCCGACGAGCTGGCCGCGCGGGTCCGCGAAATACGACTGGCCGTAGAAGTCGTTGTCGCCCAAGGGTTCCACGCCGACGCGGTTGATCGTGCCGACGTAGTACTCGTTCGCGACGGCGGCCGCCGGCTGCTCCAGCCGCCACAGGTACTCCGAGAGCCCGCGGCTGGTCGCCGACGGGTTGAACACGATCTTCGCGCCCGCCAGGCCCAGCGCGCGCCAGCCCTCCGGGAAGTGCCGCTCGTAACAGATGTAGACGCCGATGCGGCCGACGGCGGTGTCGAACACCGGGTAGCCCATGTTCCCGGGACGGAAGTAGAACTTCTCCCAGAAGCCCTTCACCTGAGGGATGTGGTTCTTGCGGTGCTTGCCGAGGTAGGTGCCGTCGGCGTCGATCACCGCGGCGGTGTTGTAGTACACGCCGGGTTGCTCGACCTCGTACATCGGGACGACCAGCACGACGCCGTGGCGTTCGGCGACCTCCTGCATGAGCTTCGTCGTCGGCCCGTCGGGGATGCCTTCGGTGTAGGAGTAGTAGTCGGTGTCCTGCACCTGGCAGAAGTACGGGCCGTAGAACAACTCCTGCAGGCAGACGACCTGCGCGCCCTGCGAAGCGGCCTTGCCGATGGCATCGACCGCGTTCGCGATCATGGACTCCTTGTCACCTGTCCACCGCTGCTGGATCAATCCGGCTCGGACCACGTCGCTCACTTGCATCCTCCTCTGTTTGGGTGGTGCGGTTGCGTTCGGGCAGGGACAGCAGCAGGTAGACGACGAATGCGCCCGCCAGGCCGACGACCCAGTTGTAGTCGTAGAGCGGTTTCAGGAGCGGGATCAGCCCGTCGGCGGGGAACGGCCCGCCGTACGCGCCGCCGACCGCCAGCACGGCGCCGACCAGCGTCGCGACGAGCGCCCGCCAGTTCCAGCCGCCGTTGAACCAGTAGACGCCGCGTTCGGTGTAGAGATCCCGCAGGTGCAGCTTGGTGCGGTTGACCACCCAGTAGCCGGCGACCAGCACCCCGGCGACCGCACCGAGCAGGCCGCCGTAGAAACCGAGCCACGCGAAGATGTAGATGTTCGGATCGGAGTAGAGCCGCCACGGCTGGATGAGGATGCCGATGACGCCGGTGATCAACCCGCCGACGGCGAAGGTGATCTTCTTCGGGAACGCGTTGGAGAAGTCGTAGGACGGGCTGACCACGTTCGCCGCGAGGTTCGCCGACACGGTCGCCAGCACCAGCGCGATCAGCGCGACCACCACGACGACCGGGGAGTCGAACCGGTCGGCCAGTTTCGCCGGGTCCCAGATCTGCTCGCCGTAGAGGACGCTGCCGCCGGACGTGGTCAGGATGGCGACGATCGCGATGAACGTCATCGTCGTCGGCAGGCCGAGGATCTGGCCGCGGACCTGTTTGCCCTGGCTGCCGCCGAACCGGGTGAAGTCCGGCATGTTCAGCGACAGCGTCGACCAGAACGCGATCATCGCCATCAGCGCCGGGGCGAACACCTTCCAGAAGTCCGGCCCCCAGCCGAGTTTCCCGGGCTCGGCCAGGATCGGCCCGAGCCCGCCCGCCTTGACGAGCACGTAGGCCAGGAGGATCAGGAAGCCGACCGAGACCAGCGGCGCCGTCCAGTTCTCGAATTTCCGGACCGCCTCCATCCCGCGCCAGATGATGAGCATCTGGATCACCCAGAACACCCCGAACGAAAGCCACAGCGTCCAGTGCTGGCCGAGGACGACGGTGGAGTCCTTCCAGCCGGATCCGGCCAGCCGCCCGACGATGATGTAGATCGCCTCGCCGCCGACCCAGGTCTGGATGCCGAACCAGCCGCACGCGATGAACGCCCGCAGCAACGCCGCCAGATTCGCGCCGCGCATCCCGAAGAAGGCGCGGGCGAACACCGGGAACGGGATGCCGTACTTCGTCCCGGCGTGGCTGTTGAGCAGCATCGGGATCAGCACGATCAGGTTGCCGATGGTGATCGTGAGCAGTGCCTGTACCCAGTTCATCCCGAGCGCGATCAGCGACGCCGCGAGCGCGTAGGACGGGATGTTGTGCGCCATGCCCATCCACAGCGCGAAGTAGGTGTAGGTGGTCCAGGTCCGCTTTTCGACCGGGACCGGGGCGAGTTCTTCGTTGTAGAAGCGGCTGTCCTTCAAGGACTCGACCTCGCCGAGTTCCACCCGGCCATCAGGATGCACGTGCTGCGTACCGCGTGCCGTCGGCTCCATTGCGGAATCGTGCTCGCCCGCGCCGCGCGGGTGGGACTGGCAGACTGTTCACTGTTGAGGGCGTCGGAGCGCAGACTGTCGATTGCATTCGAAGGCTCCTGGTGCATGACCTGCGTCACACACGCGGACGTAGCTGTGTACCCGCGGCCTCCGTCCCGCCAAGTCCTGTGCCGCGCGTGTCGTTCGCGATCCCGGCAAACCGGCCGAAACATCTCCACAGGATCTCCACAGCTCACCCGGATGGTCTCCACGGCCGGTGCTTACAGTCATCCCCATGGAACTGGGAGGACGCCGGGTGCTGGTCGTCGAGGACGACGTGACCATCGCGGAGAGCATCGCCGCGCGGCTGCGGGCCGAGGGATTCACCGTGGACCTGGCGCACGACGGCCCGTCCGGCGTCGAGACCGACGCCGAACGCGAGCCGGACCTGGTGGTGCTCGACGTGATGCTGCCGGGGTTCGACGGGCTGGAGGTCTGCCGCCGGATCCAGGCCCGCCGCCCGGTCCCCGTGCTGATGCTGACCGCCCGGTCGGACGAGACGGACATGCTGATCGGCCTCGGCGTCGGCGCCGACGACTACCTCACCAAACCGTTCTCCATGCGGGTGCTCTCGGCGCGAGTGCACGCGCTGCTGCGCCGGGTCGAACGGTCGACCAGGACCGACGTGAGCGACACCGGCACGAAGATCGTGCTCGGTGACCTCGAAATCGACGTCGACCAGCGGCGGGTCACGCGCGCGGGCAAGCAGGCCCAGCTGACGCCGATCGAGTTCGACCTCCTCGTCCACTTCGCGAAACGCCCGAGGGCGGTGCAGCCGAGGGAACGCCTGCTCAGCGAGGTCTGGGACTGGGACGTCGCGGGCACCGGGTCGGGCACCCGCGCGGTCGACAGTCACATCAAGGCGCTGCGCCGCAAACTGGGCGCGGACCTGATCCGCACCGTGCACGGCGTCGGCTACGCCCTGGAGGTGGGATCGTGAAGCTGCGCCCGTTGCTCGGCCGCGTCGTCGACGCGCTCCCGAGACCGCTCGACCCGGTCCGGTCCATCAAGCTCAAGCTCGCGATCCTGCTGGTGTCCTCGGGCGGTATCGCGTTCGCCTTCTTCAACTGGCAGATCGGCTGGCTGCCGCCGCGGACCACGATCGCCGCGATGGTGCTCGCCGTGGTGACCTCGCAGATCCTGGCGCACGGGATGACCAGGCCGCTGCGCGAGATGACCGCCGCCGCCCGCGCGATGGCCAAGGGCGACTACACCCGGCGGGTCCGGGCGACCGCCCGCGACGAGGTCGGGGAGCTGTCGCACGCCTTCAACCAGATGGCCGCCGACCTCGACGCCTCGGATCAGCGCCGCCGCGAGCTGATCGCGAACGTCTCCCACGAACTCCGCACGCCGATCACCGCGCTGAACGGAGTGCTGGAGAACCTCGTCGACGGCGTCGCCAAACCCGATCCGGCGACGTTGAAGACCGCGTTGCAGCAGACCGAGCGACTCGGCAGGCTGGTCTCGGAACTCCTGGATCTCTCACGAATCGACGCGGGTGCTTTCCCCCTGCAACTGGAGGAGTTCGATCTCGAACTGCTGCTGGAGGAGGTCGCCGCCGAAGCGGGGACCACGGGTCGCGGAGCGCGGTTCACCGTCGACGTCCAGCCGCCGGGCGCGACGGCCGTCGCCGATCGAGGCCGGCTCTACCAGGTCGTGGTCAACCTGCTCGACAACGCCGTCCGGCACGGCCCGGCCGGGGGAGAGGTCCGGGTGCGGGCGGAGGCCCGCGAGGCCGACGTCGTCATCGAGGTCGAGGACGAAGGCCCCGGCATCCCGCCGGGGGAGCGGGACAGCGTGTTCGAGCGATTCACCCGCGGTGAGCGGGCGGGCGGCGGCGGCACCGGCCTCGGGCTCGCGATCGCGCGCTGGGTGGTCGACCTCCACGACGGCAGCATCGCCGTCGTCACGCCCGAGCACCGGCCGGGCTGTGTCATCCGCGTCGTGATCCCCGTTCCTTAGCCGCTTGCCGCGTGCTTCCGGCGGCCCCACACGATCTGCGAGATGTGCTTTCGCAAACTGGAGGTTCGAGATGAGCGAAAACCAAGAAGACCGGCAGGCGCACGCGTCGCCCCCGACGGAGACCGCCACGTTGCCGCCCGCGCCGCCGGCCCCGGTGCCGGTGCTGATGCGGCCCCGCGTGCCGCCCAAATCGGCGATCGTCCCGTTGCCCGGCTCCGTCCTGCCCGCGGCGGTCGCGGCCGGGCTGATCGCCGCCGTCGCCATGCCGGACGAGCCCGGAGCCGGCTGGTTCGTGGCCGGGCTCGCCTTCGCGGTGGCCGTCTACTTCGCCGACAAACGTGCCCGCGGCGACGCCGAACCGCATTTCCGCCTGGCCAACGCCGTCTGGGCGGCGGCCGCGCTCGGATTGCTCGCCGTCGGCATGTTCCGTGCGTCGGTGTGGCTGAACGTGTTGTGCGTGCCGGCCGCCCTCGTGGCCGGATCCCTCGCCGTGGTCGGGAAGCGCACGGTGAACACGATCATCTACGACGTCTTCGCGGTCCCGATCGAAGCGCTGCTCTCGATCCCGTGGATCGGGCGCGGGCTCGCGAAGCTCGGCAAGAATCAGGAAGGCCGTGCCAGGCCGAGGTTCGTGGTACCGGTGCTGACCAGCGTGTTGCTGCTGCTGGTGTTCGTGCCGCTCCTGCGTGGCGCGGACGCCGCGTTCGCGAACGTCGTCGACGCGGTGATCCCCGAACTGAACCCGGGAACGTTCGTGCGCTGGGGATTCTTCTTCGTCGTGGCCGCGTTCGCCGTGACCGGCGCGTGCTACCTGCTGGCGGCGCCTCCGCTGCCCGCTGCCGACGACGCGCCACGCAAACGGCTCAAGCACCGGCTCGAATGGACGTTGCCGCTCGGTGTGCTGGTGGCGCTGTTCACGAGCTTCGTCGTGGTCCGCCTGGTCGTGTTGTTCGGCGGCACCGAATACGTCCTGGCCACGAGCGGGCTGACCGCGGCCGAATACGCCAGGAGCGGGTTCTGGCAGCTGTCCGCGATCACCGTGCTGACCCTGCTGCTCGTCGCCGCCGCGTTGCGCTGGGCGCCGAAGTCCACGATGGCCGACCGCGCCTGGCAACGCGGGCTGCTCGGCGCGTTGAGCGTGCTCAGCCTGGTACTGGTCGCCTCGGCGTTGAGTCGCATGTGGACATACCAGCAGGCGTACGGGTTCACCGTGCTGCGGTTGCTGGTCGAGGTCTGCGAACTCTGGATCGGCCTGACCTTCGTGCTGGTGCTCGTATCCCTGATCCCGCTGCGGTCGGCCTGGCTGCCCCGCGCGGCCATCGGAGCCGCCGTCGCGGCGCTGCTCGGACTGGCCGTCCTCGATCCGGAACGGTTCATCGCCGACCGCAACATCGACCGGCTGGCGCACGGGAAGCCGCTCGATACCCGTTATCTGTCCGGGTTTTCCGCCGATGTCGTGCCGTCGGCGGACCGGCTTCCCGAGCCACTGCGGTCCTGCGTGCTCAGGCCGGTCGTGCGGGAAATTTCGGAAGATGATTGGCGCGATTGGAACCTGAGCCGGTCCCTCGCGCGTCAGACCCCTGTCGCCGCGGAGGGCGGGGCCGGGTGCCGGTACCCGGCCCGTCCTTGAGTCGTGACACCACGGCCTTGATCGCCCTCGTGGGGGTGAGGGCGATCAAGGCCGCGGTGAATGGTGCCGCCGGGTCACCGAGGGGGAGACCCGGTGGTCAGAAGGTGAAGACGCCCGCCGACTCGGCGTCGGCTACGCAACGGTTCGCGTAGGAGGTGCGGTAGGTGACCGGTTCGCCGCGCCATTTGCCGACCGCGGAGACGTCCACCGGGGCGTACTCGAGGGTGCAGGCCCGCGGTTCCGGGCGGAGCCTGTCGAACTCCCCGTCCACTTCGGACAGTTTGGCGCAGGCGTTCCCGCGCGCGGGGTGGGAACCCCCGGTGGGACCGCAGGTGAGCGAGACGGTGCCGACCCGGCCCCTGGTGTCGTGGCTGGTCAGCTGGAACGTGGATTCGGCGGGGTGCGCCGGGGCCATACAGGCCAGCGCGAGCACGCAGGCGCCGATCGGTTCGAAGAAAGCCATATCAACCCTATCGGCTGACGTGACCCGGTCACTGTGTTCCACTCTCGGGTGAGATTTGCTCACTCGGACGTGTGGTCGTCGGCTTTTCGAATGTCGTGCGCGAGCAAAGCGACATAAAGCGAGAGCATCGACTCCGGATCTTCGAGCCGCACCCCGAGGACCTGCTCGATCCTGGCCAGTTGCTGGTAGTAGGCGGTGCGGGAGGTGTGCGCGGCGGCGGCCGCCGCCGACTTGTTGCCGCCGTGCTCGCAGTAATGCCTCAACGCCTGGACGAGTCTGCTGCCCTGTGCGGCGTCCCGGCTCAGCAGCGGGCCGAGCTCCCGCGCGGCGAACGCGGTGATCCGTTCGTCGCCTGCCAGCAGATGCAGCAGCCCACGCAAGCGGACGTCGTCGAGCCGGTGGACCACCCGTTCGACGTTCTCGGCGAGCGCCGCTGCGGCCACCTGCGCGGCTTCGACGAGCGTCCGGCGCGCGTCGGCGGGCCCGGCGCCTGTGGTCCCGACCGCGACCACGGCGGGTGCGCCGGCGCGGGCCTCGTGGACGTCGTTCGCCAGCCGCCTCAGCACCGCGTCGACCCCCGCCTCCGGCGACAGCGCGATCAGCGCGCGCACCTGGGTGTCGTCGGTGGCCACCAGCGCGGACACCTTGGCGTGCCGCGCGGCGAGCACGGTCGCCTCGGCGAGTTCCCGCAGCAGCACCGGCGTGGACTGCGCGGTCTTGGCGGTCACGGTGATCCGTGGCCGCACGGCGACCCCGACCAGCAGCCGTCCCGTCAGCGGGACACCCAGCGCCGAGGCCCGCGCGGTCAGTTCGGCGGGCGGCACCGGGTTCGCCAGCAGTTCGGTCAGGATCGCGCGGTGCGCCTGCCGTTCGAGACTGTCGGTGTCCTTGGCGACCAGCCGGTGCACCGCGAGCGCGGACGCGGCCCGTTCGGCGACCACCACGTGCCGGTGCGGCGGCGGATCCCCGCAGACGACGACCAGCCGCCCCCAGTCGTGCCCGCGCGCGCCGACCACGGTGATCAGCCAGCCCGCTCCCGGGTGGTAACCGGTCCGCTCGCCGACCTGCACCGGCCGCGACCGGGACGGCCAGCCGGGCAGCAGTTCGCCCGGGTCGGTCCCGGCCGTGTCGTAGGCGAGGACCTCGTGCGAGAGCGTCTCCAGCACGACCGGATGTTCGGTGAGCCTCGCGACCTCGCGCAGGATGTCGCCCGGTTCGGCGCCGGCGACGGTCAGCGCGGTGAAGGTCTCGTGGACCCGTTCCGCCGCGCGGAGCTCGTCGACCTGGGCGTCGACGATCAGCCCGTTCACCGCCTCGGTGACCGACACGAACCGCGTCTCGCGGGAAAGGGTGATCAGCGGGACACCGTGCCGGTCCGCGGCGTCGACCAGCGCGGGCGGCAGCTTCTCGCTCCAATGGCGGACCAGTTCGACCACGATCCCGGCGACGCCGACGCCCGCCAGGTCCGCGACGTACCTGGCCAGCGCGGTGCCGTCGTCGGGCAGCGCGACCCCGGTGGTGAGCACGAGTTCCCCGCCGCGCAGCAACGGGGCGATGTCCGCGACCTCGGCGACGTGCGCCCAGCGGACCGGCGCGTCCAGCCCCGCCGCCCCCGCCACCACATGAGGCCTGCCCTGGCGCAGCACCGGCAGCGCGAGCACCTCGGCGACGGTCGGGTACATCGGCCTCCCACTCGGATCGGCAACGCTGGAGACAGACTGTACGGCCGGGACCGGGAGTCCGTACACGTTGCCGATGGCGTCGGTGTGGCGCGCGCGCCCAGACTCGACCGGGAGCAGGCATCCGGCGATCAGGAGGGCGGAACCCGTGACCGACCGCATCACCCATTGGATAGACGGCAAACCGTGCGAAGGCGTGAGCGAACGATCCGGGGACGTGTTCGATCCGGCCACCGGCCAGGTGCGGGCGAAGGTGGCCTTCGCGGCGCAGGACGACGTCGACGCAGCCGTCGCGGCCGCGTCCCGGGCGCTGCCGGGCTGGCGCGGGACTTCGCTGGCCGGGCGGACGCGGGTGCTGTTCGCCTTCCGCGAGCTGCTTTCCGCGCGGCGTCACGAGCTGGCGAAGATCGTCACGAGCGAACACGGCAAGGTCGAATCCGACGCGGCGGGCGAAGTCGCGCGCGCGATCGAGAACGTCGAGTACGCCTGCGGTGCCGCGCAGCTGCTCAAGGGCGGGTTCAGCGAGAACGCCTCCACCGGTGTCGACGTCTACTCGATCTCGCAACCGCTGGGCGTGGTCGGCGTGATCTCGCCGTTCAACTTCCCGGCGATGGTCCCGCTGTGGTTCGTGCCGAACGCGCTCGCCTGCGGCAACACCGTCGTGCTCAAGCCGAGTGAGAAGGACCCGTCCGCGGCCGTGTTCATCGCGGAACTGTTCGCCGAGGCAGGCCTGCCCGACGGCGTCCTCAACGTGCTGCACGGCGACAAGGTGGCCGTCGACGGGCTGCTGGAACACCGCGACGTCAAGGCGATCTCGTTCGTCGGCTCGACGCCGATCGCGAAGTACGTCTACGAAACCGGGACCAGGCACGGCAAACGTGTGCAGGCGCTCGGCGGCGCGAAGAACCACATGGTCGTGCTCCCGGACGCGGACCTCGACCTCGCCGCCGACGCGGCCGTCTCGGCGGGCTTCGGCTCGGCGGGGGAGCGGTGCATGGCGGTGTCGGTCGTGGTCGCGGTCGACCCGGTCGGCGACGAACTGGTCGCGAAGATCGCCGAGCGGATCACGCGGCTGCGCGTCGGCGACGGCATGCGGCCCACCTCGGAGATGGGGCCGCTCGTCACCGCCGCCCACCACGAACGCGTCGAGTCCTATGTCGGGGCTGGGGTCGACGCGGGCGCCCGGCTCGTCGTCGACGGCCGCGGCGTCGAGGTCGACGGCGAGGACGGCGGGTTCTGGCTCGGCCCGACGCTGTTCGACCACGTCACACCGGAGATGTCGATCTACACCGACGAGATCTTCGGGCCGGTGCTGGCGGTCGCGCGGGCCGAGGGGTACGACGCGGCGCTGGAGCTGATCAACGGCAACCCCTACGGCAACGGCACCGCGATCTTCACCAACGACGGGCGGGCCGCGCGGCGGTTCCAGAACGAGGTCGAGGTCGGGATGGTCGGCGTGAACGTGCCGATCCCGGTGCCGGTCGGCTACTACTCGTTCGGCGGGTGGAAGGACTCGCTGTTCGGGGACAGCCACGCCTACGGGCCGGAAGGGTTCCATTTCTTCACGCGGACGAAGGTCGTCACCTCGCGGTGGCCGGACCCCTCGCAGGGCGGCGTGAACCTCGGGTTCCCGCGCAACAGCTGACGCTCCAGCCCCGCTCGAGTCCGTGAAGGCCTCCTTGAGGGACTCTGGGTCCCTCAAGGAGGCCTTCACGGACCGGGGCCATCGCGAGGCCGTCGGGGTGGGGGACGTCAGAACCGGCCGCAGTTGCCGGAGCCCGCTTGCCCGGCGAACGCGCCCTTCAGCCACGCGGTGGCGTCGTTGGGCGCTGCCAGCATGCCCATCGCGTGGGACAGGAACGGCGTGAAGGTCGTCAGGTCCTTCCACTGGACGTTGGCGCCCTTGGCGCACCAGTCCTTCGCCATCTGCTTGCCGACGGCGGCCGGGATCACGTCGTCCATCGGGCTCTGCTGGACCATGACCGGCATGGCGGGCTTGAGGGTGCCGATGCGGTTTTCCGCCACGATCGCGTCGAACGGCGGCTGGGACAGGTAGGCGGAAACCGGCTTGCCGTCCTTCGTCAGCGATCCGGACTGCTTGTACATGAACTGGAGGACCGCGTTCATGGTGCAGGTCTGCCGGGCCTTCAAGAACAGGTCGGCCCCGGTCGGGTTGGCCAGGTTCATCAGCTTGGCCTCGGGGTAGGCCTGGTTGATGCCGATCAGGGCATAGCCGAGGAACCCGAAGTACATGCCGCCGTCCAGCGACTTCGACAGCGCGGCCTTGTCCGCGGGCGGTGCGCCGGAGTAGACGCCTTTGACGTCCAGTTCGGGTGCGTAGGTGGCGGCCAGTTCGGCGGCCGCCGCGGCGGCACTGCCACCCTCGGAATAACCGGCGATGCCCACCGGGCCATGGGCGGGCAGCCCGGTTCCGGGCAGCCGCTGCGCGGCGCGGACGACATCGAGCACGGTGTGCGCTTCGGACAGCCGGACGACGTACGGGTGATCGCCGCTGCCTTCGACCCACGGTCCGATGTAGTCGGTCTGCGCCACGGCGAACCCGGCACCCAGCAACGCGTCGACGAAACCGCCTTGGAACCCGGAGACCAGGTCCGAGGCCCCTTCGCCCGCGAGGGTCTTCGACGGGGCGCAGTCAGGTCCCATGCCGAAGGTGAAGGGCGCGTAGGCCACGATCGGCCGCTCGCCGGGACCGTTCCACGGTGTGTCCGGTACCAGAACGGTGCCGCTCACCGCGACTTGCTTGTCCTTGTTGTCCCGGGACAGATATTGGATCCGGGTCGCCTTCGCCCCTTTGTAGGTCGAGGGCTGCGACTTGACCACGTCACCGTTCTCGCCGGCGGGAAGTGGTGAAGAGGAGGTGTACACCGAATTCGTGTCCGCGTTCGCGGCCGGAGCGCCGAGCGCCGCCGCGACCAGGGTCGCGGTCATGATGGCGATCAGGACACGGCGAAAGGAAGAAGTCATTACTGTGCTCCACGCTGAGTCGGAAAGTGGGCCGGTGGAAGAAACTCCCGCACGTGACCTAGATGGAAGCCCTTCCGGGCCCGGGCGGTCAATGGCCGATCGTCGAATTGTCACGGCGGACCGGCCGGTCGTGTCCGGAATTGTCAATGGCGTTGGTTTTGTCATTCCGGTCAGTGTGGAGCAACTGATTTCACTCATGGTGGTCAGTTCGGCCGACGCGCAATTTCCGGGATTCGCCGATTCCGGTTAGCATCGCCGTCATGTCGGAACCGAAGCGATCGGCGATGCGGGTGGCCGATTCCGATCGCGAAAGCGTCGCGCAACTGCTGTACGAAGCCATGGGTGCGGGACGGATCACCGCCGGTGAACTGGAAACGAGGCTGGACGCCGTCTACGCGGCCAAGACCTTCGCGGAATTCGAGCCCGTGGTCGCCGATCTGGCCTCCGGCGGCACATTCGCCCTGCCTCACCCCGGAGACGGCGAGCAAGGCGGACGGCGTTCGTTCGCCGTCATGTCCGCCACCACGCGGCGGTTCGACGGGCCGCTGCCGCCGCGCCACGTCACCCGCGCCTTCTGGGGCAGCGTGCGCCTCGATCTGCGGCATGCCCGGATCGCCGCCGGGCCCTGCACGATCAGGGCGGTGGCGGTCATGGGCGGCGTCAAGATCGTGGTCCCCGAGGACTTCGCCGTCGACGTCCGCGGAATCGGCCTGATGGGCGGATTCGGCACCGGGCGCAGGACGGGCCGGCGGCGGCCTGCGGCGGGCGCGCCGGTTCTGCGCGTCACGGGTTTCGCCTGGTGGGGGTCGGTGAAAGTGATCCGGAAGCCGCTGGAGTCGCGGCGACGATCCGTTCGCGGACGTGGCTGACGTATCCGCGCCGACCCGGCCGAAAGGCCCGGGCAAACAGGGCCTTGGTCTCCAAACGCGACCGTCGCGTTCGCGACTCACCGGGTAAGGAATCAGTCCCTGCTCCCGGAGGTCGTCCCACCATGAAGATCAACCACAAGATCGCCGTCGTCACCGGGGTCGCGGCGAGCGCCGCGCTCCTGCTCGGCGGGGTCGCCCAGGCCTACACGCTGGACCCGGCCGACGGCACCGGTTTCGTCGGCAAGGGCGAGGTCCAGACACCCTTCGGCTGGAACAACGCCAAGCTGCAGGCCAACGCCGCCGGGGTGAGCTTCACCTACGAGGTGTCCGACAGCTACACGGCGGTGTGCACCTGGATCACCGGCGAGGGCACGCGTGGCCAGAAGACCCACAATGTCGATCACCGCACTTCGACGTCCGTCGCCAGCAGCGTGGCCTATGACGCCAGAGTGAAGAGCCAGATCACCGGCTTCACGCTCAAGGGTTTCGGCGCCACCACCACGACGGGTGCGGTGCCCGAGGTCGGCGGGACCTGCCCGGGGAACCCGGGCACCGACGGCACCTGGACGAGTGTCACGCAGACAGGTTCCACCGGCGGCCTGTACGTCCACCACGACATCGCGGTCGCGCTGCTGGTGCCCACCGTGCCGTCGGCCGTCTGAGCAGGAACGCCCACGGTAGAGGGGCCTCGTGAGTGGCCGGTTCCCACCGTCCCGGCCACTCGCGAGGCCGAAAGAAGTCCGGTGGCCCCCGGGGCACTTCGCCTTCCGTAAACTCGTTGTGAGGACGAGCCGAGGGAGGTGCGGGTGGCCAACGCGGAAGAACGCCGATTCGAAGTGCTGCGCGCGATCGTCGCCGATTACGTCTCCAACCAGGAGCCGGTCGGGTCCAAGGCGATCGTCGACAGACACAACCTCGGGGTGTCCAGCGCCACGGTGCGCAACGACATGGCGGCCCTGGAAGAAGAGGGCTACATCACACAGCCCCACACCAGCGCGGGCCGGATCCCCACCGACAAGGGATACCGCCTGTTCGTCGACCGGATCGCCGAGGTCAAACCGCTCAGCGCGGCCGAACGCCGGGCCATCACCGCGTTCCTCGACAGCGGCACCGACGTCGACGACGTCCTGCGCCGCTCCGTCCGGCTGCTCGCGCAGCTGACCAGGCAGGTCGCGGTCATCCAGTACCCGATGATGACCAACTCCGCCGTCCGCCACCTCGAAGTGGTGCCGCTCACCCCCGCGCGGCTGATGCTGGTGCTGATCACCGATTCCGGCCGCGTCGACCAGCGCACCGTCGACCTCGGGGACGTCATCACCGAGGAGAACGTCGCCAGGCTGCGCATGGTGCTCAACGGGGCGCTGGCGGGCCGCCGGCTCTCCGACGCCGCGGCGGCGGTCGCCGAACTGCCCGAGAAGTCGCCGGGCGAGCTGCGCGACAGCCTCACCCGCGTCTGTACCGTGCTGGTGGAATCGCTGGTCGAACACCCCGAAGAGCGGCTGGTGCTCGGCGGCACGGCCAACCTGACCCGCAACGTCTCGGACTTCCCCGGATCGCTGCGGCAGGTGCTGGAGGCGCTCGAGGAGCAGGTCATCGTGCTCAAGCTGCTGGCGGCCGCCCGCAACCCCGGTGCGATCAGCGTGCGCATCGGTGAGGAAAATGAGGACGAGCAGATGCGCAGCACCTCGGTGGTGTCCATCGGCTACGGGATGGACGACATGCTGCTGGGCGGCATGGGCGTCGTCGGGCCGACCAGGATGGACTACCCGAACACCATCGCCGCGGTGCGCGCGGTGGCGAACTACGTGGGGCAGATCCTCTCCGGCCGCTGAACGCGGCGTTGAGGTCGAAGTCAGAAGGAGAAGGCGAAGACGGTGGCGAGGGACTATTACGGCATTCTCGGGGTTGCGAAGAACGCGACGGATCAGGAGATCAAGCGCGCGTACCGCAAACTGGCCCGTGAACTGCACCCCGACGTCAACCCGTCGGAAGACGCCCAGCACCGCTTCGGCGAGGTGACCACCGCGTACGAGGTGCTGTCCGACCCGCAGAAGCGCAAGGTCGTCGACCTCGGCGGCGACCCGATGGACGGCGGCGCCCGCGGTGGCGGCGGAGACCCGTTCTCGGGCTTCGGCGGCCTCGGCGACATCATGGACGCCTTCTTCGGCGCCGCCGGGGGTGGCGGCGGCCGCGGTCGTGGCCCGCGCAGCCGCGTGCAGCCCGGCTCCGACGCGCTCATCCGCCTCGGCCTCACCCTCGAGGAATGCGCCACCGGCGTCGACCGCGAGATCACCGTCGACACCGCCATCGTCTGCGACCTGTGCCGCGGTGCCGGCGCGGCCGAAGGCACCGGCACCAAGACCTGCGACACCTGCGGCGGCGCGGGCGAGGTCCAGTCCGTGCAGCGGTCCTTCCTCGGCCAGGTGGTCACGGCCCGTCCCTGCCCGGTCTGCCGCGGCTTCGGCGAGGTCATCCCCGACCCCTGCCGCCAGTGCGGCGGCGACGGCCGCGTGCGTGCCCGCCGCAACGTCACCGCCAAGATCCCGCCGGGCGTCGGCGACGGCATGCGCATCCGCCTCTCCGGCCAGGGCGAGGTCGGCCCCGGTGGCGGCCCCGCGGGCGACCTGTACGTCGAGATCGACGAAGCCCCCCACGAGGTGTTCGTCCGGCAGGGCAACGACCTGCATTGCAACTTCCGCATCCCGATGACCACCGCCGCCCTCGGCGCCACGGTGCCCATCGAGACGCTCGTCGACGGCGACTACGAACTCGACATCGAACCGGGCACCCAGCCCGCCACCGAACTCGTGCTCACCGCCAAGGGCATGCCGCGGCTGCGGTCCTCCGGCCGCGTCGACGGCCGCGGCGACCTGCACGTCCACATCGACGTCGTCGTCCCGACCAAACTCGACGACGCCCAGCGCGACCTCCTCGTCGAACTCGCCCAGCAGCGCGGCGAAGACGTCCCTTCGCTCGCCTCGAACGGCTCCAAGCCCGGCGGGCTGTTCTCCAAGCTGCGCACCAAGAACCACCGGTAACCCGTGCCCGAGACGACACTGCCGGTCTTCCTCACCGCCGCGCTGCCCGGCTCCGGGCGCACCACGCTCGACGGTGAGGAAGCCCGGCACGCCGCCACCGTCCGCCGTCTGCGCGTCGGCGAACGTCTCGTGCTTTCGGACGGCGAAGGCGGCATGGCGCGCTGCGTCGTCGAAGCCGTCCAGGCGGGCCGCGACGCTGCGCTCACCCTCGCGATCGAAGAACACTGGACCGAGGAACCGCCCGCACTGCGCGTCATCGTCGCCCAGGCGCTCGCGAAAGGCGACCGCGGCGAACTCGCCGTCGAACTCGCCACCGAAGCCGGCGCCGACGCCATCGTCCCCTGGCGCGCCGCGCGCAGCGTCGCCCGCTGGGAAGAAGGAACCCGCGGCGACAAGGCCCTTACCCGCTGGCGCACCACCGCCCGCGCCGCCGCCAAACAGGCCCGCCGCGCCCACGTCCCCGAAGTCGGCGAACCCGTCACCACCCGGGAACTCGCCGAACTCGCCCTGACCGTTTCCCGCGCACTCGTCCTCGAGTCCGGCATCACCACCCGCCTCACCGAGATCGAACTCCCGGCACAGGGCGACATCCTCCTCGTCGTCGGCCCCGAAGGCGGCATCACCGACGAAGAACTGAGCACCCTCGGCGACGCCGGCGCGACCGCCATTCGGTTGGGCCCCACCGTTTTGCGCACCTCCACCGCCGCCGCCGTGGCCCTCGGGGCGCTAGGGGTTCTCACAGAACGCTGGAAGTGAAAAAACACCCCACCAATTTGCGGCGAGTTATGGCGCGATCACGCAAACAGCCGTTACTCTCGTTAACTGACGCGCAACACACGGTTTCGGCGCGCCACTGGGGATGAAACCCGGTCGCGCGCGTGAATCCCCGCCGGGCACCTCCCCCCTCGGTCCGGCGGAGCCGCGGCGGCGGTGGGCCGACCCCCAGGGCCCACCGCGCCGCGGCATCTTCATTTCCGACCTTCGCTCCTTGCTGCATCCCGAAATTCGCGCCGCGGCGCGGTTCCGCGTGGTGACCGTGGGGCCGAGCCTCGGCCCCACGGTGAGGTCGGCGGTGGTCCTCGGTATCGGCGTGACTCGCGTGATCAGGGGCGGAACTCGCGTGAGTGCGGTCTCGCGACCACCCCGACCGAACGGTCGGCTTCAAGTACTGGGGAAGGTGTGAAGGCCCCCTTCCCTCGGCTGACCCGAGGGAAGGGGGCCTTCACGCGCAGCCGTTGTGGCTGCTGGTGCTTCCGGGGTGAAAGTGGTGATCACGAGATCCGTGAAGGCCTCCTTCACTACCCTCAGGGTAGGCAAGGAGGCCTTCACGGACCGGGCTTGCGTTCAGCCCCAGCCTGAACGACCACCTCGACCACCCCGACCGAGATGCGTGGACGCGAAGGGGACGTTCCTCGCATGCGACGCGACGAAAGCTCCCTTCGCCCCGTCCGCGTGGGGCTCTCGCGGGCGATAGGGTGGGGGGATGAGTGACGCGGAGACGTTGTTCGAGCGGATCATCGCGGGGGAGATCCCGTCCGAGAAGGTGTACGAGGACGAGACGACGTATGCGTTTCGGGACATAGCGCCGCAGGCTCGGGTGCATGTGCTCGTGGTGCCGAAGAAGCGGTACAGGAACGTGGCCGAGCTGGCCGCGGGTGACCCGCAACTCCTCGCCGATGTGGCGCTTACGGCCCGTAAGGTCGCGGAGATCGAGGGGATCGCCGAGTCCGGGTACCGGGTGGTGTTCAACACCGACGGTGACGCCGGGCAGACCGTCTTCCACGTGCACGCGCACGTGCTCGGCGGCGAGCAGCTGGGGCATTTCGGCCGCTGAGGCGCGCGCCCCGCGGAAACCGGACTGCGTGCCGACACCCGCAACCAGTAACATCGAACTTGTCACTGTCGTTGAAAATCGCAGCGTAAGCGCAGGAAGTAGGCCCGAGGCCACGTGGCCGGAACCGTACCGGGTGAAGCCGCCCGACCCGACGTTCCCGCGGACGTCATCCCGACGAAGACCGACGAGGCCGCGATCACCGAGGCGGCCCAGTCCCGATTCCCCATCCCCGACGCCGCCGCGCTCAGCCTGCTCGGCTCGAGGGACGAAAACCTCCGCGTCGCCGAGGAACTCCTCGCCGCCGACGTCCACGTCCGGGGCAACGAGGTCACCCTGACCGGCGCCCCCGCCGACGTCGCCTTCGCGGAGCGCGTCTTCGCCGAACTCGTGACGCTCGCCGGCCGCGGCCAGCAGGTCGACCCGGCCACCGTCCGCCGCACCGTGGGCATGCTCTCCACCGGTGACCACGAGTCACCGGCCGAAGTGCTGAGCATGAACATCATCTCCCGGCGCGGCAAGACGATCCGGCCCAAGACGCTCAACCAGAAACGCTACGTCGACGCCATCGACAAGCACACGATCGTCTTCGGCATCGGCCCCGCCGGTACCGGCAAGACGTATCTCGCCATGGCGAAGGCCGTCCAGGCACTGCAGGCGAAGCAGGTCACGCGCATCGTGCTGACCCGCCCGGCGGTCGAAGCCGGTGAGCGCCTCGGCTACCTGCCGGGCACGCTCAACGAGAAGATCGACCCGTACCTGCGCCCGCTCTACGACGCGCTGCACGACATGGTCGAGCCCGAGTCGATCCCGCGGCTGATGCAGGCGGGCACCATCGAGATCGCGCCGCTGGCGTACATGCGCGGCCGCACCCTCAACGACGCCTTCATCATCCTCGACGAAGCGCAGAACACCACGCCGGAACAGATGAAGATGTTCCTCACCCGGCTCGGGTTCGGCGCCAAGATCGTCGTCACCGGCGACGTCACGCAGGTCGACCTCCCCAACGGCCAGAAGAGCGGCCTGCGGGTGGTCCGCGACATCCTCGAAGGTGTCGAGGACCTGCACTTCGCCCAGCTCACCAGCCAGGACGTGGTGCGGCACAAGCTGGTCGGCGACATCGTCGACGCGTACGAGAAGTGGCAGGCGCTGCAGGACAGCCAGGACCAGGGCCGTCAGAACCAGGGCAACGGCTGGAAAGGGCAGCGCCGGTCATGAGCATCGAGATCGCCAATGAATCGGGCGTGAACGTCGACGAGACCTCCATCGTGTCGGCCGCCCGCTTCGCGCTCGACAAGATGGAGGTCAGCCCGCTCGCCGAGCTGTCCATCCTGCTCGTCACCCTCGAGGTGATGGAGGACCTGCACGAGCGGTGGATGGACCTGCCCGGTCCCACCGACGTGATGGCCTTCCCGATGGACGAGCTCGACTCGTCACGCCGCCCCGACGCACCGGACGCCTCGCCCGCGCTGCTCGGCGACATCGTGCTGTGCCCGGCGTTCGCGAAGGACCAGGCCAAGACGGCGGGTCACTCGCTGATGGACGAGCTGCACCTGCTCACCACGCACGGCGTGCTGCACCTGCTCGGCTACGACCACGCCGAACCGGCCGAGGAACGCGAGATGTTCGGCCTGCAGAAGCGGATCCTCGGCGAGTTCCAGGCGGCCGTGGCCGCGCTCAACAAGCGTGACGCGCAGCGCTCCGCGGACGACAGGCTCCTCGGCACCGCGGGCCTCGACGCCGTGCCCGCCGACGAACCCCCGGCCTAGGCGGCGCCGGAATGGGTAGTCCCGCGGCCCTGCTGATCATCGCCATCGCGCTGATCCTGCTCGCCGGGGTGTTCGCGGCCGCCGACGCGGCGGTCAGCACGGTCTCCAAGGCCCGCGCCGACGGGCTCGTGCGGCTCGGCAGGCCCGGCGCGCGCCAGCTTTCGCTGGTCATCGCCGAACGCCGCCGCCACATCAACCTGATCCTGTTGCTGCGGATGACCTGCGAGCTGACCGCCACCGTGCTGGTCACCGTCGACGTCCTCCGCTGGGTCCAGCCGCTGTGGCTCGCCGTCGTCGTCGCCGCGGGCGTGATGGTCGTGGTGAGCTACGTGCTCATCGGGGTCGGCCCGCGCACCCTCGGCCGCCAGCACCCGTACCGGATCGGCCTGGTCGTCGCGGGCCCCGTCCGCGTCCTCGGGTCGATCCTCGGCCCGCTCAGCAGGCTGCTGATCGTCCTCGGTAACGCCATCACCCCCGGCCGCGGCTTCCGCGAAGGCCCGTTCACCTCCGAAGTCGAGCTGCGGGAGCTGGTCGACCTCGCGCAGGAACGCGGCGTCGTCGAGGAATCCGAACGCGAGATGATCCACTCGGTGTTCGAGCTCGGTGACACCGTCGCGCGCGAGGTCATGGTGCCGCGGACGGAGATCGTCTGGATCGAGCACGACAAGACCGTGCGCCAGGCGCTCGCGCTGGCCCTGCGGACCGGGTTCACCCGGCTGCCGGTGATCGGCGACTCCGTCGACGACGTGGTGGGCGTGGTCAACATCAAGGACCTCATGCCCGCGTACATGGCCGAGGGCGGCTCGCAGCGCCAGGTCCAGGAGCTGATGAACCAGGCGAGCTTCGTGCCGGATTCCAAGCGGCTCGACGATCTGCTCAAGGAGATGCAGGTCTCCCACAACCACATGGCGATCGCCGTCGACGAGTACGGCGGCACCGCCGGCCTGCTCACCATCGAGGACATCCTCGAAGAGATCGTCGGCGAGATCACCGACGAATCCGACACCGACGAACGTCCCGAGGTCGAAGAACTCGAAAACGGCGCGGTCCGCGTCTCGTCCCGGCTCTCGATCGACGACCTGGGCGAACTGTTCGGGATCGACCTCGAAGACCACGACGTGGAGACCGTGGGCGGGCTGCTCGCCGAGCGACTGGGTAGGGTCCCGCTGCCGGGGGCCGAAGCCGAGGTCGCCGGACTTCGGCTGTTCGCCGAAGGCGGTAAGGACCGGCGCGGGCGGATGCGGATCACCACGGTGGTCGTCCACCCCGCCGACGCGGACGCGGTGACCGACCCTGCCCAGGGCAGGCGCCGGACCCGGATCCCGCAGCCCGAGGAAAGTGACAGGAGTGTCGAACATGCCTGAGCTGGACGCCGAAGACCAGAAGCTGGTGACCCTGGCCAGGTCCGCGCGAGCCCGCACCCAGGCCGCCGAAGGCGCCGCGCTCCGCGACACCGACGGCCGCACCTACGCGGCGAGCACGGTCGACCAGCCGTCGTTCAAGCTCACCGCGTTGCAGGCCGCCGTCGCCGCCGCCGTTTCGAGTGGAGCCGAAGGAATCGAGGCCGCCGTCGTCGTCAGCGGTGACGCCCTCCTGAACGGCGCCTCCCTCCAGGCGGTGCGGGACATCGCCGAAGACGCCCCCGTCTATCTCGCGGATCCCAGTGGCAAGGTGCTGAGCTGATGGCCGAGCCGCATCGTTCCGGATTCGCCTGCTTCGTCGGACGGCCCAACGCGGGCAAGTCGACGCTGACCAACGCGCTCGTCGGCAGCAAGGTGGCGATCACCTCCAGCAAACCGCAGACCACCCGCCACGCCATCCGCGGCATCGTCCACCGCGACGACGCCCAGCTGGTGATCATCGACACGCCGGGGCTGCACCGGCCGAGAACGCTGCTCGGCGAGCGGCTGAACGACATCGTCCACTCGACCTGGTCCGAAGTGGACGTTGTCGGGCTTTGTGTGCCCGCCAACGAAAAAGTCGGTCCCGGTGACCGGTTCATCGCCGCCGAACTCAAGAAGATCGCCAAGCGAACACCCGTCATCGGCGTCGTCACCAAAACGGATCTCGTGAAACCCGAGCAGGTCGCCGAGCAGTTGCTCGCCCTGCAGGAGGTCATGGAGTTCGCCGAGCTGATCCCGGTGTCCGCTGTGGACGGTTTCCAGGTCGGTGCGCTCTCGGACCTGCTGGTGCGGCACCTTCCCGAAGGGCCGCAGCTGTACCCGGGCGGCGAACTCACCGACGAACCCGAGCAGACCCTCGTCGCCGAGCTGATCCGCGAGGCCGCACTGGAGGGCGTCCGGGACGAACTCCCGCATTCGATCGCCGTCACCGTCGAGGAAATGCTGCCCCACGAGGGCAGGGACGACATGATCGACGTGCACGCGTTCCTTTATGTGGAACGACCGAGTCAGAAGGGCATCATCCTCGGGCACAAGGGTGAGCGGCTCAAGGACGTCGGCGCCCGCGCCCGGCAGCAGATCGAGGGGCTTCTCGGCTCGAAGGTCTACCTCGACCTGCACATCAAGGTCGCCAAAGAGTGGCAGCGCGACCCTCGTCAGTTGCGTCGGCTGGGCTTCTGACTGAACGGAATGTCTCGATTCGGTCGCGGAGACCGGTTGATGGTGTGGAACCGGACGGGTGACCTTAGAGTCTCAACCCTTGACTCCGGTGATCGCTGATCGGGCGGCGCGCCCGGGTCGTAGTTCCACATCTCATTCGTGAAGGGAAAGCGGTAAATGACCGACAACCAGGGCCTGCCCAACTACTCCGGCGACCCTCAGGGCGGTGGCGGCTTCAACAACCCCGGCCCGCCGCCCAACAACAACCTGGTGTGGGCGATCCTCACCACGATCCTGTGCTGCCTGCCGTTCGGTATCGTCGCCATCGTCAAGGCGAACCAGGTGAACACCCTCTGGGCGCAGGGCCAGCCCGCCGCGGCGCAGGAAGCGGCCGAAGCGGCCAAGAAGTGGTCGATCATCGCGGCGATCGTCGGTGTCGTGCTCGCCATCCTGTACGTCATCCTCGTCTTCGTGCTGGGTGTCTTCGCGACCTCCGTCGACATGAACACCTACCGCTGATCGAGGCGATCGAGGGGGAGACCTCATGACCGACCAGTACCCGAACTACCCGCCTCCGGGCGGGCCACCGCCGCAGCAGCCGTACTACGGTGGCATGCCGGGCTACGGCCCGCCGCCGGACAACAACCTGGTCTGGGCCATTCTCTGCACGGTGTTGTGCTGCTTGCCGCTGGGTATCGTGGCGATCGTGAAGTCGAGCCAGGTACAGACGTTGTGGTCGCAGGGCTTCCACGCCGAAGCCCAGAAGGCCGCCGACGACGCGAAGAAGTGGTCCATGTGGGGAGCGATCTCCACGGGCGTGCTCTTCCTGCTGTACATCATCTTCATCGTGGTGATGGTCATCATCGGCGCGTCGGCGGGAAGCTTCACGCCGTGACGACGTCCGTCTACACGGGATTCCCGGCGCGCGGGTTCAAGGCGAAGGCCCGCGCGCTGGGGCCACCCCTGGCCATCGCCGCCGGCGCGGGGCTCGGCTGCGTCGTCCTCTGGCTGGGTGATCCCACCACTCCGGGCGGACCGCTTCCGGTCTGTCCCACCAAGACCTTGCTGGGCATCGCCTGTCCGGGCTGTGGCGGCATGCGCATGGTCTACAGCGCGCTGCACGGGGACATCCCCGCCGCGCTGCACTACAACGCGGTGTCCTTTGTGGTCCTTCTGCTGCTCGTCTGGAGCACCGTCGCCTGGGCGGTCGGCAGGCTCCGTGGCCGTGCGGTGAACAGCTGGCTGCACTGGCGCTGGACGCCGCTCGCGTTCGGTGTCGTGTTCGTCGTCTGGTTCGTCATCCGTAACCTGCCCTTCGCCCCGTTCACCTCGCTCTACGTGTGAGTGCCGGGCCGAGGCCCGGATCGTCGGTGGTACCGAGTACGCTCCCGCGCACCGGTCTGCTCGGTGTGTACCCATGCCGTACATTCAGCCCGGGTCGCCGCAACCAGCGAGGGGATTTCGATGACCACTCCCTACGGCCAGCAGCCGCCGGGACAGCAGCCGCCGCCCGGATCCGGGGACGGGCAGCAGCAGTCACCGCAGCCGCACCAGCCGTTCGGACAGCCGTCGGGAGAACAGCCCTCGCCGTTCGGCCAGCAGCAGCCGGGCGAGCAGGCTTCGCCCTTCGGGCAGCAGCCGCAGCTGGGTGGCCAGCCTTCGCCGTTCGGTCAGCAGGCGCCCGGCGAACAGGCTTCGCCCTTCGGGCAGCAGCCGCAGCAGGGTGACCAGTCTTCGCCGTTCGGGCAACAGCCGCAGTCCCCGTTCGGCCAGCAGCCGGGCCAGCCGTTCGGCGCGCAGCCGCAGTCGCCGTTCGGCCAGCAGCCGGGCCAGCCGTCCCCGTTCGGGCAGCAGGGTCAGCCCTCGCCGTTCGGTCAGCCCACCCAGTTCGGCCCGCAGACCGACTACGCCCACTGGGGCGTGCGCGCGGGCGCGACGCTCATCGACTTCGGCCCGATCGTCGTGCTCCCGATCATCGGCATGATCATCTCGGCGATCGGGCCTGACACGCTCGGCCTGTTCATCGCCGGTCTCGGTTATCTCGCGGGCTTCGCTTGGACCGTCTACAACCGGTGGATCAAGATGGGCACCACCGGCCAATCGCTCGGCAAGAAGATCCTGAAGATCAAGCTCGTCCGCGAGAGCGACGGGCAGCCGATCGGCCCGCTGATGGCTTTCGTCCGGGATCTGTGCCACAACCTCGACGGCTGGGTCTGCGGTCTCGGTTATCTCTGGCCGCTGTGGGACGAGAAGAACCAGACGTTCGCCGACAAGATCCTCAGCACCGTCGTCGTGCCGGGTGAGGCCGACGCCGTGCCCGCGTCGGCGCCGTTCGGCCAGACGCCGGGATTCCCCGCGCCGCCGCAGCCGGCTTCGTCGTCGTTCCCCGCGCCGCCCTCGCCGTTCGGCCAGCAACCGCAGCAGCCGTTCGGCGCGCCCCAGCAGTCCCAGCAGCCACACGCGTTCGGGCAGCAACCGTCCCAGCCGTTCGGTCAGCAGCCGCAGGGAACCGCGGCGCCGTCCGCGGAGTCCCAGCCTGGACCGGCCCTGGGCGAGGCCGAGCCGACGCAGGTCCTCCGCCCGGGACAGCAACCTCAGCAGGCGCCGTCCGGGTTCGACGAAGCCGAGCCGACGCAGAAGATCACCCCGGAGCAGCTGAGGCAGCAGTTGCCCGGAGCGGATGGGCCCAACGGGCCCGGCACACCGCAGCAGTAAGGAACGACCGGCGGGATCCACCCGCCGGGAAGCACGACACAAGTGGGGAACCCGATGACGAACCCGTACGGCCAGCAGCCCGGCCCCGGCCAGCAGCCCTATGGCCAGCAGCCTCAGCCCGGATACGGACCCCCGTCCGGCGCCACGCCCGCGCCGTACGGCCAGCCTTCCGGCCCGAACCCGATGCCGTACGGCCAGCCGGCGCCGTATGGCCAGCCCGCGCCGTACGGTCAGCCCGCCCCCTACGGTGCTCCGGGCGGGATGCCCGGTGGTGGCGGTGACATCAACTCGATCCCGGACTACAAGGGCTGGGCGATCGGCTGCATCTTCCTCTGCTGGATCATCGCGATCTTCGCGATCATGAAGTCCAACGAGGTCAACACCTACAAGATGCAGGGCAACTACGCCGCCGCCATGGACGCGTCGAAGTCGACGAAGACCATGTGCATGATCGCCTCGATCATCGGCGGGGTCGGCTGCCTGTTCTCCATTCTCTGGATCGTCCTGGTCGCCGTGAGCATCTAGCCCGACCCGTAGCCGAAAGAACGACGAGGACCACTTTCATGACCAACCCCTACGGCCAGCAGCAGCCCTACGGACAGCAGCCTGGCTATGGGCCGCCCTCCGGTGGCATGCCCGCTCCCTACGGTCAGCCCGCTCCGTACGGCCAGCCTTCCCCTTACGGCGCTCCGGGCGGTATGCCGGGCGGTGGTGGCGACATCAACGCCATCAAGGACTACAAGGGCTGGGCGATCGGCTGCATCTTCCTCTGCTGGATCATCGCGATCTTCGCGATCATGAAGTCCAACGAGGTCAACACCTACAAGATGCAGGGCAACTACGCCGCCGCCGCGGACGCGTCACGGTCGACGCGGACCATGTGCATGATCGCGTCGATCATCGGCGGCCTCGGCTGCGTGTTCGCCATCGTGATGATCATCATCTCGATCGTCGCGGCCGCGTCCGTGCCGAGCTGCTACGGCCGCTACTGCTGATTCCGGGGCGCACCACCCCGATGTCGGTCCCGGGTGGGACGATGTCGGGGTGGTGAACCTCTATCGCGACACCGGAGTGGTGTTGCGGACGCACAAGCTGGGTGAGGCCGACCGGATCGTCACCCTCCTCACGCGGCGGCACGGCAAGGTCCGTGCGGTCGCGAAAGGCGTGCGTCGGACGTCATCGCGTTTCGGGGCCCGGCTGGAGCCGTTCGGCCACGTCGACGTCCAGTTCTACACCGGCCGCTCGCTCGACGTGATCACCCAGGTCGAGACGGTCGACGCCTTCGCGCTGCCGCTGGTGGCCGATTACCAGCGTTACACCGCCGCGAGCGCCATCGCCGAGACCGCGGACCGGTTGTCCGCAGAAGAGGGCGAGCCGGTGCTCAAGCTGTACATGCTCGTCGTCGGGGCGCTTCGCGCGCTCGCGGGCGGGGAACGGGACAGTTCCCTCATCCTCGACGCCTTCTTCCTGCGGGCCATGGCTTACGCCGGCTGGGCGCCCGCGATCACCGAATGCGCCCGCTGCGGCCTGCCGGGGCCGCACAAGGCGTTCAGCGTGTCCGCCGGTGGCTCGATGTGCCCGGATTGCCGGGTCCCCGGCTGTGTCCACCCTTCCCCGGAGGTGCTGACGCTGCTGGCGGCGCTCCTGCACGGCGAGTGGCCGGTGGCCGAAGCTTCGCAGCCGGTGCCGCGGCGGGACGCGTCCGGCCTGGTCGCGGCCCATCTGCAGTGGCATCTGGAGCGCCAGTTGCGGTCGCTGCCGCTGGTGGAGAGGCGTGCGCGGGAGACCAGCACGCAGGCGCAGTAGGGTCGCAGGCACAGATTCGCTCGATCAGGAGGCTCGAAGGTGCTGCGCAGGGGACGCGAGAACAAGGCGTCACAATTCGAACTTCGCGCGCCGGAGCCGCATCCGTCCGGCGCCCGGCCGCCGGAGATCCCCAAGGAACTCCTCCCGAAGCATGTCGCGCTGGTGATGGACGGCAACGGCCGCTGGGCCAACCAGCGGGGACTGCCGCGGATCGAAGGCCACAAACGCGGTGAAGCGGTGATGATCGACGTCGCCAGCGGTGCCGTGGAGCTCGGGGTCAAATGGCTGTCGGTGTACGCGTTCTCCACCGAGAACTGGAAGCGGAGCCCGGAGGAGGTCCGCTTCCTGATGGGCTTCAACCGCGACACCATCCGCCGCCAGGTCGACTACCTCGGTTCGATCGGCGTCCGCATCCGCTGGGCGGGCCGCCGTCCCAAACTGTGGGCGAGTGTCATCAAGGAACTGCAGGTCGCCGAGGAGAAGACCAAGCACAACACGGCGCTGAACATGACCATGTGCGTCAACTACGGCGGCCGTGCCGAACTGGGTGATGCCATGCGCCGGATCGCGCAGGACGTCGCCGACGGGAAGCTGAACCCGGACAAGGTCACCGAGAAGACCATCGGGAAGTACCTGTACCAGCCCGACATGCCGGACGTGGACCTGTTCCTGCGGCCGTCGGGGGAGCAGCGCACGTCGAACTTCCTGCTCTGGCAGTCGGCCTACGCCGAGATGGTCTACCAGGACACGCTCTTCCCGGACTTCGACCGCACCCACCTGTGGCGGGCCTGCCTCGAGTTCGCGAAACGGGACCGCCGCTTCGGCGGGGCCATCGACAAGGCTTCCGAAGGGAAGGCATGACTACCGAAGCAGCCGACACGGCGGCGTTGCTGACGTCGGCACGGGAAGCCCTCGAGCGCTATCTCGAAGTCCACGTCGACGACGACGGCGCGCTGACCTTCTCGCACGCGGACGTCCCGTGCGTCATCCAGGCGACCCGGCTGGCCGAAGGGCTGACCGTGCTGAGCCTGACCTGCGTCGTCGCCTGGGATCTGCCGGACGACCCGGCGATCGCGGCCTCGGCGGCGGAACGCGCCGGGCAGGGCCTGTTCGGGACGCTCGGGGTCGTGCGCTCGGAGAAGGGCATCGACATCACGCTGAGGTACGCGTTCCCGGCCGAGGGCATGGATCCCTCACCGCTCGGAACGCTGCTCATGCTGGTCGTCTCGACCGCGTCGCAGCTGCGTTCGGACCTGCTGGGGACCGCTCCCGGGGAGTGACCGCCGGAACGCTGGGTCACCTGGCATCATCGCGCGCATGGAAACCATTTCCAGGAGCGCCCCGGAGCGGAAGCCCGCCCGGCGGTTCAAGATCACCTCGATCGAGGTGCTCTGCGCGATCCTGCTGATCGCGATCCTCGGGCAGAGCTGGCTCCAGCAGGTGTTCGACGTGCCCGCGCTGCGGACCGGCTCGACGGTGTTCGTCGCGGTCTGCGTGCAGGCACTGCCGTTCCTCGTGCTCGGGGTGCTGATCAGCGGCGCGATCGCGGCGTTCGTGCCCGCGCGGGTGCTGGAGAAGGTGCTTCCGCGCCGGGCCGGTGCGGCGGTCGGCGTCGCGGGGCTGGCCGGGGTCGCCCTGCCGGGGTGTGAGTGCGCGTCGGTGCCGGTCGCGCGGCGGCTGATCGGGCAGGGCGTCGCGCCCGCGGCCGCGCTGACGTTCCTGCTGGCCGCGCCCGCGGTCAACCCGGTGGTGCTGGTCGCCACCGCGGTGGCGTTCCCGGGGAACCCGGAGATGGTGTTCGCCCGGTTCGCCGGTTCGCTCGCCACGGCGATGGTGATGGGCTGGCTGTGGGCGAAGTGGGGCAAGCTCGACTGGATCGCGGAGCGCGCTTTGCGGCGCCTTCCCGAGGTCCGGCACGGCTCGCGCTGGAAGACCTTCGCCGAGACCGCGCGGGGGGACCTGGTCGAGGCGGGCGGGTTCCTCGTGCTCGGCGCGATGATCGCCGCCGCGATGAACGTGCTGGTGCCCGCCAAGTGGTTCGGGGTGCTGGGTGAGCAGATCGTGCTCGGGGTGCTGGTGATGGCCGTGCTCGCCGTCGTGCTGGCGCTGTGCAGCGAGGCCGACGCCTTCGTCGCCGCGTCGCTGACCGCGATGCCGCTGCTGCCGAAACTGGTGTTCCTGGTGGTCGGGCCCGCGATCGACGTGAAGCTGTTCGCGCTGCAGACCGGCACCTTCGGCAAGTCGTTCGCGCTGCGGTTCGCGCCCGTGACGTTCGTCGTCGCGCTCAGCTGCGCGGTCGTCTCGGGCACGCTGATCCTCGGAGGTGGCGTGTGAAACGCGAGACCCAGAACATCCTGCTGATCCTGCTCGGCGGGGCGCTGCTCAAGATCACGATCAACGGCGACTACCTGCGCTACGTGAAACCCGCGCAGCAGCCGTGGATCATCGCCGGCGGCGCGGTGATGGTCGCGCTGGGCGCGGTCGCGATCGTCCGCGACCTGCTGGCCGCGCGGGCCGCGGCCGCCGTGTCCGGGGACGTCCACGCGCACGACCACAACACCCGGTCGGCCTGGTTGCTGATGGTGCCGGTGCTGGCCGTGTTCCTGGTCGCGCCGCCCGCGCTGGGCGCCGATTCGGTGACCCGCACGGAGGCGAGGGCGCCGCAAAGCGCTTCGGCGAGCAACGCGGCCGCCTTCCCGCCGCTGCCCGCCGGGGACGTGGTCCCGTTGGAGGTCAACGAGTTCGTCAGCCGGGCGGGCTGGGACAAGAGCGGGAGCCTGAACGGGCGGACGGTGCGGCTGTCCGGGTTCGTGGTGCACAACGAGGGCAACACGATGCTGGCGCGGATGGTGATCGGCTGCTGTGCCGCCGACGCCTTCCCGATCACCGTGCGGATGGTGGGCGAGGGCGTGTCGGGCTTCGGGAACGACACCTGGCTGGAGGTCACCGGGACGGTCGTGCCGGGGACCGCGGTGCGGGAGAACAGCTACATGCCGGACCTGACGCTCGCTTCGGTTCGGCAGGTGCCGGCGCCGAAGGACCCCTACGAGTACTGATCCGACTGGGTCGCCTCGTGAGTGGTAAGGACGGTTCTAACCGTCCTTACCACTCACGAGACGCACAGCTCGTCAGTGGTTCGAGCAGGTCCCGACGATCTCCACGGTGTGGCTGATGTCGGAGAAACCGTGCTCCGAAGCGATCTTCTCGGCCCAGCGCTCCACGGCCGGGCCCTCGACCTCGACGGTGCTGCCGCAGATCCGGCACACCAGGTGATGGTGGTGGTGCGACGAGCAGCGCCGGTAGATGGCCTCGCCCGTGTCGGTGCGCAGGACGTCGATCTCCCCGGCCTCCGAGAGCGACTGCAAGGTCCGGTACACCGTGGTGAGCCCGATCCCGTCGCCGCGTTTGCGCAGCTCGTCGTGCAGTTCCTGGGCGGAACGGAAGTCGTCGATCTCCTTGAGCAGCTCGACCACGGCGGCCCGCTGTTTCGTCGACCGGCGTCCCGGCACCGGCGCGGAACTGTTGGCCGTCGTCGGACTCATGCTCACTTCCCCTCCTGAACGTGGGCTACGGCGTCCACCACGATATGCGCAAGGTGATCGTCGACCAGCCGGTACACCACCTCACGGCCGCGTCGCTCACCCTGTACGACACCCGCGGTCTTCAGCACCCGCAGGTGCTGGCTGATCAGCGGCTGCGCGACATCGAGCGTGTCCACCAGTTCGTGGACGCACCGGTCCGCGTTACGCAGTTGCAGCACGATGGCGATACGCACGGGTGCGGCGAGCGCCCGGAGCAGGTCACCCGCGTCCGCGAGGACGGCGGGCGAGGCCGACACGGCGGGTTCGGCGGGGGGACGGGCCGACGAATGCGGTCCGGGGTCTTCCGCGAGGCCCGCGGCGGCCGAGTCCGGGGTCACCGTAGCCATCGCCGCCTCCATGTCCATCATGATTTCCGAAGTCATTGCCAGTAACAGTCCTGCCCATCTTAGTGTTCCCGCCCCCGGGTGGTCTGTTCGCCGACCGGGCGACCACCCGGGGGCGACGTTACTGCTCCATTCGGGTGAGTTCGCAAAGAAATGACCATTCCGCTTCGCATGTCGTCGCCAACGGTGCAAGGTTGTCGCGGAGCGTTTCGTCGCTTCTCGCTGACGACCGCGCTCTGAGCGCCCGGAGAAGGCAGTGGGGAGACATGACTCGTTTCGTGACGAAGCTGGCCGCCGCGACCGCGGCCGTCGCTTTGGCGTCGGTTCCGGGGCTCGCCTCGGCGCAGACGACGCAGGCCGTCGATGAGAAGACCGGCCCCGTGTCGTTCGCGAACGTGGCGTCGGTGCGCATCGGGAACCCGGGATCGCTGATCACCGAGACCCAGCGCTCGCCGTTGACCCCCGGTCAGTCGAAACTCTCCCCCGACCGCACCGTCGTCCCGCGCGACGCCGGCGAGCAGAGCACGCTCGGTGACAAATGGGTCATCAACCTGGGCCGCTTCGACGCGCAGAGCCCGTTCCCGGCCGGGATCGCCAGCCGCGATCACAACGTGGTCGCCGCGCTGCAGCAGACCACGGTCCCGACGGCGGTCGCGGAGACCAACTACGCCCTGATCGACAACGGACGCGGCGGCGCGAAGCCGGTCGACAACACCGTCCTGGTGCTCGAAGGCGCGAAGAGTTCCGTCGACTGTGCCGCGCCGGGCAAGGCGACGTCGTCGACGAGCGCGGGCAAGATCTGGGTCCGGGACGAGAACGGCGACCTCAAGCCGTCCGGCGCTTCGGGCGTCGACGTCAAGGGACTCAAGCTCGGCCCGCCGTCGATGGTCAAGAACGAGAAACTCAGCAAGGACAAGACCACCTCCGACCTGACCGTGACCCGGGTGACCGCCTTCGACCAGCTCATCCGGCAGGACGGCTGGCGCGCCGGTGACGTGACCGCGGTCGCGGGCTGGAAGGTGGACGTCGTCACCCACGTGCGCGACGAGACGGGCAAGGATCTGCGCGAAGCCCGCACGACGATCGTGCTCGGCGGCGTGAGCTGCGCGATCCCGAGGAACTTCGTGGCGAAGCCCGCCGGCGGTACGGGACCGGGCGCGGCGCCCGCGCAGCCCGCGGTGCCGGGGACGGTGCCCGCGGGCGGTGTCCCGCCGCAGACCGCGGACTCGACGCGGACCGTGGTCGGGCTCGGGCTGCTGGGCGGCGGCATCGTGATCGGCGCCGCGGCCATGCTGCTGCTCCGCCGTCGCAAGCCCGTGCCGGTGCGGGAGGAGTAGCGGCGCCGTGCGGTCCTGGCTGGCGGGACTGTCCGCCGTCGTCACCGCGCTGGCCATCTCGGCGGGCGTGGTCGTACTGACCTGGATCCCGGCGGAACCGGAGGTCTCGTTCGCGGAACCCGCGGTCATGCCGGGTGAGGACGGTGCCCCCTTGGCGCTACCCGCCGACAACGCGAAACGGGGGCAGCGGCCCGGCACGATCCGCCTGCCCGAAGGCGGGTCGGCGAAACTCGTCCGCTCCGAGGTCACCTCCCAGGGCGTCCTCCCGATCCCGCGCGGTCTCGGCGGCGCGGCGTGGTGGGGTGCGCGGCTCGGCGCGGAAGCGGGTACGTCGCTGATCTCCGGGCACGTCAACTGGGGCGGCGTCAAAGGGCCGTTCGACGAGCTGTGGCGGATGCGCGAGGGCCAGGAGGTGGCCGTCAGCGACGCCGCGGGCGGCATCTGGGTCTATCGCGTACGCGAAGTCGTCACCGTGCACAAGAACGAGCTGCCCGCGCAGGCGGCGAAGCTGTTCGCGCAGCGCGGGCCGCACCGGCTGGTGCTGGTCACCTGCGGTGGTGACTACCTCGGGGGAACGGACGGCTACCGGGACAACCGGGTCGTCGTCGCCACTCCCGTTTCCGGGCCGCCCGCCTGATTCCCGCATTTCGTCCTCTGAATGCGGTCCTTGCGTGTGCAACTACCGCATTCAGAGGACGAAATGCGGGAAGTCGGTGCAACCACTCGCGGCTCGCGTCGCGTGTCTAGCGACACCGGCCGCTCCGGCGGCTTGACGCGAGCAAGGAGTAATACCCGATGGTGGGACAGTTTGACGTGGACGACGCCGCCGCGGCGAGCGAGGAGCAGCCGAAAAAGCGCTCCAGCCTGGGGGTGATCCTCATCGGTGCCGCGCTCTTCGTGGTGGCGGCCGTGGTCGCGGTGCTGGTTTTCACCGGGCTGGGGTTCACTGAAAAGAGTGATCCGGTCGTCGCGGCCGTCCAGGACCAGGCGAACACGTCCGCGGGAGAGGCGGCGCAGGCCCCGGCCGACACGGGACAGGCGCCCGGCACGGTCCGCCTTCCCGGCGGCGGCACGGCGAAACTGATCCGCAAGGAGCTGACCGCGGACGGGACCCTCCCCATCCCCGAGGGTCTCGACGAAGCCACCTGGTGGGGCGCGAAACTGGGCGCCGACCAGGGCGCATCCCTGCTTTCCGGGCATGTGAACTGGAAGGGGAAGAAGGGCCCGTTCGACGAGCTGTGGCGGCTCAAGACCGGCCAGCAGGTCGACGTCGTCGACACCGACGGCGGCAAATGGGTCTACAAGATCGGCGAGGTCGTCACCGTGCACAAGACGAAGCTGGCCGAGCAGGCGGAGAAGCTGTTCGGGCCGGACGGCCCGCATCGGCTGGTGCTGGTCACCTGCGGTGGCGAGTACGTCGGCGGGACCGACGGTTACGAGGACAACCGCATCGTCACCGCCTCCTTGGTCAGCAGGCCCTGACAGCGGTTTGACCTCGCCGGAGGTCCTGCGGGGACGGGCGGTTAGTCTTGTCCTTCTAGCCCATACCCGTCCCCGCATGCTTCGGAGCGTGGAGTGCCCGCCAACACCATTGAGACCGTCGTCAGCCTGTGCAAGCGTCGAGGCTTCGTTTTCCCGTGTGGAGAGATCTACGGCGGTACCAAGTCGGCGTGGGACTACGGGCCCCTCGGTGTCGAACTCAAGGACAACATCAAGCGCCAGTGGTGGAAGACCGTCGTGCAGAGCCGCGACGACGTCGTCGGCCTCGACTCCTCGGTGATCCTGCCGCGCCAGGTGTGGGTCGCGTCGGGTCACCTCGACGTCTTCACCGACCCGCTGATCGAATGTCTGTCCTGCCACAAGCGTTTCCGCGCCGACCAGCTGGCCGAGGACTTCTCCGCCCGCTCGGGCAAGGAGGTGTCCGAGGACGACCTGTCCGAGGTGCCGTGCCCGAACTGCGGCACCCGCGGGCAGTACACCGCGCCGCGTGACTTCAACATGATGCTGAAGACCTACCTCGGGCCGGTCGAGTCCGAGGAAGGCGTGCACTACCTCCGCCCGGAGACCGCGCAGGGCATCTTCATCAACTTCCTCAACGTGCAGACCGCGGCGCGCAAGAAGCCGCCGTTCGGCATCGGCCAGATCGGCAAGTCGTTCCGGAACGAGATCACGCCGGGCAACTTCATCTTCCGCACGCGCGAGTTCGAGCAGATGGAGATGGAGTTCTTCGTCGAGCCGGGCGAGGACGAGACCTGGCACCAGTACTGGATCGACGCGCGCACCGAGTGGTACAAGGACCTCGGGATCAAGGCGGACAACCTCCGCCTCTACGAGCACCCGAAGGAAAAGCTCTCCCACTACTCGAAGCGCACCGTCGACATCGAGTACCGCTTCGCGTTCAACGCGGGCCAGGAATGGGGCGAGCTCGAAGGTATCGCGAACCGCACCGACTTCGACCTCACGACGCACTCGAACCACTCCGGCGTCGACCTGTCGTTCTTCGACCAGGCCACGAAGCAGCGGTTCCGCCCGTTCGTCATCGAGCCCGCGGCCGGTGTCGGCCGGTCGATGATGGCGTTCCTCGTCGACGCCTACCACGAGGAAGAGGTGCCGAACGCCAAGGGCAGCACCGATACCCGCGCGGTGCTCAAGCTGGACTACCGGCTCGCGCCGTTCAAGGTCGCCGTGCTCCCGTTGTCGCGCAACGCCGATCTCACGCCGAAGGCGCGTGACGTCGCCGCGGCGCTGCGCAAGCACTGGAACGTCGACTTCGACGACGCCGGCGCGATCGGCCGCCGCTACCGGCGCCAGGACGAGATCGGGACGCCGTACTGCGTCACCGTCGACTTCGACTCGCTCAACGACCACGCGGTGACCGTGCGGGAGCGCGACACCATGGCGCAGGAGCGGGTCGCGATCGACAAGCTCGAGTCTTACCTGGCGGGACGTCTGATCGGCGCCTGACACCCGGCTGGAAGTACGTGAAGGCCCCCTTCATTGCGTTAGGCGCAGTGAAGGGGGCCTTCACGTACTTACCTTCGTGTGACTGGGTGGACGACACGCGTGACTGGACGGACGACACGATCGCGACCGGGCTCCGCCGCGAGACGTCCGTCTGGACACGTGTGTCGTCCGTCCAATCACGCGTGTCGTCCCATCGCGCACGCGAGCGCAAGGTTGCGAAAGTGGCTTTCGCAACATCGCCATCGGCGCCGAGCCCTCACCCCTGACAACTGTCACCCTCAGGTCGTGACGCGCGGCCCACGCCCGGACCGCCCGGCCGCGACAAGCTCTGGGTATGCGAGAACAAGACATCAGCGCGGGGGCGGCGGTCCGGCTTTCCGGCCTGCGTAAGCACTACGGCGACGTCCATGCCGTCGACGGCGTGGACCTGACGATCGCGCCGGGCGAGGTGGTCGCCCTCCTCGGACCCAACGGCGCGGGCAAGTCCACCACCGTCGACATGATCCTGGGACTCTCGAAGTCCGACAGCGGCTCCGTGACCGTCTTCGGGCGGGAGCCGGGTGACGCGGTCGGCGACGGGATGATCGGCGCGATGCTGCAGGGCGGCGCGCTCGTCGAGGATCTCACGGTCGCCGAGACCGTCGGCATGGTCGCGGCGCTGCACCGCGAGCCGATGCCCGTGCGCGAGGCGTTGCGCCGCGCCGGGATCGAGGACATCGCGAACCGGCGCTCCACCAAGCTTTCCGGTGGGCAGAAACAACGCGTCCGGTTCGCCGTCGCGCTCGTGAGCGACCCCGATCTGCTGATCCTCGACGAGCCGACCGCCGCGATGGACGTCGGCACGCGCCGCGAGTTCTGGAAGTCCATGTACGAGTACACGAACTCCGGTCGCACGGTCCTGTTCGCGACCCACTATCTCGAAGAGGCCGAAGAGTTCGCCGACCGTGTCGTGCTGATGCGGTCGGGGCGGATCGTCGCGGACGGTTCGGTGGCGCAGGTCCGTGCGCTGGCCGGGGGACGCACGATCCGCACGGCGGTGCCCGCGGCGGCGGAGCCGGTGATCGCGGCGCTGCCCGCGGTCACCGGTTTCGAGATCCGCGCCGGCCGCGTGGCGATCTCCAGTTCCGATTCGGACGCGACGCTGCGGGCGTTGCTGAGCCACGTGCCCGAAGCGCACGACATCGAGATCAGCGCCGTCGGCCTCGAAGGCGCGTTCCTTTCCCTGACGACCAGCGAGGAAGCCGTCCGATGAACCCGACCTATCTCAAGACCGAGATCGTCCGCACCTTCCGCTCGACCAGGTTCGTGCTCTTCGCCGTCGCCTTCCCCGTGCTGATGTTCCTGTTGCAGTCCAACGTTTTCGTTGCGGGCGACGCGAGCTTCGCCGGCGTGATCATGGTCAACATGATGGCCTTCGGGGCCTTCTCCGCCGCGATGACGAGCGGCGCGAAACTCGCCATCGAGCGGTCCACCGGCTGGCAGCGCCAGCTGCGGCTGACCCCGCTGACCGGCGCGGGTTACCTCGGCGGCAAGGCGCTCTCGGCGATGCTCGTCGCCCTTCCGTCACTGCTCGTCGTCCCGCTGGTCGGCGTCCTCTTCCAGGGGGTCCACCTCGACGCCGCCGGCTGGCTTCGGCTGGTGGCGGGCATCTGGCTCGGCGCGATCCCGCTGGTGCTGCTCGGCCTCCTGCTCGGCCAGTTCGGCACGCCCGAGTCGATGCAGCCGCTGAACATGATCGTCATGATGGGCATGGGTTTCCTCGGCGGCCTGTGGATCCCGATCGACGGGATGCCGTCGTGGATGGCCGACATCGCGCAGGTGACGCCGACGTACTGGCTGATCCAGCTGGTCCGCCCGGTCGTCACCGACCAGCTCACGGTGAGCCTCCCGGCCGCGCTCGGCGTGCTGGCGGCGTGGACCGCGGTCCTCGGGGCGCTGGTGATCAGGCGTTACCGTAAGGACAGTGCGCGGGTCTGAGAAATGGGTGAACCGGTGAGCGACTACCCGGGCAGGGTCGAGACGGGCTTGAACAGCCGGGAGAACTGGTGGGCGGACATGCCGCCGCGAACCGGCCGGGGTCCCCGGCCGAGGCGGTGGGTGTTCTTCGGTCTCGCCTTCATCGTGCCCGGCTTCGTCCCCGCGGCGGTCGATCTGGCCACCGACGGGGCGACCGGGAAAGAACTGGTGATCGCCGCGCTCCTGCTCGTCTACGGCTCCTGCTACGTGCTGTTCCCGCTCAGCCTCCGGCCTTCCCGGCGGAAGACGACCTACGTCTTTTCGGTGGTGATGCTGCTCATCGGCCTCACCCTGGTGTTCCTGCACGGCAACAACCCGTACATCCTGATCTACGCGACGGCGGTGCTGGCCTTCACGTTGCCGCCGGCGTGGGCGCTGATCCTGGACGGCGGCGCGCTGCTGGTGGTGCTGGCCGTCCACCTGGTCATCGGGAAGGACGACTTCGGGGACCTGGTGGCGGTCACCTCCATCACGGCGGCGATGTTCTTCATGGCGAACCTGGTCCGCGCGGTGCGGAAACTGGAGGCAGCGAACCAGGAGATCGCGACGCTCGCGGTGGCGGGCGAACGCGAGCGCCTGGCGCGGGATCTGCACGACATCCTCGGCCACAGTCTCACCACCATCACGGTCAAGGCCGGGCTCGCCCGCCGGATCCTGGAGAGCGGCAAGGACGACCCCCGCGCGCTGCAGGAGATCCGCGAGGTCGAGGGCCTGACCCGCAGCGCGCTCTCGGACATCCGGGCCACGGTGTCGGAGTACCGCGAAGTGTCGCTGTCGGCGGAGATCGCCGGGGCGCGGGCGGCGTTGCGGGCGGCCGAGATCGACGCGGATCTGCCGCACGCGGTGGACAACGTCGATCCCGCCCTCCAGCGCACTTTCGGTTACGTGCTGAGGGAAGCGGTCACCAACGTGATCCGGCATTCCGGGGCGGAGCGGGTGAGTGTCCGGTTCGGTGAGAACTGGCTGGAGGTCGAGGACGACGGTGAAGGTGGCGACGCGACGGTGGGGAACGGCCTGCGGGGGCTCACCGAACGGTTGGACGCGGTCGGCGGGACCTTGACCGCCACCACGCCACCTGGGGGAGGATGGCTCGTCCGGGCGGAGGTACCCGAGTCCGCCTTGCGGAGCGGCGCGCTCGCGCCACTCTCCGAACCCACTGGAGGCTGCTCGTGATCCGGGTCCTGCTCGCCGACGACCAGGCGATGGTGCGCGGGGCGCTGGCCACCGTGCTCGGCCTCGAAGCCGACATCGAGGTGGTCGCCCAGGTCGGCTCGGGAGACGAAGTGCTCCAACGGGCGAAGGAGACCGCCCCGGACGTCGCGCTGCTCGACGTCCAGATGCCGGGCAAGGACGGTCTCGAAGCCGCCGCCGAACTGCACGGCGCGCTTCCGCTGTGCCGGATCATCATCTGCACCACCTTCGGCAGGCCCGGTTATCTCTCGCGGGCGATGGCCGCGGGTGCCGCGGGATTCGTCGTCAAGGACGCGCCGCCCGAGCAACTCGTGGACGCCGTCCGCCGGGTCCACGGCGGGCTCCGGGTGGTCGATCCCGCGCTCGCCGCGGAATCGCTCGCCACCGGCGCGAGCCCGCTCACCGGACGCGAACACGATGTCCTCAGGGCCGCCAAGGACGGCCGCACGGTGGCCGACGTCGCCCGTGCGCTGCACCTTTCCGAGGGCACCGTGCGCAACCATCTTTCGGCCGCGATGGGCAAGACCGGGGCGCGGACCCGGGCCGAGGCGGTGCGGCTCGCGGAAGAGCACGGCTGGCTCTGAGATCGACTCCCCGCTCTGCGAGAATCACCCGCGTGAGTACCGCCGAACGGACGAAACCGACTCGCGCGAACTGGGTGCGCCGGATCGTGGCGGGATTCCTGCTGGTCGTCGTCGCGGTGATCGGCGGAACGGCGTTCCGGGTCTGGCAGGTCGCGCGCGAGGACGTGCGCGAGGAGGCCGACGTCATCGTGGTGCTCGGCGCGGCCCAGTACAACGGCAGGCCGTCGGAGATCTTCCAGGCCCGGCTGGCCAAGGCGAAGACGCTGTACGACCAGGGCGTGGCGAAGGTGATCGTCACCGCGGGCGGCAAGAAGGCCGACGACAACTACACCGAGGCGCACGCGGGCGCGCAGTGGCTGCGCAAACGCGGCGTGCCCACGTCGGCGACCCTGCCGGTCGGTGAGGGCAGGGACACCCTGCGAAGCCTCCGCGCGGTCGCCGAGCAGGTGTGGAAACGGGGTTGGAAGACCGCGGTGCTGGTCAGCGACCCGTGGCACTCCTTCCGCGCGCGGGTGATGGCCGACGACCTCGGGCTCGAGACCTGGACGTCGCCCACCCATCGCGGCCCGATCGTGCAGACCCGCGAGACGCAGGCGCGCTACATCGTCCGCGAGACCGGCGCGCTGCTGTACTACCGCCTGACGAAGTCGCCGGCGGAGAGTCTGTTCGGTACCGGCGAGGTCTGACGCCCGATAAGTGTCGGTGAGCACGTTTAGTCTGGTCGGGTGGACACCTACACCGAGGCCGACAGGGCGCGCCTGCTGCCCGAGCGGCCCAAGGGCGCGGCGTTGGAAGGCGCCGCGGACGGGCGGAGCGCCTTCGCCCGTGATCGCGCCCGAGTGCTGCACTCGGCCGCTCTGCGCCGGCTGGCGGGCAAGACGCAGGTGGTCGGCCCAGGCGAAGGGGCCGAGGTCAGCGGCGTGCCCCGCACCCGGCTGACGCATTCGCTGGAAGTCGCCCAGATCGGCAGGGGGATCGCGGACGAGCTGGGCGCGGATCCCGATCTGGTGGACACGGCCGGCCTCGCGCACGACATCGGGCATCCGCCGTTCGGGCACAACGGCGAGCGCGCGCTGAACGAGGTCGCCCAGCCGTGCGGTGGTTTCGAGGGCAACGCGCAGACGTTGCGGATCCTGACCAGGCTGGAGCCCAAGGTCCTGCTCGAAGGCGGGCTCGTGGGCGGGCTGAACCTCACCCGCGCCTGTCTCGACGCCTCGATGAAGTACCCGTGGCCACGGGAAGAAGGCAATGCGAAGTACGGCGTCTACGCCGACGACGCCGAGGTGTTCGCGTGGGTCCGGGAAGGTGCGCCTGAGCGCCGCACCTGCCTGGAAGCACAGATCATGGACTGGTCCGACGACGTCGCCTATTCCGTGCACGACGTCGAAGACGGGGTGCTGGCGGGCCGCATCTCGTTGCGGGTGCTGGCCGACGCGGAGGAACGCGCGGCGGTGGCCGAGGCGGCGCGAAGGTTTTCGCACCGGTCGCAGTCCACTTTGGAGGGTGCGGCGAAGGAACTGCTCGACCTGCCGGTGGTCGCCGAGCTCAGCGAACCGGGGCCGGACGGGTCACTCAAGGCGCAGATCGCGTTGAAACGCCTGACGAGCGAGCTGGTCGGCCGGTTCGCGACAGCGGTCGTCGGCGCGACACGGGAGGTGTACGGCGAAGGGCCGCTGAGCCGCTACGCGGCGCGGCTGGTCATTCCGGAGCAGGTCGCGGCCGAGGTCGCGTTGCTCAAGGCGCTCGCGCTGCGGTACGTGATGAGCGACAAGCGGCGGCTCGCGATGCAGGACGGCCAGCGTCAGATGCTCGCCGAGCTGGTCGTCGCGCTGTGCCGCCGCGCGCCCGACGCGCTGGACGGCCTGTTCCTGCCCGCGTGGGAGGCCGCCTCGGACGACGCGGCCCGGCTTCGCGTGGTCGTCGACCAGGTGGCGTCGCTCACGGACGCGCAGGCCTACGCGTGGCACGCCTGGCACACCGGCCGCCACGGCTGAGCCGCTCCCGGGCCGCCCGCTCACCCTGCCCGGCCGACGGTGGGGAAACCCCCTTGGGCACCCGAAAAGGTTTGGGAATGGGGTTTTGCCAGGCGGG
>NZ_JBVHDI010000001.1:503727-614559 GCF_055563465.1 Amycolatopsis sp. NPDC000009
CCCGCCCCGTCCCCACCCCCCACCCCCACCCCACACCCGTGCCCACGCTGCTTGCCCCCACGTCGGGGGAGGCTGGGGAGCCGGTGACCGGCCCAGGGAGCGCCGAGCAGGTCGCGAAAGCCACTTTCGCAACGTCTGGTGTCCCGGAAGTGGCTTTCGCGACGCCCGCCCCGCGCGCAAGGCGGAACTTTCGGACAGGAGACGGGCGGCCCCGTCCACGGTACGGTCTGCGGCATGGGCGCCGTCGAAAGCCACCTCCGGTTTGGTCTGGACCTCTATCGGGTGCTGGCGAGCCGCGCGGAGAACGCGTGCTTCTCGCCGTACTCGATCGCGAGCGCGCTCGGCCTGGTGACCCAGGCCGCCAAGGGGAAGACCAGAGAAGAGCTGATCGCGCTGCTCGGCGACCCGGCCGAGCTGGCCGACCTGCTGGGCAAGGCCTCGTCGCTGCTCGACGACGGTCCCGAACTCGCGGTCGCGAACACGCTCTGGGCCTGGGACGGGCTCCCGCTCGAGGACTCCTTCCGCGAGGAACTCGCCACCTGGCCGGGCGGGAAGGTCGAAAGCGCCCCGTTCGGTGCCGATCCGGAGGCCGCGCGGCGGCTGATCAACGCCGACGTCGCCGAGGCCACCCGCGAACTGATCCCCGAACTGCTGAAGCCGGGGACCGTCGCGCCGGACACCGTCGCCGCGATCGTCAACGCCCTGTATCTCAAAACCGCCTGGACCAACCCGTTCTCGCGTGACAACACCGCGCCCGCGGACTTCCACGCGCCGTCCGGCACCCGTACGGTGCCGACGATGTGGCTCGAAAAGCAGCTCGACCACACCCACGAGGACGGCTGGCAGGTCGTCCGCCTTGGTGCGGAGGGCGGGGTGGAGGCGATCGTCCTGCTGCCGGACGGTGATCTCGACGACGCCGAACTCGACCCGGGCAAGCTGGCGCGGCTGCTGGAGAACACGCGGTCCAAGACCATCGCCCTGTCGCTGCCGAAACTCGACCTCGACGTCGACAGCCCGCTGACGGCGAAACTCCAGGACCTCGGCGTGCGGACGATGTTCACCGCCGACGCCGACCTCACCGGACTCGCCGACGACGACCGGCTCGAAGTGTCCGAGGTCGTCCACCAGTCCGTGCTCCGCATCGACGAACAAGGCCTCGAAGGTGCCGCCGCGACGGCGGTCCTGATGCGGTTGACGTCGCTCATCGTCGACGAACCGATCGAAGTCGTCGTCGATCGGCCCTTCCTTCTGCTCGTCAGGCATGCCTCGACGGGTGTGATCTACTTTCTCGCCCGCGTTGTCGAGCCGTGAGGACGGTCCGTGAGTCTTTTCCAGGCTGAGGCGGAGGTGGAAGCCGCGAAGACTCCCACGAGACCCCGCCGGTTCGCCGCCGCCGACGCCGCCATCATGGGCGGTTTCCTGCTGTTCGCCTTCCTGCTCTACAACGGGCTCTGGCTCGATCTCAAGGAGGGCTATCTCTGGAACAGCGCGTCGGACCAGAACCTGTGGGAGTGGTTCTTCTCCGTCACCGCGGACAACGTGCTGCACCTGAGGAATCCGCTCAGCACGCATTTCCAGAACCACCCGCTCGGCGTGAACCTGATGGCCAACACGGCCATGCTCGGCATCGGCATCCCGCTTTCGCCGGTCACGCTCACCTTCGGCCCGACGGTCACCTGGGCCATCGCGCTCACCGGCGGTCTCGCCGGCACCGCGGCCGCCTGGTACTGGGTGTTCTCGCGGCATCTGGTCACCCACCGGGTCGGCGCGGCCATCGGCGGCGCCTTCGCCGGTTTCGCCCCGCCGATGATCTCGCACGGCAACGCGCACCCGAACTTCGTCGCGTGGTTCGTCCTGCCGTTCATCGCGCTGCTGGTCTTCAAGATCGCCCGCGGCGAACGCCCCGTCCGCAACGGGATCTTCCTCGGTCTGCTGGCGGCGTACCAGATCTTCCTCGGTGAGGAACCGCTGCTGATCTTCGCGATGGCGTTCGCGATCTTCGCCATCGCGTACTTCGCGACGAACCACCGCGAGTTCCCGCCGATGGCGAAACCACTGGGGATCGGCGTCGGCATCGGGGTCCTCGTGGCGCTCGTGCTGTGCGCTTTCCCGCTGTGGTGGCAGTTCTTCGGCCCGCAGAGCTATCAGGCGATCGAGCACGGCCCGGTCGGGAACGACACGGCCGCGTTCACCCGGTTCGCGACGCAGTCGGTCGCCGGGCAGCCGCAGGCCGCCGCGGACGTGTCGATGAACCGCACCGAGGAGAACGCCTTCTTCGGCTGGCCGTTGATCGTGCTGATGGTGGTCGTCACCGTCTGGCTGTGGCGCGAGGTGTTCGCGCGGGCGCTGGCGATCTCCATGTTCGTGATGGCCTGGCTCTCGCTCGGCGTGCAGATCATCGTGGTGCACGAGGAAACCGGGATCCCGGGACCGTGGAAGCTCTTCTCGGAGCTGCCGCTGTTCGAGTCGCTGCTGGAATCGCGGCTCGCGATGGGCTGCATCCCGCTGATCGGCGCGCTGCTGGCGCTGGCGACGGAGCGCGTCTACACGGTCGCCTCGAAACTCCCGGAAGTGCCGGGGGAGCGGCGATTCCCGTTGCGGCTGCTGTGGATCGGCGTCGTCATCGCGGTCCTGCTGCCGATCGCGCCGACGCAGCTGATCGTCAAGGAACGGCCGCCGACACCGCGGTTCCTCGCCGACGGCACCTGGCGGAGCTACGTCGCGCCCGGCGGGACCGTGGTCCCCGTGCCGTTGCCGAGTTCCGGCGAATCCGAACCGCTGCACTGGCAGATCGACGCGGGACTCGGCTATTCGATGCCGGAGGGCTACTTCGTCGGGCCGAGCGGCCCGGACGACAAACGCGGCCGCTACGGCGCCGTCCAGCGGCCGACGTCGGTCATCTTCGACCAGATCAAGCAGACCGGGATACCGGCGACGATCACCGAGTCGCAGCGGATGCAGGCGCTGGAGGATCTGCGGTATTGGAACGCCGACGTGCTCGTGCTGATCCCGCGCGAACACCAGGACGCTTTCCGGACCACCGTGGACCTCCTGCTGCGGAAGCCCGCCGAGTTCGTCGACGGCGTCTGGGTGTGGGACGTCCGGACGATCACGCCCTGAGGCCGTCGCGGCTCGCCGACCACCGCGAGCCCGCGAACGGCCCGTCCACCGACAGCGCCAGGTGTGCGTTGACCCGGACCGTCCCGCTGCCGAGCCGTGCCGCGACTTCGGCGGCGTACTCCTCGTCCGCGCCCCACACCGAACCGCACAAGCCGGGCGCCGCGGCGTTCGCCAGGCCGACCGCTTCGTCCACTGTGGAGCATCGGACGACCGGCAGCACCGGGCCGAACTGTTCCTCGGTCACGACTCGCATCCCGTCGTGCGCCTCGGCGAGGATCGCCGGGGCGAAGAAGTACCCTGGCCCGTCGAGCGGCCCGCCGGTCACGATCCGCGCGCCGTCCGCCCGCGCCTCGTCGGTGAGACCGGTGACGCGGTCGTACCGCGGGCGGTTGTTCACCGGCCCGAGCTGCGTCCCGGGGGTCCGTCCGTCGCCGACCACCACTCGCGCCGCCACGGCCGCCAGCGCCTCGACGACACCGTCGTAGGCGGGCCCGACGGCGTAGACCCGCTCGACGGCCACGCCGATCTGACCGCAGTTGGCGAACGCGCTCCAGAAGAGCCGTTCCGCGATCGCGGCGGGATCCGTGCCGGGGAGGACGACCGCGGGATCGTTCCCGCCCAGTTCCAGCGTCAGCCGTCGCCAGTCCGGCGCGGCGGCCATCCGCTTCCCGGTGTCGGCCGAGCCGGTGAAGTCGACCTGCCGGATCCCGGGGTGGGCGACCAGGCACTCACCGAGGGGGTCCCGGCCGGTGAGCACGGTCAGCACACCGGGCGGCAGCACCTGCGCCAGCATCCGGCCGAGGTGCAGCGTGGTGAGCGGGGTGCGCGGCGACGGCTTGAGCACCACCGTGTTCCCGGCGGCGAACGCCGGCGCGAGTTTCGCGACGGCCGACTGCACGGGGAAGTTCCACGGCGTGATCGCGGCGACCGGTCCGCCGCTGTCGGCCCGCGGTTCCGGCCGCAGCCCGGCGAAGTACCGGAACCGCGACGCCGCCTCGGTGAACTCGGCTTCGGCCTCGTGAAGCGGTTTCCCCTGCTCTTCGGAGAGCACGGGGGCCAGCACGGGCGCGGCCTCCTCGACGACGACCGCGCACGACGTCAGCGCCGCGTGCCGGTCCGAGACGTGCCAGGCAGGCCATGCCGTGGCGGCGGCGCGGACCGCTTTGTCGACCTCGGCGGGCCCGCAGTCGGGGACGGCCGTGATCCGTTGTCCGGTGGCGGGATCCTCGACGGCGAGCATCGATCCTCCTCGGGGCCGACTCATCAGCCTACCGTCGATGATCGACTGGAGGTTCCGGCGAAAAGGCGAAATCGAGGCCCCGACCGGCCGCGTGGCTCACGTCACCGGCGTCGGTGTCACGTCCGCGCGGGCCGTCTCGTCCCTTCGGTGATCGCAACCGCACGAGGAGGACACCATGCCGCGTATTCCCGCCGTCAAGACCGCCGAGGCCGGCTTCCTGCTGAAGCTGTTCTACAAGTTCGCCGGCAAGCGCTTCGGCGCCGTGCCCGAGCCGATGGCCGTCTACGCGCACCACCCGGCCCTGCTCCGGGCGAACGGTATGCACGAAATGATGGCGGAGAAGGCCAGCAAGACGCTGCCGCCGAACGTGCGCGAGCTGGCCGTGTACCGCGTCGCGACCCAGCTCGGCTGCTCGTGGTGCATCGATTTCGGGACCATGCTGCAACTGCACGAGGGACTCGACATCGAACGGCTGAAGAACATCGACGACTACGCGAAGTCGCCCGCCTTCACCCACCAGGAACGGCTCGCGCTCGCGTACGCCGACGCGATGACCGCGAGCCCGGTGACCGCCACCGACGAGCAGGTCGCCGAGCTGGAACGCGAGTTCGGGCGCAAGGGCGTCATCGAGCTGACCTACCAGATCGGCCTGGAGAACATGCGTGCCCGGATGAACAGCGCGCTCGACATCACCGCGCAGGGCTTCACCTCGGGCGACGCCTGCAAGATCCCGCTTCCCTGAAAACTCCCGCGTTTAGTCCTCTGAATGCGCCCCAGGCGCATTCAGAGGACTAAACGCGGTCAGGGGCCGACGCGGGTCCGCGCGGTGGTGAGCTTGTCCGGGTTCGCCACGTCGTAGATCGCGACGATCTTCCCGTCGCGGATGACGAACGCGTCGACGTGCTCGTCGAGCGCCCGGAACCCGGCGGAGGCCGCCTGCGGCGGGATGTAGACCCCGAGGTCGCCGTTGACCAGCGCGAGCCTCGCCTGCTCCATCCCCGCCGGGTCGTACATCCGCATGAGGCCCTGGAACAGCCGGGTGACCTTGTCGAACCCGGCGACCGTGTGGATCGCCGTGCGCGCCTTGCCGCCGCCGTCGCCGACCAGGACGACGTCGGGATGCAGGACCTCGGCCACCGCCTGGATGTCGCCGGTGAGCATCGCGGTCATGAACTTCTCGATGATCTGCTGCTGCTCGGCGAGCGCCGTCCGGGGCGGCGGATCGGCGTCCGCGACCGCGCGGCGACCGCGGGAACCGTGCTGGCGCGCGGTTTCGGGCGTGCAGCCCAGGATCTCGGCGATCTCCCCGAACGGCACGGAAAACGCGTCGTGCAGGACGAACGCGACGCGTTGTTCCGGCGTCAGCCGGTCGAGGACCACCATCGCCGCCATGCGCATCCCGTCGTCGCGGACGGCGACGGTCAGCGGATCCTCCGACGACGGCGTGCCCAGCGGGCCGAGGACCGGTTCGGGCAGCCATTCGCCGACGTACCGCTCGCGGCGCACCACCGCGGACCGCAGCCGGTCGAGGCAGATGCGGCTGACGACGGTGGTGAGCCAGCCCTTCTGGTCTTCGATGGCCGAGCGGCGCCGTTCGTCCAGGCCGCTCAGGCGCAGCCACGACTCCTGGACCGCGTCCTCGGCGTCGGACAGCGTGCCGGTCAGCCGGTAGGCGACCGAGACCAGATGGGGGCGCAGTGCGGCGAAGTTCCCGGCGAGTTCGTCCAGGGCGGTGCTCATTCCCCGAGTGTGCCGCACAGCCCGTCGGAAGGAAGAACTCGGCCGTGTCCGGTTAGTCACTACGCGGTCTTCGCGCCCAGGCGGCCCCTGACGGCACGGGCGGATGCGGCCGAGTACGACCCGGTACGAGGCCGATCCGCCCGCACCGCCAGGAACCACCTGGATCACGAAGCCCATCGAAGCGACTAACCGGACACGGCCTAGAGTGATGAGCGTGGCAGGACGGATTCGGGAAAGCGACATCGCGGAGGTGCGCGAGCGCAACCGGATCGACGAGGTCATCGGTGACTACGTGGCCCTCCGCAACGCCGGCGGCGGCAGCCTGAAAGGGCTTTGCCCGTTCCACAACGAGAAGACCCCGTCGTTCAATGTGCGCCCCACCCACGGCACCTTCCACTGCTTCGGCTGCGGCGAAGGCGGTGACGTGATCAAGTTCATCCAGAAGATGGACCTGATCTCGTTCGTGGAAGCCGTCGAGCGCCTCGCGGATCGCGTGGGGTTCCGGCTGACCTACGAAGGCGGCGGCGGAAGCGTCCAGCGTGATCGCGGCACCCGCGCCCGGCTGATCGAGGCGCACCGCGCGGCGCAGGAGTTCTACGCCGAGCAGCTGCTCACCCCGGACGCGCGGGCGGCGCGGGACTTCCTGTCCGAACGGGGTTTCGACTCCGCCGCCGCGCAGACGTTCGGCTGCGGGTACGCGCCGGCGGGCTGGGACAAGCTCACGAAGCATCTGCTCAACCGCGGGTTCGAGGTCAAGGAACTGCTCACGGCCGGGCTGGCGAAGGAGGGGCAACGCGGGCCGATGGACCGGTTCAACCGGCGGCTGCTCTGGCCCATCCGCGACGTCGGCAACGAGGTGGTCGGGTTCGGCGCGCGGCGCCTGTACGACGACGACCGCGTCTCGGCGAAGTACCTGAACACGGCGGAATCGCCGATCTACAAGAAGTCGCAGGTGATGTTCGGCCTCGACCTGGCCAAACGCGAGATCGCGAAGCGGCACCAGGTCGTCGTCGTCGAGGGCTACACCGACGTGATGGCGATGCACGCCGCCGGCGTCCCGACGGCCGTGGCGTCGTCGGGGACGGCGTTCGGCGAGGACCATATGAAGGTCCTCCGGCGGCTGATGATGGACGACGACGCCTTCCGCGGCGAGGTGATCTTCACCTTCGACGGCGACGAAGCGGGCCAGAAGGCGGCGCTGAAGGCGTTCGAGGGCGACCAGACCTTCGCGGGGCAGACCTACATCGCGGTCGCCCCCGACGGCATGGATCCCTGCGAGCTGCGGCTCGCCAAGGGCGACGCCGCGGTGCGCGACCTGGTCGCGCGGCGGATCCCGCTGTTCGAGTTCGCGATCAAGAGCATGCTCAAGGCCTTCGACCTCGATTCCGTCGACGGTCAGGTGGCGGCGCTGCAGAAGACCGTCCCGATGGTCGCGGGTATCAGGGACCGCGCCAGCCGTGACGGGTACGCGTCGAAACTCGCGTGGTGGGTCGGCTGGCAGGACGCGGCGCAGGTGGTGAACCGGGTGCGCGGCAGCGCGGGGGCGGCGGCGAAACGCTCCGCCACCGTCGAGGTCCGGCGGCCCGCTCCCGCCGCGGCCGCCGAGGAGGATCTGCCCAGGCCCGCGCCCGGCGACCCGCGGTTCATCGCGCAGCGTGAGGCCCTCAAGGCGGCGCTGCAGCAGCCGATGCTCGCCGGGGCCGAGTACGACGCGCTCCCCGAGGACGCTTTCACCCATCCGGTTTACGTCACCATCCACAAGGCGTTGCTGGCCGCCGGGGGAGCGGGTTCCGGGCTGACCGGGCCGGCCCTGCTCGACGCCGCCGCTCCGCACTGCCCGCAGGGAACCGTGCGGCGGGTGCTCAGCGAGCTTTCGGTGGAACCGTTGCGTGCCAAGGGCGAGGTCGATTCGCGCTACATCTCCGCGCAACTCGCGGCGGTACAGGAGAGCCTCGTCGGCCGCCAGATCAACGAGATCAAGTCGAAGCTCCAGCGGCTTTCCCCGGTCGAGGCGCCGGACGACTACCGCGCCCTGTTCGGCGACCTCGTCGCGCTCGAGCAGTACCGGAAGGCGCTGAAGGAACAGGCCATCGGCGGATTGGACTGAGCATGGGCTGGCTGCGTCACCTGCTGGGTGACCGTGTCCCGGCGGATTTCGACGGCTCGCTGGACGACGGCGAGCACGTCGTCGGCGCCGCGTCGGTCGAGGGCGGCGGATATCTGCTGGTCACGGCGCTGGGACTGTGGATCCCGGGGCCGCGCCGGGTCGGCTGGCATCTGGTCGGCAAGGCCGCGTGGTCCGACGGCGTGCTGACCTTGACCGAGTCCGAGGAGACCGGGACGGCGGGGGACGCCGTACTGCTGGCCGACAGGACGCCGGTCCGGTTCCGGCTGCCCAGGCCCGGCAAGGTCCCGATCCTGGTGCGGCAGCGGGTCGACGGCTCGGTGCGGGGGCGGCACCGCAAGGACCTCGAAACCGGCGGAGCGTGGTTCGTCGAGCGCAAGGTCCCCGGTCAGGACGGCACGGTGCTGCAGGTGCGGCCCGACCCGGGCACCGACGCCGACGTCGTCAAGGCGATCGCCGAGGAAGCGGCCAGGAAGCTGGCGAAGCCCGGCGGCTAGCAGTACGCTCGTACTGTATCGCTGGGAGGCGCCATGTGGGATCCGGTCAAGTACCTCGACTACGCGGACCTGCGGGCCAGGCCGTTCCACGACCTCGTGGCCCGGATACCGGCCGAGGAGCCCCGCCGGGTCGCCGACCTCGGCTGCGGGCCCGGAAACCTGACCGCCGGCCTGGCGGAACGCTGGCCCGGCGCGATCATCGAGGCGAGCGACAGTTCACCCGAAATGGTCGAAGCCGCCCGCTCGCGGGGCGTCAACGCTCGAGTGCTCGACGTCAACGACTGGGTGCCCGGACCGGACACCGACGTGGTCATCTCGAACGCGGTGCTCCAGTGGGTCCCGGAACACCGCCGCCTGCTCCGCCGCTGGGTGGATCTGCTGCCGTCCGGGGCGACGCTCGCGTTCCAGGTCCCCGGCAACTTCGATGCCCCGTCCCACGCCCTGGTCCGTGCCCTCGCGCGCACCGAGGAGTGGGCTCCGCGCCTCGCCGACGTCGTCCTGCGGGAGAACGAGGCCGTCGATAGCCCGCTCGGCTACGGGAACCTGCTGGCCGACGCGGGGTGCGCCGTCGACGCCTGGGAGACGACGTACCTCCAGCGGCTGACCGGGGAGGACGCCGTACTCGAATGGATCACCGGCACCTCGCTGCGGCCGGTCAAGGAGGCGCTGCCGGGGGAGGACTGGGACCACTTCCGTGCCCAGATCGCCCGGAAGCTGGACGAGGCCTACCCGCCGCGCCCCGACGGGACCACCTGGTTCGAGTTCCGGCGCGTTTTCGTGGTCGCCGTCGTGGGCTGAAGGCCCTTTCCCTTCGTCAAACGTAGGGAAAGGGCCCTTTCGGCCCGGGTCAGCGCTGAGGCCGCCCGAACCGCTCACCGACCTTGGCGCGAGCGACCCCGGCGGCGCCCTGCACCATGGGGTGGTCAGCGATCTTGCGGTAGGTCCGCACGATCTGCTCGTACCGCCCCCGGCCGGCCTTCGCGCCCAGCACGTAGCCCGCGGCCGCGCCCAGCAGGAACATCTTCATCCGAGTCCACGCCTCCGTTCGATCTTGCTCCAGCTGTCATTGTCCCTCAAAACGCGAGCTTGACGAGGTGATCCCGAAAGTGGGGGGTGGGTGCGCGGCCGCCCGGGGGCATGGGCTAAAGTTCTCTCATCGGTCGGAGCGATCCGGCCGGTACGGAGCACGATCCCCTGTAGCTCAACTGGCAGAGCATTCGGCTGTTAACCGGAGGGTTCTTGGTTCGAGTCCAAGCGGGGGAGCACAAGGCCCAGGTCGATGACCTGGGCCTTCTTCGTGTTCGGGTACCAAGGGCGATTCAGCGTCGATTTTGACGATCGTCCAGTGAACGTGATCGCCCCCGCCGCTGGCGCGCGGCCTGTGGACCTCCTTCTCTGACGCGTCACCTTTGCCTCACCCCGCAAGGAATCCGCGATTCTCGGGCAGTGGCACCAGGGCCTCGAGCGGGTCGGGCGCAGCCAGTAGCCGGCCGTCCACCTTGACATGATTATCATTTTCAATAAAGTGGACGCATGCATCGTCCTTTGGGCGTGTGCTTGGGAAATCTCGGCGGCCCGACTGCTGTTGATAACGGTTTTCATTGTAGGGTTGGTGCCGGTGAGGCCGGCGAGATCGATCCCGGTGGCCGGGCGGTTGCCGGCCCGTTCCGGCGGGATCACCCGTCCGCAAGCGAACGAAACCTTTGTGGAGGTGCGGCCGTGTGGTCGACGATCAAGTTGTTCCTGGGCTTACGACCACGGGCTTGGGCGGAGATAGCCGGTCTCGTCGGCCTGATGTTGCTGATCACGGCGACGTATGTCGGTCAGGGCCTGATGATCGCGGATCTCCTGTTCAAGGCGTTCTCCTCGGGTGACGTCGGTGGTCTGCTGGCGACGTTGGCCGGGATCGGTGTGCTGCAGTTGGCGCGTATCGGCTTGATCGTCGTCCGGGACTGGTGGGCACCCCGGGTGTCGGCACGGGTGAAGGAGGCGGTGCGTGAAGGGCTGACGGTCAAGCTGATGGAGATCGGGCCCGGTCAGGCGCAGCGGATGCGCACCGGCGATCTGCAGTCGACGCTGGTGGACTCGGTGGAACTGCTCGACCCGCTGGTGGGCCGGTTCGTGCCTGCCGTGGTGGCGTCCGTGCTGGGGTCCTGCCTGGCTTCGGTGTACCTGATCGCGGTCGATCCGTTGGTGGGACTGGTGGTGCTCGCGTGCGCTCTGCTGGCGCCGCTGTCCAAGTTGTTCGGGGAACAGGCGATCAGGGAACGCGGCGGACGCTGGATGGTGTCCTACCGCGGCATGTACTCCGAGAGTCTGGACGCCGTGCAAGGGATGGGGACGCTCAAGGCGTTCAACGCCAGCGGCAGGCGCGGACGGGAGATGGTCGAACGGGGTGAGGTGTTCTGCCGGGATTCGATCCGGTTGATGATCGCCTGGTGCGGCACCTCGAGTATCGGCGCGTTGATGGTGCCGATCGGCACGACGGCCGCCGTCGGCCTGGGCGCCTGGCACGCGACCACCGGCTCGGTGAGTATCGCGGGGCTGTTCACGATCCTGATGCTGACCCGCGAGACTTTCCGGCCCATGAGCGAACTGGAGGCCGCCTATCACTCGGCGTATCACGCCATCCCGGCCGGCCGCGCGGTCGCCGACGTACTGTGTCTGGAACCCGACGCGCGGGACACGGCGACCACGGCCCCGGTACTGCGGAAGAACCCTCCAGGACTGGAGTTCAGCGACCTCCGGTTCTGCTATCCGACCCGGCGTGCCCCGGCCCTCGACGGGTTCGGCCTGACGGTCGCGCCAGGCGAGCGGGTGGCCATCGTCGGCCGCTCCGGAGCAGGCAAGAGCACGGTGCTCGGACTGATGATGCGGTACTTCGACGTCGACGCGGGCTCCATCCGCGTCGACGGGCGTGACATCGCGGAGTTCCCGCTGGCGCGGCTGCGATCACTGATCGGCGTCGTGGCGCAGGACACCTATCTGTTCCACGGCACGATCCGGGAGAACTTGCTGCTCGCCAAACCGGACGCGACGGACGAGGAGATCCGTCGCGCGGTGACGGCGGCTCAAGCGGCCGACTTCATCGCGCGCCTGCCTCAGGGCTTCGACACGATCGTCGGCGAACGTGGCCTGAAACTGTCCGGTGGCGAGCGCCAGCGCATCGCGATCGCCCGCGCGCTGCTCAAGGACGCTCCCGTGCTCATCCTCGACGAACCGACGTCGAGCATCGACGCCGCCAACGAAGCCGAGATCACCCAGGCTCTCGGCGATCTGACCCGCGGCCGCACGACGATCATCATCGCCCACCGGCTGTCCACGGTGCGCGACGCCGACCGCATCGTGGTGATGGACTCCGGCCGGGTGGTCGAATTCGGCAGCCACCCGGATCTGCTGGCGCGCAAGGGCCTTTACGCCGAACTCGTCGCGACCCAGACTGGAGTACCGGCATGACCTCGACCATCCACATCCACGAGCACGGCCACGGCCACGCTCACGGGCACGGCGACGCGGTAGTGCCACGATCGGACCGGTCGCTGGTGACCAGGCTGCGGAGCCTCATGCCCCTGCTGGGCGAACACCGACGGCTCATCACGGTGGCCTATCTGGCCGGTGTGCTGCACCAGCTGCTCCTGCTCGCCTCGTCCGGGATCGGCGCGTACGTGGTGGCACGGGCGGCCTCGGGGGCTTCGCTGGAACAGCTCACCGGCTGGCTGATCGCGCTCGGCTGCCTGATCCTCCCGCTGGTCGTCCTGAGTATCGCCGACAGCACCTACGCCCACGTCGCCGCCTTCCGGGCGCTGGCCGATACCCGGGCCAAGGTGTTCGCCGCCTTCGAACGGCTCTCGCCCGGCTACATGCTCGAGCGGCGATCCGGTGACCTCGGCTCGGCCGCCGTCTCCGACGTCGAACAGATCGAACTGTTCTTCGCCCACACGCTCAGCCCACTGGCCGTCGCGTCGACCGTTCCGGTGGCCACCACCGTCGCCTTGGGCTGGTTCCATTGGTCGCTGGCCTGCGTGCTGGTCCCGATCCTGATTCTGCTCGCCTCGGTCCCGGCGTGGCTGCGGCGTCAGGCCGAACTGCACGGCCACGAACTGCGTGACTCCCTCGGCCGGATGAGCGCGGACAGCACCGACACCTTCCAGGGATTGCGCGAACTGGTGAATTTCGGCGCACACGAGCAGCGGCTCGGGTTGCTGCGCAAACAGAGTGCACGGCTGGCGAAGGCGAAATCCGCGCACGGGCGCCGAAGCGGCATCGAATACGCCGCCACGGACACCATCGCCCTCCTGGGGATACTCGTCGTCCTCGTCCTGGGCGCGCAGCTCGTCATCGCGGGTGAACTCGACCGCTCGCTCTTCCCCGTCGCCGTCGTGCTCGCCGGGATGGCGATGCTGCCGGTGCTGAAGGTGACCGAGGTGGCGCGCGAGCTGTCCATGGTCGCCTCGTCGGCCGATCGCATCAACACGCTGCTCGACGCGCCGGCCCCGGTCACCGACCTGGTCAGCCGCCCGCCCGAGGGGCCGGTCGTGCCGCATGTCCGCTTCACCGACGTCACGTTCGCCTACCGCGACGATCTTCAGCCCGCCGTGAGCGACATCGGCTTCGAGATCCGTCCCGGCGAGACCGTCGCGCTGGTCGGGCGTTCGGGCGCGGGCAAGTCGACCTGCGCCAACCTGCTGCTGAGGTTCTGGGACGTCACGTCCGGCTCGGTGTCCGTCGGTGGGCACGACGTCCGCGATTTCCCGCAGGAGGACCTGCGTGGCCTCATGACCCTGGTACCGCAGGACACCTTCCTGTTCAACACCAGTCTGCGGGACAACATCCGCCTCGGTCGCGCCGACGCCTCCGACGAAGAGGTCGAGGCGGCCGCACGGGCCGCACAAGCCCACGAGTTCATCACGACCCTGCCGAACGGCTACGACACCGTCGCGGGCGAGCTCGGCGCACTCATGTCCGGCGGGCAACGGCAACGAATCGCGATCGCACGGGCACTGCTGAAGGACGCCCCCATCCTGGTGATGGACGAAGCCGTGTCGAACCTCGACGCCGCCAGCGAGCAAGCGGTGACCGAGGCGATGGACGAAGCCCGGCACGGCCGCACCACGCTCGTCATCGCCCACCGTCTCTCCACCATCCGTACCGCCGACCGGATCGTCGTCATCTCCGACGGACGCGTCGCCGAGACCGGAACGCACGAAGAACTTCTCGCGCTCAACGGTGCCTATGTCGAGTTGCTCGCCTCGCAGCTCGAAGGATTCATCGAGGACGCCTCCTGATCGGTGGACGACGAGAAAAGTCCCGCCCGCGTGACCGCGGGCGGGACTTTCTTCGCGTCGGACGAACATCGTCGTCCGCGGTGATTCAGTGGATTTCGGCGGGGGCCTTCCTGATGGCCTCGGCCGGGGTGGGCCGCAGCATGGCGGCGAGCCGGTCGGCGACCCGCGCGTCGATGAGACCGTTGGCCGCCATCCACTCGTCGTTGTACACGGTGTCCAAGTACCTCTCGCCGCCGTCGCACACCAGCACGACGATAGTGGTATCGGGTCCCGTGGCCTGTGCCCTTTCCAAGGCCTTGTAGACCACGCCGCCCGCCGAGCCGCCGATCAGGATCCCGAAATTCCTTGCCAGGTAGCGGCAGGTCTCGAAGGCTTCCGAGTCGCTGACCTTGATCCCTTCGTCGATCAGCGCGTAGTCGAGGACGTCGCAGATCTCCGATACTTCCGGTGTCCCGGTACCGGTTTGGTGGTACGGCGCTTCTTCCCCGCCGAAGGCGATGGAGCCGACCGGTTCGATACCGATGATCTTCAGATCCGGGATGCGCTCCCGCAGGACGCGGCCGGTCCCGCAGAGTGAACCGCCGGTGCCGACCGCTCCGTACAGGTAGTGGATGTCCTCGCCCAGATCGTCGCGCAACTCGCGCGCGAGCGGCCGGTAGCCGTTGGGGTTGCCCGGATTGCTGTCCTGCGCGGTGCAGAACGCGCCCTGCTCGGCGGCGAGCCGTCGAGCCGTGGCGTAGCGCTCGGCGGTGGCCAGTCCGTCCTCGTCCCCGGAGACGTTGAGCAGTTCGGCGCCGTAGGCGAGCATGCCGCGCAATTTGTCGATACTGGCGTGGTTGTCCACCACGGCGGTGAACTTGTAGCCACGTTCGGCGGCGATGAGCGCCAAACCGATCCCGGTGTTGCCGGAGGTGGCCTCGACCAGCCAGCCGCCAGGGGCGAGCAGCCCCTGCTCCTCGGCCTCGTCCACCATGTTCCTGGCCATCCGGATCTTGGCGGTGCCGGTGGGGTTGTACTGCTCCATTTTCAGCAGGACGGTTCCCGCCCCGTCCGCCACCGCCAGTCTGATCAGCGGCGTTCGCCCGACCAGGTCGGACACCCTGTCCTTGATCATCGCTTGCCCTTCGCGCAGATCTCCGTCAGACAGCTGACGAAGACGTCGTTCTCTTCGGGGGTCGACAGTGAGGCTCGAATGAAGTTCTCGTATCCCGGTTCGCGCCAGGCCTTGACGATGATTCCGGCGCGGTGCAGTTCCTTCGCCACCCAGTCCGAACCGTGGTCCGTGTCGATGAACAGGAAGTTGGCCGAGGACGGCACGACGCGGAATCCCGCGCCGCGCAACCGTTCCGCGACCCTGGCGATCTCGAGGCGGGTCCGGCGCACGGTGTCCGCCAGATGCGTGTGATCACCCAGCGCGGCGACGGCGGCGTCCTGGGCCAGCTGGTTGACGTTGTAGGGAGTGCGAACCCGGCTCAGTGCGTGGACCAGGCCGGCGTCCGAGGCGATGCCGAATCCGACCCGGATGCCCGCGAGCCCGTAGGCTTTGGAGAACGTGCGCAACACGATCCACGGCCGGTCGAGCCCACGCAGAACCTCCAGCCCGTCGGGGTATTCCGGATCGGGACGGGCGAACTCGCCGTAAGCCTCGTCGAGCACCAGCAAGGCCGAACGCGGTGTGCCGGCCACGACGCGCTCCAATTCACCGGCGTCGAGGATCGTGCCGGTGGGATTGCACGGATTGGCGAGGAAGACCAGTTTCGGGCCCGCGGCGAGGGCGTCGCGCCATGCGGCCGCGTCGAACCCGAATTCGGTCGTGACCGGGACCTTCTCCACCCGGGCGCCCATCATGCGCGGGAAGATCTCGTGCAGGCTGAACCCCGGCGCCTGGGTGGTGACCAGGTCGCCTGGGTCGAGTACGGCCTGGCACAGCAGTTCCAGGATGTTCTCCGAACCGTTGCCGAGCACGATGTGGTCGGCCGGTACGGCCAGGTTCTGCCCGATGGCCTCGGCGAGCCGTTTGCCGGTGGGATCGGGATAGCGGGAGAAGCCCCCGGCCAGGCGCAGGTGCACGGCTTCGGCGACCGCGGGGGAGATGCCGAACGGGCTCTCGTTGTTGGACAGCTTGATCACGCGGGTGGTGCCGCTGAACCGGGCGACCTCGTCCGGGTCGGCGCCCGGATCGTACGAGGGCAGGCCCATGACCTCCTGGCGTACCAAGGAGATCGAGGACGCCGGTTCGAGGACGTGGTTCATGGGATGATCGCCCCCGGAGTCCGTGCCCGCCGGCGGGCGCCGATCTCGATCGTGCCGTCGCTCACCAGAAGCCGACCCGTTCCCCGCGCCCGGCCGCCAGCGCGAGATCCGCGATGTACCGGCCCAGCGCGGCGTCGGTGACCGCCATTCCGCTGTTGTAGGCGAAAACCACGTCGGACGGGTCGCGCCGGGCGGGTGTGTGGCCGAGCAGGATGTCCGGCAGTTCGGCGTCCACCGGCGGCAGGCTGCCGTCCGGGGCGCGGAGTTTGCCGCAGGTGACGTGCATTTGCGTGGTGTTGGTGGCGATCCGGTAGTCCGCGCCGTGGAACACGTCGTGCACGCCGTATCCGAGCAGCACGGAGATCGATCCCGGTTTCACCCAGTCGCGCTGGACCGTCTGTGTCACGGACAAGCCGGAGGTGCCGATCAGGATGTCGGCTTGGCCCGCGGCCTTCTCCAGGTCGTCCACGATTTCGACGTCGCGGCCCTCGACACTGTCCTGAACGGCGCGCAATCCCTCGGGGTAGGTGCCGAACACTTGCAGGCGCTCCAGGCCGGGCAGCGCCGCGAGCAGCATCGGCAGGGCGATCTGCCCCTGGACGCCGGTGCCGACGACCAGGGCGCTGCGGGCGTCGGGGCAGGCCGCGCGGGCGAACAACGCGCTCGTGGCCGACGACCGCAACGGCCCGAGTTTCACCACGTCCATCAGCGCGATCGGCGCACCGGTGGTGTCGTCGGCGATGAAGATGAAGGAGTGGAACCGGTATTCGTCGCGGCGGCGGCTCGGATCGAACTCGTAGACGGCCTTGAAACACACGGTTTCGCTGGCAGCGTCCCTCGCCACCATCGAGTAACTCAGCGAGTGGTCGTCGGGGTCTTCGATGACCGTCTTCACCGGACTGTCCGACCCGTTTTCCCGCACCGCGCGATAGGCCTGCTCGACGACCTCGAGCACCTGCCGGTAGTCGAAGTCCAGCCCTTCTTGCTGCGACTGCGGCAACAACCACAATTGCCCGGGTTCGGCGTAGCTCTGTGACATGCGAGAGTTCTCCTTTGTTTCGAGGCTGCTCAGATTCCGTCAAGTCGCCAGCGCGGTGGCCCGTCGCCGCCGAGCCGGATCACGGCCTTCGACGGCAGCGGGACGTCGTGGAACCGTGATTCGAGGAAGTCCATGTGGTAGCCGGCCGTGTTGAGGTAGACCAGGTGATCACCGGGCCGCACCGGCCGGGGGAACCCGATCTTCCGCCAGGTCACCATGTCCCGTTCCAGACAGGTCGAGCCCGCGACACAGGCCGGGAACGCCTCGTCGTCGGCGGGTTCGGCGGAGAGCAGCACGGGATCCGGGAGATAGTCGGTGTTGAACCACGGTTCGCTGAGACTGAGGCTGGTGCCCGCGACGGTGACGATCGCGTACCCGTCGGTGTCCCGCCGGTCGTCGACCTGCTGTGCGCGGTACACGGTGAAACCGGCCTGGTCCAGCAGGGACCGGCCGGGCTCGACGATGAAGCGGATGCCGTTGCGGGCCGCCTTCGCCGCCAGGCTTTCGTTCCCGTCGACGGGGTGGTTCATGAGTGTGCGGGCCGCCTGCGCGGGAGGCTGCCCGCCGTACGGGTAGAAGGAGAAACCGTTGGCGGCCTTGGTCCCGTGGTAGTGGTCGGTCTCGTTCTGCTGGAGGAACTCGTCCCAGAGCCGCGGTTCGACATAGCGCATCGGTAGCCCGCCGCCGATGTCGACCACTTCGGCGGAGAGCGCGCCACGTCGCCTGGCGCCGAGGCAGTGCTCGATCATCTCGTTCGCCGCCGTCGCGCGTTCCTCCGGCGAGTAACCGTTCAAGTGGAACGAAAATCCTTGAAAGCGCACGTGGTCCGCGAGGTCGAGACTCAGGCCGACGGCCGCATCGCGTTCGGCGGCGGCCATGCCGAAGCGGCTACCCGGCTGGCCTGCCGTCCGGGAACGCAGCAACACGCGGACCCGCCGGTCCGCGAGCCGTGCCGTCGCGGCCAGCCTGCGGAGTTCATTGATCGAGTCGACGGCGACGATGCAGTTGTGCTGGACGGCGAGCGAATGCAGCGCGTCGTCCTTTTCCGGGCCGGAGACACCGATCCGGTGTCCGGGCACGCCACCTGCCAGCGCTTTGACCAGTTCGGGGCCGCTGGCGGCGTCCACTCCGGCATCGAGGGCGGCGGCGGAGGAGACGAAGCAGCCGGCTTTGTTCGCCTTCTTGGCGAACAGGATGTCGACGTCGGCGCCCGTCTCGGCGAACGCCTGCCGGAGACCGGTGACGTTCTCCTCGAAGACCTCCGGCAGGACGACGTGCAGAGGTGACCCCAGGCCGGCCAGAAGTTCGGTCAGCAGGGCCCGGTGATCGTCGAGGAGCGTGGAGACGGCGGGATGTCGGAGAGCGGTGAGCGGGAAGGGCTGGGCTGCGGTCAGCAGGGACCCTTGTCCGTGTCGAGGCATGGGCACCCCACAGTTCTACTGCAAGTGGTTATCATTTTCAATAGGCCGCCTGGTCGTTTCGAGTTGGGCCTCGAGAGGGCCGGTAACGCTGGGAGGTAAGGGAAAACGACTCGCGAGATGTCGAGGGCGACGCGGTGACGCCAGGGCGGCCCCTCGCTCGACGTCCTGACGCCCGACCGCATCGTGACCTGATCTCCCACGCCGTCAAAGGCTCTGCGTTGTCCGCTCGCAGCCTGCTATCGTGTCCTTAATGAAAATGAAATCGGGTATCAGTGTCATGACCGCCGCGATGCTGATCGCTCTCGCGGGCTGCGCGGGCGGTGGCTCCTCCGGAGCGGACAGGCCGGAAGCAGCGCCCGGGCCGGGTGGGACGGCCTATCCGTTCACTATCAAGAACTGCGGCACCGACGTGACCTTCGAGGCGGCGCCGAAGCGAGCCGTCACGATGAACCAGACCGCCGCCGAGATCCTGCTTCATCTGGGGGTCGGGGACCGCATCGTCGGATCGGGCTACGAGACCTTCAAACCGCCGGACGACACCGCCGAGCAGTACCGGAAGATCCCGATCCTGTCGGCGCGCAAGGAGACGATCAAACACGAGAAACTGCTGGAAGCGCAGCCGGACTTCGTCTACAGCTCCTTCGCGAGCTTCCTCACCGCGGCACAAGGCGGTGAGCGGGACCAGTTGCACAAACTGGGGGTGCCGACCTATCTGTCCGAGTTCGACTGCTCTTACCACGCCAGCGTGGCGGGCGCGGACTTCCCGATGCTGTACGACGAGTACCGGCGGCTGGCCAAGATCTTCGGCGTACCGGCCGCGGGGGAGAAACTGGCGTCCGAACAGCAGGCCGTCGTGGACAAGGCGCTGGGCAAGGTCAAGAAGCGGGACACCCCGCTGAAGGTGATGTGGTTTTACTCCACCTACGCGGGAACTCCGTGGGCGGCGGGCCCCGGCGGGCTGCCGCAGCGCGTCTCCGACCTCGTGGGGGTGAAGAACATCTTCGACGACGCGTCGACCAAATGGGCCGAGGTGAGCTGGGACGAGGTCGCCGCCCGGAATCCCGACGTCATCATCCTGGCCGACCTGACCAGGGGGGAACCCAACGACACCGTGCAGGAGAAGATCGACCTGCTCAAGAAGGATCCGCTCACCAGCAAGCTCGGCGCGGTGGCGGGCAACCGGTTCGTCACCATCCCCGGCGCGCACATGGATCCGGGCTACGGCAGCGTGCGGATGGTTCCCGCGCTCGTCGACGGCCTGAACGAAATCCCGTGAACGGTCTGCCGTCATGACGACGAGTTCAGCCAGTGCCGCCGGACGCGGTAAGAGCCCGGTCGTGAACCGCGGGGCGGTTCCGATGCGCCCACGGCGCGCCTCGACGGTGTTGTACTTCTTCGTGGCGGCCGCGGCTCTGCTCGTGTCGATCATCGCGGCTTCCCTGTTCGGGAGTGCCGACATCGGCCCGCTCGACGTGGTCTCCGTGATCTTGCGGCATCTCGGCCTGGACGGGATCGCGCCTGCTCCGCCGCTGCCGAGACTGCTGGACGCCCTGATCTGGGAATCGCGCTTCCCCAGGGTGCTGCTCGCCGCCGTCGTCGGCACGGCGTTGGCCGTCGCCGGCGCGGTCCTGCAAGCGATCACCAGGAACCCCCTGGCCGACCCGTACCTGCTGGGCGTCTCCTCCGGTGCCTCCACCGGCGCGGTGGCCGTTCTCCTCCTGGGCATCGGCGGAGGCATCTCCCTCTCGACCGGCGCCTTCGTCGGTGGCCTGGTCTCCTTCGGCCTGTTGCTGGCACTGCTCGGTGGCGGCCGGGTGGCCAGTCCTTCCCGGGTGGTGCTCACCGGCGTGCTCGTGTCCCAGTTCTTCGCCGCGGCCACGGCGGTCATCCTCATGGTCAGCGGGGACGCGAACTCCACCCGAGGCTTCACCTACTGGCTGCTCGGCACACTGGCCGGTGCCCGGTGGGAGGGGGTGACCGTCACCATCGTGATCATCCTGGTGGGGGTGCTCGCCATCCTGTTCTTCGCGCCGGCCTTGGACGCCTTCACCTTCGGCTGGGACTCCGCCGCCGCGCTGGGCATCAACGTCACCGCGGCCCGCGTCTGGCTGATGGTGCTGACGTCGGTCATCACCGCGGCCGCCGTGGCGTCCTCCGGTGCGATCGGGTTCATCGGGCTGCTCATCCCGCACGCCGTCCGCATCCTGGTGAGCCCGATGCACCGCCTCCTGCTTCCACTGTCCGGGATCGTCGGTGCCATCTTCCTGATCTGGGTGGACACCTTCGCCCGCACCGCGTTCTCTCCCCACGAACTACCCGCCGGCGTCATCACCGCCCTGCTCGGCGCGCCCGCGTTCGCGCTGGTCCTGAAGCGTCTGGAGTCCTGATGGGGCGTATCACCGCCACTGAGCTGTCCTGGTCGGTCAAGGGGCACCGGTTGCTCGACAACATCGCGATGACGGCGCACGACGGAAAAATCGTCGGTCTGCTCGGGCCCAACGGTTCGGGCAAGTCCACCCTGCTTCGCCTGCTCGCCGGTTTGCGACGACCCGATACCGGAACGGTCCGCTTCGACGATTCCAGCCTGCGCGACCTCGGCCGCCGCGTACTCGCCCGGCGGCTCGCCGTGGTCGAGCAGGACGTGACCGCCCACAGCCACGTCAGCGTCCGCCAGGTCGTGGAACTCGGCCGCACCCCCTTCCGGGGCCGGTTCGACGCGTTGACCGAACACGACCGGCACATCGTCGACGCGGCCCTGGAGCGGGTCGACATCGCCGACAAGGAGCACCAGAGCTGGCACACCCTGTCCGGGGGCGAGAAACAGCGCACCCAGCTCGCCCGCGCCCTCGCGCAGGAGCCGCTCGAGATCCTCCTCGACGAACCGACCAACCACCTCGACATCCGGCATCAGCTGGAACTACTGGACCTGCTGACCACCCTGGGCGTCACCTGCGTCGTCGCCCTGCACGACCTCAACCTCGCCGCACGCTACTGCGACCACGTCGTCATCCTCGACCACGGAGAGGTCGTCACGGCGGGACCACCGGAGTCCGTCCTGACCGCTCCGTTGATCGAGTCGGTCTATGGCGTCGAGGTCCTCATCGACCGTGAATCCACTACGGGCGTCCTCCGGGTCACCTACCTCGCCGCCGCACCGGGAGCGGCCGCCGGGAAAGCGGTCAGCGCGGCACGCGGGCGGGTGACCGCGGGCGACGGTGCCGGATCATGAACCCGGCGAGGAGGTAGCCGATGGGCCGGGACACCCTCCACTCGACAGTGCCGGGTCAGCGCACCACCCGGCAACGTACCGCGGTGGTGCGCCTGCTCGACCAGCTCCAGGGTCTCCGGTCTGCCCAGCACCTGCACGAACTGCTGCGAGAACGCGGCGAGGACGTCGGGCTCACCACCGTCTACCGGGCGCTGCAGGCCCTGGTGGCCGCGGGGCAGGCCGATATGCTGCGCCTGGACAACGGTGAGGCCGTCTACCGGCGACGCTCGAGCCGCCGTCATCATCACCTGGTCTGCCGGACCTGCGGGTACGCGGTCGAGGTCGACGGCCCCACCGTGGCGTCCTGGGCTCGCCGGATCGCCGACGAGCATGCCTTCACCGAAATCGCCTACACCGTGGAGGTCTTTGGACTCTGCGCTCGCTGTGCTGGTGCTTCAACCGACAACGCCGGGTAGGTGATCAGGCGGATGCCCGGCGTCACCGATCAGCGGGCCGGGTGGGGCAGCACGGCGTGCAGGAGTCGTTCGGCGATGCTGCCCAGGTCGGTGATCAGGTCCTCGACGCCCGGTGCCGGGTCGGTGGGGATCGCGGCGGGCGGGTTGGCGGTCTCGCAATCGGTACGTCGTGGCGGGAGCTTCCCGTCGATCAGGTAGGCGTTGACCCGGTCGTCGACGCACGGGTTGGGCTTGACCGGGATGTCGGGGTCACCGCTTCCCGCGGCGTACTGGCCGTGCTGACCCTCGTCGCGTACCGCGATCAACGAGCTGCCCAGGGTCCTGGCCATGGCTTCCCCGTTCACCAGCGGCGTCTGGGTGTCTCCCTCGGCGGCCAAGACGAGCCCCTTCGGATACCGCGCCGCGCCGATCTTCGGCAGAGGTTCACCGGTGCGCTGGTGGTAGAAGCAGTTGTTCGGCGCCATTTGCGGCACGGTGCCGCCGAACGGCAGCGTCTCCCGGACCCGCCGCATGTCGCGGTAGTAGCTGTTCAGGTCGGTAGGCCAGGACCAGTCGCACAGGATCGTCCGGTAGACGCCGTTCTCGGTTTTGGCCTGTTCGGTCAGCCGGGTCGCGGCCATCACCGCGCGCCGGTTGCTGTCGGCCAACGCCGGGTCACCAGCGGGGAGTGGCAGTTCCGCCAGTACTTTCTGGAGGTTCTTCGCCAGTGGCGCCCACACCTGCCGGTAGCGCGTGTACTGGCCGATCACGACGTCGAGCTCGGTTTGCCCTTCGATCCCGCCGACGGGGCCGGCGGCCAGCCGGTCGGCGAGCTCGTCGATGGCGGAGCGGACCTTTTTCGGTGTGTCGCCGAGGTGGAACGTCGCGTCGCGTCGTGCGGTCCAGGACGCCCAGTGGTCGAAGTTCGCCTTGGTCGAGTCGACCACGTCGTAGGCCTGGTCGTGCCAGGTGGTGCCGGGATCGAGGGACGAGTCGAGCACGCTCCGGTCGAGGCGTTGCGGGAAAAGCTGCCCGTAGACCGCGCCCAGCCAGGTCCCGTAGGACACACCCAAGTAGTTGATCTTGCGCTCGCCGAGTGCGGCGCGGATGCGGTCGAGGTCCCGCGCGGTGTTCGGAGTGGTCACGTGGCGGCGGAATTCGCCGCCTCCACGCACGCAGCCCTCTTCCCACAGCTTCTCGTACTCGGCGATGCGCGGAAACTGCGCGTCACTCGGCCGCGTCGATCCTGAAGGTTCCGGCGTGGTGGGTGCCTCGCAGTTCAAAGGGGTCGAGCCGCCCAGCCCACGCACGTCGATGCCGATGATGTCGTACACCTTGGACAAGGGGGTGTCCGAGTAGTTGTGCAAGAACTCGCGACCGACCCCGCCAGGGCCGCCGGGATTGGTGAACAGCACTCCCCGGCGTCGCTGGGGTTCAGTGGCCTTGCTCCTGCTGATCGCGATGGAGATCTGTTCGCCGCCGGGATTGGCGTAGTCCATCGGCACCGCCACTGTGGCGCACTCGAAACCTTTCAGGGATTCCTCGGCGCAGGGCGCCCAGGAAACCATCGGGGCACCGTCGGCCAGGTCGGCGACGGCCACCATGAGCGCGCCGGTCATCACGGCGGCACTCACGCCGGCGATGAATTTGTTCCGAACCATCTCTTTCTCTCCAGTGTCTCGATCGGACGGACGTTACTTGCCGGTGATCACGCCGACCGCGATACCGACGATCGCGGTGTTGTAGAGGAAAGCCAGCACGCTGTGGGTGAGGACCCGCAGCCGGATCGCCGTACCCCGGGTCTCCACATCGGACACCGCGAAGGACGTCCCGAGCGTGAACGAGAAGTACGTGAACTCCACCAAGGTCGGCCGAGGGGTGCCGGGGAACACCAGGATCTCGTCCGGCGACGCGGCGTAGTAGTCGCGCGCATAGCGTTCGGCGTACCCGAAATGCAGGATCACCCAGGCGAAAACCACGGCGGGAACGCCGACGAGTTTGGCCACCACGCCGTCGATGTCGCCGGTGTCGCCCAGCACGATCGCCAGTCCCGCCGAGATCCCGACCAGGCTGGCGAACAGGGTGAAAAGGGGCCCGCCGCGCCGCCCCAGGGTGGATCGCAACCACGTGAGGTCCGCCGGGGCGGTCGAGCGTCGTGCCCTGGACAGGCGGCTCACCCGGATCAGGAGGTAGATGAGTGCGAACATGTCCCACAACGCCAGATAGAGGCCGCTGTCGAAGACGACTACCGCGACCCCCAGCAGCACCAGCGCCATCTCGATGCCGCGGGCGAGGACCAATGAGCCAGTACGGAGCATGCGCCGATTTCCTCGCAGAATTTTCTTCGTCACCGCAGTTGAAAACTGTTCATAAAGACGATTTCGGTTGCCGAATCGAGTCGCGAACGTAGCAGGTGAGCCGATCCGCGACCACTGGTCGGCGGCTTCGGGCAAAGGGGAATGTGCGGCCTGCGAGAAAACGGGAGTTTCGTCTGTCCGGGAATTGGCTTCCGAAGGTGATGGGTATCCGAGACTTTTCGTCCCGTGGTGACAAAGAATGGGCCCGCGGGGAATCAGGCCACTCCTTCGAGTGATCTTGGTCGGCAATGCGGGGGTCGGGTATGCGCGAAGTGCGTAAGAGACTTCCCTGATCGTTCCGAATCCGCCGGTCTTCCCGAAACCGGGACGGCTCCAGCCCCCGCCGCCGCGCTTACGGGCATGGGAAGTGAACGCGGGATTGTCCGGCCGTTTGATCCCCGGCGTGAGCGGTGCGCTCCAGGCCAGGGCAATACCCGCTCTGTGAAGGACGCTGCTTGCGACGACGATTTCGTCTACGCGCAGTGGAAGACCCAGGGCGGCCAGGTGCGGAGGCTCGGCAACGAACCCCGGCTGCGCCACGACGGTCAGTCTGGGCGGGAGCGCCGCACCCGGCCGGACGGGGTGAGGGTCAGATCCGGGTCATCGTCGAGGTGTAGCCGCCCCCGTCGGGATAGACCCAATCGCCGGTGAGAGAAGTGCCCTCGGCGTCGAACGTGCCCCGGAAGTAGGCGGGGCTGCCTTTCGCGCCGGCCCAGATGGTCAGGGTGTCGCCGGTGAGTTCGTAGGTGTAGTCGAGGGTGTTCCCGGTCGAGTCGTAGAACCGGGAGACCACATCCTTGCCCGGGGGCTCGCCGAAGGGGCGCAGGTTGCCGATGACCTCCATACCGGTGATCGACTCGCCGAACTGTTCGAGATCGACGTGCTGCAGCAGGAAGAATCCGCCTGGCATCCATTCGTACCGCACGGTGCCTTCGGCGCCGCCGGTCACCTTCCAGGTGCCCACCAGCCGGTCGAGCGCCCGCAGCTCGGGGCTGGGCTCGATGGTCGTTTCGGTCATGGTCTCCTCCTTGGCTCGTCTGTCGGGTACCCCGTACCCCGGGCTGCGCGCACTTCCGAAGTGATCTGGACCATATCCACGTCGTGCCGAGAGTGCCGGGGTGGCGGTGAAGGTTCACCGAGGAGGGGCATGGCCACTGCCGCACGACGGCATCCTGGAATCGGCCCGATCGGACCTCGACTGCCGGTATGGTCACCCGTGCGAGGTATGCCGGGTTCGACGGTGGGCGAGGTAGCGGGTGGCGGGGGAGGCCGGGCGGCTGCTGACCGGGTTCGGGCACCGGTACGCCGTCGCCGTGCGGGTCGCGACCTTGCCACCCATAGCGGCGATCGGTCTGCTCAGAAGCTCGCCGACCGCATTCGCGGCCACGGCCGTGGTGGTCGCCGCCGCCGTGACCTGGACCTGCGCGCGGGGATGGTGGCTGCGGCGGGTACCGATCGCCGTGGACGTGGCGGTGCTGCTGGCCTTGTGTCTCACCGTTTTCTGGACCGACGCCGAGGCGGACGGCAACACGGGCTGGCTCCGGCTCCTGGTCGTCTTCGCGTGCGTGACCTGGCAATGGCACACCCCGCCGCTGACCGGTGGCCTCGCGGCACTGATCGCCGGTGGCGGGATGCTCGTCGTCTTCGCCGCCGCCGGGCTCGACCTGACCGCGTCGCAGCTGTGGGTGCTGGCGATGGCGGCGATGTCCAGGGTCGCCTGGGTGCTCGTCACCCGCGCCGCCGAACGTGCCGATCGGACGGCGGCCGAGGCCGAGCGGGTGCGCAGAGAGGCCGCCGTGGCGGCGGCGGTCCGCGCCGACGAACGTGAGCTCGCGAACTCGCTGCACGACACCGTGGCGACCACCCTGCTGATGGTCGGCCTCGGGCAGGTGCCCCCGGACGCGGATTGGCTGGCCCCGCAGGCACGCCGCGACCTGGCCCGGTTGCGGTTCCTCGACGACGGGCGAACCTCGCCGGAGACCGACCTCGTCGAGGTGCTCCGCGCGGACCTCGGCAACGGCCACCTCATCGTCGAGTTCGATGTACCGCCGCGGCTTTCGCTGCCGTCCGAGGTGGCGGGTGCGATCGCCGGAGCCGTCCGGGAGGCACTCAACAACGTGCGCCGCCATGCCGGGACGGACCGGGCGAGGGTCCGGCTGAGCGGCGACGCGCAGGCGCTCTCGGTCGAGATTTCCGACGAGGGAAAGGGATTCGCCGTCGGTGACGGTACGACGGCGCGGCGCGGGCTGCGGGAATCCGTGCACGGCCGGATGAACCGGGTCGGTGGCACGGCGACGATCACCTCCGCCGAAGGGGCGGGCACGGTGGTCCGGCTGAGCTGGCCGACATGAACGGCGGCGAAGCGACCCAGGAGCAGCTCAGGCGCGGGCTGCGGATCGCCGTGCTGCTCGTCGCGATACTGACCGTGGACGTGCTCGGGTCGAGCAATCTGGTGCGGGGCCTGAAATCCCACGACCTGCCCGCCGCCCAGTTCACCGCGCTGGCCGCACTGACCGCGGTGCTGGCCGTCGAAGCGGTGCTGGTCGTACTGAGACGCCCGTGGGGCGGGGCGCGGTGGCCCGCCGTCGCCGTCGTGCTGGCCGCGTCCGCGCTGGCGTATTTGACCTTGCCCGACGGCAAGACGGCGACCACGGTGGACTGGTTGTTCGGCGCGGCCAACTGGGTCGGCGTCGTCGTCCTGCTCGACCGTCCATTCCGGACGATGCTGGCCTTCCTGCTGGCCCACGAGTCGCTCGCCTTGGCGAACCTGCTGCTGTTCCACGACGTGAGCCGGAGCGTGCTGGCCCGGTTCGTGACCGGGTCGGTCACGGTGATCGGCCTTCCGCTGTGCGTCGCCGTGGTCGCGGCCGTGCTGGGCCGGATCGGCGCGCGGGCGGCCGAGGCCACGCGGGAACTGGAACGACTGCGCACCGCGGAGGCCGTCGCGGCCGGCGCGCACGATCGTCGCAAGCAGCGGCTCACCGAACTCGCCGACACGGCCGTACCGTTGCTGACGGGGCTGGCGGACGGTTCGCTCGCGCCCTCGGATCCCTTGGTGCAGCGAGGATGCGCGATCGAAGCGGCCCGGATGCGGCGGCTGTTCGCCGAAACCGACGCGGTGGAGAACCCGCTGCTGCACGAGCTGAGACAGTGCGCGGACATCGCCGACCGCAAAGGCGTCGAGGTCGATTTGGACGTGCGCGGCCAGTGGCCCGTGCCACCCGTGGCCGTCCGGCGCGACCTCACCGACGCCGCGCTCACCGCACTGGCGACGGCCGGATCCTGGGCGCGGGTCACCGTGGTCGGCAGCCCCGGACTGGTGTCGGTCAACGTGGTCGCGGACTGCGCCGAGCCGATCGCGTCGACGCCGAGGACACCGGACGTGCGGATCGAGATCTTCGACGGAGACGGAACAGTCTGGATGGAGGCCCAATGGCAGCCGGCGGAGAGCTGATCTCGGCGGTGATCGTGGACGATCACGCGGCGATCGCGGCGGGTGTGCGGTACTGGTGTGCGCAGGCGGACCCGCCGATCGGTCTCATCGACGCCGGAGACCGCCTCGGCGACGTGTGGACCGGCCCCGGCGCGGACGCCGACGTGGTGATCTTCGACCTCGAACTGGTGCCCCGCAAACCGGATTTCGGCGAACTCCGCCGCCTGGTCGAGAGCGGACGCCGCGTGGTCGTGTACTCCCAGCACGCGGACAACGCCACCGCGATCAAATGCATCGATCTCGGTGCGCTCGCGTATCTGACCAAACGGGAGGGGCCGGAGCATCTCGTACCCGCCATCAGAGCCGTCGCCGGCGGGCAGGCGTACACGGCGCCGTCGCTGTCCGGCGCGCTCGCCGCGGACGACTCCCCGGGCAGGCCACGCCTGTCCCCACGGGAAATCGAGGTGCTGCGGGCATGGTTCGCCGCCTCCTCCAAGGAACTCGTCGCCGCGAAACTCCATATCACGGTCAAGACCGTCGACACGCATATCGCCAGGGTGCGCGTGAAGTACTCGAACGTCGGACGCGAAGCCCGCACCAAGAGCCAGCTCGTCACCCGGGCGCTCGACGACGGTGTCATCACGCTAGCCGAGCTCAACGAGGCTTCGCTGTAGGGCGTTCACCGGACATTCCCGGGGCCGCGATCGGTCTAGCGTCACCGGAGCAGGGGGCGTCGCGGGCATTCGGTGTCGAGGGGACCGGATGCCCGCGGCACCGCTCCGAGGAAGACGCCCGAGGGAGTTCGATGAGTCAGCCCGGCCCGCCAGGGGCCTATCCCGTGCCGCAACCGGGGTGGCAGTACTACCCACAGCCGCCTCGCAAGAAGAAGACCGGGCTGCTGATCGTGATGCTGGCGCTGGGCACGGTCACGGTGCTGGGGCTGGCTTTCGGCGGGTACTGGTTCTTCGTCCGGGACGGCGACTCCGACGCGCCACCGCCCGTGGACGCCTCACAGGACTTGGCGAAGGCGCCGATCGGTTGTGCCGTCTTCGACAAGAGCGAGGTGGCCCGCCACATTCCCGGCCGGACGGACTTCAAGGCGGGTTCGGCCAATTCGACCTCGGACTCCCTGGAGCAGGGGCAATGCGTCTGGGGCAACGGCGACACCTTCATCAAGGACAAGGTCCGGGCGGCGCACGTGATCGTCACCAGCTACGTCTACCGCGCCACCCGCACGAAGTCCGGGGTGGACGCCGCGACGGAACACCTGAAACGCCGTGTCCGGAACGGGGTCGCGGTGCACGTGAAGGACGCTGACGAGGCTTTGCTCGTCGAGCAAGGGAAACGCGGTCACTCGGTGGCGGTCACCGCCCGGTATCGCAACGTCGTGTACCACGTCGACTACTCCAACCAGACCGACGGCGCGCCCGTCAAGGACGGGGTGACCGCGCTGGCCACCGCCGCCATCGGCAAGGTGGCGCCGAAGCACTGAGCTCGGCCGGCCGCGGCAAGGCGCACTCGGTCGTCGTCAGGTGTTCGCCCGGCGCAGCCGCTCGGCCACTTGCGCGCGGACGGCGTCATGCGAATCCGGGGGAGCGCCGTGCAGCGTCTCCCAGCGCACGTCGTGCGCCGCCGGCCACAGGCTGGCCGCCCACGCGACCTCCTGCTCCTCCGTCGTGAACCGGCGGCCCCGGATGTCTTGATAGGCCGCCAAGAACGCCTCGGAGCTTGCGATCGGCGGCAGCAAGGCCGGCCCGGTCTTGGGAAAGACCGCGCTCGCCGCTCCCGCCAGTGCCGCCTCCGGCTGGAACGCCAGGCTGTCCCAGTCGTGCACGGCCCAGATGCGGCCGTCCCGCCAGCGGAGATTCTGCGCTTCGAAGTCGGCGTGACCGAGTACACGGGGCAGGTCGGCGGCGAGCAGCCGTTCGCGGATCCGCCCGGCCGCCTCGACGACGTACGCGGGCACGGCGTCCTGGTCCCGCCGATCGAGGTCCTCGATGGACGGCCACAACCCGGGATCCGGGTGATCCCAGCGTATCCAGCGGGGATTCGGCAGTGGCGGCGAGACGGTCACGTCGGCCAGCCCGTCCATCAGCCGGGCGAACACCGCCGCGTAGCGCGCGGCGACGTCCGGTGCGTCGCCGCGCAGCAGTTCACCGCCGGGCCTGGATTCCTCCGCGTGCACGGCCAGCGCCCCCACCTCCGTCACGGGCGTGATCGGCCGGGCGCACGGAAACCCCCGGTCGGCCAGCCGGGCCTGCGCGGCGACACACGACGCGGCGCGGCCGCCGTCTTCCCGCGCCTTCACCACGACGTCCCGCCCGGTGGCCAGCCGCAGCCCGAACACCGCCGAGATCGACCGTGCCTCGAACAGTACGGCGACCGGCTCGTCTCCCAGGTGCTCCACGCACCACCCGGACAGCCAGTCCGGAAGATCGCCCCCGGTCACGAATCCGCTCCTACCGGCGACGTTCGTCCTCGTCGCCGATCAGGCCGTTTCCGCGGAGCATGCCCTCGGGGCCGCAGAGAGCCCAAAAACCCTGTCCGCGGGGTGGCCACATCCGGGTGCGCGCCGGAGTGGAACGGGAGGGCTTCGCGGGCATCGGCCGGGGTCACGAGAGGACCGTAGCGCGAGATCGCGCATCACTCAGCTCGCCAGCGCCGCGCCGAGGGTGCGGGCGGCGCGGGCGACGGTGTCGGACATCGTGACGGGTGTCCGGGGCGTCGTGAGCACGGTCGCGATCGAGCCGACCGTGCCGCCGGTGGGCAGCCGGACGGATGCTTCGACGGCGACGAGTTCGTGTTCGGCCTGCCAGGTGGGACAGAAGCGGCCGGTGCGCTGGGGCACGGTCGATCCGGGTCGGAGCAGGGCGCCGTCCTCCGGCCGGGTGAGGCTGGCGGCGGCGATCAGGATGCGGCCGTCGCAGGGGACGGCGAGTACCGCGCTGGCCCGGGTGGCCGCGGCCAGGCGCCGGAGTTCGCCGCGCGCGAGTTCCAGCAGCCGCGGATAGGGCTGCCACGATTGGCCGAGCCGGAATGCCTGCGCACCGACGCGATAGCGGTTTTCGCTGCGCTGGACAACCTCCAGTGCGGTCAATTGCTCGAGTAATCGATATGCCGTCGATTTCGGTATCGAACAGGAATTGGCCAGCTGGGTCAATCCTGCTTCACCTTGATGTCGTACCAAGGCATCCAATAGGGTGAAGGCGCCTTCGAGAACGCTTCTTGGTCTTCTCTTGGTCTCCACTGAAATCCCCTCGCACGGTCCGCTGGACGGAATCCTTGCTGACAAGGTCACGCCGCCGGTGTCAGGCTGGAACGGCCCCGGTCCGTATCTTCGGGCAAAAAGCGCGGGCTGGGAAGAGCACGTCCACCGAACGGAAAGGGATTCCGGCAAAATGCGAAGATCCATTCGGCTGGGTACGGCATTGGCGGGTCTGCTCGCGGGTCTGCTCGTGACGCCACCGGCCGCGGGCGCGGACGATATCGGTATCGCCGCCTCGCCATCGTCTCAGAAGCCCGCCGCGGATTTCGACGGCGACGGATTCGCCGACAAGGCGGTTTGGCGTCCCGGTAACGGTGTCTGGTACGTGATCCGCAGCAGCAACGGCAGTGTCGTGACCCAGCAGTGGGGTGTCTCCGGCGACGTGCCGGTGGCCGCGGACTACGACGGCGACCACAGAGCCGATTTCGCCGTGTGGCGGCCGAGCAACGGTGTTTGGTACATCATCCAGAGCAGCACCGGCACGGTGGTGACCCAGCAGTGGGGCGTGTCCGGCGACGTTCCGCTGACCGGCGATTTCACCGGTGACGGCCGTTCCGATTTCGCGGTGTGGCGGCCGAGTAATGGCGTCTGGTACGTGCTCGGTGTCGCCACCGTGCAATGGGGTGTGGCCGGTGACGTTCCGGTCGCCGGCGATTTCAACGGTGACGGGCGCGCCGACTTCACCGTTTGGCGGCCGAGCGACGGCGTCTGGTACGTGCGGGGAATCGCGACCCAGCAATGGGGGGTCGCGGGCGATATTCCGGTGGCGGGCGATTTCAATGCGGACGGGCGGTCCGATTTCGCCGTTTGGCGGCCGGGTAACGGTGTCTGGTACGTGCTCGGTATCGCGACCCAGCAATGGGGTGTGGCCGGTGACGTGCCCGTGGCCGGCAATTTCGGCGGCGACCCGCGAGCGGACTTCGTGGTGTGGCGGCCGTCGAACGGGACCTGGTACGGCCTCGGCCTGTTCACCACCCAGTGGGGGACGGCGGGCGACATCCCGGTCTGAGTCGTGAGCGGCTGCCTCCGTCTTCCGCGCGGAAGACGGAGGCAGCCGGTGCCGGATGTGGATCAACGATAGCGTCGTGACCAGCCAGTAGTGACACTTTTGATGAAAGTGCCACACAGCGGGGGAGAGTTCGGCTAACGTCCTGCCGTGGCTCCGAGCGGAGCGGAGAACCGAGCGGGAAGGTGCGCACACGCGGCGATTTCTGGTCTTCGTGGCCTGTCTGGGGGCCGTGCTCACGGCGTCGGGCTGCGGAACCGACGACCCGGCCCCGGCGCCGAGCGGCTCGGCGACCGCCGCGCAGCCACCCACGTCCGCCGCGCCGGAGGCGAAGACCGCCGATCCGCCCCGGTCGTTCGACAAGAACGCCCCTGTCGGGCTTCCCCCGGGCGCGTTGCGCGCCAATGTGGCGGGCCACGTCACCTCGCTGTTCATGACGCTGCGCGATCGCACCGGCCACATCGTCACCCCCACCGCGTTGAACGTGGTGGATGTGCTGACGGGACAACAGAAATGGACCGTCCCGTTCGAGCGCACGCCGGGTGACCCCTACAACCAGAGCGGGCCGTTCGTCAACACCACCGGGCCGCGTCCGCCCGCGGTCGGCGACAAGCTCGTCGTGGCCGCCGTCCCGGTCGTCATCCCGGAAAAGGACACCACTCCCGGCTACGTCGCGTTGTCGGTGATCGCGGCGGACCGGGAGAACGGCACCAAGGTCTGGCAGTCCGAGACCAAGGTCTCCGACGACCAGTACGCCGACGCGAGCAACGCCGTCACCGAGGTCGTCGCCGTCACGGACAAGGCCGTCATCGCCCGCTACGGCCGCTCGGACGACCACGTCACGGTCGCGCTCGACCCTGTCAGCGGGAAGACCTTGTGGGAGCGCAAGGATTACGAGGCAGGCAGCGTGCACGGCGACGTCGTCGCCGGCGCCGACTTCAACGTCGCCGAGAGAACTCTTCGATGGTCCAGGCGACCGCGCTCGACCTGGCCACCGGCGGGCAGAAATGGGTCGGCGCCGCGCGATCGTCCGCGGTCGTCCTGACCCGCGCCGATCCGGCACTGGTCGTGCTCACCAGGACCGACTACGGCAGCGGTGATTCGTCACTCCTGTTCCTCGACCCGGCCACGGGCGCGGAAAGGCGCAAGGTCGACGGCGAGGACCAGTTCGGTCCCAGCTCGTACGGAACCTGCCGCCACGACGAGCGATCGGTGCTCGTCTGCGACGCGGGCGGCGTGCTCACCGGCTACGACGCCGCGACCGCGGCCCCGCTCTGGACCCTGCCGGACAAGGCGGCCAACCGGGTGGCTCCCGGCATCACGCTCGCCTGGCACGGCGCCGTCTACGGCAAGACCGGCGGTGGTCAGCCGATCGTGCTGGACGCCAAAACGGGCAAGGATCTGGCCACCGACGACGTCGGCCTCGTCCCGGCCCTCGTGAGCGAGTACGCCGGTATCGGCGCGGGTGAGAACGGCGAGCCGCTGGCCTATCCGGTCAAACACTGAGCTCCGCGTCGCGGAGATCGGGCATGTCCCTCAGCTGCCTGCGTGAGGAGATGCCGAGCTTGCGGAAGATGTTGCGGAGGTGGGCGTCCACCGTGCGGGGACTGAGGAACAGGCGGGTGGCGACTTCCTTCGAGGTGGCGCCCGCGGCGACCTGGCGCGCGATATGCGTCTCCTGCATGGTCAGGTGGTCGTAGGAACGCCCGGAGCGACTGCGGGCGACCTCCCCGGTCGCCCGCAGTTCGTCGGCGGCCCGCCGGGTGAACGCTTCCAGCCCGATCTTCGCCAGCTGTTCGTGCGCGGTGCGCAGATGTTCACGCGCCTCGCGACGGCGTCCCTCGCGGCGCAGCCACTCGCCGTACCGCAGCCGCGCCCGCGCGAGGTGCACCGCGAGCGGGCCGTCCGCCAGATACCGGAGCGCCTCCAGGTGGTCGGGTTCCGCGTCGCTGACCATGGCCCGCGCGCTCGCCGCGATCCCGAGGGCGAAGGTGGTGCCCGCGGGTTCCGTGCGGGCGGTCAAGGAGTCCAGCGCGGACCGGGCGACGGACTCCTTCCCGCAGCGCACCGCGGCTTCCACGAGTTCGGGCAGCGCGATGCCGGTGAGGAAGAGGTCGCCGCTCGACACGGCCTCGGTCGCCGCGTCCAGTGCGGCCGGGTACTCGGCGAGTCCGTTGTACAGCACGGCCGTCGCCCAGTGGGCGTTCGCGGTCAGCTGCCCGCTGCCGCGGGTCGTCGCTTCGGCGAAGAGATCGAGTACTTCCCGGCGGCGTCCGCGCATCGCCGCCAGATGCACGCGCGGGTAGAGCTGCGGTGGATCGCCGACGGCGTCCGCGATCGCCTCCTCTTCGGCGATCGCGGCCATCGCCCGCCCGAAGTTCCCGGTGAGCACCGCGTGCAGTGCCACCTGGGACAGGCCGAGCCGGATGGTCATCGGCGACCCGGTGTCCCGGCCGGTCCGCACCAGCCAGTCGACGATCGTCGCGTGCAGGTCGATGTCCCACAGTTCGCCCGCGAGCACGGTCGCCAAGGCGGGCGTCCTGGTCCAGCCGGCCTCGTCGCCGGTGAGAACCCGGCGTAGCGCCGGTACCCCGGTGTGGTGTCCTTCGGCGGTCAACCGCACCAGCGCGTCCAGGAGATCCGGCGGCCCCGGAGGAGCCGAGCGGGCCGCGTCGAGCACCCGGTCCAGCACTCCCGCGGCCCGTCCGACCACGAGCCCCATTTCCAGCGCCGCGACGAAGAACTCGCGAGACCGCTCCGGATCGACGGCGGCGAGCCGTTTCGCCGCCCGCAGAATGAGGTCCGGCCCGCGGACGGCGCCCTCCGCGCCTTGGACGAAGGCGATCCGCCCGCGCAGCAGATCGACCGAGGCGTGCTGGGGGACGTCCAAGGTCGCGGTGTCGACGCTGGCCAGCAGATCCGCCGCCGCGTCCGTCGCGCCCGCCTCCAGCGTGGTCCGCGCGGCCGCGAGGGTGCGCTCGGTCTGCTTGGCGGGGTCGAGGGAAAGCGCCGCCGCACGTTCGAGGAACGCGGCCGCGGCCGCCACCCCGCCGCGTGCCTGCGCCCGCGACGCCGACAATTCCAGCTCCGCCGCGACCTGTTCGTCCGGTCCCGTGGTGGCCTGGGCCCGGTGCCAGGCCCGCCGGTCACCGGCGGTTTCCGCGTCGGTGACTTCGGCCAGCGCTCGATGGGCCGGGTGGCGCTGCTCCGGTTCGGCCGCGCGATACGCGGCGGAGCGCGCCAGCGGATGGCAGAAACGCGCCCGCGTGCCGAACCGGATCAGCCCGGACGCCTCGGCCGCGGCGCTCGCGGCGGGCACGTCGATGTCCAGCCGCCGCGCCGCCGCCCACAGCAGACCGGGATCGCCGGTGGGGTCGGCGCTCGCGAGGGTCAGCAGCCGCCGCGCGTCCACCGGCAGTTCCGCCATCCTGGCCCGGAAACTCCGCTCGATCCGGCTCGCGATCGGCGACGGTGCCGGCGGCGCGAAACCACCGGCCTTCGGTAGTTCGATGAGCGCGAGCGGGTTGCCGCGGGCCTCGGCGAGCAGGCGATCGCGCACACGCTCGTCCAGCGTCACGGTCTTTTCCCCGGCCAGCAAGGCACGCGCGTGCGTATCGCTCAGGCCGCCGACCGTCAGCCCCGGCAACTCGTCCAGCCCGCGAACCGGATCCTGATCACGGGCGGCGAACACCATCGCGATCGGCTCGGCCGCGATCCGCCTCGCCAGGAACGTCAACGCCCTCGCCGACGCCGTGTCCAGCCAGTGCGCGTCGTCGACCACACAGAGCATCGGACGCGTCGCCGCGGCGGTCGCCAGCAGTTCGAGCGCGGCGAGACCGACCCGGAACGGATCCGGAGCCCCGTCGGCCAGCCCGAAGGCGACGAGAAGGGATTCGCGGTACGGAGCCGACAGCGTGTCGAGATGCGCCAGCGCCGGAACGCACAGCTGGTGCAGTGCCGCGAACGGCAGCTCACCCTCGAATTCCGACCCGGACGCGCGGATGAGCTGGAACTCCTCCGCCGTGACTCGTTCGAGGTGCTCCAGCAGCGCGCTCTTGCCGATACCCGGCTCGCCGCGGAGCACGAGCACCCCGCCCTCGCCCCGGGCCGCCGCGTGGACCAGGGCGAGGAGGCGATCGATCTCTTCTCGTCGGCCGACGAGCGAGTGGGGGGACGTCGTGGGCATGGTCTGAACCCTAGCGAGACGAACTAGGTGATTGTCGCCGACGCGAGCGGACGGGGGCTCGCGCGATCGTGGCGGCATGACAGTACGAGCGACGAAACGGATCTCGCGCGGGGTGGCGATGCTCGGCCTCGCGAGCGCCATGTTCCTGGTCATCCTCGACGCCGCGATGGTGAACCTCGCCGGGTCCTCGATCCGGCAGGGCCTCGGGCTCACCGCCGCCGAACTCACGGTGGTCGTGGACAGCTATCTGGTGACGTTCGCGGGCCTGCTGCTGCTCGGCGGCAGGCTCGCCGACGTGCTCGGGGCCAGAAAGGTGTTCCTCGCCGGAATGGCCGTCTACCTCGCGGCGTCGGCCTTCTGCGCGCTGGCCACCAGCGGCGGGCTGCTGATCGCCGGGCGGATCGGGCAGGGGGTCGGGGCGGCGGTCCTGATGCCTGCCGCGCTCTCGCTCGTCCTCGGCCTCTACTCGTCGCCCGCCGAACGCACCCGCGCGATGGGGATCTGGGGCGCGGTCGCCGGAGCGGGCAGTCTCGTCGGGGTCTTCCTCGGCGGAACACTGACCGAGCTGCTCGGCTGGCAGGCGGTGTTCGTGGCCCCGGTGCCGTTCGGCGCCGTCGGGGCGCTCGTCGTGTGGCGGGCCGTGCCGCCGGTGCCGGGCAGGCCGGGCCGGTTCGACGCGCTGGGCGCCGTCACGATCACCGTCGGGATCTCCGGGCTCGCGCTGGGCATGGTCTCCGCTTCCGACGCCGGGTGGACCGCTCCCGGCACGATCACCGGCCTCGTGGCCGGACTCGTTTCGCTGGTGGCGTTCGTGTTCGTCGAACGGCGTTCTTCGCGTCCGCTGGTCCCGCTGGGCGTGTTCCGCCGGAAGCCGGTGGTCACCGCGAACCTGGTGATGGTACTGATCGGCGGAACCCTGACCAGTCTGTTCTTCTTCCTGCCCCAGTACCAGCAGGACGTACTCGGGATGAGCCCGCTGGCGACCGGCATGGCCCAGCTCCCGCTCGCCGTCATGATCATCGTGGGCAGTGTTCTCGCGCCCATGCTGGCGAAACGGATCGGGCTCGCCCGCGCGCTGCCGACCGCACTGGTCGTGCTTCTCGCGGGATTCCTTTGGCTGGCCTGGGATCCCACGGCCAGCGGCTTCTCGGTCAGCCTGCTGGGCGCGTTCCTGGTGATCGGCACCGGGCTCGGGCTGGGTGCCGTCAACGCCACCGCGATGGCGGTACGCGACAGCGCGGACGGTGAATCGGGCCTGCTCAGCGGACTGGTGAACGCCGCGCAGCAGTTGGGCGGCGCGGTCGGGCTGGCCGCGCTCGCCGGAATCGCCATCGGCGCCGCGGGAACACACGGGGACATCTCGTTCACCACCGCGTTCCTCGGTGAAGCCGTGCTCGTCTTCATCGCCCTCGCGGTGTCACTCTTCCCCACCCGTCGTTGACTTCCGTCAAGAAAGGACACTCCACAATGGACACCATCCTGGTGACCGGCGCGACCGGAACCGTCGGATCCGCCCTGATCCCCGCCCTGCGAGCCCGCGGTGCCGCCGTCCGCGCGATGACCCGGGACCCCGGGCTTTCCGTGCCCGGCGCCGAGACCGCCGTCGCCGACCTGCGTGATCCCGAGGCCATCGGCGCCGCGCTGAAAGGCGTCGACGCGGCTTTCCTCAACAGCCCTTCCGCTCCCGACGCCGCCTCGCTCCAGATCCGGTTCGCCGACCTCGCCCGGGACGCCGGGGTGAACCGGCTCGTGCTGCTCTCGCAGTACGCGGCGCGGGCCGACTCGCCGGTGCGGTTCCTGCGCTGGCACGCCGAAGTCGAGGCGCACGTCCGATCGCTCGGGATCGAGTACACCGTGCTGCGCCCCAACCTCTATTTGCAGGCGCTGCTCGCCTTCGCCGGCACCATCGCGCAGGGTTTCTTCGCCGCACCCATCGGCGATGCCGCTGTCAGCGCCATAGACACCAGGGACATCGCGGACGTCGCCGCGGCCGTGCTGACCGGACCGGGGCACGCCGGCCGGACCTACACGCTGACCGGACCGCGTGCGGTGACCCACGGCCAGATCGCCCAGGCGCTCTCGGCCGCCATGGGGCGGGACGTCACCTTCCACGACACCTCCGCCGATCAGTTCGCCGCGGCACTGACCGGTCTGCTCCCGCCGTGGCAGATCGAAGGCCTCATCGAGGACTACGCGCACTACGCCACGGGCGAAGCGGCCGAAGTGCACACGGCCGTCGCCGATCTGACCGGAAAACCCGCGCGCGACGTCACCGACTTCGCCCGTGACCACCTTTCCGTACTCCTGCCCGAAGGGGAAATCCGATGATCTATCACTGCATTCGGTTCACGCTCAAACCTGATGTCTCCGAGGAGGACAAAGCGGCCGGGCTCGCGCGGATGGGTGAACACATCAACGCCATTCCCGTCATCAAAGCACGTGTCGTCGGCCCCGATTTCGGTGGCGAATTCGAGTACGGCGCCGTCACCGTACTCGAAGGCATCGAGGCTTACGAGGAGTACATGAATCACCCGGCGCATCTCGAAATGGATCGACTCGGCTTGCCGCTGATCGACAGGTTCGTGTCCTACGACGTCACCGACGACCCGGATCCGGAGATCGGCGCGAAGATCGCCGACGTGCACCGGCGACGTTTCGAGAACGTGCCCGATGTGGCCGGGCTGGTCTCCGGCCTCAGGGAGTACAGCGGCAGTGCCGCGCCCGGCAGGCATGGGCCGCCTGCCGGTGGCCCCCTTTCGCAATTAGCCGACTAATTGCGTGGGTTTTGGGTGTCGGCTGGTGGGTCTCCTTGCATTTAGTCGGCTAAATGCGCGGGTTCGGAGTTTCGATCCGATGGGTCTCCTCGCAATTAGTCGGCTAATTGCGCTGGGGGGTTGCCCAGGGTGATTCAGCTCGGAGGGCGGTTCACTCGTCAGTGTTGGCTGTCCCTCTTGCAGGTTGCTTAAAATTACGAACACGTGTTCGATAAATCTTGGTATTATGGAGGCGTGTCCGAGACCTTTCTCCCTGAGTTGCCGCAGGAGTTGTGGCGTGCTGGCAAGCTGGAGCTTGCGCATGGTGTGCAGCAGTCTTTGCGGGTGATTCGGATGGCCACTGCCGGTTTGGGGCAGTTTTTGGCGGAGATCGAGAATCGGGGCCCCAAAGACTTGTACGGGTATGGCCGTACGGATAAGTGGTTCGCGGATATGGCGGGGTTGTCGGTCGGGGAAGCACGTGCGGTGGTGAACCGCGCGCTCGCGTTGAATCCCACCCGTGCCTTGGATGGTAGCGAGGTTCCGCCGGTTGCTCCCGCGACGGCTGCGGTGGCGGCGGAGGGGTTGGTGGGGGATGAGCGGATCGATCAGATCCTGGAGATCTTGAAGCGGCTTCCCGCCGACACCTCCACCGAAGACCGCGCCACCGCGGAGAAGATCCTCGCGGACCTTGCCCGGGAGGCCGGTCCGCAGCAGTTGGCGGACGCCGAGGCGAACCTGCTGGGCTGGCTCGACCCCGACGGCAAAGAACCGAAAGATCCCGAACCCAAGGAACCACGCCGCGAAATCACCCTGGAGCGCCGCAAGGACGGGTTCTGGAAACTCACCGGCCTCTTCGACGACGAGACCGGGGCCCGCACCGCCGCCGCACTGGAGGCGCACGCTCAGCCACGGCCGGTGGACGAATTCGGACAAGCCGATCTGCGGATGAAGTGCGAACGCATGGGAGACGCCTGGGTCGACCTCCTCGACTTGGCGATCGCCTGCCCCGACCAGCCCGGGACCAGCGGCTACCGCACCCTCGTCCACGTCACCATCGGGCTGGAGGAACTCAAATCGGGCCTCGGGACCGCGTGCCTGGACTTCGTCGGGACGATGACCGCGCGGGAAGCCCGGCTCGCCGCCTGCGACTGCCTGATGCTCCCGGTCGTGATGAGCGCCTCGGGTGAACCGCTGGATATGGGACGGCTGAGACGGTTCGTCACCCCAGGCCAGAGACGTGCGTTGAACATCCGCGACGGAGGCTGCGCCTTCCCGGGCTGCCATCGGAAACCGAAGAACTGTCACGCCCATCACATCGTCCATTGGGCAGACGGCGGACCCACCGATCTCCGGAATCTCGTGCTGCTGTGCGGTTTTCATCACCGGTTGATTCATCATGGTGATTGGGCAGTACGGATGGCCGCTGATGGGTTACCGGAGTTCATTCCGCCCCAGTACCGGGATCCGCTCCGACAACCCCGGCGCAACACCCTGCACCACGTCTGAACCCCCGAGGAGCCCGTCGGCCACACCGGCGACGGGCCCTTCGGCCTGCCTGCAGGCAGGTGGGTTGGGATTCTGTCCGCTGGTGACTGGCTGAGTGTCTCGGTCGTTGGGTTGCCGGAGTTCGTTCCGCCTCAGTGCCGCGATCCGCGGCAGTATCCTTCGCCGCCGTTGAGCCCGAGAGATGCCCGTAGGCAGGTGGGTTGCGATCCTGCCCACAGGCGACAGCCCGGTCGTCGGGTTGCCGGAGTTCGTTCCGCCTCAATGCCGCGATCCGCAGTAGCACCCTCCACCCCCCCGCGAGCCCTGAGGCAACCGGCTTGCGAGGGCGGAAGGCTTAACCCCATGCAATAGCAAGGCCCGTTCTGCCGGGAAGGCTGCATGGACCCGGACATCGGCCAGACCTAGGTTCGCGCCGATCGCCCAGCGGCGACGAAGTCGATGACCAACAACCAACGCGCTACGAACCGAAACCACCACGCCGAACCGTTCCTGGACAAACGAAACCGACGTGCGTCATCCCGCCCCGCCGCGTTCGGCCTCACCCCTCGCCATAGCGGCTGCTGATCGCGACGGCCCGATCCCGCAGGGAAGCGCGTAACCAAGGAGGGTCGACGGCCTCCGCGTCCGTGCCGAGTCGCCACAACGCCCACTCGGCGTGCCGCCCGTCCTGGAAGGCCACTTCCATGCGCAGCCTGCCGTCCTCGGCGGCTTCTTCCGTGAGTACGGCCAGCGCGGTGCCGGCCAGCTCGTCCCGCCGCACCGGATCCACCAGCACCGACACGGCGACCTGGTCCCCGCCGCTCCGGAACCGTGTGCTGCGTTCCTGCCAGGTCCGGTCGAGGTCCACCCGGTCCGGGCGTTGCGCGGGTTCGGGGAGTTCCTCGGCGGCCCGTAGCCGGGACAGCCGGTAGGTGCGGTCCTCGCCGGACCTCGTGGCCAGCAGGTAACCCCGGTCCCGGACGGTGACCAGGCCGATCGGATCCACCGTGCGCCACCGTGGTGCCCGGCCCTCGGCCGCGTAGTGGATGCGCAGCTTGTGTCCCGCGAACACCGCGCGCCGGACCTCGGAGACGACAGTGTCCGGCACCTCCTCGGCGGCCACCCGGCGCGAGAGCAGATCGGTCTCCGGGTCGATGAGCAGGCGCCGGGCCGCGCCCGCCGCGGTGTCCCGCTGGCCTTCCGGCAGCGCGTCGACCACCTTGAGCATGGCCGAAGCGAGCGCCGAGCCGAGACCGAACGCCTGCGCGCCGCGCCGTGATCCGGCGATCAGCAACGCCAGCGCCTCGTCGTGGGTCAGCCCGGTGAGTTCGGTCCGGAAACCGGGCAGCAGCCCGAAACCACCGTGCCTGCCGCGTTCGGCGTACACCGGGACACCCGCCGCGGACAACGCCTCGATGTCCCGCAACACGGTGCGGGTGGAGACCTCCAGTTCGCGCGCGAGCGTGGTCGCGGACAGGCGGCCGCGGTGCCGCAACAGCAACACCAGTGAGACCAACCGGTCGGCGCGCATATCCGGAACTCTAGCGGAATACACGACACAGGATGTCGTGATTCGCTGCGAGGCTCGTTCCCATGACAAGCAGGACTGTGGCCACCGAGCCGAACGATCTGGGCAGATTCTTCATCGAGCGAGGCAACGCGGGCGATGTCGACGGACTGGTGGCGTTGTACGAACCGGACGCCGTGCTGGCGTTCCCGCCGGGCAACATCGCGACCGGGCACGCGGAGATCCGCAAGGTGTACGAGGAGTTCGTCGCGGCCGCGCCGGAACTCCTGCCGGGCAGGCAGCATCCGGCGCTGGTGGGCGGCGACCTGGCGCTCACGGCGTCCACGCTGACCACCGGTGAGACGACCATCGAGGTCGCCCGCCGTCAGCCGGACGGATCCTGGCTCTGGGCGCTGGACCAGCCGGTGTTCGTGCCGTGACGCGACGGCTCGCCGGTGGCGGACCCGGGTCTGCCACCGGCGAGCCGCGCGCGGCGTCAGAGCGTGCAGTTCCTGGCCGAACCCGTGTTCACCTTGGCGCCGGTGAACTCCTCGATGATCGCGATGTTCTCCGGGGCGTAGTTCTTGGCGACGATCTTGGCCACGTCCGCGCTGCCGAGTTTGGCGGCGTGGGGCGCGGATTGATCCAGCCAGTAGGCGGTACGGAGGAACTCGATGAGCACCAGTTCGCGTAATGCGGGCTGTGCCTTGATCTTGGCCCAGTAATCGGGATGTTTGGTCTTCGCGACGCGCAGATAGAGCTGCAGGTAGCGCATGTTCGTGGCCGCGATGTCCCGCGAATTGCTCGCGCCCACGCCCTGGATGTATTCCGCGACGACCGTCGCCGCGGGCAATCCCATGAGTCCGGCGTTGAGTTCCGCGATGACCCCTTGGATCCGGTACGAGCCCTGCTGCTGATCCCGCAGGTAGATGTCGTCCATCGAACGCGTGAGATCGTCCGTGATCAGCGGCAGGATCTCGCGGCGGGGGAATCCGCCGTGGATCGGGACCTTCATCGCCTTGCGGGACGCGTCGATCCACGCCGAAACGTACACGTCCCATGACGTTCTCGAGGGATCCAGATCCCACATGTGGGTCTCTTCGTGGATCGCCACCATCAGGGACTCGGCGAGCGCGTTGAAGCTGGTCTTGTTCACGAACTGGCTGAAGTACTTGTCCTTGGCCTGCGCGATCGCGAGGGCTTCGCCGCTGGGCCAGCGCCGCTTGTACACGGCTTGGATCGTCTGCAACCACTTCGCGGACTGGAAACCCGCCTTTATGTCACTGACATCGGCTTTCGGTTGGACGGGTTCCTCGTAACAGAAGGGAGCCGCCGTCTCTTGAGCGGCAGCGGATACGGGGAATGAGGTGAGGGACAAGGCGAGGCACGCGGTCAGCACGGTAATGCCATATCGGCGCATGGGGACCTCGGTTCACGGTAGGGTTTTCCGTGGGGGCGGACGGAAGTGTCCCCTACCGATCACCGTCACTTCAATGATCCGGCTCGTACTAGGGCTGGACAGGCTAGGAATTATGGCGGCGAACGGGCGAATCCGCGGCCAGCCGGGATCGGCGCATGCTGTAGCCGAAGTAGATGAGCAGGCCGAGTGCCATCCAGCCGGCGAAGACGATCCAAGTCTCGCCGTCGAGGCTGAGCATCATGTAAGCGCAGCACAGCACCCCGAGGACCGGGGTGACAGGGGCGAACGGCACCCGGAACGAGCGCGGGGCCTCCGGTTGCCGCTTGCGCAGCAGCAGGACAGCGACGTTCACCAGTCCGAAGGCGAACAGCGTGCCGATGCTGGTGGCGTCGGCCAGCTTCCCGAGTGGGATGAACGCGGCCAGTGTCGCGACGAAGCCGGAAACCACCAGGGTGTTGATCCGCGGCGTCCCGGTCTTGGGGTCCACTTTGGACAGCGAGGCGGGGACCAGCCCGTCGCGGGACATCGAGTACAGGATGCGGGTCTGTCCGTAGAGGACGGTCAGCACGACGCTGGAGATCGCCACGATCGCGCCGACGGCGAGCAGCCCGGCCCACAGCGGGTTGTCGGACACGGCGCCGAGCACGTGCGCGAGCGCGGCCTCCTGGCCGTCGAAATCCTGCCACGGCAGGGCGCCGACCGCGGCCACGGCGACAAGGCAGTACAGCACGGTGACGATGGCGAGCGAGAGCAGGATCGCCCTCGGCAGGTCCCGTTGCGGGTTCTTCGCCTCCTCGCCCGCGGTGGAAGCCGCGTCGAAACCGATGTAGGAGAAGAAAAGCTTCGCGGCACCGGCGCTCAGTCCGGCCAGGCCGAGCGGCAGGAACGGGGCGAAGTTCGCCGCCCGCACCGCCGAGAACGCGATCGCGCAGAACAGCACCAGCGTGCCGACCTTGATCACGACCATGATCGCGTTGGCCCGCGCGCTCTCCTTCGCGCCAGAGAGCAACAGGAACATGGCGAGCAGCACGACGACGATGGCCGGGACGTTGACGATCCCGCCCGAGCCGGGCGGCTGGCTGAACGCGTCGGGGATGGCGAAACCGAACGTCAGCCGCAGCAGTTCGTTGAGGTACTGACCCCAGCCGACGGCCACCGACGCCACCGAGACGCCGTACTCGAGCACCAGGCACCAGCCGCAGACCCAGGCGACCAGCTCGCCGAGCGTGGCATAGGCGTAGGAGTAGGACGAACCGGACACCGGGATCATTCCGGCGAGTTCGGCGTAGGAGAGCGCCGAGAACAGCGCGGTGATACCGGCGAGCACGAACGACAGCACGACCGCGGGGCCCGCCACGGGAACCGCTTCGCCGAGCACGACGAAGATCCCGCTGCCCAGCGTCGCGCCGATGCTGAGCATCGTCAGCTGCCCGAGGCCGAGGGATCGCTTCAGCGTGCCGTGATCACTGTCGGCGATCAGATCGGCGACCGGTTTCCGCCGCACGGCCGCGGCTCGCAGAGTCATGCCGAGGACCGTATCTGCCGCGTTGAACACGCAGAACAGGAGATCGTTGCTTGGTTACCTGCATTACAGGTGATTCGTTGAGACCCCCCGGAGTTGCCGATCGTGCACCCTGCGCCAGATCAGCAGGGAAAGCACCGCGCCGCACAGGCAGAGGAACATGTCCCACTGCGTGTCCCAGACGTCGCCCTGGGTGCCGAGGAAATCGTCCGCGCCCGCTCCGGCGACCATCGCGCTGAACCATTCCACGAACTCGAAACCGGCGGCGATCGTCACGCAGACGCAGACGGTCAGGAACGCGACCCAGGCACCGGGGCGCAGCGGGGTCCGGCGCAGCAGCACCTCGCGTACGGCGATCGCCGGGACGAAACCCTGGACGACGTGGGCGAACCGGTCGTAGTTGTTCCGCTGGGTGCCCATCAGCTCCTGCACCCATTCCCCGGCCGGGGTCTCCGCGTAGGTGTACTGCCCGCCGTAACACAGCACGAACGCGTGCAGCACCAGCAGCCAGCACAGCAAGCGAGTCAAGGGAAAGCGTTTGCGCAGGGCCACCACCAGCGGCAGCCCGATCAGCACCCAGACCACTTCCAGCAGCCAGGTGCCGGGGGACCTGGCGAGGACACCGGTCACCACGAGCACGGCGACCACGGAGCCGGCCAGCAGGATGCCTTCCGTCCGGCCGACTCCGCGCACCATGCGTGGGACCCTACTGCGAGGGGCCCTGGCTCGCTCAGTTCAGCTTGCGCATGTCGGCGGGCAGGCCGCCGCCGGCGTAGACGTCCTCGGCCAGCTTCGCCAGCGCGGTGAGCGCGACGTTCTGGCTGAACGGCCCGTAGGACACCCGGGAGACACCGAGCTTCTGCGCGGTGGCCAGCGGGATCGAGCCCGGGACGCCGATCAGGTTGACCTTGCGCTCGCCCAGCGCCTCGACCAGCCTGCCGACCTGGCTCTCGTCGAGCTTGCCGGGCACGAAGACGTTCGACGCGCCGGCGTCCAGGTACGCGCGGCCGCGGGTGATCGCGTCGGCCAGCACCTCCTCGGGGTCACGGTCGCCCGCCCGGAGGAAGGCGTCGGTGCGGGCGTTGAGCACGAAGTCGATCCCGGCGGACTGGGCGGCGGCGACCGCGGCCTCGACGGCCTTGACGGACTCGTCCAGCGGTTTCATCCGGTCTTCGAGGTTGCAGCCGACCGCGCCGGCCTCGATCGCGCGGGCGACCGTGCCGCCCGGGTCGCCGTAACCCGCCTCCAGGTCCGCGGTGACCGGCAGATCGCCCGCCACCCGGACGATCAGGGCGACCTCGGCGATCATCTCGTCGCGGGGGATCACCTCGCCGTCGGGGTAGCCGCGGGCGGCGGCGATACCGTGGCTCGGGGTGGCGAGGGCCTGCGTACCAGGGGTTTCGGCGACGACCTTCGCGGTGATCGCGTCCCACACGTTGACGACGAGCAAGAGTTCGGGGGCGGCGTGCAATTCCTGCAGCCGCGTGGCCTTCTCGGCGATGGAAACCATGGTCTCAATCTAGAGGTTTCGCCCAGCGTCGGCGCCGATTGCTGTTACGCCCCGGGCCGGGGTGGCGACTGGTAGGGATACCGCGTTTCGAGGAGGCCCCCGTGGAGCTGACCATCAACGCCGCCGGCGACGAACAAGCGCTGACCGAGTTCTACGGCTGGCTCCGCGACGACGCCGACGTGACACGGTCCGCGACGATCAGCCTCGCCGGGTCGGGGAGCACCGGGGAGATGGGGGCCTTCGAGGTCATCTGCATGTCCATCGGCTCCCTGACCGGGCTGGCGAACCTGGGCATCGCCTGGAGCAACTTTCTCCGCTCCCGCGAGGAAACGCCCCCGTTCACCATCACGGTCGAGGGTGAATTGACCCCCGAACAGCGCGCCATGCTCCGCAACCTCGACCTTCCACTGTGGCCGGACGAGCCGGACAGCGGACGTCCGACTCGATCGGGTGAAACCGGGCTGTAAGCGCTAACGAAGTCGCTCACGCCGCTGCTCGGCTGTATCGACCGCTGGGCGAAGGACCGCTGAAACGCCTGGCTGGTTCACACGGCTTCCGCCACGGTCGAAACAAGCGCGAGTCCCACTGAGAGGTGGTGACTTGCTGCTGCGCAATGCGAACAGACCGAGCGGCGAAAGAGGCGGATGAACTGGTGGACGTGCTCAACCTGGGCAGGCTGGAACGCGTGCCCGAGGCCACCATGGGTGTCTCCTTGGCCGACTGCGTTCCGAGCCGGCTGGAGATCCTTCCGGTGCGGGGCACGATCCGGAACATCGCGGGCTTGCCGAACGACACCGCGTACGTTCAGCGGGACCATGACGAACTCCTGCGAGCGAAGGTCGCGCCAGTTGTCGGAGGCGCGAGCGGAATCGTCACTCTCGTCAGCGAATCCACGGCGGGCAAAAAGCGCTCCGCTTGGGAAGCGATCCGATGGACACGGCCCGGGGAGCCGGACCCCTGGATGGCCGACTGGCGGTTGATGCCGAGCATCAGCCCCAGTGATCCGCGCGAGTTGCTGGACTCGCTCGGAAAGGTCGGTCCGCGAACGGTCATCTGGCTTCCGAAGGCCGAGCGCTATTTCAAGGAACCCGGCGTCGGCGTCGGCAACAAGATCGCGAAGGTACTCCGGGAGCTGCTTCACGATGCCGAGCGCGGGCCGGTGCTGATCATCACGACGCTGCGTACCAAGTACTGGCGGCTGCTGACGGCACAGTCCTCGGAGGGAAAGGATCTCTTTCCCCATGTTCGCCTGCTCCTGGCGGGCAGTAGCGTCGTCGTGCCCGACACGTTCAGTGGCGCGGAGGAAGACCGGGCACTGTCGGGTGCCGATCCGCGGCTCTCCGAAGCGGTTTCGCGTGCCGAAGTGGGACACGTGATCCAGTACCTCGTCGATATCCCTGATCTTCAGGAGCGCTACGACACAGCCGGGGCGGGCGAGCGGGCGATCCTCGACTGTGCGGTCGACGCGCTGGTCGCCGCGCACGGCACGTGGCTGCCCCACGAACTTCTCGAGGCGGGATCGGCTCTGCATCTGTCTTCGGGGGCGCGTAGCGGCCTCGGCGACAGGTGGTTCTCCGACGCGATCACCGAGCTGACCCGTCGAGGAAACGGCGGGCGGAGCGTCCTGGTCGACCGCGGGCCGTCGGCGGCAGGTGGCTCGAAGTCTTACCGGTTCGACGACTACCTCGAACGCAGGCAAGTGGCCGACATCGCCCGGCCGCGTCTGCCGGACAAGCGCCTTTGGGAGGTCTTGGTCCGCCACGCGGATCCCGCAAACCTGTCCACGATGGCCCAGGAGTGTGAAAGGCGGGGCCTTCTCGAACAAGCGGCCCGCTTCTATCTCCGGGCGGTGAATGAGGGCGAGAAGAGGGCTCGGCTCGATCTGGCGGGACTGCTGAGCCGCGCCGATCGTATCGACGAAGCGCTCGAACAGTACGCCCACTTCGACGCCGACCACGACGCGAATATCGCAGCGGCCGAGATGCTGCTGTCGGCCGGACGGCCGGAAGAAGTCGTCCATTGTCTCGCGAAGCTGGTCGCGCGGCGAGACAAGCGTGCGACCACCCTGACGGCCATGGCGTACAACGATTTGGGCCGTCGGAAGGACGCACTGTGCCTTTACGGCGACCTCGCGCAGCGCGGCGACGCCACGGCCGCCGCCGTGGCCGCTGACATGCTGGCCGTCACCACCGGCGTGCCATCGGCAGTGGAATGGCTGATGTCCCTGGACAACCACAACAGCCCGGAGATCCTGCGAGCCGTCGCGGACATGCTCACAGATCACGAGGAGACGAAGTTCGCCCTTCGCGCCCTGCACGAACTGGGCGTTGCGGGGAGGCACCACGCCTTCACGCTCGGTGCGGAGATCCTGGTCGCGCACAATCTTCTCGAGGACGCACTGTATTGGAGTGAGACGGCGGTCGCCTGCGAGGCACCCGGCGCGCTGGCCTCCGCCGCGCGGATCAACGCACTGGCGGGCTTCTTCCACGTGGCGATGGCACACGCCGCGACCGCGTCGGCGAACGGGAACCCCGAAGCATTCACCGCGGTCGGTGATGTTCTTGCCGTCAAGAAGCTGATAAAACACGCGCTCGATTGCTATCAGCAAGCCATCGACGCGGGTGATGAATCCGCATTGGCCAAGGCAGCGGAGGTTTCAGCAGCGGCGGGATGGACGACCGAGGCCATCGGTTTCTTTCGTCGTGCCCAGCGGTCCGGACAGGCTCCGCGGCCTGAAGAGCTGGCCAATGCGCTGTGCCGGGCAGGGCACCTTAAAGAGGCTTTCGAGTGGTATATCAAAACTGTCGACATTTCGACTCCGGACATTCTCGTTCCGCTCAGTGACTTCCTGCTCCATGAAGGGATCATCGCTCATGTCGTGAGCAGCTACTCGCGACAAGCCAAGGCCAGCAAGGGGCAGGCCTTCTGCTGGGTCGCCGAAGGACTGGTCGCGGCCGATCGGGTGGAAGCGGAGACCGACACGCGTCTGTTCGAGAGAAGTCTCGGGTCGGTCGCGGTGCGGGGCAAGAAACTGACTGCCGCGGTGGACGCCTTCACGACCGCAATAACCGAGGGGTACGCTCCCGCGCGTATGCGTGCCGTGGAGGTGCAGTTGCACCTCCACCGTTCCTACGGCGCCAAACGTCTTCTCGAGAAATGTGACGCCGCTGATCCGCGTTACGCCCATAACCATGTTCTCGCGCTGGCGGTCGAAGGTGACGTCGAGAAGGCGATGGCAGAAGTCGAGAAACAGCTCGCGAACTCCGACACGACGGTCGTCGCCTCGGTTGCGATGTCGCTCCTGGAGCGAAAAGAACACCGGGAGCGGGGGATCGCCCTCCTCGAAAGAGGCATAAGTGCCGGTGACGTGAAGTCTCGCGTGTGTCTCGCTGATCATCTGCGTCGCGAAGTCCGCTACACCGATGCCTTGGATCACTACCTCATCGCCTTGGCGCATGGCTATACGGAGGTGTGGGGCAGCATCGAAACACTCTTCGCGAAGATGCAGGACCGCGGCGGTCGCATGCGGTTGCGCAAGTACGGAGTGACACCTGACGGGACGGTCTCGCCACCCTGGTCGGTGAACATGCTCTAAGTGAACTGTTCACGCGCCGCTTCCCAGCCACCGCAGCGTTTCCAGCGCGACGGCCACGTCCACCGCGTTCTCCGCCAGCGGCCGGGGGAGCAGTTCGTCGGCCCGCGCCAGCCGCCGGACGACGGTGTTCCGATGGGTGTAGAGCCGTTCCGCGGTCCGCGTCGTGTTGCCCAGTTCGTGCACGTAGGCCCGCACGGTCTCCCGGGTCTCGGCATCGGCGTGCCGGAGTTCGCCGAGGGTGTCGGCGATGAACTCGCCCGCCTGCGCCGGATCGCCGGTGAGCAGGGCGAGCAGCTGGATGTCCTGGTATCGCGCGATCTGCTGCGGCGAGGTGAGCCGGGCGAGCATCCGCTGGGTGGCTGCGGCGTCCAGATGGCTGCGGCGGAACCCGTCGATCCCGCTGCCGGGCCGCCCCAGCGCGACCCGGACGTCGGGATGCGGTGCGAGGTCTTCGGCGAGCCGGTCCGCGCGCGGCGGGGTCCGGCCGGGCAGCCAGACCCACAGGGCGGCGGCGCTGGCGACGACGGTCAGCCGGTGGGAGGCGCCACACGCCCGCATGAGTGTCTCCGCGGCGGTTTCGAGCTGCTGGGACGACGGGGTGGCCGAGCCGCTCCAGACGATCGCGGCCGTATGCGGGCCGGCGAGCGGGTAACCGAGCTGGGCTTCGGCGCGCGAGCGGCTGATGGGCGCGCCTTCCAGCAGCAGCGTGACCGTGGCCCGCCGTTCGGCGTGGGCGCCGCGGGTCAGTTCCGTCCGTTCGGCGGCCATCCGTTCGGACACGGCGGCGACCGTGTCCTCGATGAACGTGGTGATCGACAACGACGAGACGTCCAGCAGTTCGCGGAGCAGGACCGGGTCGGACGTGAGATCGAAGCAGATCTCGATCCACCGGCGCCAGGCCACGCCCTGCGCCCGCCGGTAGGCGTCCAGGCCGCCGGAGTCGAAGCCCCGGCGCACCATGTCGCGAGCGCCGTCGAGCACTTCCCGGTTCAGGTTGGCGGCGACCCGTTCACCGGGCCGCTGCACGTTGGCGGCCGCCCAGTGCAGCAGATTCGCCAGGTTGGCGCGTTTGGTCCCCTCGGTGAGCACGGGGTCCTCGGCGACCGCGCGCATACTGTCCCCGCCGAGCGAGGCCTCGTGCAGCTCCTCGATCCATTCGGCACGCGGATGCAGCACGATCTCCGCGCCCCGCCGGAAGAGGTCACGCGCCTCGGGCGTCAGGGTCGGCCACGGCGATGTGACACTTTGCACCATGCGTCCATCATGCTGGTGCAGATAGCGCTAGCGCAATTCCTCGGTGAACCCGCATCGTGGAGACAACCGAGACGAGGCTGGAGTACCGCATGACGACGAGCACCCCCGTCGAGCACCTCGACGTGGTCATCATCGGTGCCGGGATTTCCGGGATCGGGGCCGCGCGCTACCTGAAGACCGAGAACCCGGGCAAGACGTTCGCCATCCTGGAGGCGCGCGGCGCGTCCGGCGGCACCTGGGACCTGTTCCGCTACCCGGGCATCCGGTCGGACTCCGACCTCCACACCTTCGGCTACGAGTTCAAGCCGTGGCGGGACAAGCAGTCCATCGCCGACGCGCCCCGGATCCTGTCGTACCTGCGCGAGACGATCACCGAGAACGGGATCGAACCCAGCATCCGGTACCACCACAAGCTGCTCTCGGCCGCCTGGTCGAGCGACGAGGCCCGCTGGCTGCTCGAGATCGAGCGGACCGACACCGGCGAGCGCACCAGCCTCAGCACGGGCTGGCTGTTCAACGCGGGCGGCTACTACCGCTACGACGAGGGCTTCACCCCGCGTTTCGAGGGCCGGGACCGGTTCACCGGCACGATCGTGCACCCGCAGCACTGGCCAGAGGACCTCGACTACGCGGGCAAGCGGGTCGTCGTGATCGGCAGCGGCGCCACCGCGGTCACCCTGATCCCGGCGATGGCGGGCACCGCGGCGCACGTGACGATGCTGCAGCGCACCCCGACCTACGTCATGCCGGTGCCGCGCGAGGACAAGATCGCCAACGGCCTGCGCAAGATCCTCGGCGAGGAGCGGGCGTACGCGCTCACCCGCCGCAAGAACATCCGCAAGGGGCTGGCGGTCTGGCAGTTCTGCCAGAAGTTCCCGAAGACCGCCCGCGGGCTCATCCGCTACGTCAACAAGAAGCAGCTTCCCAAGGGCTATCCGGTCGACGAGCACTTCAACCCGCCGTACGACCCGTGGGACCAGCGGCTGTGCGCCGTGCCCGGCGGCGACCTGTTCGCCGCCATCCGCAAGGACAAGGCCGACGTTGTCACCGACAAGATCGCGACCTTCACCGAAAAGGGGATCCTGCTCGAATCCGGGCGTGAGCTGGAGGCGGACATCATCGTCACCGCCACCGGATTGAACCTCCAGGTGTTCGGCGGGGCCACGCTCAGCGTCGACGGGAAACCGGTGATCCTCCCGGAAACCGTCGCGTACAAGGGAATGATGCTTTCGGACGTGCCGAACGCCGCGTTCGCGATCGGCTACACGAACTCGTCGTGGACGCTCAAGATCGGCCTGCTGTGCGAGCACTTCTGCCGTCTGCTGGCGCATATGGACGCCCACGGCTATGACGTCTGCCGTCCCGTCGTCGCCGACCCGGACATGCCGACGAAGCCGTTCCTGGACTTCGCCGCCGGATACGTCCAGCGCGCTCTCGACCAGCTCCCGCGCCAGGGCGACCGCATGCCGTGGCTGACCTCGATGAGCTACCACTCGGACATCAAGCTGCTGCGCGCGGACGACATCACCGATCCGGAGCTGCACTTCTCCCGCGTCGAGGTCCGGGAGGCGGTGAGCTCGTGACCGACGATTTCGCCGACCTGCCCGGCGGGCCGCGGATCTGCTACCGCGAGGACGGCCCGTCCGACGGGGTGCCGCTGGTGTTGATCGCCGGGCTCGGCCTGGATCTCACGTCGTGGCCGCGGCCGATGATCGAGGGGTTCACCGGCCGCGGTTTCCGCGTCGTCCGGTTCGACAATCGCGACGCGGGCTGCTCGGACCGCATCAAGGCGCCGAATCCCGGCAAACTCCGGCAACTACTGGCCCGGCCGCTGCCCGGCGCCTACGACCTGGGCGACATGGCGGCGGACACCGTCGGCCTGCTCGACCACCTGGGCGTCGAGAAGGCTCATCTGGTCGGCATGTCGATGGGCGGCATGATCGCGCAGACCGTCGCCGCCAGGAACCCCGGCCGCGTCCTGTCGCTGACGTCGATCTTCTCCACCACCGGGCATCGCCGGGTCGGGCAGCCGGCGAAGTCGACGTTGGTGCGCATGGCGAGGCGGCCCGCCCAGACGGTCGAGGAATCCGTGGCCGGGCACCTGTCGCTGATGGGGCACCTCGGCTCGGCCACGTTCCCGCTGGACAAGGACGTCGAAACGGCGTGGGTCGAGGAACTGTGGGAACGGGCCGGGGGACGGCGCGCCCGCAGCGGTATCGCCCGTCAGATCGGCGCGATCCAGGCCAGCGGCGACCGCACCGCCGAGCTCGCGCGCATCACCTGCCCGACGGTCGTGGTCCACGGCGACACCGACCGCATGGTCCACCACAGCGGCGGGCGGGCGACCGCCAAGGCCATCAGGGGCGCCCGTTACGTCGAAATCCCCGGAATGGGGCACCACATCGCCCCGGACCTGGTCGAGCGGCTCGTCGAGCTGACCGCCGAACTGGCCCTCGACCCGGCGGGAGAAACTCGATGAGCAGTGTTCGCGGCAAGGTCGCCGTCGTCACCGGCGCCGGTTCCGGCATCGGCCGCCAGCTGGCTCTCGAACTCGCACGGCGCGGGGCACGGCTCGCGGTGTCCGATGTGGACGAAACCGGACTGGCCGAGACCGTTGCCCAGGTCAAGGCCCTCGGTGCGGAAGTGCAGGGCGCCGCGCTGGACGTCAGCGACCGGGCGGCCGTGCTGGAGTACGCGACCGCCGTCGCCGCGCAGTTCGGTGTGGTGCACCAGATCTACAACAACGCGGGGATCGCGGGCGGCGGGCAGACCGTACTCGACGCCGACTGGGAACTGTACGACCGCACGCTCGCGGTCAACCTCTTCGGCGTCATCAACGGCACCAAGGCATTCCTGCCGCATTTGATCGATTCCGGCGACGGCCAGGTAGTGAACATCTCCAGCCTCAACGGTTTCATGGCCCAGCCGACGCTAAGCGCCTACTGCGCCAGCAAGTTCGGCGTCCGCGGGTTCACCGAGGTGCTGCGCACCGAGATGATCGCGGCCGGACACCCGGTGCGGGTGACGGTCGTCCATCCCGGCGGGGTCAAGACCGGCATCGCCTCGGCGGCGTTGAAGGAAGCCGAGGCACGCGGTATCGAGCCCACCGCCGAACAGCGGGAACGCGTCCGCGTGTACAACGAAAAGCTGCTGAAGATGCCGGCGGATCAGGCCGCCCGCATCATCGTCGACGGGGTCGAGGCCGGGAAACCGCGCGTGCTCGTCGGGAACGACGCGAAACTGGTAGACCGGCTCGTCCGGCTGCTCCCGCGCCGGTATCCGAAACTGATCGTCGAGTTCGAACGGCGGCGTCTCGCGCGCTAAGCGTCGACGCTCCGGTGCCCGAACAAGCCGAGCAGCCACGTGTAGCGGACGGCTTCGCGCACCTGGCCGTAGGCGTCTTCCGTGCCGGTCCAGATGGCCTGCGTGATCAGTTCGATGGTGGCGGCGACGACCGTGCGCGCGGTGAACGGCGGCGGTGACGGCAGCGCGGGATCGGTGGCACGCAGCCATTCCGCCGTCCGTTCGAAGACGGCTTCCCCGGCGCGCAAGGTCTTCTCGCGGGCTTCGAGCCCCGCGTCGCCGAGCGCGTAGATCTCCAGCAACGCGGCGCGGACGGCCGTGGGGCGCCGGCGCACGTAGTCGACGAGGAAGTCACAGCAGACTGCGACGGCGTCCAGCGGGGTCGCGGCCTCGGCGCCCGCGGCGACGCCCTGGGTGATGAACTCGGTGGTGATCTCGCGATAGGCGGCGAGGAACGCGTCCTGCTTGCCGGTGAACTGTTCGTAGAACGAGGTCCGGGACACGCCCGCCGTGGCGGTGATGTGGCCGACGGTGGTGGCGACGTAGCCGCGTTTGCCGGTGTTCTCCAGTACCGCGTCGATCAGCCGGGCGCGCTGGGTTCCGGCGACCTCGTCGCGGCTGAGGTTGTGCGGCCCCTTCGGCAGCTTGCGGTGCTCGGTCACGTGCGGCACCGTACCGGCTTGGAGGTCCGTGAAGGCCTCCTTCCCTACTGTCAGGGTAGGGAAGGAGGCCTTCACGGACCTGTGCGGTCAGCCGACCGGCACCTCCGGGGCAAGGGAGTTGCCGGGCGCGATCTTCCCGCAGCTGGACGGCGCGGCCTTGCCCGCGAACCGGTCGTTGAGCCAGCCGATGGCCAGCGGCGCCCAGACGACGGCCGCCCCGACGTGGCTCAACGTGTTGTACTGGTCGTACTTGATCGACTTGTTGCCGGTGTCGCAGTACTGCCGCGCGAGCGAGCGCACGTCACCGGCGACCATCACCCCGTCGCCGGTCCCGATCCCCGGCGGATTGCCGAAGGTGCCTTCCAGGACACCGTTGTTGCCCTGCGCGATGTAGCCGGGCACGGTGGGCGTCGGCGCGGAGCCGAGGTTGATCTTGTTCACGGCCTCGACGTACGGCAGCACCTTGTTCGGGTTGACGTACTCGGGCTTGACGACCTTCTCCCACGTCAGCCCGGGGTAGCGGCCGAGCGCGTCGACGATCGACGCCTTTTCCATGTCCTTGAGCACCTGAAGGCCGTAAGAATTCGCGTACGGCTTGAGGTCGATGCCGAACGAACGCGAGACACCGATGAGCGCCATCGGAATGACGCCGGTCCACGCGACGCTGCCGTTGACGTACTTGAGATTGTGCGACGGCTTGACGAGCACTCCGCCTTCGGTGAAACCGACGAGGTTCTTGTTGACCTCGGGCGCGTAATCCGGCGCGAGCGCGGCGGCCCAGCCCGTCGCGATGGCGCCGCCGGAATACCCGATGAGACCGAACCGGGTCTTGTCGTTCATCCCCGTTCCGGGAGACCGCGTCGCGGCGCGGATGGAATCCAGGGTGTTCGTCCCGTATTCCGGCCCGGCGGCGAAGTTCGCCTTCTGGCCTTCGGTGTCGGGAATGACGACGTTGTAGCCCAGCAGCAGGGCGGGCGCGATGAACAGCGACTCCGCGTTGGCGATCAGGCCGCCGAGCGAGACGTCACCGGCGATCGCCCTGGACGGGCCGTGCTCGGGGTTGAGCGAATCGTAGAACGATTGGTACGAAACGGCTTTGGTGCTGTCGCCGGTGAGGCTCCGCAGCACCGAAGTGACGTTGGCGGACGGCTTCCCCTGCGCGTCGGTGGACCGGTACAGCAGCTGGGTCACTTTGAGCGGCGTGGGAATGCCGATGACGTGGTAATTGAGCGTCCGGGTCTTCAACACGGTCCCGGGACTGTACGACGACAGCGGTTCGCTGCCGTCGTAGCTGTAGAACGGATCGGTGGCGGGGGCGGCGGAGGCGGCGGGCGCGGCGGCGAAACCGACGATGAGGGCGATCGCGACGGCCAGCAGACGAGCGGGCTTTCGGGTCATGACTCCCCTTTGAATCATGAAGTGGATCACGTTTGGATGCCCGGAACCTACCAGTCGGTAACGTATGATGTACAGAGACGTACATGATCTATTGTCGCGAATTTGACGGCGTGACGGAGAAATGCACCGAGTTGGGGGCTGATTTGGGGCGGCGCAAGGGCAACTGTGGTGAGAGGTAACCCGGACCGACAGTGGGGTGGTGGCCTTGAGATGACGGGCGCGGGCGATTCCGGCGCCCGTGGTGAGGACCGGGGATCCGGGGATGACGTCGATCTGGTGCGAGCGTACGAAGACGGCGCCACAATCGCGGAACTCGCCACTCGGTTCGGGATGACCTACTACAAGGCGCGTGCCGTGCTCATCTCGGCGGGCGTGGAGCTGAGACAAGTGGGGCCGACTACTCCGTCGGCCCCACCCGGCCTCGTCCAGGCGTACCTCGACGGGGCGACCATTCATGATGTGGCGAAGAGATTCGGGCTGAGTTTCGGTGTCGCCCGAAGGATGTTGCTGCAGAGCGGGGTCCAGCTCAGGCCCAAGGGGGGCCGCTTCTAGTGTTACTGCCTGTGATGACGGAGTCCGGGTTGATCAGTAGGTGCGCCACCAGTCGCTGATCATCAGGGTGGAGACGGTCACGAGAAGCATCGTCATCGCCGGCATGGAACGCATGAACTTGTTCAACTGCAATCCTTCTTCGGGGGTTTGGGAGACTTGCGACCCGGGAAGATCTAACTCGATCATCTCGGATATAGCCGTTAAGTTAGGGCTCGCCGCCGTCTCATGCAAGCGTCAACAGTCATGTCTTGACAGCGCTTGCTCTACGGAAAGTATCCTCCCCGCGCGGGCTAGCTGCGGAAATCAGCCGAAAGACGGGCGGCCGCTACCCGAGGGCGACCGAGCGAGTTCACCTATCCGTGTAGTTTTCGGCTGCCCTGCCGGGACGGCGGCAGCATCGCGACGGTGTCCTCGTCGCCCCTTCGTCTGGCTGCGGGGATGGTGAGCGGCTCGTGGCCGAGTTCGGCGATCCGTGCCTCCAGTTCGGCCGCTTTCGCCTGGCGCCCCCGGTCACGGTAAAGACCTGCCGCGCGTTCGAGAACATCACGGGCGTCAGGGGAGTTTCCCCGATCGGCGAGGATGCGGCCGAGGGTGGCGAGAGCCCGGGCCTCACCGGTCGCGTTGTTGGTGCGCTCGGCGAGGTCGACGGCGTGGTTCGCGTATTGGATTGCCTCGCGGTCCTTGAGTTGCGCATGCGAGAGAGAAGCAAGCACGCTGTACAACTTCATGGTCGCGGGCAGGTGATGTATCTCGTCGGCCATCAGCAAGGCCTTGTTGGCATGCAGAGAGGCTTCGTCGTACCGGCTGAGCTGGGTCAGGACGCCCGCCAAGGCGGTGTGGACGGCCATCTGCCCGGAAGCGTCACCGGTTTCCCGGCGAACCTCCAGCGCACGCCGGTAATGTTCGACCGCGGCATCGTGCTCGCCCGCGACTTCCAATGCGTCTCCCAGCCGGTACTCGGCGGTGCCGAGGTGGCCCGGATCGCGTACGACGTGGGCCAGCGCAAGGCATTCGCTATACCGGGTGATCGCTTCACGCGTCCGGCCGGCGTGGTGGTGGCGCCGGGCCATGTTGAGCAGGACGGCGAGCCTGCCGAAGTCGTCGCCCTGCTCCTGGACGAGGTCGTACGCGGTCCGGAGGTAATGATCAGCCGTCTCGTCGTTTCCGATGAGCATATGGACCTGGCCGAGATCATTGAGCGTGCTCGCCTCGGCCTCCGTGTTCCCGGCGGCCGAGGCCGACCGGGCGGCGATCGCCAGTCCGTTCACGATGTCGTCGTAGAACCCGTACCGGTCGTAGATATCGCTGGTGAGATGGGGGATTCGCCAGGCGTGCTCGTGGAGACCGTGACGGTGGGCATGCTCCACCAAGGCGTTGAGATTGCTTCGCTCGTTCAAACACCATTGGCGGGCGGCGGCGGGGGAATCGAAGTCCAGTGGCACGGTGCCGGGTTCGAGCGGAATCATTGGCGGCCGCGGCTTGTGCGGGTGCACGGTCATGTGCGCGTTGAAGGCCGTGTGCAGGTAGAACGACAGCAATCGCCGTCGGGGCCCGTCGCCGTCGTCTTCACGGTCCGCGAGGGTTGTCGCGTACCGGTGGAGGATGTCGTGCATGCGATAGCGGTCGAGGTCGCCGGGGTGCTGGATCAGATGTGAGGCGAAGAGTGCGTCGAGCGACCTTCGCGCGGCCGGAATGCTGATCGCTCCCGCCGAGGCGAGCGCCGCCGGACTCATCTCCGTGCCGGGATGCAGGCCAAGAAGCCGGAACATGCGCTGTTCGGCCTCCTCCAGCGCGTTGTACGACCACGAATACGCGGCCTGCAGGTGGATTCCGGCGCCGTCTCCGTCATCGCCGATCGTCAGGAGGGTTTCCGCGTCCTTCAGTTGATCGGCGAGCGTCCGCAGGCGTAACCCGCCACGGCTGGCGGCGCGGTCGGCCACGATGCTCAGGGCGAGCGGGATGCAGTCGCACAATCGTGCGAGCGTCTCGAGGAGTTCGGGTTCGTCCGGCCCGCGGTTTCGCATGCGGTGCGCCAGTAGTTCGCACGACTCCGCGGGCGACAAGGGGTCGAGCGATACCGCCGGGACGTCGTGCAGCGCCGTCAGTGGTGTCAGGCGCCGTCGTGACGTGAGGATCACCGTGCACGGCGTCAGTACGTCCAACAGTGGTCGGACGTGGCCGTAGTTCTCCACGTTGTCCAGTACGACGAGCGCCGGCCGCCGGGAGAGGAGCGTGGCCAGTTTCGCCATCCGGCCGGCGGGGCTGACGATCTGATCGACGCGGAAGTCCAAGGCCGAGAGCAGGACGTCGACCACGTCGTTGGCTTCCAAGCGCGGAGTCCGGCTGAACCCGTGCAGATCGATCATGATCCTACCGTTGGTGAAGCGTTCGGCGGAGCGGTGGGCCCAGTGTCCGATGGTCGTCGTCTTGCCGACGCCGGGTGGTCCGGTGACGCAGACGATCGTCGCCAGTGGAGCGCCGGCGGCGTCGAGGGTCAAGTGGTCCAGCTTCGCCAGAACGTCCGCGCGGCCGACGAATCGGTCGATGGCCCGGGGCAACCGGCGTAGTGGGATGACGCTTTCCTCGACTTGCTCGGGTTTTCTGTCGGCGGTGACCTGAATTGATTGTGGAACCGAGGTCGAGAGTTGTTCATGGAATTCGCGGAGTTCGTCGGCCGCCTGCCCGTCGCCGTCGGCGCGAAGAGCCCGGTACTTCCTCAGGTAGGACGCCGTGATTTCGCCATGGCGTCCTGCGGATTTCAGTGCTTTCAGGCGGAGTTTGGCGAAGTCCAGCTCGTTCGGATGGTCGCGATCGAGTTCGTCCAGCCGCTGCAGGGCGGTGAGCGATTGTCCGGTAGCGAGCAGTTCGTCGAGCAGGAAAGTGTTCGCGGGTATCCAATCGGAATGAATGAACGACGTGCGCCAGTCTTCCGCGAGTCTGGTGGTGAGATCGGCCAGCGGATGCTCCCGCCACAGCGCCACCGCCGTCGTGGCCGCCGCGCACGCGCGCAGGTGCTCGTCACTGTCGCCGAACGCTCTGGCGTCCCTCATGGCATCGCGGAAGGCGACGTAGTCGATCAGCGAAGGGTCGACGTCGAGCACGTACCGTCCGTTCGCGGTGACCAGGGCCGCGGGCGCGCGCGTCTCCCGGAAAAGCTGGCGAAGACGGGTGACATATTGGTACATCGTAGCTCGTGGGTCCCGTGGCCGTTGTTCTTCTTCGTCCCAAACCCATTCGACTACGTTTTCGATGGAAAGACGCTTCCCGGGACGTGTTAAGAGAGCCGCGAGGATGCCCTCTTCTCGTGGTCGCCCCCAATTCACGACCAAATTCCCGTGCATTCGCACTGTAGTCTGCCCGAGAACTCCGAAGGCAACTTCCATGGCAGGCCCCTTTCCGACGGCAGTGTCGCTGCCGGCCCCTCGCCTCGGTCACCATTTTCACATTCTTTTTCGTTTCGAACCAGCGCGACCAGCGCGGAGCGGATGAGGAGTGATCCTTTGTCAGTGCCGTCAACCACGATACGAAAGGGTCGTGTCAGGTGCGCGGGCCACTCTCGGTCTCCCAACAGACGGACGAGAGGGGACGCTCGTGAGCAGGGAGATGTGGATCCGGGGGCCGGTCGGGGCGGGTGCGGAGGCCCGGGTGACCCGGGCGGGGTGCCGGACGGCTCTCGTCGTCGTCCCGACGATGACCGCCGGCACGAGACTGCTGGACATCGTGCCGTTGCTCGAATCGGACCACCGGGTCCAGCTGGTGTTCACCGTTCCGCACACCACGGACCACTGGCCGGGGGTGGAGGAGTTCGTCCGAGCGCAGCACGGTCTGCTCATGCCGTGGGAGCAGGCGGTCCACCACACGTTCGACCTCGTCCTGGCCGCCAGTCATCGCCATCTCGAGCAGCTCCGGGGACCGATCCTCCTGGTCGGGCACGGTGCGGGGACCATGAAATCGCATCTGTACAGCCGGAAGGCCGAGACGCCGGTACTTCCCGCCACCGGCCTCGATCGCGAACTCCTGACCTATCGCGGCCGGATTCTCCCCTCGGTGCTCGCGCTGGCCACCGAGGAGGAACGGACGGCGCTCGGTTCCCTGTGCCCGGAAGCGCTGCCCGTCGCGCTCGTGGCAGGCGACATCTGCCTGGATCGGATGATCGACGGCGACCGGTTTCGCGAGCACTACCGGCAGACGCTGGGGCTGAACCCACGCCGGCGGCTGGTGACGATCAGCTCGACGTGGTCGACCGACTCGATCTTCGGCCGGGTCCCGAGCCTCTGCAAGGCGATACTGGACGCCCTTCCCTCGGCAAGGTATTCGGTCGCGGCGGTGTTGCACCCCAACGTGTGGACCGTCCACGGACGCCGGCAGGTGACGGCATGGCTGTCCGACTGCGTCGAGGCGGGGCTGCGGCTCATCCCGCCGGACCGAGGCTGGCAGGCGACCATGATCGCGTCGGACTGGGTGATCGGCGACCACGGTTCGACCACCGCTTACGCCGCCGCGATCGGGCGCCCGGTCACCCTGGCCGCCGAGGCGACCGATCGGTTGCGCCCCGGAAGCATCGCCGAACTCGTCAGGGAGAACGCTCCGATCCTGGAGCCGGGACCGTTGCGGTTCCAGGAGGCCGAAGCCATCCGGCGCCAAGAGCGCTTGTCCTCGGTCGCCAGAGCGGCGATCAGTTCCAGCCCGGGCCGGGCGGCGGGGATCCTGCGGTCTGCCATGTATCGCCTCGTGGGGCTGTCCGAGCCGGAAGGCCCGTCGTCGGTCCCGATGCTGCCCGCCGCGCTGCCGATCGAGGTGTGACGACATGGGCACCGTCTACGCGGTACACAGTCCCGCGCCGGGTGTGGCGCGCATCAGTCTGCGGATCGACGGTCGCGACGGCGACGTCCTGGCGGCCGTGCCGGGAGCCTGGGCGAGGGCGGGGGACATCCTCCTCCTGGAGGACGGCCGGAACGGCGGCCGGGCACGGATCGCCGCCGAGGGCGCGCTGAGACGTCACCCCGGTGCGACGGCCGTGATCGTGGTCCACCCGGACGGCTACGTCATCGCCAACCGGACGAGGACCGCGGTCATGGCGGTGAAACCACGCCGTCCCGAGCGAGAGGACTGGACCTCACGGTTGCGTGCCGTCTCCGGGCTCACCGGTGTGGGCGTCGTCCCGCTCGGGGTAGAGGGCCTGAGCTTCGGCGAGATGGCCGGTGCCTTCCTGCTCTCGGCCGCACTGCAGTTCGATGCGGCCGAGAACGGTCAGGATCTCGGCGGTGTAGTAAGGGGAATCGAGTGCCCGCACCGTCCGTAGTGACTCGGTCAGCCTGCCGATCGCGTCTTCGGCCCGCCCTTCGGCGGCCTGGATGCGGGCGAGGGCCATCGCGGATCGAGCATGCTGGGCGGCATCGCCGATCCCGGCCATCACGCTCGCCGCGGCGGTCAACTCGATCATGGCTTCGCTGTACCGGCCGAGTTCGGCGAGCACCTCCCCCTGCCGACGGCGGCACAACGCCACCCCGCGGGGGATCCCCAGCCGCTCCTGCAGATCCGCCGCCTGACGATAGAAGTCGAGGGCGCCGTCGAGATCCCCCCGTCCTCGTGCGGATCTGCCCAACTGGGAGAGCGCCGTCGCCTGCGTCGGGCCGTCGTTCTCCTGCTGTCCCAGGCGAAGCGCGACGAGGTTCTGTTCGGCGGCCTTGTCGTACCAGCCGAGTTTGGCGTAGGCGTAGCCGAGCTGGGATCTGAGTCTGGCCTGGACCAGGGGAAGGTTCGCCCTCGTGGCCGCCAGCACGCCTCGTTCGTTCATCGCTATCCATGGCCGGTAGTCACGATGGTGCAGGAAATATCCCCATGACGCCTCGCAGAACTGCCACACGATGTCGTCCCAGTCCCGATCGGCGGCCTCGCTGAAGACGGCGCGGATCACCGACAGGTGTTCACGCCACCAGGCGAGGCCGTCGGCGCGTTCGACGAAGTCCCTCGACCGACGCGCGCGCGTGGCGTACCGGGTCCGATGGGGGTGGATCGCCTCGTCGGCGGCCAGGACCCGGTCGAGGTACCACCCGGCGAACGACCGGGCCAGCCGGTCTTGCTCGTCGCCCGGCAAGGTTGTTCGGGCACGTGCGCGCGCGTCACTGTGCAGCACCATGTGCTGGGCGAACCGGTCTTCACCGGTTTCGGTCAGGAGGTTCGCCTCGATCAGCTCGTCGACGTCGTCCTCGACGGAGCCGACAGGACGGCCGAGCGCCGCGGCCAGGGGCTCGGTGGACACGAAAGGCCCGGGGTGCACTCCGCACGCCAGGTAGACCCGTGCCGCGCTCTGCGGCAGCCCTTCGTAGACGACCTCGAAGATCGCGTTCAACGAAAGCGCTTTGTCGGCGGACCTGCCGCCCGTCGACGTCCAACGTCCGTAGGCGGCGGCTTCGCGGGCGAGGGTTCGTCGCGGCCTGGTTCTCAGCCGGGCGGCCGCCACCGAGAGCGCGAGGGGAAGCCCGCCGCACGAAGACACGATCTCCGTGGCCGCGGGGGGATCGGACCGGAGGCGTTCGGTGCCGGTGTACCGCTCGAACAGCGCCCGCGCCTGGGAATCGGTGAGTGGCGGGAGATCGACGAACTGCGCCCCGTCGATACCCAGGTCGGTGAGCCGCCACCGGCTGGTGACGACGACGACCGTCGCCTGCCCGGCGGGCAGGAGCGGGCGGACCTGGGCGACGGAAGCCGCGTCGTCGAGCAGCATCGCCATCCGCCGCGGCGCGGTGGCCGTGCGGAACGCCGCCGCTCGCTGGTCGAGGCTCGCCGGGATCTCGGCGGGCGAACTTCCCAGGGCGGTGAGGAATCCGTGCAAGACTTCGCCGGGATCCTCCGGCGGCTGCTCGCGTGCGCCACCGAGGTCGCTGTAGAGAATGCCGTGGGGAAACCCGTCCGCGCTGCGGTCGAGCCAGTCCAGCGCCAGCGAGGTCTTGCCGACTCCACCCACCCCGCTCACCACCACCAGCCGTCGCCCGGTGCCTTCGTGCCAGAGCCGGTCGAGTTCGGCGGTGAACCGCTCCCGTGCCTCGAACACCGCGGGTGGCGCGGGGATCTGCCAAGGCCGATTCGCGGGGACTCCGAGGTCGGCCGGGGCGGTCATCGTCCGGCCCCACCGCTCTTCCAGGCTTCCGGTCGATGCGAGCGCCGTCCCAGGTAGTCCATGCGGTGTCCCCCCCCGTTTGGTCTCCGAACTGTCCAGTGTCTCCAATAGTGCGGTTGTGCGCGAGAAAGTGTGGGTTGACTATCACACGAACAGACGAATGTGTGCACGTGCGTCCGCACGAGCGTCATTCTTCAGGTTTCCGGGAAATCGTCCTGTATCCACAATGGACGGACGTCCTCCGTCATCGGGTTTGCTCGGCGGTGAGGTTCATGCGATCGAGCGCATTCCGCTCTTTCGGGTCCTTCGGCCCGCCCGGTTCGGTCAGTGAGCGTGATACGAGCCAGCCCAGGAGAGGCAGCGCGATCAACGGGACCAAGGCCGTCCGCAGGGAGGTGTGGTCGGCGACCGTTCCGATGACCGGGCTCGCGAGACCGCCGATGCTGACCGTCAGGCCGAGGGTGACACCACTGGCCGTGCCGACGCGCGTGGGGAGGTAGTCCTGTGCGAGCGTGATCTGCAGGGAGAACGGGATGTACAGGCCCACCGCGGCCAGCAGGACGAAGGGGAAGAACGCGGGGCCCGGCACGAAAACGACACCCGCGACCGCGCCGACGGTGGCCAGGTAAGAACGGCGCACCACGATGACGCGGTCCCGGCGCCCGGCCAGCCTGCTGCCGAGCACCGTGCCCGCGGCGCCGCCGAGATAGAGCAGGAACAGTGCGGCGCTGCCCGTCGCCGGGCCGCCTCCGACCCGTTGCTGCGCGTAGAGCGAGACGAACGTGCTCAGGCCGACGAAGACGATCGAACGGAAGACGACGGCCACCGACAGCTTCGTGAACGATCGCCAGTCGTCGGCTCCCGCCGCCTTCGTCGGCGAGCCAACGGCGCCGGCGGACCGGGAAAGGGCGCGCAGCACGGGCAGGCACAGCACGGAACCGGCCAGGGCCGGTACGACGAGCAACGGTGACATCCGCAGCCCGCCGAGTGTCATGACCGCGGCGACGAGTACCGGGGCGGCGGCGAAGCCGATGTTCCCGCCGAGGGAGAACCAGCCCATGGCCGTATGGCTGCCACCGCCGGCGATCCTCGCGACCCGCGCGGCCTCGGGATGGTAGGCGGCCACCCCGATTCCCGACATGGCGACGAAAACCAGCGTCAACGCATAGGAATCGGCCAGCCCGCCGAGGGCGATGCCGAGCCCGCCGAGGACCGTGGCGGACGGCAGCAACCACGGCATCGCCCAGCGATCGGTCAGCGCGCCGAAAACCGGCTGCGCCACCGACGACAGCAGTGAAGCGGCGAGCACGATGCCCGACACCGCCGCGTAGCCATAGGCGCGCTCGGCGGCGAAGAACGGCACCAGTGCGGCGACCGAACCTTGGTACACGTCCACGCACGCGTGCCCGGCCGACAGCAGGGCGATCGCTTTGTTCTTCGGCACCTCGCCATGCTCGTCGCAGGCCGCTGTGTCGCGCTTCCGATAAAATGACAATCGATGACGGAAATCCGCCATATGCCCGCGGCGCCGACGCAGGTTCGCTCCCTGGCCTCCGGCACGACGATCGACGCGCACCGCCACGACGATCACCAGGTCGCCTACGCCGCTCGCGGTGTACTGGCCATCACCACCGACAGGGGCTCCTGGGTCGCGCCCGCCACGAGGGCCGTCTGGGTGCCCGCCGGGACCGTGCACGCCCATCAGGCGCACGGCGACCTCGAACTCCGTCTCGTCGGCCTGCCCGCCACCGTGAACCCGTTGCGGCTGGACGAACCGGGCGTGCTGGCCGTCGGACCGCTCCTGCGCGAACTCATCCGCGCCTACACCGATCCTCCGCACGAGGACACACCGGAACGACGACGGCTGCGCGCGGTACTGCTCGATCAGCTTCGCGCCTCGCCGCAGCAACCCCTGCACTTGCCGACGCCGTCCGACCCGCGGCTGCGCGCACTGTGCGAAATCCTCAGCGCGGATCCGGCCGACAACCGGACGCTGGCGGCCCTCGGCGCGCGGGTCGGGGCGAGTGACCGCACCCTGGCGCGGCTCTTCAAAGCCGACCTCGGCATGACCTTCCCGCAATGGCGCACCCAGCTGCGGCTTTATCGCGCTCTGGTCCTCTTGGCCGAGGACGCCCCGGTGACCGCGGTGGCGCATACCTGCGGCTGGTCGTCCACCAGCGCGTTCATCGACGTCTTCCGCCGAGCCTTCGGACATACGCCCGGCAGGTACTACGACCGGTGAACGCGAAAGCGGGGCCGGTCCACAAAGGACCGGCCCCGCTCTTCGTTCGGTTCTTACGCCTCGCTACGGCGACGGCGCACCAGCAGCACCATCAGCGCACCCGCGCCGAGAAGCGCGCCACCGATGATCAGCGGCATGGTCGCGGAGGCACCGGTGTTGGCGAGTTCGTCGCCGCCACCCGATTCGGCACCACCGGGGGTGGTGGGGGCCGGGGTCTCGGTGACGGGCGCGCCACCCTGCTTCCAGGTCGCGGTCGCGTTCGCGGCGACCGAGGTCTTCTCGGACTGCGCGACGATCAGCGACTGGGCGGGCACCTTGTCGTAGTTCTCGCCCACGAACAGGCGGCCGGTGTCGAGGTGGCCGCTGACCTTCAGCGAGAACGTGCCGGAGCCGTCCTTGGCGTCCTTGGGGACGTCGACGTAGACCTTGGTGCCGTCCTTGACGTCGGAGGCCTTGATCGCCTTGCCGTCGGCGTCGGTGACCTTGACGCCCTCGGGCAGCTTGCTCGTCAGCTCGGTGATCTCACCGCTGGTGGCGATGCTGAACGGGCCGATCCGGGTACCGGTGGCGCCCGAGGCCTTGGCCGGGCCGATGTCCAGGGTCGGCTTCGGCTGCTGGCCGATGCCGACGTTGTCCTTGCCCACGAGGTAGTCGTAGAGGGCCAGCACGTCGGCGGACTCTTCGGCGGCTCCGCCCGAAATCGGGTTGGCGCGCTTCAGGTCCTTGCCGTCGCTGAAGTGCCAGACCGCGGCCTGCGTCGCGGTGATGGCCTCCTTGACCGAAAGGCCACCGTTGAGCTTGACGTCGCTCTTGCCGAGCGTGCCTTCGAGCGCCTTGGCCGACGCCGCCGGGTAGCCGTGGTGCAGCACCCAGTTGAGCTTCGCGCTGTTCTTGTTGAACGGCGACTTGGTGTCCGGGTACTTGTTCCACGGACGCTCGATCATGTCCTGATCGGTGCGCATGCCGACCTCGACCTGCACGCAGTACATCTTGAGCTTGCTGCCGTCCGACAGCTTCAGCGTGAACAGCACCGTGTCGGCGGGCTTCCCGCTTTCGAAGTTGACGCCGAACCCGCCGTCGCCTTCCTTGCCGACCACCCGGCCCCGCGCCGCGCCGTCGTCGGCGAGGGCGGCCGGAGCGGCCATCGTCAACGCGACGGCCGCGGCGGCCACCGCGATCCCGCCGCGAACCAGAACTGACCTGCCGTGCATGTGTCTCCCATCCGAATACGGACCACGAATGCCAGCGCCGCATGCGACCACAGGCCCCGACCGCAACGGCTCGCCCGATCGGGGGATGACTAATCCCATCGAGCGAGAGCGGAGCATACAGAAGTCTCACAAGTGGCTACTCAGGGGTATGGCTCATGTCCGAATTGCCCTGAACGATAAGTGAACGCCAAGAAACGATCTTGGGCGAGTAGAGAACGAAGCCTCGACGGAAAGAAACCGACGAAAAGCTCGCATATGGAGGTACCGCCGCTCCTCCGGTCGCTGTTGAATTGGACCAGACCATTCACTGGCGATTGGAGTCCTCATGACGCGACGGCACCTCCGCCGGGGGTTGTCCCTGGTGGCCGGGCTCGCCTTGGCCGGCGCGCTGCTCCCTGCCGCGAGCAGCGCGGAACCCCTGGAAGCGCGGGGTGTTCCGCTCAGCGAGCTGACCGCCACCGCGACCAAGGTCGCGTCCGGGCTGGTCAACCCGACCGCGATCACGGCGCTGAACGACGGCAGCGGCCGGATCCTCATCGTGGAGAAGCGCGGCGTGGTCCGGGCCTACCATCCCCGGACCGGGCTCGCCGCCAAGCCGGTTCTCGACATCAGCGCCAAGGTGAACGGCGCCGACGTCGAGCGCGGGTTGCTCGGGCTGGCGATCGCCAAGGACAGGCGGGTCTACGTCGCGTACACCCGTAAGGCCGACAGCGCGGTGACGCTGTCGCGGGTCCGGCTGGACACCGGCGAGCTCACCGAGCTCATCACCCAGCCGCATTCCGAATTCCCCAACCACAACGGCGGCCAGCTCGCGTTCGGCCCGGACGGGTACCTGTACTGGGGGATCGGCGACGGTGGCGGCGGTGGCGATCCGCTGGCCACCGGGCAGCGCCTGGACACGTTGCTGGGCAAGATCCTGCGGATCGACGTCGGCCGCGCGTGCCACCCGCTGAAGTACTGCGTCCCGGCGAGCAATCCGTTCGCCGGCGTGGCGGGCGCGCGGGCGGAGATCTGGTCGTACGGGCTTCGCAATCCTTGGCGATTCTCCTTCGACCCGGCCGATGGTTCGCTGTGGATCGGCGACGTCGGCCAGGGCCGGTTCGAGGAGGTCGATCACCTCGCCAGGGGCAAGGGCGGCGCGAACTTCGGCTGGTCCTGCAAGGAGGGGCCGGTCGTCTTCGACGAAACGCGCTGCAAGGACGGCGTGACCTACACCGAGCCGGTCTTCCACTACATCTCCGGCGCGGAAGGCTGCGCGGTGATCGGCGGGCACGTCTACCGCGGCAAGAAGTACGCCTCGCTGGCCGGTGGCACCTACCTCGCCACCGACTTCTGCCAGGGAACGGCGTGGGCCGTCCGCAAGAAGACCGACGGCACCTACGAAAGCGCCCGGATCGGCGAGTTCCCGCTCGACGCCACCACGTTCGGCACCGACCAGAACGGCGAGCTGTACCTTGCCGACGAACAGCCCGGCGGACTGCACCGGATCTCGTTCGCGCGCAAGGGATAGAGACCGGCCCCGGCCGCGTCCGCCCGGGGCGGCCGGGGCCCCTGATCGCGTTTCATCAAGTTTTCATCATCCCTCCCTAGCGTGAGGTCGTCCGGTGAAAACAGTGATGGAGGGCGACGTGGAGCAAACATTCCCACCCGGAGGGGCGCAGTGGCCGCCGCCGCAGGGCTGGGTCCCGCAACCGGTGCCGGCGCCGCCCGCCCGGAAACCCCGGTGGCTGCTCTTCGGCGGTATCGCCGGACTCGTGTTGGTGCTGGTCGCCGGACTGACGACCTGGCTGCTGTGGCCGTCGAAGGCGGGCCGCGAACCCTTCGAGCAGGCACTCGCCGGGCTTTCCTCGGCGCCTGCGGTCCGGAACAGCACGTCCGCGGTCGGCGGGATGATCAAAACGGACGTCAAGACCACCGCGTTCGGCGAGACGTCCGGCACGATGTCCTTGCGAGGCAAGAAGATGGACATCCTGGTCGTCGGCGGCAAGGTCTACTTCAAGGCGCCGGACGGCATACTGCCCGGCGCGATGGCCGACGCGGGCGGGACCGATGAGCTCAAGGACCGGTGGATCACCGGTGAGGACGCGCTGTTCGGCCCGGCCCTGCAGCAGTTCGAATCGCCGGAGAAGCTCGCGGCCCGGTTGCGCGCGGCGCTGGACCAGGCGGACGAGATCCCCGGGGATCAGAACGAGACCGTCCGGGACGTTCCGGCGCTCAAGGCGAGCACGCCCGCGGGTGACTTGTACGTCTCGAAGGAGGCGCCGCACCGCCTTCTCCGTTACTCGGTGAGGATGCCCGGCGGAGCGGCACCGACGATGCCTTCCCTGCCAAAGATCCCGACGCTTCCGTCGGTGGCGCCGCGGCCTGCGGCGGAGCAGCAGTCATCGGGCGCGCTCGGCGAGTCCGACGTGGACGCCTTGTCGCCCGAGGACACCGACGCCGTCTACGACGACCTCATGGCGAACGCCCGGAAACTGACCAGCGCGGTCGACACCGGGGTGCGGTTCGACGTCAACGGTTCGGCCACCGTGTCGTGCGGCGCGGGCGGCTGCACGGTGACCGCGAACGTGAGCAATTCCGCGTCGGCGAACAGCGGTGGGAAGGTCACCGGCCAGGTCGACGCCACCATGACCGCGAACGTCACGATCGACGGCCGTCCGGCGGGAAGTTGCCAGAGCGCGACGACCCTCCCGCTGAACGGCGCCGGTTCGGTCAGCTGCGTCAACGGCGCGGCCGGTGGTGTCTTCGCTTCCGTCGAAGCGCAGAAGAAGGCCGACGCGGAAGCACGATCGCGGGCCGCGGGCGGAGTGCCCGTGCAGTACCAGATCCAGAGCATCGCGGCGGTTTCCGTGCTGGCGCGCGCGATCGGGCAGGTCGAGGTCACCCGCATCGTCGACGACCTCGGGCAGCGCCGTGACGCGGTCAACAACTGCGGGCGGACCACGAACAGTTTCGCGGCGGGTACCCGGGTGCTCATGGCCGACCGCGCCACCCGGCCGATCGAGGAGATCTCACCCGGCGACCGGATCCTGGCCGTCGATCCGCGCACCGGAAGGCAGGTCGAGGTCCCGGTGCTCGCGAGGATCGCAGGACATGGCGAGAAACTGCTGTACCGGCTGACCGTTCGCGGCGGCGAGGTGACAGCCACGGACAGCCACCTGTTCTGGGACCCGGAACAGCGCGCCTGGGTCGAGGCGGCTTGGGTGCGGCCGGGGCAAGCGCTGTCCACAAGCGACGGTGCGCAGGCCCGTGTCGAGACGGTCCGGTCCTACGAGGAGGACACCTCGGTCTTCAACCTCTCGGTGGCAGGACCGCACACCTTCCAGGTGCTCGCCGGCCCGACGCCCGTCCTGGTGCACAACCAGGGCGGCGAGCTCGACCCGCTCAAGTTCTTCGGTGACTACACCGGCCGGATCGACCGCTTCGACACGGCGGGCCGGTCGGAGTTCGAGATCCACGTCTACTACAAGGGAGTCGAGTACGGTTTCTTCGGCTCGAACGGCTGGTTCCCCAAGCACGGCCTGTCGGTGCCCACCAACCCGCCCGCGCAGCTCGAATCCGTGCTCAAGGGATATGCGATCGACTACATGCGGCGCAGCCAGAGGCTGAAGCCTGACGACGACATCAAGGGCGACGCCTGGAAACGGCCCAGGGTCGCCAGGGGGAATTGCTGAGATGGACTACGTCAAGATCGTCCCGGAGGAGAAGGGGTTCTTTCTCGACCCCACCGAGTACCTGGAGCGGCTGCCCCGGCTCGCGGCGGATCTGCCGCCCGGCGCCGCGGCGTTCGCCACCGATCCGGATCACTACAGCTTCGCCGGTGACCGCTGCATCAAGGATCTGTACCTCACTTCGGTCGAGTTCTCCCGCGAGAACCGGCAGCTGACGGTGACCGCGAGGTTCGCGTGGCGCGAAGGCACGCCGACCGTCCTGACGATCACGTATCGCCAGGTCGCCGAGCTGATCGTCGACTCCGGTGAGGGGCCGGTCCAGCTTGACGAGACCTTGCCGCACGAGCGTGGCTGCCGTCACGAGATCCAGCTGATCGGCGGATCGGTGGTGGTGGTCTGCGCCGACTACGACGCCGTCTGGGCGGAGGACAGCGTCTAGGCTGGGTTCACAGGGGAGCGCCTTACCCTCACGACGAGAACAGCGCCGGGCGAACGGCTTCGATGCCGCGCGCCCGGCGCTTTCGCGTCCCGGTGTTTTCGGGTCAGTCCGTGCCGGATTCGATCGCGGCGTGGTCCAGCAGTTCGTCCTCGGCCGAGGCCTTGCCGCGCGAGGCGATCGCCTGCGCGCCACCCGCGTCCATGGCCCCGATGAGGCCGGTCGACGCGGCCTGCGCGGCGCCGATCAGCGTCGGATGCCCGCCGCCGACCATGCCGAGCCCGGCGTACTGCTCGAGCTTGGCGCGCGAGTCCGCGATGTCGAGGTTCCGCATGGTGAGCTGGCCGATCCGGTCCACCGGGCCGAACGCCGAGTCCTCGGTGCGCTCCATGGACAGCTTGTCCGGGTGGTAGCTGAAGAACGGGCCGGTGGTGTCGAGGATCGAGTAGTCCTCGCCGCGCCGCAGCCGCAGGGTGACCTCGCCGGTGACGGCCGCGCCGACCCACCGCTGCAGCGATTCGCGCAGCATCATCGCCTGCGGGTCCAGCCAGCGGCCTTCGTACATGAGCCTGCCGAGACGACGGCCTTCGTTGTGGTAGCTGGCGAGGGTGTCCTCGTTGTGGATCGCGTTGACGAGCCGCTCGTACGCCGCGTGCAGCAGTGCCATCCCCGGCGCCTCGTAGATACCGCGGCTCTTGGCCTCGATGATCCGGTTCTCGATCTGGTCGGACATGCCGAGCCCGTGCCGCCCGCCGATGGCGTTGGCTTCCAGGACCAGGTCGACCGCGGTGGCGAACTCCTTGCCGTTGATCGTCACCGGGCGGCCCTGCTCGAAGCCGATCGTGACGTCCTCCGGCGCGATCTCGACCTCGGGGTCCCAGAACCGGACGCCCATGATCGGGTTCACGATCTCGATGCCGGTGTCGAGGTGCTCCAGCGACTTGGCCTCGTGCGTCGCGCCCCAGATGTTCGCGTCGGTGGAGTAGGCCTTTTCGGTGCTGTCCCGGTACGGCAGGCCGTGGGCCTGCAACCACTCGGACATCTCCTTACGGCCGCCGAGCTCGCTGACGAACGCGGCGTCCAGCCACGGCTTGTAGATCCGCAGGGACGGGTTCGCGAGCAGCCCATAACGGTAGAACCGCTCGATGTCGTTGCCCTTGAAGGTGGACCCGTCGCCCCAGATCTGGACGTCGTCCTCGAGCATCGCGCGCACCAGCAGGGTGCCGGTGACCGCGCGGCCGAGCGGGGTCGTGTTGAAGTAGGTGCGGCCGCCGTTGCGGATGTGGAAGGCGCCGCAGGCCAGCGCCGCGAGCCCTTCTTCGACCAGCGCGGCCTTGCAGTCGACGGCGCGCGCGATCTCGGCGCCGTAGGCCTTCGCCCGGCCCGGGACCGACGCGATGTCGGGTTCGTCGTACTGGCCGATGTCAGCGGTGTAGGTGCACGGCACTGCACCCTTCTCGCGCATCCACGCGACCGCTACGGAGGTGTCGAGGCCGCCGGAGAAGGCGATCCCGACGCGTTCGCCGACAGGCAGAGAGGTGAGTACCTTGGACATGATGGAAGTATATGCATAGTTGTGTATGACCATGCAAGCCGGGGTGAGCAGGGCAACTCGGGCGGGTGGCGGGTCACGCGTTCGGGGGCGTGTTCGTTTCGTGACCTGTCCGCGGGCCGGTCGGTCACGAATACTGGGCGATGCTCTGTGTGAAGGTGGCTTTTCCCTTGTCGTGAAAGGAAAACCAGTCCGCGGGCCCGGCGGTGCCGAATACCTGGCATGAAGACTTCGCGGACCGGCCGGGTTGCACGCCTCCCTCTCTTCGGGGCGGCGCTGATCGGCGTCGTGGCCCTCGCCGCGGCGCTGGCGGCCGGTCATCTGGTGGCCGGGTTCATCAGCGCCAACGCGTCGCCGTACCTCGCGGTCGGCAACGGGGCGATCGACCTGACGCCGGTGGAGCTGAAGGACTTCGCGGTCCGGACGTTCGGCGTCTACGACAAGCTCGTGCTGCTCGGCGGGATGGCCGTCGTGATGGTGCTCGCCGCCGCCGTGGCGGGCGTCGTCTCGCGCCGGTCACCCGTTCCGGGGGTCGTGCTGATCGCCGCCTTCGGGTTGCTGGGCGGGTTCGCCGTGTCGCAGCGCCCCGACCTCTCGACGGTCGCGCTGCTCGCGCCGCTGGCCAGCCTGATCGCCGGGGTCGGCGTGTTCCTCTGGCTGCATCGCCTGGCCTCGGCCAAGCCGCAGGTCGTGGAGGAGGCTTCCGGTGCCGCGCCGTCCCGCAGGTCGGTGCTGCTGGCCGGAGCCGGTGCCGTCGTCGCCGCGGGTGCGGCGGGGGCCGGCGGCCAGCTTCTCGCCGGGACCAGGGACGCGGAGTCTTCCCGGGCGGCGGTCGGACCGCTCGTTCCCGCCGAGCCGGCGCCGCCCATCCCGGCCGACGCGGATTTCGCCAAACTGGGCACACCGACGTTCCTCACCTCGAACCGCGACTTCTACCGTGTCGACACCGCGCTGTCGGTGCCGCAGGTCCGGGCCGAGGACTGGAGCCTGCGCTTGCACGGCATGGTGCGCGACGAAAAGCGGTACAGCTACGACGACATCCGCAATCGTCCGCTGATCGAGCGCACCATCACCATGACCTGCGTGTCCAATGAGGTCGGCGGGACCTATGTGTCCACGGCGAACTTCATCGGCGTGGACCTCGGGGAGCTGTTGCGGGAGGCCGGAGTCCTCCCCGGAGCCGAGCAGATCTTCTCGACCAGCACCGACGGCTGGACGGCGGGCAGCCCGGTCGTCGCCGCGCTCGATCCGGAGCGGGGCGCGATGCTGGCGATCGGGATGAACGGCGAACCGCTCCCGGTCGAACACGGTTTTCCCGCGCGAATGGTCATCCCCGGCCTCTATGGCTACGTTTCGGCGACGAAGTGGGTCAAGGACCTGGAAATCACCACCTGGAAAGCGCGCCGCGCGTATTGGCTCGACCGCGGCTGGGGTGAACAGGCCCCGATCAAAACGCAGTCCAGGATCGACAGCCCGAAAGGTTTCGAAACGGTGCCCGCGGGCAAGGTCCGGATCTCGGGCGTGGCGTGGGCGCAGCACATCGGTGTCGAGCGGGTCGAGGTCCGCCTCGGCGCGAGCGGGAACTGGCAGCCCGCAACGCTTTCCCGAGAGGTGAACGTCGACACCTGGCGGATGTGGTGGACCGAATTCGACGTCCCGCCGGGCAGCCACCAGGTCACCGTCCGGGCTGTCGACAAATCCGGCTACACCCAGACCGACACTCGCGCCGGAACCGTTCCCGACGGTGCCACGGGCCGGCACGTCATCAGTTTCACCGCACGGTGATCGGTGTCACTCGAAAGAGTGGCAATCCGATTTCATGGCAGATCCGAATACCCGGTAAGAGTCCGAAAAACAAATGGAGTGATTTTCCGTGAGCAAGCTTCGCGTCGCAGGAATCGGTTTCACCGCGGTCACCGCGCTGGCCCTGGCCGCCTGCAGCAGCAACGACAGCGCTTCGTCCGGCAGCTCCAGCAGCGCCCCCGCGCCCGCCCCGTCCTCGTCGATGTCGGCCCCGATGTCCAGCGCCGCCTCGGGTGACGGCGTCACCACGAACGCCGACGTGTTCGGCCCGGCTTGTTCGCAGCTGCCGCAGGGTAGTGCGCCGGGTTCGCTGGACTCGATGGGGCCGCAGCCGGTGGCCAGCGCGGCGTCGACCAACCCGCTGCTGACCAAGCTGGTCGCCGCGGTGAAGGCGACCAACCTGGTGGACACGCTCAACAGCCAGCAGGCGATCACCGTGTTCGCTCCGGCGGACCCGGCGTTCGAGGCCCTGGGTGAGGCCAAGTTCACCGAGCTGGCGGGCAAGCCGGACCAGCTGGCGCCGATCCTGCAGTACCACGTCGTCGGCAAGCGTTACGACGCCAAGGGACTGGAGGCCGCCAAGTCCGTGGAGAGCCTGAACACCGCGGGTGGCCCGGTCAAGATCGAGGGTTCCGGCGAGAACATGACCGTCAACGGCGCGAAGGTGCTGTGCGGCAACATCCCCACCAAGAACGCCACCGTCTTCGTCATCGACAAGGTGCTGACCCCGGGCACCAACAAGAACTAGGTCCCCACACCATGATCGCGGTGGCCACGCTCTCGGGCGTGGCCACCGCGATCTTCGTGTCAGGGAACGAGTGCGGCGGCGTCGACATCGGTCACGACGATCCGCAGACTCGCGTCCTCCCACGGGGTTCCGGTGAGCACCGCGCGCAACGCGGCGCCGGCGACCTCCGTGAGCGGCGGGATCGGCACCTCCAGTGCGACCACGCGGATCTCGACGACGTTTTCGGAGATGTCGACGGCCATCACGTCGAGGTCCCACGGCACCGCCGAGGCGGCGGCGGTGGTGGACGGCGTCGCCGCGCGCAGCCCCGGCACCTCGCGGAGTGTGCTCAGCAGCGACGCGGTCAGTTCGGAACGTGCGGTCACAACAGTCCTCCACGGATTTCTATGTCCAAAATAGACACCGAGACGGCCGACGGGGTGAGCCCGGTCGCCTCGGTGACCGCCGTGCCGACGGCACGTTGCACCGCCTGCGCCGTCGCCGCGGCCTGGTCCAGCCCGGAGAGGGAGAGGTCGATCTCCACCCGGACGTCCGGCGGATCGTGCTCGACGAACGCGCGGACTCCTTCCGTCGGCGCCGGTTCGAGGCCCTTGATCCGCTGCCGCGCGATCCTGGTCAGCGAACCGGCCAGCCCGCGCAGCCCGGGTTCGAGGCGGACCACGCCGGGGACCTTGGCCGCGGCGTGCGCGGCGACGGCCGCGATCACCGGAGGGGCGATCACCGTTTCGGTCCTTGGCCTGGCCGGGGCCTGCTCACGCGTCATAGATGTCCTCCACCGTCAGATCCAGCCGGGCCAGCCGGAGACCCACCCTGGCTCCGGCCGCCGCCGTGACCCGTTCGCGGACCACTTCCAGCGAGTCGCCGTCGAAATCATGGGCGATCGCCAGGTTCAGTTCCACGTTCACGGCCAGCGGGTCGGCGCTGTCCGGCGCGGGCAGGACCCGGCACCGCCGTGCGCGGACGCCGTCCACGGAGTCCGCGGCGAACCTGAGCACCGCCGCGACCGCCTGGTCGCTCACCCGCACGTCGCCCGGCTCCGGGCTGGCCAGTGGCACCAGGTCCCGGCGCCGCACCTCGGCGCGGATCGCGGACATGATCCGGCCGGTGAGATCCGGCGACGGCTCGGCGTCGTCTTCGGCCAGTTCCCTGGTCAGCCCGCGCAGCACCCGGAGGCTTTCGAGGGTCGCCCGGCAGTGCGGGCAGTCGAGTTCGTGCGGATCCGCCCGGCCGGCGTCGACCTCGTCGAGCCGGTCCCAGATCTGTTCCACATCACGGCCGCACGGCAGCAGGTAGTCCCGGGTCGCGTGGTTCATCGCCATGGCGCCATCACCTCCGCCAACTGTGCTCGTGCTCGCGCGATGCGTCCGCGCACCGCGGTGGTGGTCGCCCCGATCGCCTTCGCGATCTCCTCGTAGGAGCGCCCGTGGACCTCGCGCAGCAGCCAGCAGGCCCGTTGCTCGGCGGTCAGCTGGTCCAGCGCCCCGGTGAGCGCCGTCATCTGCGCGCTCGTCTCCGCCGCGCGCTCGGGCCGCCCCGCCGAACCGGCGGACTCCTGCTGGTCCAGCTCGACGTCGGCCACCGGCTTCCTGGCGCGGATCACGTTCAGGCACCGGTTGGTCGTCATCCGGTAGAGCCAGCCGACGAACGCGGCGTCCTCCTGCAACTGGTCGAGCCGTCGCCACGCGACGAGGAACACCTCCTGGACGACGTCCTCGGCGTCCCCTTTGTTCCCGAGCATCCGAAGCGCCAGCCGGTACATCGGCCCCTGGAACCGCAGGACGAGCTGCTCGTACGCGCGGATCTCGCCGTCGCGGGCGCGCGCCACCAAGGTCGCGTCGTCCAGCACGGTTTCGCCTGCCGCGAGCGGTGCGGTTCTCTCCGAAGTCGTCATCGGGCCGCCGCCATGCCGAAGCTCCTTTCAGGTCGCCTACGTCCGGGGACACACGTAGGACACGGCTTCCCCGGAAACGTCACGCGGGAAACTTCGTCCAGCCGACCACGGCACCGCGGATCGCGCACGCCGAAGTCAGGTGATCGCCCGCCGCCGGAACGCCCAGAGCCCCGCGGGGGTGAACACGGCCAGCGCGAAGGCCAGCGCCAGCGTGCAGAGCCACGCGGGCAGATGGGCGATCTGCGGCGTCAGCGCGCCACGCAGGCCTTCGCTGACGTAGGTCATCGGGTTCAGCGCGCAGACCGCCCGGAACCAGGGGACCGCGGCGAGTTCGGGAAAGGGGAACTGGGCGGAACCGGTGAACAGCAGCGGCGGCATCACGAGCGAGAAGGTGATCCCGATCCGGGCGGGGGACACGAGTGAGCCGATCGTCACCCCGGCCGCGCCGCCGGCCAGCGCGCCGAGCACGGTGTAGCCCAGCGCCGCCGGGACGCCGGCCGGCCGCCAGGACAGCTCGCCGAGCACGATCGCGCCGACCGGGACCATGAAGACGGCCGTGACCAGCCCTCGCGACGCCGCCGCGAAGATCTTCTCGACGACGATCCAGGCGAGCGGCACGGGTGCCCGAAGCCTGTTCTCGATGGTGCGGGTGGCGAATTCCATGGCGAGCGGGAAGGACGCGTTCTGTGCGGCGGCGAAGAAGGCGTTCAGTGCGACGAGGCCGGGCAGGAGCAGCCGCGCGTAGCCGGGCGGGGTGTAGCCGAGCGCGCCGAGGACCTTCCCGAACACCAGGAGCATCAGCAGGGGTTGCATGAGCACCTGCGCCAGCACCCCGCCGAGCTGCTTCCGGGTGATGAGCAGATCGTGTTCCAGCAGACCCCAGAACACCCGCCATGGACTCGGAACCATATATGAAGCTTACGCTTGCCAAGTTCGCTCGGGCTGAGCTGCTGGGTCGTCGAGTCCGTGAAGGCCTCCTTGAGGGAATCAGGGTCCATCAAGGAGGCCTTCACGGACTTCGGATCGGGTGCCCGGGTGGGCCGAAGGCGTCCTTCGCTGCATTCGATGCGGTGATGGGCCCTTCGCCCTTGCCACTCACGGCTGAACCGGCGGTTACGCGTGACTGGACGGACGACACGTGTGACTGGACGGACGACACGTGTGACTGGACGGACGACACGCCCGTGACCGGCGTTCCTTCAAGTGCCCCGGAGATCATCGCGGCTCGCTATTGGTAAGTGTTAGCGTTGTATCGTGACTGAAGCAACGCAGACCGCCGAATCGGTGCGCTGGGCCGTTTCGCGGTTGTCGTCCCGCCTTCGGGCCGAGCAACCCGGCGAAGGCCGGAGCCTGAGCAGGCTGGCCGCGTCGGTGCTGGCGAACCTGCGGCACAGCGGTCCGCTGACCGTCGGCGCGCTCGCCGCGATCGAGGGATTGCGGCCGCAGTCGCTGACCAGGGTGTTGAACGCGCTCGAAGCCGAAGGCCGGGTGGCGCGACGCCCCGACGAGCACGACCGGCGGGCTCAGCGGATCGCCATCACCGAGCCGGGCCGCGAAGCCCTGCGAGAGCATGTGCGGGACGGCAACCGCTGGCTGGCCAGTGCGCTCGGCGAAGCGCTGACCCCCGCCGAGCGGGAGGTCGTGCGCGTGGCGGCGGGGCTGCTGCTCCAGGTCGCCGAGCACGGAGCCGGGGGCGAGCGCGGCCACGGTGCCGCGCCACCGCTTTGAATCAGCTCCGCCGGGCGAGCGCGGGGTAGTCGTCGAGGGTGATGTCCGTGGCCAGCTTGTCGGTCATCCACAGCATCGAGCGCAGCAGAAGCCGCCGCCGGAACATCTGGTCACGCAGCTTGATCCGCAGCTTCGTCGGCGGCGCGAGGAACGGGCCGGCGTTGGCGTTGCGGGTCACCTTGGCGTAGCGGAGGAACTTCTCGTCGTACCGCCGGAAGGCGAGTTCGTGGTCGCCGTTCGCCGCGGCGAGCTCACCCGCGATGACGTACGCGGCCACGATCGCCAGTCCGCTGCCGAAGCCGGCCAGGGTGTTGCCGTACGCCGCGTCGCCGAGGAGAGCGACACGTCCGGTGGAATAGCCGTCCATCGCGACCCGGGCGATCGAGTCCAGGTAGACGTCGTCCGAGCGCTTGACCATCTCCATCAGCTCGGGCAGCCGCCAGCCGCCGCCGTCGAACGCGGTGGTCACGATCTCCTTCTGCGGCCCGATGTCGTACCGGTCGTAGCCCAGCTCGGGGGAGGCGAACACGAAGAACGCGGTCGCCTTGGGCCCGCCGGTGGCCGCCATGCGGCCGGGCTCGTTGTACATCACCGCCGGGCCGCCATCGGTCTCGTCGGTCTCGACCAGGGCGTAGTAGTGGCCGAGGTGCTTCACGTAGTCCGCTTCCTGGCCGAACGCCAGCCGTCGCACGGTGGAGTGGATGCCGTCCGCGCCGAAGACGAGGTCGAAGCGCCTCGGGGCACCGCGGTCGAAGGTGACGTCGACGCCGTCGGCCGTCTCGGTCAGCGAAGCGATGGAATCCCCGAAGACGTACTCGCAGTCCCGCTCGGTCCGTTCGTGGAGGATCCGGGCTAGGTCACCGCGGCGGATCTCGACGTCACCGCCGGTGAATTCGCCGGGAAGGACGGCGAGCGGCCGTCCCTCGGCGTCGACGATCGTCTGGTCGAGCCCGCCGGTCTGGTGACGGCGGATCTCGTCGAGGACGCCCATCCGCTCCAGCACGAAGCGGTGGGTGGCGCCCTTGAAGTCGACCGCCTGCCCGCCGGCGCGGAGTTCCGGCGACCGCTCGACGACGGTGACCGCGTAGCCCTGGCGCGAGAGCCAGAAGGCGAGGGCGGGACCGGCGATGCCGGCGCCGGAGATGAGGGCTGTCCTGTTCGTCATGGCCTGAGCTTCGCGGCCGGTGTTGACCAAGCGCTGACGATCCGCTGACGGCTTCCCGTCAGCCCCAGCCGGGCAAGGGAAGGATGAGTTGCCCGGGGGCGTCCGGCGGCGCGGTCTCGTAGCGCGGCGGCGTCGCCGACAGCCCGATCGGGTTGCGGGTCACCCGCACCGAGGTGCCGTCGGGCCGCGGGAGATCGACCGTGGGGCTCAGGCCGAGCCGTTCGGCCAGCGCGAACGCGCCCGCGATGTCGTTGACCTCCCCGGCGGGCACCCCGGCCGCGCTCAACTCCGCCGCCCACTCGGCCGCCGGACGCTTGCCGAAGTGGTCTTCGAGCAGCACGCGGAGTTCGGCCCGGTGCTCGACGCGCGCCGGATTGGTCGCGAACCGGGTGTCGTCCGCGAGCCCCGGCAGCCCGATGACCTCGCACAACGCCGCGAACTGCCGGTCGTTGCCGACGGCGAGCGCGAGTTCGTGATCGGCACAGGGGACGAGTTCGTAGGGCGCGATGCTGGGATGCCGGTTGCCCATCCGCGCCGGGACCGTCCCGCCGGAGGTGTAGGCGCTGCCCTGGTTGACCAGCGCCGCGAGCAGGCTGGACAGCAGGTCGATCTCGACCCGCTGCCCCTGCCCGGTCCGGTCGCGATGGCGCAGGGCGGCGAGGATGCCGACGCTCGCGAACAGCCCGGCCAGGACGTCGACGAGCGCGACGCCGACCTTCTGCGGCTCGCCCGCCGGGTCGCCGGTGATGCTCATCAGCCCGCCGACCGCCTGGATGAGCAGGTCGTAACCGGGCAGCGCGGCGCCGCCGCCGGAGCCGAAACCCGTGACGGAGCACAGGACGAGGCCGGGGTTCGCCGCCAGCAGGACCTCCGGGCCGAGCCCGAGCCGTTCCATCACGCCTGGCCGGAAGTTCTCGACCACGACGTCGGCCTCCAGCGCGAGCGCGCGGGCCTTGGCGAGGTCGTCCGGATCGCCGAGGTCCAGCGCCACGCTCGTCTTGTTCCGGTTCACCGACTGGAAGTACGTCGCCTGACCGGCGGCGTCGTAGGGCGGACCCCAGCTACGGGTGTCGTCGCCGGTGCCCGGCCGCTCGACCTTGATCACCGTCGCGCCGAGGTCGGCCAGCAGCATGGTGGCGAACGGGCCGGCGAGCACCCGCGAGAAGTCGAGGACGCGCAGGGGGCCGAGTGCGGTTTCGGGCATGGGCCCGACCCTAAGCGGCCGTCCCGGTCTTCGAAGTTGTGATCGCGCTCACGAATCCAATACTTTCCTCTAGGTACCTACTATCTGCGGGAAGGTAGCTTCGGTCGCGTCAACGCAGAGCGAACCGAGGAGTGACCATGATCGTGGTGACCGGAGCGACCGGGAACGTAGGACGGCTGCTGGTGGAAAACCTTGCCGCCGCAGGAGAAGAGGTGACGGCGGTGGCACGGCGGATCTCGCCGTCGGACGTGCCGGAGGGCGTGCGGACCGTGCGGGCCGATCTCGCCCGTGCGGAAGGACTGAAGGAGGTCTTCGCCGGAGCGGACCGGGTTTTCCTTCTGACGTCGGGAGAATTCCTGGCGGCGGGCGGAGACGTCGCGGCGGTCGTCGCGGCGGCCGGTGAAGCCGAGATCGTTCTCCTGTCCTCGCAGGGGGTCGCGACCGGACGGCACGCGCCCGCGTTCGAGGAGGCGCTCAAGGCTTCGAGTCCGAAGTGGACAGTGCTGCAGCCGGGCGGTTTCGCGTCGAACGCTTTCCAGTGGGCGCCGGCCATCCGGGCCGATCGGGTCGTCGCCGCGCCGTTCGGCGACGTCGCGCTGCCCGTCATCGATCCGGCGGACATCGCCGACGTCGCGGCGGCCGTGCTGCGGGAACCGGGCCACCGCGGCCGGACCTACGTGCTCACCGGACCCGAGCCGATCTCGCCGCGGCGGCAGGCGGCGGATCTCGGCGACGCGCTCGGCGAGCCGTTGCGGTTCGCCGAGCTGAGCGAAGACGAAGCACGTGCCGCGATGTCGGAGTTCATGCCGCCGGTGGTCGTGGAGGCCACGCTCGCGATCCTCGGCAGGCCGACGGAGGAAGAGCAGCGGGTCAGCCCCGACGTCGAGAAGGTGCTCGGACGACCGGGACGGACCTTCGCCGACTGGGCGGCGCGGAACGCGGCGGCGTTCAAGTGACACTCGGTTCACTTCGACGGTGCCCACTGTGCTTAGACTGAGGTCTAGCTAAGGGGCCCCACGTGGACCAGCTCACTCTCGGCGTCATTTCCCGCTCGCGCAAAGAAAACGAGTGGCGGCTTCCGATCCATCCGCGACATCTCGAGCGGATCGAACCCGGTCTCCGGAAGAACATCCATCTCGAATGCGGCTACGGCGAACGCTTCGGCGTCCCGGACGAAGAACTCGCGCCCCTGGTCGGCGGGATGTGTTCCCGTGAGCGGCTGATCGCGGACTGCGATGTCATCCTCCTGGCCAAACCCCTCGCGGCCGACCTGGCCGAACTCCGGCCGGGGCAGGTCCTGTGGGGCTGGCCGCACTGCGTCCAGGACGACGAGCTCACCCAGCTGGCCATCGACCGGAAGCTGACCCTCATCGCCTTCGAAGCGATGAACCACTGGCGCGGTGACGGTTCCTTCGGTCTGCACGTCTTCCACAAGAACAACGAACTGGCGGGCTACTGCTCGGTGCTGCACGCGCTTCAGCTGATCGGCTCGACGGGTGACTACGGCCGCCGTCTCCGCGCGGTCGTGATCGGCTTCGGCGCGACAGCGCGCGGTTCGGTGACGGCGTTGAACGCGCACGGGATCCACGACGTGCACGTCCTCACCCATCGTGGCGTGACCGCGGTCGGGTCGCCGATCCACTCGGCGAACATCGTGCATCTCGACCACGAAGTGCACAGCACGGGCGATCTCCGCCGCAGTCACGCGATCACCGAGGCCGGTCGCGTGCCGGTGGCCGAGTTCCTCGCCGGGCACGACATCGTCGTCAACTGCGTACTGCAGGACACCAACGCCCCGTTGACGTTCCTCGTCGACGAAGACCTCGCCGCGTTCAAGCCGGGCAGCCTGATCGTGGACGTTTCGTGCGACGAGGAAATGGGGTTCAGCTGGGCGAAGCCGACGACCTTCACCGAACCGGTCTTCCCGGTCGGCGGCGTCACCTACTACGCCGTCGACCACAGCCCGCCCTACCTGTGGGATTCGGCCAGCTGGGAGATCAGCGGCGCCCTGCTGCCGCATCTGAAGCAGGTCCTCGGCGGGCCATCCGCCTGGGTCGCCGACGAAACACTCGATCGGGCCATCGAGATCAGCGAAGGCACGATCCGGAATCCCGACATCCTGGCCTTCCAGCACCGCTCGCCGGAGTATCCGCACGCGCACCGGTGAGGCGCGGGCTCGATGAGAAAGTTCTCATCGAGCCCTCATCGGTGACTCACCGGCGCCGGGCAGCCTGGGTGGTATGCGAGTCCGAATCATCGTCCTGGCCGGGGTCGCCGCCGTCGTGGTGGCGGCCGCCGGCACGTTCGCCGTCATCGCGGCCACCGCGGCCTCGCCACCCGACCTCGGCCCGGCGGTGGTCGCCCCGGCCGGGCAGGCCGTCACCGGGCCGGGTGAAGCGGGTGCCCCGCCCGCCGTCGTCCCGCCCCGGCTGGCCGGGCACGACGACGACGTCGATGATGACCCTGATGACGCCGATGACCACTTCGACCTCGACGACTGAGCAGGCCAGGTGAGCGCCCGCGCCCGGATCCTCGCGTGGGTCCTGCTGGTCGTGCTGCTCGCGCTCGCCGGATCGCTGCTGGCCACCCGCACCGTCCTGCACAACCAGCTGGACCAGCGCCTCGACAACGAGATCGCGCACGAGACCGGCAAACTCAGGGCCTTCCTCGCGTCGCCCGACGCCCGCCCGGCCGGGCAGCCCGCCACCGTCGAGGCGGTCCTCGGCCGTCACCTGGAACGGAACCTGCCCGAGAAGTACGAGACGTTCTTCTCGATCAGCGACGGCGCCGCGTCGAGGCGGAGCGCGATCGAGCCGCCGGTCCGGCTCGACACCGACCCGAAGTTCGTCGCCGAGCTGTCGCGGGCGACGAGTCCGGCGTACGGCACGGTCACCACCGCGGTCGGATCCGCGCGGTACGGCGTCGTCCCGGTGACCATCGAAGGCTCGCCGGGCCGTGGCGCGCTGGTGATCGTCGAGTTCGTCGACCACGCCGCCGGCGAGATCAACGACGTCGTCGGTGTGATGGCCGCGATGTCCGGGGCCGCGCTCGTGCTGGCCGGGCTGATCGGCTGGCTGGTCGCCGGCCGGATCCTCGCGCCGGTGCGGGAGGTCCGGCTGGCCGCCGAGCAGATCGGCGAGACCGATCTTTCGCGCCGGATCGAGGTCCGCGGCTCGGACGACGTCGCCGCGCTCGGGCGCACCTTCAACACGATGCTGGACCGGCTCGAAAGCGCCTTCGCCGGGCAACGCGAGTTCATCGACGACGCCGGGCACGAACTGCGCACGCCGATCACCATCGTCCGCGGCCATCTCGAGCTGATGGGGGACGATCCCGGCGAGAACGCCGCCACCCGGCATCTGGTCCTCGACGAACTCGGGCGGATGCAACGGATCGTGGACGACCTGCTGGTGCTCGCGAAGTCCGGCAGCCCCGACTTCCTCACGCCGGGTGAGACCGACCTCGCCGATCTCACCGTCGAGACGCTCGCCAAATCCCGGCCGCTGGCCGACCGCGTCTGGCGGCTCGACGCGGTCGCGGAGGTGAAGGTCCGCGCGGACGGTCAGCGGCTCGCGCAGGCGTTGCTGCAACTGGTCTCCAACGCCGTCCGGCACACCGCTCCCGGCCAGGAGATCGCCCTCGGCTCGGAGGTGACCGCGACGACGGCGCGGCTCTGGGTCCGCGACACCGGCGAGGGGGTCCCGCCGGATTCGAGAAGCCGGATCTTCGAACGGTTCAAACGCGGCAGCAACTCGAGCGGCGACGACGGCGCCGGGCTCGGCCTGGCGATCGTCGCCGCGATCGCCGAGGCGCACGGCGGCCGTGTCCTGCTCGACACCGCGCCCGGCGAAGGCGCGCGGTTCACCATGGAGATCCCCGTCGCGGAAGGTGCGGACCGGTGACCAGTGTGCTGGTGGTGGAGGATTCCGCCCGGATCGGCGCGTTCGTGGAGAAGGGCCTGCGGGCGCAGGGTTTCGCGACCCGCTGGGTCAAGACCGGCTCCGAAGGGCTGACCGAGGCGTTGACCGGCGCGCACGACCTGGTCGTCCTCGACCTCGGTCTCCCGGACCTCGACGGCTCGGATCTGCTGCGGGCACTGCGGGCGGCGGGCCGGACGGTGCCGGTGATCATCCTGACCGCGCGGGACAGCGTCGTCGACCGCGTCGCCGGGCTGTCCGGCGGCGCCGACGACTATCTGGCCAAACCGTTCGCGTTCGAGGAACTGCTCGCCCGGATCCGCCTGCGGTTGAGGGGGAATCCCGAAGCCGAGCCGGCGGTGCTGCGCGCCGGGGAGCTCTCGCTCGACCTGCGCACGCGGAAGGTTTCGGTGGCGGGGGAGGAGAAGGACCTCACCGCACGCGAGTTCGCGCTGCTGGAGACGTTGCTGCGGAACCGTGGCCAGGTGCTGTCACGGGAACAGCTGCTCGGCGGGGTCTGGGGTTTCGATTTCGACCCGGGTTCCAACGTGGTGGACGTCTACATCCGGTATCTGCGCGGGAAGATCGGCGCCGAGCGGATCGAAACCGTACGGGGGATGGGTTACCGGCTCGGTGAGTCCTGATGAGACGGTTCTCATCCGGCTCTCACGGCGGTCTCTTCTCGTTCCACCACAGTGGTTTCCATGACCACGACACTGCTTCATCTCACCGTCGACCTCGTCGCCGCCGTCATCCTCGCCTACGGCATCTACGCCCGTCGCCACCACCGCGGTGACCTCGCCTGCGCCTACCTCGCGCTGAACGTCGGCGTCTGCGTTTCGGTCGCCGTGCTGCTTTCCGTGTCGACCGCGAGCGCGCTCGGCCTCGGCCTGTTCGGGGTGCTGTCGATCATCCGGCTGCGGTCCGATTCGATCAGCCAGCAGGAGGTCGCGTACTACTTCGTCGCGCTGGTGCTGGGGCTGGTGAACGGGCTGCCGTCCGCGGACTGGCGGATCGTCGCGGTCTTCAACGTCCTGCTGCTCGCCGTCATGTACGTCGCCGACCACCCGTCGCGCACGCGCGGCCCGCAGCGGCGCACGGTCGTGCTCGACACCGTGTACCCCGACGAACAGACGATGCTGATGGAGCTGCGGGCACGGCTCGGCGGAACGGTCGTGCGGCACAGTGTGTCCGAAGTGGACTATGTCCGTGAGGTGACCGTCGTCGACGTCCGGTTCCGCCCGGACGCCGCGGCCGTCGTCCACGGCGCGCCGGCGGGGCATCGGTGAGCGGGCGCGGAACGGCCACCGTCGCGGCGGTGACGAAAGGGCTCCCTTCGCTCTCGCTGGCCGAAGTCGTCGCCACGAGCGGGCTGATGAGCCGGACGGACCGCAAATACGTCCTGCCGCTCAACGACTTCCTGGCCGTCACCGAGGTTCTGCCGCTGCGCTGCCTGGAGATCGACGGGCAACGCGTGTTCGGCTACTCGTCGACGTATTTCGACACCCCGGATCTCGCGATCTTCCGCGCGCACCGGCAGGATCGGCGGCGCCGGTTCAAGATCCGCACCCGGACCTACACCGACTCGGCCGACACCTACTGCGAACTGAAGGTCAGCGGGAAGCGCGACGAGACGGTCAAGGTGCGCCGCCCGCACCCGGCCGAGGCGGCGCACGGCCTGACCGCGCCCGCGCTGGCGTTCCTCGACGACGCGCTCACCGCCGCCTACGGCCGCCCGGCGCCACGGCCACTGACTCCCGCGCTGGTCACCGACTACCGGCGCACCACCCTCGTCGCCGCCGACGCGCGGATCACCTGCGACACGTCGCTGGTGTGGCGTGCGGGCTCGCGGAGCCTCGCGGCCGGAGGCGATCTGGTGCTGTTGGAGGTGAAGTCGGCTTCCGAGCGCAACAGCGTCACCGAGGCACTGGCGAAACTGCGGATCCGGGAGCAGTCGGTGAGCAAGTACTGCGCGGGCCTGGTGGCGCTGGGGCTGGCCACCGGCGGAAACCGGTGGCGTCCGGCGCTGCGGCGGCTCGGCGTGGCGTAACGATCGCGGCACGGGCGCCGACCCTTGCTTTCGGGTTCCGAACGAGGGAGGACGAATGAGGGTCAGAGAGAAGGCCGCGCTCGCCGTGGCGGGGCTGGCCGTCGCCGCGGCCGGGGGCACCGTGTTCGCCGGGACTTCCGGCGCCGTCGGCCCGTCGCCGTCACCGAGCGTGCAGGCCGCGGAGACGTCGTGCGTGACCGACGGCGCCGGGATGTGCACCGTGCAGCACGCGCTGGGCGCGGTCCCGGCGGTGGTGGTCGTCTCGGCGAACACGCCGGGACAGTTCAACGCGTACATGCTGAACACGGTGCAGGGCTCGTACACGGCGACCACGTTCCAGGTGCGGGCGATGTTCGACCAGACCACGCCGAAGGCGGGCGGGGCGATCTGGTTCAGTTTCGCGGCTTACGGCGGTGCGCCGGTGGGGACTCCGACGCCGACGAAATCGTCTACGCCGACAAGACCGACGACGCCGACCACTTCGCCCGCTCCGACCAGTGAGCCCCCGAGCACTCCTCCGGGTGGTGGCTCCGGCCTCGGCGGCTGACCGTCTAAAAAGGACCAACAGTGGCTACTGCGGCGACCGGTCGTCCAGCTCGTCGACACGGAGACCGGCTCGCCGCAGTACCCGGATGCTCGCCCTCGGTAACGCCACGGCGCCGTCCTGAAACCTGGACGAGACGGCTGTGCCCGGTGCCGGAAACCAGCTGATCGGCCTAGTCGATCGTGGCAGGTGAGCGCTGTGATAACTTGGAGCGAACTGGGACTTCTGTGCGTTCGCAAACCCGCTGATCGGGCTGGGACGGCTCCCGCGGAGGTGTCAGGGCACCGTTGGGGCCGGTAGCTCAGTTGGTTAGAGCAGGGGACTCATAATCCCTTGGCCGTCGGTTCGAGCCCGACCCGGCCCACCATATCGACATCGCTGCCGACCTGCGGGGATGTTGGCCCTTCGGCGGCAATTTCTCCTAGGCGTTGATCGTGGCTGGGCTCCGTTTCCTCCGGTGTGCCGATAGGAGAAGCGCTTTTGCGGAGCCGGGTTGGTGGCGTAGCAGTTTTTCTGCTTCCTCGTCACAACCGCTGCGGCGGGGACTTCGGCAGGTCCGGAGTTCTTTGCTTCTACAGCTGGGCAAGCTGGTGTGTTCGCGGGCCAGCTGGTTCGCCGATTGCACATCGCTCCGGCAACAGCTTGCTGTGCCAGGAAGAGCACGAGCGGCTGCTGTGGCGCTCACTCCCAGCTAGATTCTGTCGGTGTGTTCCAGGAGTGCGGAACCGGCCAGCGGGGAGAAGACAGCGCCAGGCTCATCGACGGAATTGAGGTCTGTCGGTAGCCTTGCGCGAGGGTTCGTGCGAGATGTTGATCGCCACGACTTCGGGCGGTGTCCCTATGTTGGTTGTCAACTGGGAGTGGGTTTCCGGAAGGTTCTGGTGTCCTTGGGCGGATGAGGCGTGTGCGACGAGGATTAGGGTCCGTCGCAGTTCGGCCGGGTCGGGGCAGCATTGCGGCACGCCGCAGCCACCGTGAGAGTCCCAGAGCCGATGTATGGGTTCGTGGACGAACAGTTTCCAAGCTTGAAGTGCTTCGGCGGAGGCTCCGGGCCAAAGCCGGTGGGTTCGAGGCGGGCGATGCCGACTCGTCCTCGTATCGGCCCGCTTGGGCGGTGGGGTGTTGGTAGTGGGTGTGGTTGCGGGCATGGCGTAGAGGACGTCGCAGCGTCGTCGGGCGAGGCAGATCAGGGTGCGATGGGTCAGAATGGAATGAGAATCGCCGTTGATAGGTAACTTCATCACCGCGATGCCGAATTCATGCACTAGGGGGTGAGATGATTTCATTTGAATTCCTGCCTCGTATCGACGACCCATCCTGGGATGCCGATGGCCTGTCGGGGCTTTCGGTTCGCGAACTAACGGGCAATGACCTGACTTTTTACTACTTCAGCTCCGACGTAGTTATCGGTGATGGGTGCAACGAGGTTCACTTGAGGACGCCCGGCCTCCCTGTTGTGGACTTCATTCTGATGCTTGTTCAGTTGCGCCGCGAAGTCGTATCGTCTGGTGAATCAGTTGTGGAGACTTCGCAAACTCAGGATTCAATATCGGCTTTGAAGGTGGGTGACGTGGTGGAGCTGTCTTATAGCTTTTCTAGTGTGGTTTCAACGGTCTCTATCTTCGAATTGAGGGAGGCCCCAATCAGGGCTCTGGATTCTGCCTGCGAGGTTCTGTTTTCCGCTCACGACAACTTGAGGTCAAATGCGTATCTAATCGAACTTGCTGACCTCGTCCGATCGGGCTGATTAGATTTCGCGCCTTCCGGAAGAGCTGAAAACGGGAGCCCTGCCGAGTTGTGCTCGGCGGGAAGGGTAACTGGGTTCGTGACCACCAGCAGCCCGCAGGCCGTGCCGAGGGGGCGCGGCACACTGCCTGTCCTCAGTGTGTGACCCCCATGAGGCAACAATGCGGGACCGTACGGCAATTGGGGGCTGATCGCTATGCCTTCTGAGAAAACTGAACTCGAAAACCTGGACATCGAGGTCTAAGGAGGGGGGTTAATTGCGTTCTTTCAGCATGGTTTGCTCGTATTCGAGGACGTGTCCAGTAAGGCAGGCCATGATGCCTGGGATGCCGCCAATGAATCCTTTCATCTCGAGGATGACTCGCTTTATGTGGCAGTGCAGGCTGATGTCGATGGCCCGGTGCGCGTGGATGTTTACCATGGCGATGCTCCCGAATTCGCTTCTTCTGGGCTGGTTTCGAAGTTTGCAGGTGTGCTGAATGTTCCATCAATGGAAGTCAAGGCTCACGACTCTGACGACGTTGTATGTCTGCGCGTGCAGCTAACCGGAAAATCTCGACGAGTCGAAGTATTCATCAATGACGGAGATTGGGTTGATCGAGTGCTCCTCGTCCTGCGCGAACCCGCCATCCCCGAGCATGACCGCCGTGGACAAGACGTCTAGCGCGGCCGTCGCGCTTGCCGGTCTACACCGCACTGGCGTTGACCTGCGAAAAACGGAAAAATTTAGTATTCGACGACACTGGTTGGCTTGCCGGATCTGCGGTCTCAAGGTCCTTTGGCCGTCGGTTCGAGCCCCGAAACCTGAACGCGCATCGCTTGAACGACAAGGGACGTGGGCCGTAACCGCCGCTGAGCTCCCGAAGTGGTCGGCGCCGCGGGGTCGAAAAAGGTACCCAACGCATTTTCGCGCCAGAGCCGGGTCTAGGTGTCCCTTATGGACGATCGGCTGGCGCCCGAAGGCCCGCCTTGACGGTCGACGGGAAGACCACGCGCCGCCGGGCAGGACCGTCCGATGAGGACGGTCCCACCCAAGAGGTCAGAACGGCCAGTCGGCGCTCCGGCCGGCTTCGAGGAGCGGAATCATCCGGAAGGCCTGGTCGGTCAGGCCGCCGAAGGTGTGCCGGTTTCCGTGGCCGGACCTCGAATGGCCGTGCCGGTAGCCCGCGAGGTTCCACGTGTACAGCGCCGTGTCCTTCGGCACCGCCTGGTCGACGTTGCCCGCCGAGTGCTGCTCGTCGGTCAGGATCACGACCCGGTCGTGCTCCGGACGCAGGTGGCGCTGGACCGCGCCGACGGTGTCGGTGCCGGCGCCGATGAAGTAGCCGCCGTTCTTCCATCGGTCGAGCGCACGCAGCAGCGACTCACCGCCGCGCACGTCGAAGGCCTTCGAACCGGTGCCGCCGTAGTAGCCGTTCGAGAACGACACGACATCCGCCGTCTCGCAGCGGGCGCCGAGAGCGATCCCGAAGATCGCGGCCGCGTCCCAGCGCATCAGCGTGCCGTCCTTGCTGAAACCGGCGTTCATCGAACCCGAGGTGTCGACGAGGATCAGTGTCCGCCCGCCGAGGCGGGGCACGTTCGACAGCGACTCCGAGATCGCCTTTTCCAGCGCGTACGACCAGCGAAGCGACGGCGCCGCGCGATACGCCGAGAGGAACCTCATCGGGAACTGCCGTGACTTCGCCACCTGCTCCGGATCGGCCAGACGCGTCGCGACCCGTTCGGCGACCTCGTCGGACACGCCCGCCTGGTCGAAGTTCCGGAGGTTCCGCAGGAGCGCCATGTAGCCCATGGACGGGATCACGGCCTCCCAAGCGCGCGCGTCCACGGGGCCCTGGAGCCAGCCGGCCAGGGACTCCCACGTCATGCCCGCCTGCCGGAGAACCGACCGCGCGGTGTCGAGTTCGGGGCCGCGGAACAGATCGCGTCGCTTCTCCTCGTCCCACGCCATGAGCTCCGCTCGGGCGCCGAGGACCGGCAATTCGGCGGGGACCTCCCTGCCGGGGTTGAACCGGACGTCGACGATGTGCTTGAAGAGAGCGTCCTGCGCCGCGTCCTTCGGGTCCGGGTGGGCCAGGCCGAGGACGTCGGCGAACCGGAAGGCGCGCGCGTCGGAATCCCACTTGAGAAAGGACTTTTCGTGGAAGAGCCGGACGGCGGCGTCGGCGACACCACGCTTGACCGGCTTCGGGATCTTCCTGCCGTACACCGAGGTCCAGTACGCGAGCAGCTCGCCGGGCTCGTCGGCGCGCTGGAGCACGGAACCGACGACGGCGCGGTTCGCGGTGGTGGCGGCGTACGACCGGTCTTCCGTCGCGGCGGTGAGCCGGGCGCGGACGTATTCGGCGGCGCCGACGATCGCGGCGGTGCGCATGTTCGCTTCCGTGCGGAGCCAGCGCAGGAACCGCGCCGTCCACTCGGGATCGGCGAGCGCGGCCTTCCGGACGAGGGCGGCATAACGCGTGTCGCGCTCGTCGCCCGTCTCGTAGAAGGTGTTCTCGCCGACCATGTCGGTGACGGCGAGCAGGAACAGCTCGGACCTGGTGTCCCGCCGGTAGCCGTCCCCGCCTTCGTGGGTGAGGCCGCTCCGAACACCGGTGATCGGTGAGCCCGTCGCCGGGCGGGTGCCCGCGGTGTTGAACTTCGACACCTCGACCCTCGTTTCGTTCGAGGGGAGCTTCGACTCCGGATGTGGCCCGAGAAAAAGTCGGCGACGGTGCTTGTCCAATGCTCTACCGATTGAGCTACCGGCAGGATGCCTGCCGGGCGGGGCTCGAACCCGCGACCCTTGGAATACGGTGAAGTATCCGTCTCCTGCGCACCGGGCACAGCTGAAGTTGTGGGCTCCCGAGAAATAGTCGGTGACGGTGACGAAAGTGACCTTGGCCGCTGGTCGACGCGGGCCGGAGCCCGCGGCGGGATTCGAACCCGCGTCTCTCCTGTGAAAGAGGAAGTAACCGTTACCTGCGCACCGGGAGTGCTCGCCCAAGCTAACAGAGCGCTCGCTTCCACGTCGCCGGAATTACCGGTCCTCTCGTTGTGCGTCAGATGACGCAGACGGCGTGCGTGCCGCCGTGTCACTGTCCTCGAGCCGGCGGGATCAGCAGCCGGGGAGAGGGGAACGGACATGTGCGCTGCCCACAAGACATCGGTTGCCGCGGGAATCGTCCTGGCCACCGCGGTGCTGGCCGGTTGTGCGCCGGATCCGGCACCGTCCGCCCGGCAGCCGGCGCCGTCGCCGTCCGCCGTGGAGCCGGCCGCGGCGGTGGCCTGGATGAACGGTTTCTGCGGCGCGGTCAAGGATTTCGTCGAGGGCAACAACACGATGCCGTCGGCGAGCGGGGAAACCGTAGAGGCCATCAAGAAGAGCACCAGCGCGCAACTCGGGCACTACGCGGGGATCCTGGCCAAGACGGTCGACGGTCTCAGTGCGCTGCCCGCCGCGCCGGTTCCCGCCGGAGACGCAGCGAAGCGCGAGTTCCTCACGAAGTACACCTCGGCACGGGACAAGACCGTGAAAGCGAAGGCGGATCTGGACGCGGCGGGGAAGGACGACACCGCCGCGCAAGGCCGTGCGGTCGACGGGCTCATGGCCGCCCAGAAGGACACGCACGGCGTGCTCGACCCGGTCGCGGCCATCCTGGGGGCTCCCGAGCTGAAGACGGCCGCGGCGACCGCGGAACGCTGCCGCCCGTGAGCCCGTCCTAGCCGAGGCCGCCCAGCCGGGCGGCCTCGTGCTCGACGGCGGGCGGTGCGGTGGCGATCACCTGGTCGAGGGTGCCGCGGGCGGTGGTCAGTTCGGCGATCGCGGCACTGAGCCTGGCGCGTTCCCGATGGAGGTCCAGCAACAGCTCCGGGCAGTCGGCGATGAGCTGACCGCCCGCGGAACCCATACAGGGCAGCAGATCGGCGATCGTGGTGGTGGACAGTCCCGCGGCGAGGAGGTTGCGGATGTGCTCCACGGTGGTGACGTCGTCTTCGGCGTACACGCGATAGCCGCTCGGGAGACGCTCCGGCCGCAGCAGCCCTTGTTCCTCGTAGTAACGCAGAAGACGCTGGCTGACACCGGTCCTGCGTTCCAGTTCGCTGATGCGCACGGCCCCTCCGCAACTCGCCCTTGACTCTCACATCTATGTGAGACTTTAGCGTCACGGTATGTCCGACCGACAACTCGAAATCTCCGCGGGGCCACGGGAATGGCTCGGCCTCGCCGTGCTCGTCCTGCCGACCGCGTTGCTGTCCATGGACGCCACGGTGCTCTACTTGGCGCTTCCCAGTCTTTCCGCCGAGCTGGCCCCGAGCCCGGGCCAGCTGCTGTGGATCTCCGACGCCTACGGCTTCCTGGTCGCCGGTTTCCTCGTCACCATGGGCACGCTGGGCGACCGCATCGGCAGGCGGCGGCTCCTGCTGATCGGCGCGGCGGCCTTCCTGGTCGTTTCGGTACTGGCGGCCTACGCGCCGTCGGCCGAACTGCTCATCGTCGCCCGCGGGCTGCTCGGCATCGCCGGTGCCACACTCATGCCGTCCACCCTCGCCCTGATCGGGAGCATGTTCGTCGATCCTCGACAGCGCGGGGTCGCGATCGGACTGTGGTCCGCCGGCCTGTCCGGCGGCGTGGCGCTCGGTCCGGTGGCGGGCGGGCTGCTGCTCGAGTGGTTCTGGTGGGGTTCGGTGTTCCTGCTCGCCGTCCCGGTGATGATCCTGCTGCTGATCACCGGCCCGTTCCTGCTGCCGGAGCACCGCGACCCCGAGCCCGGCAAGCTGGACCTCGCGAGCGTGGGCCTGTCCCTGGCGACCGTGCTGCCGATCGTCTACGGCATCAAGCATCTCGCGGAGGGCGGGTCAGTGGTGGCGGGCGGGACCGCGCTGCTGCTCGGCGGTGGCGCCGGAATCGTGTTCCTGCGGCGGCAGCGGCGGTTGCGCGTGCCTTTGGTCGACCTCAGGCTGTTCGCGGAGCGCCCGTTCCGGAACGCGCTCCTCGTCCTCCTCGCCGCGCTCACCTGCGTCGCCGGAATCTACCTGTTCGCCGCGCTTTATCTCCAGCAGGAAGCGGATCTGTCTCCGATCGTGGCCGGGATGTGGCTGGTGCCTTCCGCGGTCGCGATGGTGCTCACGTCGGTCGCTGCTCCGGCACTGGCTCGCCGGATCCCGGTCCACCGCCTGTTCGCGTCGTCCTTGGTGGTGTCGGCGCTCGGTTTCGGCGTGCTGGCCCTGACCCCGGCCGAAGAGGGGATCACGCCGCTGGTCGCCGGTCTCGTGCTGATCTACCTCGGCCTGGGCCCGGTGATGGCGCTGAGCACGGAGATCGTGGTCGGCGCGGCACCACCGGGCCGGGCCGGTGCGGCGTCGGCGTTGTCGGAGACCAGCGTGGAGTTCGGGCTGGCGCTCGGGGTCGCGGTCCTCGGCAGCGTCGGCACCTTCGTCCAGCGGGGCCACGGTTTCACCGCCGGACTCGCCGTGGTCGCCGCGATCGGTGTGGTGGTGCTGTGCGGACTCGCCGTACTCGCCGGCAGGCGGCCGGACGCGTGACGATCAGGTATCCGTGAGGATTTTCCGCAAACGCGTCAAAGCCCGGTGCTGCGCCACCCGCACGGCCCCGGGCGTCGAGCCGACCACACCGGCGGTCTCCTCGGCGGACAGGCCGACGACGATCCGCAACACGACGATCTCCCGCTGTCTGTCCGGCAGGATCCGCAGCAGTTCGCCCATGCGGTCGCTCAATTCGTTGTGCAGCGCGTGCTGTTCCGGGCCGGCGGATTCCGAGATCCCGTCGGGGACTTCGGCGACGGGTTCGGTGCGGTTGCGGGCGGCGGCGCGCCGGGCGTCGGCGACCTTGTGGTGGGCGATGCCGTAGACGAAGGCGAGGAACGGACGCCCCCGTTCGCGGTAGGTCGGCAGCGCGCGGAGGATCGCCACGCAGACCTCCTGCGCGACGTCGTCCGCCGAGGCGTAGGTCCGTTCCTGCCTGCCGATCCGCGCCCGGCAGTACCGGATCACGAGCGGGCGGATGGTGGTCAGCAGCTGGTTCAGCGCCCGCCGGTCACCTCGTCCGGCGGCCGCGACGGGTTCGTCGAGGGTGTACCAGCGCGACGGCGTCACCTGTTCGGGTTCCGACTCCGCCGGAGTGCCCGGCGCCACCAGCGCGAGTTCCCTGATCATCGCGCGGTTCTTGATCCGGGACAGGGTGTCGTCGACGTCGAGGCCCGTCCTCAGCGCGTCGATGAAGGCGCTGTTGGCGCTGTCCAGGTGGTCGACGAAGGCGGGGTCGTGCTCCGCCAGACGACCACGCGCGTGGCGGAGGGTCGCGCCGACCGCCTCGTCCGCGATGCCGAGCACCCCGGCGATCTCCCGCGACGAGTAGCCGTCCAGCGCCCACGCCATGCCGAGTTGCTGGCGTTTCGGCAGCCTGCCCAGCATCGTCAGGACGGACGACGCCTCGTCGGCGAGGGCGCTGAGTTTGTCCTCCCGGCCGGCGTCGTCGAAGACCCAGTCGTCCCGGGACGCTGTCCGTTCCTTCGCCCGCCGGTGCCCGACTCGGCGGACCCAGGCCTTCGGTTGAGCGATGCCCTGCCAGCCCTCGTAGGCGTTCAGCATCGCCTCCGCGGCCGCGTCCCGCGCGGGGTCCAGCGCGAAGCCCGCCTTGCACAAGAAGCCGGTGAGCAGCGGAAATTCGGCGTGGAAGAACTCGTCGAACCCGTCGTGGCCCATCACCCGCACTCACCGCTCTCCGCTGCCTGACGCGAATGCCCTCACAGGGACAGGTGCAGTGAGCGGGCCGCTGAGTGTAACGATTCGGTCAAGGTGATGTTTGCGTGGCGTACGGGGCCGGATACCCGGAAGTCGTTTGACGAGGAAGAGAAAATCGGAAAAAAGGAGGTGATAGGAAAATGGAAACGAGGATGGCGGGTGACCTGAGCGAGGCCGCTTGCCGCGGTGAGGATCCCGAACTGTTCTTCCCGGTCACCGAAACCGGCCCCGGCGCACGGCAGGCTGCCAGGGCGAAGGCCGTCTGCGCCCGGTGCCCGGTCACATCGGCCTGCCTGGCTTACGCCGTGGAAAACGGGTTGGCCCATGGCGTCTTCGGCGGGCTGACCGGTAGCGAGCGACGCCACGTGATTCGCGTCGGCAGTGCCGCCTGAAAGCATTCGATCATGTTGCCGAATTTCCGCCGTGGTCTTCGTGCGCGCGAAAAAAGAGGGGCCCGGTTCCGTGAACCGGGCCCCTCTGTCATGGCCGTCAGGCGGCGGCGGTCTCCTCGGCCAGCCGCTCGTTGCCCGACTGGGTCTTGAGCGGCTTGTGCTTGAGGAAGGCGACGGCGACGACGACCAGCAGCGCGATCGGCGCGCTGATCAGGAACAGTTCGCTGGTCGCCTCCCCGTACGCCTCGCGGACGACGTTCGCGACCGGTTCGGGCAGCGTGGCGATATTCGGCACCGCGCCGCCTTCGCCGCCGGGCAGCGGTCCGAGCTTCTCGCTCATCAGCGCGAGGACCCGGTTCGCGAGCACCGCGCCGAGCGCGCTCACCCCGATGGAACCGCCGAGGCTGCGGAAGAACGACAGCGTGGACGTCGCCGTGCCGAGGTCGTGCGCGTCGACGTCGTTCTGGGAAACCAGGACCAGGTTCTGCATCAGCATGCCGACGCCCACGCCCAGCAGCACCATGTACGCGCCGAGGACGACGAGGTTCGTCTTCGCGTCGATGGTGCCCAGCAGGCCGAGGCCCGCGGTCATCAGCGCCGCGCCGAGCAGCAGGTGGCTCTTCCACTTGCCGGTCCGGCTGATCAGCTGGCCGGAGACCGTGGAGGACACGAGGATGCCGAAGATCATCGGCAGGCTCAGCAGCCCGGCCACCGTCGGCGACTTGCCGAGCGAGAGCTGGAAGTACTGCGACAGGAACACCGTGCCGCCGAACATCGCGACACCGACGAGGAAGCTCGCCAGGGTGGTGAGGGCGACCGTGTGGTTGCGGAACAGGCCCAGCGGCAGGATCGGTTCGGCCACCTTCGACTCGACGTAGACGGCGAGGGCGAGGACGATCACGCCGGCGCTCACCAGGCCTGCCGTCCACCAGGAGCCCCAGGCGAACTGGTGCCCGGCCAGCGACGACCAGACCAGCAGCGTCGAGACACCGGCCATGATCAGGAACGCGCCGAGATAGTCGACCTTCACGTCACGTTTGATCGTCGGCAGGTTCAAGGTGCGCTGCAGCAGCAGGATCGCCGCGACCGCGAACGGGACGCCGAGGAAGAAGCACCAGCGCCAGCCGAGCCACGAGGTGTCCACCATGACGCCGCCGATCAGCGGGCCCGCGATGGTCCCGACGGCGAACACGGCACCGAAGATGCCGGAGTACTTACCGAGCTCCCGCGGGGAGACGATGGCGGCCATGATCACCTGCGCGAGCGCGGTGAGCCCGCCGGCGCCGATGCCCTGCGCGACCCGGCTGGCGATCAGGAGCTCGATGTTGCCCGCGAACCCGGCGACCAGCGAACCGATCACGAACAGGCCGAGCGAGAGCTGGATCAGCAGTTTCTTGTTGTACAGATCGGAAAGCTTGCCCCAGAGCGGAACCGTCGCGGTCATCGCGAGCAGTTCGGTGGTGACCACCCAGGTGTAGGAGGCCTGCGAGCCGCCGAGTTCGGAGACGATCCGCGGCAACGCGTTCGCGACCACCGTAGAGGCGAGGATGGCGACGAACATGCCCATCATCAGCCCCGACATCGCTTCGAGGACCTGTCTGCGGTCCATCGAGCCCGCCGGGGCCTCCGGTTCCCGTGGTTCGGTCATGGATACGGACATGGGCGTCCCCCTTCGTGTTCTGTGGTGCCGGGCGCGTCAGCGCGCACGGCCGCCGGGCTCCGGGAGCCCGGCGAGAAGCGTTTCGACGGCGTCGTCCAGCAGATCGAGCGCGGAGACCCGGCCGTCGTGCTGGTACCAGAGCATGAGCACGGCGTTCACCGCGCCGCCGAGCGTGGACAGCAGCAGCGCCGGGTACAGCTCGGCCTTGGGATCCACGCCGGTACGGCGCGCGATCGCCTCGATCAGCGGCGCGATGGTGTCGTGGTTCATGGCCACCGCGCGCGAATGGAGGGTGGCGTTCTCCTGAATGGCCTTCATCCGGCCGATCCACTCTTCGCGGTTCTCGTCGACCTGGGCGAAGTCTTCCTTCAACGCGTCGACGAAAGCACGTGGAGTGCTGACTTCCTTCGGCGTGGCAAGGAACTTGTCGATGGTGCGCTGGGTCCGCTCGGCGTTGTCGGCGTGCGCGATGACGACAGCGTCCTCTTTGGACGCGAAGTAGTTGAAGAAGGTGCGCGGTGAAACCCCCGCCGCCGCGCTGATGTCCTCGACCGTCACCTGGTCCAGGCCGCGTTCGGCGACGAGCCGGACGGCGGTGGTCGCCAGCGCGCGGTGGGTTTCCAGCCGCTTGCGCTCGCGGAGACCTTTGACGGGTTCGGGCATGAGCACCACGATACGCTTAAAGATGCAGATACTGCAAAATTGCAGTCTGTGAAGCGTGCCACTGGCGAACGGCGCCGGGCCGCCTGGCAGACTGCGGCGGGTGAGCGGAACGGTGCTGGTACTGGGCGGACGCAGCGAGATCGGCCTCGCGGTCGCGGAACGGCTCGCCAAGGGCGGGGCGCGCCGGATCGTGCTGGCCGCACGACGGAGCGCGGACCTCGGCGCGGAATCCCGGCGGCTGCTGGCCGCGGGGGCGGAAACCGTCGAAGCCGTCGAGTTCGACGCCGACGACCTCGCCGGGCACGGCCCCTTGCTGGAGAAGGTCGCCTCGGACCACGGGCCGCTCGACGTCGTCGTCACCGCTTTCGGAATCCTCGGCGACCAGGCGCGCGCCGAAGCGGACGCCGCCCACGCCGTCGCGATCGTCCACACGGACTATGTGGCTCATGTGAGTGTGCTGACGCATGTGGCCAATGTGCTTCGTGAGCAAGGAAACGGAAGCCTGGTGGTCTTCTCGTCGGTCGCCGGGGTACGGGTCCGGCGGGCGAACTACGTCTACGGATCGGCGAAAGCGGGTCTCGACGGTTTCGCGAGCGGCCTGGCCGATGCCCTGCACGGCACCGGCGTGCACCTCCTGCTCGTCCGGCCCGGGTTCGTGATCGGGCGGATGACCGAGGGAATGTCGCCCGCGCCGTTCTCCAGTACCCCGGATCAGGTCGCCGACGCGACGGTCGCCGCGCTCCGGAAGGGCCGGGGAACCGTGTGGGTGCCGGGACTTCTGAGGCTGGTGTTCTCGGTGATGCGCGTGGTGCCACGGGCGATCTGGCGACGGATGCCCCGGTAGGGGAGCGCTGCGCGGTCGGTCCGGTACTCGGTGTCGCGGCCGGTTGTCTGCTTGATCACTCCGGCTGCTCCGAACGGGCTTTAAGACCCGGTTATGACACGTTTCTCAGGTAATTCCCAGCTAACGCGGTGATCCTCGAATGCGGGGGATCATTCACGGAAGCGGGGAGAAGTCGTGCTGCTCACGTCGCGAGGACGGCGGATCGGCGGCCGCGTCGCACTGGGCCTGGTGTCGACGGCCGTCCTGGGTGTCACGGGTTTCGCCTGGACCCAGCTGAGCCGTTTGGACCAAGCGATCGTCACTGCCGACGTCATCGCGCCCTCCGCCCAGATGCCCGAAGGCCCGGCGGGGGAACCGCTGAAGGTGGCGCAGAACATCCTGCTCGTCGGAATCGACTCCCGCACCGACACGAACGGGAACCCGTTGCCGCAGAACGTCCTCGACGCGTTGCACGCCGGCGACAGCGACGACGGCGGTGACACCACCGACACGATGATCATCGTCCACATCCCGGCGGGCGGAGCCGGCGCGACGGCCATCTCGATCCCGCGCGATTCCTATGTGGACATCGCGGGCGGGCTCGGCAAGCACAAGATCAATTCGGCGTACAGCCGCGGCAAGAACGCCGCGATGAACTCACTGCGCGCGCAGGGCCTGTCCGGTCCGCAGCTCGAGGTCAAGGCCAACGAGGCGGGCGCCAAACTCACGATCCAGACGATCGAGCGGTTCACCGGTCTGTCGATCAACCACTACGCGGCGGTCAACCTCGCCGGGTTCTCCGCGCTGAGCGAAGCCGTCGGCGGGGTCGAGGTCTGCCTCAACGAACCGGTGCAGGACAAGTTCTCCGGGGCGTCGTTCCCGGCGGGCAAGCAGCTGCTCTCCGGCCCGCAGGCGCTCGCTTTCGTGCGGCAGCGGCACGGGCTGCCCAGCGACCTCGACCGCATCGCCCGGCAGCAGGCGTTCCTTTCGAGCATGGCCAAGACCGTCCTGGACGCCGGGACGTTCACCGACCCCACCCGGCTGGGCGCCCTGGTCGGCGCGATCCAGGGTTCGGTCGTGCTCGACCGCGGCTGGGACGTGCTCAGCTTCGCGCAACAGTTGCGGGGGATGAGTTCCGGGGCGCTGAAGTTCCAGACGATCCCGGTCCAGAGTCTCTCCCTGCCGACGCCGTCGGACGGCGACGCGGTGAAGGTGGACCCTGCCGAGGTGCAGGCGTTCGTGAAGGCCGCGCTGAACGCGACGAGCGTCGCCGCGGTGGGGGAGCCGACCGGCGGGATCGGGATCAAACCGGTCGCGGCCACGTCTTCTGTCGCCGCGCCGCCTTCGTCTTCTGTTGCTTCCACGCCGTCCGCGATGGCGGGTTGCGTGAACTGAGCGGTCGGGCCCGTCGGGGTTCTGTGGTGGGGGAGATGCCGCGGCGGCGCACGCGATGCAGTTCATCGGGGATGCCGGTCGTGCGCCCGGTGACGACGCGAAGTGCCGGAAGGTGTGCTGGCGCCGAGTATCCGCCGGACGAGCGTTTAGTTGCGCCTTCGGGCCGACGCAGCGTGGGGCACGGGCGGACGTTGTACGAGCGGGTTACGGCCTGAGGTGAGCGTTTGGTTGCGCCTTCGGAGCGACGCCGGATTCCGGCCAGGGCGCGAGCGCTGGTCCTTCGGTCGTGGTCGGACCGCTGGTGGTGCACTGTGTGGATTTCGGGACGTTGGATGTCCCGAAATCCACACAGTCGTGCGTGATCGGTCCGGTCACGCACGACTGTGTGGGCATGCCGAGGGGCCCGTCACCGGTGTGGCCGACGGGCTCCTCGCAGGTTCAGCGGTGGTGCAGGGTGTTGCGCCGGGGTTGTCGAAGCGGATCCCGGTATTGAGGTGGGATGAACTCCGGTAACCCATCGGCGGCCATCCGTACTGCCCAGTCACCGTGATGAATCAACCGGTGATGGAATCCGCACAGCAGCACCAGATTCCGAAGATCCGTGGGCCCGCCGTCTGCCCAATGGACGATGTGATGGGCGTGGCAATTCTTCGGTTTCCGATGGCAGCCCGGGAAGGCGCAGCCGCCGTCGCGGATGTTCAACGCGCGTCTTTGGCCTGGGGTGACGAACCGTCGCAGCCGTCCCATGTCCAGGGGTTCTCCGGCGGCGCTCATGACGACGGGGAGCATGAGGCAGTCGCAGGCGGCGAGCCGGGCTTCGCGGGCGGTCATCGTCCCCACGAAATCCAGATACGCCGTCCCGAGACCCGACTTCAACTCATCGAGCCCGATGGTCACGTGCACCAAGGTGCGGTAGCCGCTGGTTCCCGGTTGGTCCGGGCAGGCGATCGCCAAGTCGAGGAGATCGACCCAGGCGTCTCCCAGGCGTTCGCACTTCATCCGCAGATCGGCTTGCCCGAACTCGTCCACCGGCCGCGGCTGAGCGTGCGCCTCCAGTGCGGCGGCGGTGCGAGCCCCGGTCTCATCGTCCAAAAGACCGGTCAGCTTCCAGAACCCGTCCTTACGGCGCTCCAACGTGATTTCCCGGCGCGGTTCCTTCGGTTCGGGATCTTTCGGTTCTTTGCCGTCGGGGTCGAGCCAGCCCAGCAGGTTCGCCTCGGCGTCCGCCAACTGCTGCGGACCGGCCTCCCGGGCAAGGTTCGCGAGGATCTTCTCCGCGGTGGCGCGGTCTTCGGTGGAGGTGTCGGCGGGAAGCCGCTTCAAGATCTCCAGGATCTGATCGATCCGCTCATCCCCGACCAACCCCTGAGCGGCGACCACAGCCGTCGCGGGAGCGACCGGCGGAACCTCGGTGCCATCCAAAGCCCGCGTCGGGTTCAAGGCGAGGGCACGGTTCACCACCGCACGCGCCTCACCCACCGATAGCCCCGCCATATCCGCGAACCACTTATCCGTACGACCATACCCATACAAGTCTTTGGGGCCCCGATTCTCGATCTCCGCCAAAAACTGCCCCAAACCGGCAGTCGCCATCCGAATCACCCGCAAAGACTGCTGCACACCATGCGCAAGCTCCACCTTGCCGGCACGCCACAACTCCTGCGGCAACTCGGGGAGAAAGGTCTCGGACACCTCTCCAGAATACCGCAAACAATAGAACAAATGTTCGTAATTTTAAGCGACAACGAAAAGAGCGAACCAACACTGAAGGGTGATTCGGTCGCGAAACGACGATTACTCTCAAGCACCCAGCCGACTAATTGCGGTCTTCGGGGAACCCGCGCCGTCTCAGGAGGATCGAGTCCAAGAGCAGGGAGACGAACACACCAGTCACCCGGGAACACCCAAGATTCTTTTGAACCGCGCCGCGCCGCCGTCCGTGTCCCTGCCGTCAGGGTGCTCACGGAGACGGGGACGGTGTGATGAAGCGCTGGACGATTCTGATGAGTCTCGCCCTCTGTCTCGCCGGTTGTGCCGCGACCGTGGGCGGAGTGGCGCAACCGGTGGATCCCACCCGGATCGCCGGGCTTGAGATCACCGACGGCCCCAGCGGTCTCAAACCCGGCGTGCTCGACGCCGGTCTCCCGGTCGACGGTGGGGACGGCGGTGAGATCGACAGGCTCGCGGCCAACGCCGTCGCCGACGTCCAGCGGTATTGGCGCGAGCATCTGCCCGCGACCTTCAAGCGCGAGTTTCGGCCATTGGCCACTCTCGTCTCCTACGATTCGGCGGGCCGTGGCCGCGTGCTCTGCGGCGCTTCGACGGCCGGGCTGGTGAACGCCTTCTACTGCTCGGGGCAGGACGTCGTCGCCTGGGATCGCGGGGAGTTGCTGCCGTCGCTCAACGATTCCCTCGGCCCGGCGGCGGTCATGGCCGTACTCGCCCACGAGATCGGCCACGCCGTCCAGTTCCGGCTGGGTCTGCCCGCTTCGAGTCCGTCGATCGTCAAGGAGCAGCAGGCCGACTGCTACACCGGGGCGTACTTCCGCTGGGTGGCCGAGGGCCGGTCGCCGATGTTCCAGGTGTCCACCGGCCGCGGGCTCAACGAGGTGCTCACGGCGTTGTTCCAGATCCGGGACTCCGCGGGCGTGGCTTTCGACGACGACGGCGCGCACGGCAACGCGTTCGACCGGGTGTCCGCGTTCCAGTTCGGCTTCACCGACGGGCCCGCCCGGTGCGCGAAGATCGACGAGCGCGAAATCGAAGGCCGGAGCACCCAAGCCGGATCCGGTTCGTCCACGGAGAACGTCCGGCTCGACGATCGTCGGGCACTCGCCGACCTCACCACCAGCCTGCGGCGGGCCTTCCGCCTCGCGGCCACCCCGCCGACGCTCACCACCGGAGCCGCCTGCGGTGTGACTGCGGAGGACGCGCTCGCGTCGTACTGCTCGGAGTCCAACCAGATCAACCTCGACCTCGACGGCCTGGTCCGCATCGGCACCCCGCCGCGCCGGGGACGACAGGGCGGCATCGGTGATTTCGCCGCGTTCGCCGAGGTCGCGTCGCGCTACACGCTCGCGGTCCAGCAGGAGGGCGGATTCCGGCTCGACGGACCGGTGGCCGCGCAGCGCACCGCGTGCCTCACCGGCTTTTGGGCGTCGACCCTCGTGGACGGCGGGGCCCTCGCGTTGTCACCGGGAGACCTCGACGAGGCGATCGCGGAGATGCTGACGCGGAACAGCCTGATCGCGGCGGACGTCCGGGGCCGGACACTCCCGGCCGGCTTCGCCAGGGTCGCCGCCTTCCGCGACGGTTTCGCCTCCGGCACCCAGGACACCTGCGGCAAGAAGTACCGCGCGTGAAGGCCCCCTTCCCTCGGCTCAGCCGAGGGAAGGGGGCCTTCACGCGCGAAACGAGGCTTACACGAAGGCGCTCTGGCCGGTGATGGCCTTCCCGACGATCAGCGTGTTCATCTCCCGCGTGCCTTCGAACGAGTAGATCGCCTCGGCGTCGGTGAAGAACCGCATGATGTCGTTGTCCAGCACGATCCCGTTGCCACCGAAGATCTCGCGGCCCCAGGCGACGACCTCCCGCATCCGCGAGGTCACGAAGGCCTTCGCCAGCGACGAGTGTTCGTCCTTGAAGATCCCGGCGTCCTGCAGCCTTGCCAGCTGCACCAGCATGCCCCACGACGCGGTGATGTTGCCGAGGCTCTTCACCAGCAGATCCTGCACCAGCTGGAACCGCGCGATCGGACGGCCGAACTGTTCGCGTTCCTTGGCGTAGTCCAGCGCGAGTTCGTAGGCGCCGATCATCACGCCCAGCGCCTGCCAGGCCACGCCGCCGCGGGTCGCGCGCAGGATCTCGGCGACGTCGCGGAACGAATCGATGCCCTGCAACCGGTTGGCTTCCGGCACCCGCACGTCGGTCAGCGTGATCTCCGCGTTCTCCACGATCCGGAACGCGAACTTGTTCTCGATCTTGACCGGCACGAACCCCGGCGAGTCCTTCTCGACCACGAAACCCTTGACGTGGTTGTCCTCCTCGTCGCGGGCCCACACGATGACCAGGTCCGCGAAGGTCGCGTTGCCGATCCACTTCTTGGCACCGTTGAGGATCCAGGTGTCGCCCTCGCGCCGCGCCGTCGTCCGCATGCCGCCCGCGACGTCGGAACCGCCGAGCGGCTCGGTCATCGCGAAGGCACCGATCTTGTCCATCGCCGCCATCGACGGGAGCCAGCGATCGCGCTGCTCCTGGTCGCCACCCGAGTAGATGCTGTACATCGCGAGTCCGTTGTGGACACCGAAGAACGTCGCCACGGACGGGTCCGTGCGGGTCATCTCCATCGCCATCATGCCGCTGAGCAGGTGGCTGGTGGCCGGAAGGTGCTCGCCGTAACCCTCGTAGGGCAGCCCGGCGAGGCCGAGTTCGCGGAACTTGCCGACGAGTTCGTGCGGGAACTCGCCCTTGGCCCAGTACTCGTTGACCAGCGGCTTGACCTCGGTGCGCATGAAGTCACGGGTCTTGAGCAGCAGCTTGCGCTCTTCCTCGGGCAGCAGGTCCTCGTAGGCGTAGAAGTCTGCGGTCATTTCAGTTCTCCTCCCTGGCACTGTCCAAAGCGGACAGCACGGCGAGCTGCTTGCGGTCGCGCGTCTCGGCGAGTTCCGAGTACGTGGAGGAGCCGTAAGCGGATTCGACGGCTTCGATGAGCCGTTCCTGTTCTTCGGGGTTCTGCGAAGGCGTGCCGAGGCCGGCCCACATCTGCTTCATCGATTTGCCGATGTGCTCGGCCATGTGCCGGTAGCCGCCGGGGCCGCCGCCCAGATGCGAGCCGAGGAACGGCCCGACCGTCGACCAGCGGATGCCGAGCGAATTCGTCATCACCGCGTCCACTTCGGATGGTGACACGACACCCTGTTCCACCAGGTAGATCGCCTCGCGGCTCAGCGCGTTCTGCAGCCGGTTGCCGACGAAGCCGGGGATCTCCTTGCGTTCCACCACCGGCGTGCGGCCGGCGAACCGGTAGAACTCGACGGCGCGGTCCACCGACTCGGCGCTGGTGCGTTCACTGGGCACGACCTCGACCAGCGGGATCAGATGCGGCGGGTTGAACGGGTGCCCGATGAGCACCCGCGACGCGTCGTCCAGTTCCGAGGCGAACGCGGACGAAGGGATCGCCGAAGACGAGCTGAGCAGCAGCGCGTGCGACGGCGCCTCGCGGACCAGGGTCGCGAACAGGTCCTTCTTGAACTCGACGTTCTCGGGTCCGTTCTCCTGCACGACATCCGCGTCACGGACGGCTTCGGACACGTCCGCGGCGAGGTGGACGCGAGGAGCGAGGTCCGCGACGGTCCGGCCGAGATGCGGAGCGAACGTCTCCAGCGCGCCGGCGACGGCGTCGGCGAGATCGGGCCGCGGGTCCGAGACCCGGACCTCCATGTCGTGTGCGGCGAACAACGCCGTCCACGAGAGGCCGATGGTGCCTGCGCCGATCACCGCGGCGTTCCGGAAGGTCATGACCGAGCTCCCTTCAAGTAGTCGTAGACCGGCTTGACCGGGGCGAGTGTCAGGTCGGTGAGGATGTGGCTCGCCGAAACGACCTCCAGCACCGGGAGATCGGCGAGCGGGGCCAGCACGTGCTGGAACAGTTGCAATCGGGCCGGTCCGGTCCACGCTTCCTTGACCACCACGTCGGTGATCTCGGTGCGGACCAGCTCGAAGACCCGGGGCGACCCGTCGTAGTCCGGGATGATCTTGAGCATGAACGTCGGCACGGTGATCTGCGCTTCGGCGTCGGTCACGTCCAGCCGGTGGTGCTTGTAGCCCATTGTCGCGGTCGCGACGCGCTGGCTGCCGTGGTCGAGCGTCCCGACGAGCGCGCCGTTCTCGGCGAACAACCGCGGCGAGCCGATGGTCTTCGGGTAGGCGCTGATCTCGCGGCCGGACGCGGTGGCCGGGAAGTTGTCGAGGTACATCGCGTGCAGGTACTCGCCGCGCTCACCCTCGAAACTCACCGGGATCGCCTGTCCGGACTCGGTGTAGGGCCCGTAACCGCTGACGTCGCCCATCTTCATCACCTCGAACCGCACCAGCGGCTCGTCGATCTCCAGCGGCTCCGGCACGACCGCGCGCAGGGCGCCGGCGTCGGTGCGGTAGACGATGTTCAGGTACTCGCGGTTCGTGAACCGGGGCACCACCGGCGCGTAGGCCGGGTTCGTGAGCGGCGTGGTCACCTGCCGGAGAACGTCTTGCTGTTTCATCTCACTCACCTGTCCACTGTGGAGCGCGACGCTCGGCGAAGGCCCGCATGCCCTCGCGGACGTCGGCCGAGTTCATCAGCGCCGGAAGCTCCGAACGCTGGGTGGCAAACGCTTGCGCGTCGGGAACGCCGTCCGCCGCGCGGACGATCTTCTTGACCAGGGCCAGCGCCAGGGGAGCGTTGGCGGCGATCTGTTCGGCCAGTTGCAGCGCGACCGCGGCGGCCTCCCCGCTCGGGACGACCCGGTTCACCAGACCGAGGGTTCCGGCGCGTTCGGCGCCGATCGGCTCGCCGGTGAACAGGAACTCCATCGCCAGGTGGTGCGGGATCCGCTTCGGCAGCCGGATCACGCCACCGCCGGCGGCGATCAGGCCGCGTTTGACCTCGGGCAGCCCGAACTTCGCGTCTTCGGCGGCGACGATCAGGTCGCAGCCCAGCGCCAGCTCGAATCCGCCGCCCATCGCCCAGCCTTCGACGGCCGCGATCAGCGGCTTCGACAGTTCGGCCTCGGTCAGGCCGCCGAACCCGCGGCCGGGGATCTCGGGCGACTCGCCCTTCAACGCCGCCTTGAGGTCCATTCCGGCGCTGAACGAGCCGTCCGCGCCGGTCAGGACTCCGGCCCGCAGCGCGGGGTCGGACTCCAGCAGGTCGAGTGCTTCGGCCAGGCCCGCCGCGACGGCGGCGTTCACCGCGTTGCGGGCCGATGGCCGGTCGATCGTGATCAGCAGCGTGCCGCCGACCCGTTCCGTACGTACTTCGGTGCTCATGGTTTCTTCCTCAGCGAGTGGTGGCGAGTTCGCGCAGGACCTCTTCGGTGTCCTGACCCGGGAGGGGAGCCAGCCGCCGGACGGAACCGGGGGTCCGAGAGAACTTCACCGGGATGCCGATGGTGCGGATCGAGCCCTCGCTCGGGTGCTCGACGACGTCGAGCAGGTGACCCTCGCGGACGTACTCGTCGTCCTGCGCCTTGTCGAGTTCGAGGACGGGGGCCATCGGGATGCTGTGCTTCGCGCAGACCTCGGTCCACTCCTCGGTGGTCAGCGCCGGGGCGCATTCGGCGATCATCGCGGCCAGCGCCTCGTGGTCGGCGCCGTCGATCGCGTCGCCGTTGACCCGCGGGTCCTCGGCCAGTTCCGGCCGCCCGGCGGCGTGGAAGAAGTCGCGGAAGTTCCGCGGGTTGTACGGGATCACGCAGGCCATCCCGTCCTTGGTGTGCACCGCCTGGTGGCCCGGGTTCAGCGACGGGCCGAAGCCGGTCGGGCCCTCCGCGGGCTCGAAGACGTGCCCAGCGAGGTGTTCGACGAGGTTGAACGCGATCAGCGTGTCCGTCATCGGGATCTCGACCCGCTGGCCCTCACCGGTCCGGTCGCGGTGCACCAGCGCGGCGAGCACGGTGTAGGCGATGGTCAGTGAGGAGACCTTGTCGCCGATGATCGTCGGCAGGTAGACCGGTTTGCCCAGCGCGCGGTTCGCGACGTCGACGAGCCCGGACGACGCCTGCACGGTCTCGTCGTAGGCGGCGTGCCCGGCGCGGTCGGAGTCGCCCCGGAAACCCTGCGCGTGGGCGTAGACCAGGCCGGGGTTGCGCGCGGCGAGGTCGGCGTAGTCCATGCCGAGCCTGCTCAGCGCTCCGGGGCGCATGTTGGTGATCAGTACGTCCGCGGTGTCGATCAGCTCGAGCGCCTGATCGCGTTCCTCTTCGTCCTTGAGGTTGAGGGCGACGCTGCGCTTGTTGCGGTTCACGTTCAGGTTGAGCGGAGTCATCCCCGGCGTCGTGCGGAACTTGCCCACCCGCACGGTGTCGGCGGGGGACTCGATCTTGATCACGTCGGCGCCGAGGTCGCCGAGGATCTGCGCGGCGTACGGGCCCATGACCACCGTCGAGAGGTCGATCACGCGAACGCCGTCCAGTGGTCCGGTGGCGGTCTGAGTCATTTTGCTTCCCTTCGCCGTTGTTCGCTCTACAACCGAAGTTAGGAGTGAATCGAGGGAAAGGGAATGATCAAGAAACGAAGAATGGTATGACCGCGGTGGTCATACCATTCTTGGGGTGGGATCGTGGTCGCGAGTGTGCGGTTATTCGGAGTGGGCGCCGTGTCGTTGTGTCGTGGCTGCCCGAGTGCCGGCCCCGGATGTTGCGAAAGCCACTTTCGCGACATCGGAGAACCCCGTGCAGTGCGTCTGGCCGTCGCTGGAAGCGTTGGGGAATCCACAATAGCCACCATGAAACGTTGGGAAGAGGCGTTGCCCACACCCGCGGACCCGCGG